>JAQUMN010000047.1 GCA_028718125.1 Kiritimatiellia bacterium
TCCCGATCGTGATACCTTTTTTCATGGCTGGTCTCCTTATGCGTTATGGCCCATCAAGGCCGTTTTACTTTGAGCGTGATTATATCACAGCTCGCAGCTAGGGAGATCAGCCTTCTCATTTAACCTACTCTGTTGGGGCGTTTTTTCGCGGCAGCAGAGTGCTGGTTATATTAGCCTCGACCATAACGGTCGGAATACGTTTTTTAAATCGACCATTGACGGCGGCGTGAAGATTCTATAATGTCCGTTCGTTTTCAAAGACCTGATTAAAAGCATCAAAACAAGGAGGATCGATCCATGGCCATTAAAGTTGGAATTAACGGGTTCGGGCGTATTGGCCGCATGGCTTTTCAGGCTATTTGTGACCAGGGTCTGCTGGGCAAGGCGCTTGACGTGGTGGCCGTGGTGGATGTGTCCACCAACGCCAAGTATTTTGCATACCAGATGAAATACGACTCGATCCACGGCAAATTCAAGCACGCGATCTCCACCACCAAGAGCGATGCCTCGAAGGAAGAGGACGATGTGCTAGTGGTCAACGGCAACAAGATCCGTTGCGTTATGGCCACGAAAACCCCCGCCGAGCTGCCGTGGAAGGCGCTGGGCGTGGAGTATGTGCTCGAGTGCACGGGGCTCTTCAACGATTCCGAAAAAGCCAAAGGGCATCTGACCGCCGGCGCCAGGAAGGTCATTCTTTCCGCCCCGGGCAAAGGCGAGGTGAAGACGGTTGTCATGGGCGTGAATGAGGGAGAATATGATGCGGCCAAGCATCCTATCGTCTCCAACGCTTCCTGCACCACCAATTGCCTGGCGCCCTTGGTACACGTGCTGTTGAAAGAAGGCATTGGCATCGAGACGGGGCTCATGACCACCATTCATTCCTACACCGCAACGCAGAAGACCGTGGACGGACCTTCCAAAAAGGACTGGCGCGGTGGCCGCGCGGCGGCGTTGAACATCATCCCCAGCACGACCGGCGCGGCCAAGGCTGTCGGCGAAGTGTTGCCCGCCACGAAGGGCAAGCTGACCGGCATGTCCTTCCGCGTTCCCACGGCGAATGTGTCGGTGGTTGACCTGACCTTCCGCACGGCCCGGGACACCTCAATTGAAGAAATTGACGCGGCCTTGAAGAAGGCCTCCCAGACATATCTCAAGGGCCTCCTGGGTGTGACGGATGAAGAAATGGTCTCCACCGACTTCATTCATGACAAGCGCTCTTCGATCTATGACTCGTTGGCCACCCTGCAAAACAACCTGAAAGGCGAAAAGCGCTTCTTCAAGGTCGTGTCCTGGTACGACAACGAGTGGGGCTATTCCAACCGCCTGGTCGAGCTGATCGTCTTCATGGCTAAAAAGGACGGCACACTGAAATGAACAAGCTGACGGTTCGTGATGTGAATTTCACGGGCGCTCGCGTACTGGTGCGCGTTGATTTCAACGTGCCCATCGAGAAGGGCCAGGTGGCCGACGACACCCGCATCACGGCGGCGCTGCCGACCATTAGGTACATCCTCGATCAAGGCGCTTCGGTCGTGCTGATGAGCCACTTGGGCCGGCCCAAGGGCGGCAAGGCGGAACCGGAGTTCAGCCTGAAGCCGGTGGCCGCGCGCCTGCAGTTCTTGTTGGGACGGCCGGTGCAATTCGGTCCCGATTGCGTCGGCGCCGAAACGCTGGCGCTGGCGAAGGCGTTGAAACCTGGCGATGTTTTGCTCGTGGAAAATACCCGCTTCTACAAGGAAGAGGAAGGCAAAGCCAAGGTCGCCGATGACGCCACCGACGAGCAGAAAAAAGCCGCCAAGGCGGAGATGAAGGCCAGGCAAAAGGAGTTCGCGAAGAAGTTGGCCCTGCTCGGCGACGGGGAGATCTTCGTGAACGACGCCTTTGGCTCCGCCCACCGCGCTCATGGCTCGACGGCGGTAGTCTGTCAGTTTTACAAGAAGAGCGTGGCCGGCTTTTTGATGGAAAAAGAAATTGATTACCTGGGCCGCGCCTTGTCCAATCCGGAGAGGCCGTTTGTGGCCATACTTGGCGGCGCCAAGGTCAGCGACAAGGTCAACGTCATTACCAATCTGCTGGACAAAGTGAACAGCCTGGTCATTGGCGGCGCCATGGCCTATACGTTCTACCGTGCCAATGGTTTGCCGACCGGCAAATCGTTGGTGGAAGAGGATAAAATTGATCTGGCCCGCGATATTCTGGCGAAGGCCCAGACCAAGGGCGTGAAAGTGTTGTTGCCGGTGGATAATGTGATTGCCGATGCGTTTGACGCCAAGGCCCGCACGGAGACCGTCGGCGATAAGGGAATTCGGGACGGCTGGATGGCGCTCGACATCGGGCCGCAGTCAGCCAAACTATTTGCGGCCGAGATTGCCAAGGCCAAAACCATAGTTTGGAACGGCCCCATGGGCTGTTTCGAGATGGCTCCCTTTGCAGCCGGAACCCTGGCCGTCGCCAAGGCGATTGCCGGGACGAAGTGCCTGAGCATTATCGGCGGGGGTGACAGCGTCAGCGCCGTCAACAAGAGCGGGTTGGCCGACAAGATGACGCACATCAGCACCGGCGGCGGCGCCAGTCTGGAATTTTTGGAAGGCAAAGAACTGCCAGGTGTGGCGTCTCTAAGTAATAAGGCATAATATGAATCCCAACCGCAAACCCATCGTCGCGGGCAACTGGAAGATGAATAATACCGTGGCCGAGGCTTTAACTCTCGTTACGGAAATCAAGCGCCAAGCGGCTGAGGGTAAGGGCGTCGAAATTGTGCTGTGCCCGCCTTTCACCGCCCTGCAAGCCGTGAGCAATGCGATTTCCGGGACGGCCATCGGGCTGGGCGCGCAGAATATGCATTGGGAAAAATCGGGCGCCTTTACCGGCGAAGTATCCGCAACCATGTTGCGCGAGCTGTATTGCCACTATGTCATTATCGGCCACAGCGAGCGGCGCACGCTTTTTGGCGAGACCGATGAGGCCGTCAACCGCAAGATCAAGACGGCACTAGCCAGCAACCTTCATCCGATCGTCTGCGTCGGCGAAACCCTGCAACAACGCCAGGCAAACCAGACTGAAGCGATCATCAGGGCCCAGGTGCTGAACGGCCTGAAGGACATTGCCGCGGATCAATTTGCCAATATCATCATGGCCTATGAGCCGGTCTGGGCGATCGGTACCGGCATGACGGCCACGCCCGGGCAAGCCCAGGATGTGCATCGGTTTATTCGCGGCCTGTTGCAAGAATTGGCCGATGAAAAGATTGCGCAAACCGTGCGCATTCAGTACGGCGGCAGCATTAAGCCGGCCAACGCCAAGGAGCTTTTTCATCAGAGCGATATTGACGGGGGGCTGATCGGGGGCGCGGCGCTGGACGCGGTTGCGTTTATGGCCATTGTGAACGCGGCGTTGTAAGAAGAATTTTCGCCATTAGCGGATCAACCTATGGAAGATAATCCGCCGGGTCAGGGGACCCGGCCTACAACAAATGCTGTAGTCTCGGTGCCCCCACCGGGCGTATGAATCAGTTGCGGCGATAGTCGCTTAATTTTAGGGGAGAATAATATGATTTATATCAAAGCCGTGTTGATCCTGATTGAAATTATCAGCAGTATTCTGCTGGTCGTGATTGTTTTGTTGCAGCGTTCGAAAAACGAAGGACTGGGCCTGGCCTTCGGCTCCCAGATGGGCGAGTCGCTGTTTGGCGCCCGGGCAGGCAATGTCCTGGTGAAAGCGACGGTATGGCTGGGCATTATTTTCATGGTCAATACGACCGTGTTGGCCAAGATATACTCCCAGGGTACATCCCGCTCGCTGATATCGGAAAGCAGCGCTCCTGCGCCCATGCAGCAGCAGGCCCCGGCCCAGGCTGGGGCCGGCAATCCGGCTCCGGTGGGTCAGCCCATGAACCAGTCGGCGGTCCCGTCTGCGCCCCTGTCTGCCCCTGTGACCCCGATGGCGCCGGATGCGGTGTCTCCGGTTGTGCCGGTCTCGGTACCTTCCGCCACCCCCGATGCGGTTCCCTAAATGCGCCATGCCAAGGCCTCATTCCATCTCCTGGGCTCAAGCAGGACGGTTTGTTGGTGCGCTGATTGGCATGGTTCTGCTTGCCGCGTGCCGGCCCCAGGCGGGATTACGCCCCCAGACGGAGTCTTCGGATTTGGAACCTGCAGGCCAAACCACTTTCTATGGCGTGGCCGAGCGGATCCGCGGGTTTGATCCGGTCATGGCCGGCGACGTTGCCTCGGCATTGGCCATCAGCCGGATTTACGAGGGCCTGCTGCAATATGCCTACCTGAAACGGCCCTATGCCGTCGAGCCCTGCCTGGCCGCCGCTTTGCCGCAGGTTTCATCGGATGCGCTCACCTATACTTTTTCCGTTCGCCGCGGCATCTATTTCCAGGACGATCCCTGCTTCAGGGCAACCCGCGGAAAGGGGCGGGAACTGAAGGCGGCTGATTTCGTTTATTCCATCAAACGGGTTGCAGATCTCAAGGCCGGCTCGACCGGGTTCTGGGCCTTCAATGACCGCATTGTGGGACTCGATGAATTCCGCGCCGCTTCCGCCGGCGACAAGCCGACCGATTACAATCTTCCGGTCGAGGGTTTGAGCGCACCGGACGATTACACGTTCCAAATCCGGCTTAAGCGTCCTTATCCGCAACTGCTCTGGATCATGACCATGCATTACACGTTTGCCGTGCCGCGCGAGGCGGTGGATTTTTACGGCGCTGATTTTGTCAATCATCCGGTGGGTACGGGGCCTTATGTGCTGAAATCGTGGAAAAAGAATTACCGGTTGGAATACGAACGCAGTCCGCATTGGGCCCGCACGGGCCGTGTAGAGCGATACCCTGATACAGGCGTCCCGGGCGATGCGGAGGCGGGCCTGCTGGCCGATGCCGGCAAGCCGATTCCCTTCGTGGATCGCATTGTCCAGTATGTGATCGGTGATTCCTCTACGGCCTGGTTCATGTTCCTCAAGGGCCAGTTTGAAATGTCCGGCATTTCGCGCGATAACTGGAATGCCGTGATTTCGGCCAATAAGGCCTTGAATCGCGATCTGGTCGCCAAAGGTATCCGCATGTATGCCGCCCCGGTCATGGAAACCTTTTACATCGGGTTCAACCTGGACGATCCCGTCGTGGGTCCGAACAAGCGCCTGCGCCAGGCGCTGACCTGCGCTTTCAACACGGAAACTTATGTCCGGTTCTACAATGACCGCGTCATCCGTGCCAAGGGTCCCATCCCGCCCGGCATTGCCGGGTTTGAAGACCAGCGCACGCCTTATCCCTTCGACCTGGCCCGCGCCCGTAGCCTGCTCGCGGAAGCCGGGTATCCCGACGGCAAGGATTCCCGGACCGGCCGGCGGCTCAAGCTGAGCATTGACCTGGGCAACGCCAACGATCCCGAAGTGCGCGCCGCCGTGGAATTATTTGCCGATTTCATGGGGCAAATCGGCGTGCTGATTGTGCCGGTTTATAATAACTGGCCGGCCTTCCTGGAACGGATCGAGCGGCGCCAGGCGCAGTTGTTCCGCCTGGGGTGGGTCGCAGATTATCCCGATGCCGAAAACTTCCTCCAGCTTTTCTATGGCCCCAACGGCTCGCCGGGCCCAAACCACAGCAATTATCGCAACAAGGAGTTTGATGCACTGTATGAACAGGTGCGGGTCCTGACGGAGTCACCGGAACGCACTGAACTCTATCGGCGGATGGCGGCCATGATTGTCGAGGATTGCCCCTGGATTTTTGAGCAGCACCCGCTTTCCTACGCGTTGACCCATGCGTGGCTGAAGAATTACAAGCCCCACGACTTTCCCTATGGCATGGGCAAGTATTATGCCATTGACACGCAGGAACGTGCCCGGCATAAAGGCCGGTAAGATCCTTTGCGACGGTATCGTGATGTTGGTGATGGCGGCAGACCTTTGCACCGTCAGGCAATTAAGGCAAGCAAACAAGGCGCGTCAGCGAACAATCTGCGAGGAAAAAACAAATGCAAGACGCATCCAAACATCCCGCTGTGATCCTTCTAACCGAACTGCTGGCCATTCCCGCGCCGGGTGGGCGCGAGCAGGACATGGCGGCATTATTGGTTCGTAAAGTTAAGGCGCTGGGCTTTGCCGCCGAAACGGACCCGGCGGGCAATATCGTGGTGCGCATCGGGCGGGGACAAAAACGCAAGCCATTGGTGATGCTGGCTGCCCATATGGATGAAATCGCCCTGGTGGTGACGCGTATCGAGTCGGATGGCCGTCTGTGCGTGGTGCCTTCCGGTGGCTTACTGCCGCATAAAATCGGCGAGCGCCCTTTGGATATCATTGGCGATGAAGCGGTGGTTACTGGCGTATTGCAGGTTGGGTTGTCGGGGCATTCGGTCGCCGCGGACCGGGCCATATCCTGGGATGATTGCCATATTCTGACCGGACTCACGCCGGCCGAGTTGGACCAAGCCGGTATCCGCCCGGGTTCCAGCGCAGCGCCGACCCGCGCTCAGCGCGGGCCCGTGCTTCTAGGGCCGCGTGCCAACCCATTCCTGGCGGCCTGGACTTTTGATGACCGCATGGGTTGCGTCACGCTCCTGCGCCTGCTGGAGGCCATACATCGCGGTAAAATAGCGCCCGATTTTCCGTTAATTGTAGCCTTTACCGTGCACGAGGAAGGTGGTTGCCACGGGGCCAAGGTGCTGGCACATCGCGAGCAGCCGGAAGTGTTTATTGCCGTGGACGGCTGCCCGATTACGCCCGAAGCGCCATTGATCCTCGATGGCCGCCCCGGTGTCTGGAGCAAGGATAAAGTTGCGCATTACGATCAGCCCTTGCTGCATGATCTCTGCCGCATGGCGCGCGCGGCCGGGACCGAATTGCAGCCGGTCGTATACAAGACTGCCGCCTCGGATGCCAGCATGGTTCTCGACGCCGGCGGCGCGTCGCGCATCGGCTTTATCGGGCACGTCCGTGAAAACAGCCACGGCTTTGAAATGGCGCGCCTGGCGGTCTTCGATAATGTGCTCAAGACCCTGCTGGTCTTTGTCCGCAAGTGGCAGGGCTGATCCGCGGCCCGAAGCGACTATACAGCGGACCGACTTCCGGTCAGTCCGCCTGTAATTTGCTTGAGCGATCAATCGGAAAGCCGCAGGAACGCGTTGACTGCTAATCGAAATCCGTTCCATTGTCGGATCAGCAACTCCAATCGCGTTCTACCCCGGGAGGTTATGGCGTAAACTTTCCGGACGCGTGAGCGGCCGGGAGATTCGATGCTGACGGCAATCATTCCGCGTCGCTCCAAAATCTTCAATAATGGATAAAGCCGTCCGAACCCGGTCTGGATATGATATTTTGACTTTTCGGCCAAGATCCACTTGAGCGCATAGCCATGCATTGGTTTCTTGGCCAAGACGGCCAGAACCAGCGTTTCAAGGCACCCGTAAAGCAACTTGTTGTTGATCTCATTCATTGTTAAATGATATATCATCTGGTGATATATCATCAAGACCAAAAAGCAAATGGATCAAACAGATTAATGGATTGGGGTCATGTGCGAATAGCGCTAAGTTAAGCCCGTTTTCAAATCCCAAACGGCGGCAGTGGCCCGCAGCCCTCCATAAAACACAAGCGTTTTTCTTCGAGGGCGGGCGGCCTCGACCGCCGCGAGCTTGTCTTAGCGCCGTTCGGGTCACGTGCCGACCATCGATTACACTGCCACCCAAGTTTCTTTCCCGGTCGTCCTGCGGACGCGCAATCATCGGTGCAGAATCGCGGTTGCGGTATGGCTCTAGCGGATGTTGGGGCGCCCATGCTCGTCACGTATCCAGTCCTCGCCCTCCGTCAGCGGGTTCGGCGCCAGGTCCGGCGCTTCAGTCAAATTGCGCCAGGCCATACGTAATTCAGGGGCGGCATGCCGGTGCTTGGAGCTTACTCGCAGAATACAGACAGAATTTCGCCAAAGTAAATCCTGTGGTAGTCGTTTGCCGCATAGTTATCTTGAATTGTCTTGTCAACAAAACCGCGCGGATCCATGTCTTGGTAATATATTTTCCGGCATTCAAGAATGAATCTCGCCTCGTTATATGATGGGGCGGCTACTCTCTTGGAAACCTTTAAGCTAAGTTCTGTTCTGGATAGTTTGTTGCCATCGCGCCCGGAAAGAGTGCCAAGCGTCTGCATATCCTTGCGATACTTTTCGGGAAAGGCGCACAGGGTAAACGAATCCGAGCGTTCAATATACTTGCGTGTCTGTCGCTGGGGTCTTACGACAATTTGAGCAAAAGGCCTTGACCACATACAGCCAATACTACCCCAGGCCACCGTCATCATGTTGCAATCATCCATGGTTCCGGCGGTCAATAATAGCCACTGGTTCATCCATAGATTAACCACATCAACAGACAGATCGTTTACGGCAATTTCACGCATGATATCGCCTTTCACATTCTAAGGCGGGCGGTGCCCGCAATCCAAAGAAATCAACCACAGATTACACTGATTTCACGGATAACGAACAAATCTTAAAAACCTCAAAGGATTTCCTCGGCCTTCCCATATCCGTGACTACCCGCCTGCTATGTTAGCACAGCGGGCAGGTCCGTGTTATCCGTGAGACCGCCTGTGCGGATCCGCCGGGGCGAAAACAAATCTTTGCTGATGTTTTCTTGTTATTCATCGCTTTTTCCGATGGTTAGGGTGCTGGCGAGACGGCCAAAATATTTAATTATCCTTCATCGAGGGCGCTGTTTCTGTTTCTTCAAAATGGACAACCTTGTTCAGGATGCCTCAAACATACAACGATGGCCGGGGCGGGACAAGTAAATCCGGGGCCTGCGATCCATCGGGCAGTGACCCTTATAACAATGCCGTTTACTTCGTCTTTGCCGCGTTCTTGCTGACTTTTCTCTTCCGTTACATGCAATATGCCCTTGGTCGTTTTATCAAATAACACATACAACATGGTCTCAAACCGCGAACTCGCCGCCTTCGTAGATGACCTTCTTGTTCCCGCCCTTTAGATAGGCCGTGACCGTCCGATCGTCCGTCGCAATGATGTCCGTATGCTCGGGCGAACTGTTGAATCCGAGTTTCTCCCAGTCGGCATTGGTCATCCGCTTGGCATTGCCCGTGTATGTGTCATGGTAGGATTTTCCCATGGCGATATGTATGTTGCCGAAGCGTCCCCCATAGTTCTCGTCATAGAGGGAGTTCGCCATGAATTTCGTGATCCGTGATAACCGTTTGTCCGTAAGCGAGAACTCTCCGATCTTGTCAGCGTTCTTCTGGGCGAGCATCTGTTTCAGGAACTTCTCGTTCTGTCCTGCGGACGCGTGCACCACGCGTCCGTTCCTGAACTCGAGCCGGATGTCCTTCAGCAGGTTGCCATACCTGTAGAGCGGGAGTTTGAAGCGGATCTTTCCTTCCGTTCCGCGCCAGTCCGGCGAGGTGAAAATCTCAAAGCTTGGGATATTCCGCCCGCTGCCCCCGAGCCATTTTCGCTTCTGGCCAAGTGTTATCCGGAGATCCGTGTCTTGGGAGCGGACATGCAGTCGATCAATGGGAAGATCGTCAAGCCAGCGGACGACCTTCGTGATGGTCGCGAACGCCTTTTTCCAGCGTCCGACCGGGTCCTTTTCATCCAGGAAGCAGGCTTTGATAATCTGTCCCCAGTATTCCTTTTCGGTCAAGCCGGCTTCCCTGGCGGAACCCAAGGTTCCGTAAAGGCCGAGGGTCCATGTAAATCGTCCTTCGTCCTCTTTCCGGTCCAGCCAGTCTCGGAACTTTTTCGCCGAGTTTATGGAAAGCATGATCTTCCGAGGGTCGACATGCTTCAAGGAAAGCGGATCCTCGTAAGCCAGGATCCTGATCCACTGGTCGATCTGGTCGGCCAATCCTTTCATGGATTTCTCGGGAAAGAACGTCAATTGGGTTTCAGTGGCCACCTGATAGTGGATCAACTGGAAATCATCATCCAGGAGCCTGATCAGGGGAAATCCGCCGCTGAGGAGGATGGTCCGGTAGATTTCTTTGGCCAGCGGGAGACCGGGCAGCTGGGTCGCGAGATAGACGACGTCGCCTTTCCTGATCCCTTTGCCGGCGTTCAGGGCGAAGTTAACGAAGATTTTTGAATAGTTTTCAAGGATCTTTTTAGGTGGCGTATACATTTGAACTGCCTTTCAAGCCGAAAATTAAAACGTATGTATGTGCTGCTGATGACGAGCGCGACATGAGCCTCATTGTGCAAACTGCTTTCTCGGCTGTCAAGGCGTCATTTGCCGTTTGTTCTTATCTAAATCTTGAACTTGCGCAAATGGGCGTGGGTCGGTAAGGTAAAGCCTTGTTGTAACGCCAAGGTGGATAGATACAGGAATAATTAATGGAAACACTGAGAAAATCGAAAGTTCCCGGTCCGACGGGGCCGGTGGTGCTGGCGATCATGGATGGGGTGGGGATCGGCAAATACTCGGAAGGCGATGCGGTCCGATCGGCGCTTAAGCCGCACTTGGACTGGCTGAAAGCCAATGCGCTTGCCTGCCAGCTCAAGGCGCATGGCAAGGCGGTCGGCCTCCCCAGCGATGCCGACATGGGCAACAGCGAAGTGGGCCATAACGCCATCGGGTGCGGCCGGGTCTACGACCAGGGCGCCATGCTGGTCAATGCGGCGATCGCCTCGCTCGCCATGTTCCGGGGCGAGGTGTGGACCAAGCTTATTCGTAACTGCCGCGAGCACAATGGGACGCTCCATTTTATCGGGCTGTTTTCCGACGGCAACGTGCATAGTCACCTGGACCATCTCAAGGCCATGCTGATTCAGGCCAAAAAAGACGGCATTCGCAAGGCGCGCATCCATATCCTGCTGGACGGGCGCGATGTGGGCGAAACTTCGGCGCTGAACTACGTGGATCCGTTTGAAACGTTTCTGGCCGGCCTGAACGCGGATAAATCCGTGGATTACCGCATCGCCTCGGGCGGCGGGCGCATGGCCATTACCATGGACCGCTACAACGCGAACTGGGCCATGGTCAAGCGCGGCTGGGATACGCATGTGCGCGGGATCGGCCCGCAGTTCACGTCGGCCCGCGAAGCCATCGAGGCCCACCGCAAGGCCAAGCCGGGGGTCATTGACCAGGACCTGCCGCCCTTTGTCATCGCCAGCGGCGGCAAACCAGTGGGGCCGATTGTGGATGGCGACAGCGTCATTTATTTCAATTTCCGCGGCGACCGCGCCATCGAGATCAGCCGGGCTTTTGAGGACGACGATTTCGACACATTCGACCGCTCGCCCCGCCCCACGGTGGAATACGCCGGCATGATGCAGTATGACGGCGATCTGAAAATTCCGAAGCAATACCTGGTCACCCCGCCGGCCATCAACCGGACCATGGGCGAACTGCTCAGCCATGCGGGTGTTCGGCAACTGGCGATCAGCGAGACCCAGAAGTATGGGCATGTCACGTATTTCTTCAACGGCAACCGCTCGGGCAAATTCGACGAAAAGCTGGAGGAATATGTCGAAATCCCGTCCGACATTATTCCCTTTGAACAGCGCCCATGGATGAAGGCGGCGGAAATCACCGATTATGTCTTAAATGCGATCCGGGAAAACAAATTCCCGTTCATCCGCCTGAACTTTCCCAATGGCGACATGGTGGGGCATACCGGCGTTTACCAGGCCACGCAAATCGCGGTGGAAACGGTGGATCTATGCCTCGGCCGGCTGATGGAAGCCGTCAAGGAAGCCCGCGGCATCCTGGTGGTTTCGGCCGATCACGGCAATGCCGACGACATGTTCGAGCACGACGATAAAACCGGCAAGGTTAAGACCGATCCCATCACCGGTAAGCCCCAGGCCAAGACCAGTCATTCGCTCAATCCTGTCCCGTGTTATATTTACGATCCGGCCGGGACCGCGGGGCTGACCTTGTCCGCGGCCGCTTCCAAGGGTTTGGGCATCAGCAGCCTGGCGGCCACCTGTATGATGTTGCTGGGGTTTGTCCCGCCGCAGGATTACGACAAGAGCATTGTTGAAATTAAGAATTAAGGCGGCCGTTTACGGCTTGAAATTGGAAACTGGAAATTTGAAATTAGGAAAGAAAGATTTCGTTTCTCTCCAATTTCCAGTTTCGAATTCCTGCCCGCAATGCTACCCCGCCTGCAGCGCTATGCGCAGCATTGCGGGCAGGGCATTGCGTTGCAGGCGGGTCATTGTTCCGTGAACGCTTACCGATATTGATTATGAATCAGGAACCCTACGGTGTTATTCTGGCCGGTGCAGCCGACGAAGTGCGCCGCGCCTACGACACATTTGGGCAACAGCCGGTGGACTGGGATTTAACCGGCGAGTCGCCGGATCCGCCCGACAGGCGCCAGGTGACAATCCGTAAAGCCGCCAAAGTGGCGGGCCCCGGCACATTTTTCGGGCGCGAGCACCGGACCCTGACGTTCGAGCCGACGACGCTGGCGGGGTGGTGGTTCAACCGGGTTGACCAGCCCGGCTCGCTGCCCATCAAAGTTTCCGTGGGCAACGTATGGACCACAATCCGTAACGTTGTTCTGCGCAGTGGATCGCCCCACAACTACATGCGCATGGTGGAACATATTATCGCCCTGCGGCTGGGTCTGGGGATAGACAACCTGATGATCAAGGCCGATGCAGGCGATCCGCCGCTCTTTGACCGTGGCAGTATTGACCTGGTCGAGGCCCTGCAGGCGGCCGGCACGGAGCCGCAAGATGCGCCCGTGGTTTACGTAACCGTGAAAGAGCCCGTTACCATGGGCGGGGCGAACGGCAGTTTCCTGACCCTTTTGCCTGCGCGGGACAAGGCGTTGCACTTGCAGATGGATTGTGCCGTTGATTTTCCCAATGCCATGGGCAAACAAAGGATCCGTTTCAATCTCAGTCGCCGGCGGTTCTGCTATGGCGCCCTGGCGCGGACCAATACGACGGCGGCCATGATGCTGTATGCCCAGACCGTGGGCAAATTGTTCGCCGATATTCGCAACCTGGGCTACACGAATAAAAACATCCTGATTGCCGGGCGCCGCCGTTATGTCAACGAGCCGTTGCTGATGCATGCAGGCAAATCACTTGAGGCTGTCTGGCACCGCGCCCTGCTGGATTTGCTGGCGGCGCTGGCCCTGGTTGATGACGGTCGCTTCGTGGGCGAGGTAGTTTCCTACAAGGCGGGGCATACTTTAGACGTGGAAATGGTCCGGATCCTGTCCCGGTACAACCTTCTGCAGACCGTGAAAAGCACGTAGGCGCGCAGGACGTGCGGCGGAAACAATCGGCAATTAATGTGCGCATCCAGGGATTTACCGTGAAAGATATTTCGTCCTTGAAGGCCGCAGTGCATGGCACGGGTTTGGTGCCGGCGGCCGGCGCGCCGGCCGTAAAGAAGTCGTTGTGGCAAGGTTATGAGCGGCAGGATTTTACGGTGGACGGGCGCGCCTGTCTGCTGGTGATCCCCAAAACTCCGGCGCCGGGCAAACCGTGGATCTGGCGCATGGAATTTTTCGGTCATGAGCCCCAGGTCGACATCATGCTTCTCGGCAAAGGTTTTCACGTTGCCTATATGGATGTGCAGAATATGTACGGCGCGCCCGTTGCCTTGGACCACATGGACAAGTTCTACGCCTGCCTGACAAAAACAAGAGGTTTGTTTAAAAAAACTGTTTTGGAAGGCTTCAGCCGTGGCGGACTATTCGCTTTCAACTGGGCGGCACGGAATCCTAACAAGGTGGCGGCCGTTTATCTTGACGCGCCGGTGTGTGATTTCAAGAGCTGGCCCGGTGGCAAAGGCAAGAGCCAGGGATCGCCCGATGATTGGGATCTCTGCAAGCATGTTTACGGCCTGACCGAAGAACAGGCCTTGGCCTACAAGTCAAATCCCGTTGACAACCTTGCCCCTTTGGCCAAAGCCGGGATCCCGATATTGAGCGTGTGCGGCGAGATAGACCGGGCGGCTCCGATGCAGGAGAATACGTTTGTCGTGCAGGAACGTTATGCGAAGCTCGGAGGTTCTTTTACGCTTATCGCCAAACCGTTCTGCGATCACCATCCCCACAGCCTGCAGGATCCGGCAAAAATCGTGAATTTCGTTTTGCGCCATACGCCGGGCTTTGAACAAATGGAACCATTGCCGGAATTAACGCCCTACGGCTATGATTACTTCAAACTGCGCGGAGGTTTGACAAACGTCCGGATTAAATTTGAGCAAGCGCGGAAGGCGCGGGTAGTTTTCCTGGGCGGCTCCATAACGGAGGGTGGGATATGGCGCGCACTTGTATGCGAGGACCTGAAGCGCAGGTTCCCGCGGACGGAATTTAATTTTATCAATGCGGGGATCTCCTCGCTGGGTTCTACGCCCCATGCTTTCAGGTTCGCCCGCGACGTGCTGATGAACGGACCGGTAGACTTGTTGTTCGTCGAGGCGGCGGTGAATGACGAATGCAACGGGCAGACCCCGGCTGAAATGCTGCGCGGCATGGAGGGCGTGGTGCGCCAGGCGCGCATCGCCAACCCCATGATTGACATTATCATGCTTCAGTTTGCGGATCCCGCCATGTTGGCGGTAATCAGCCGGGGCAAGACCCCCGTTGTGATTGAATGCCACGAAAAAGTGGCGGAGTATTATGGTGTGCCATCAATTGACTTGGCGCGGGAAGTTGGAGAGCGCATCCACGCCGGCGAGTTTGAGTGGGCGAAAGATTTCAAGGATCTGCATCCGTCGCCGTTCGGGCATGGCGTCTACGCGCGGTCCGTCAAACGCCTGTTGGATATAGCCTGGCAAGGCGCATTGCCGCGGGCGGTGAAGCCGATCAAAACCAAGCTTCCGGTCAAACCGCTGGATGCAAAGAGTTATTTCCGCGGCAAACTAGTGGATCTTAAGCAGGCCGCGCTGAATTCCGGGTGGTTGCTGGTCCCAAAATGGATCCCGTCGGATGCGGCCGGGACCAGGCCGGGTTTTACGAATGTGCCGGCCCTGGTTGCGGAACAGCCCGGGGCGACGTTGACCTTGCGATTTAAGGGAACGGCCGTCGGCCTTTTCGTGGCCGCCGGCCCGGATGCCGGCACGGTCGAATACCGCATCGACGGAGGAGCTTTCGCATCGCGCAATCTTTATACGCCGTGGAGCGGGGGACTGCATTTGCCCTGGGCGCAAGTGCTGACGGCGGATTTGGCTCCGGGGCGGCATGAACTCGCATTGAGGATTGCGCAAGAGGCGGATCCTAAAAGCAAAGGCCATGCGGTCCGTATCATTCATTTCCTGGTGAACTGATATGCGGCGTCAAATCGCTGTAGCGGCTATGGCGCCAAACTTGGAGGCCCGTCCGCCGGCTTTTGGAGTTGCCTTAACGCTTCATAAAGCACAATGGCCACGGCATTGGCCAGATTGAGCGAGCGAACGCGGTCGCCCTGCATGGGAATGCCGAGTACGTGATCGGGGTATTGATCGAGCAATTCCTCCGGCAATCCGCGGGTCTCGCACCCGAACACCAGCGTGTCGCCGGCCTGGTAACGGACTGAAGTATAATTGACGACGCCACGCGTGCTGAAAAAGTGGCAGGTTGAAGGGGCTGCGCACCGGAACAACTCCGCCAGATCGGCATTACGTTCCAGGTCGACGGCATCCCAGTAGTCCAACCCCGCGCGCCGGAGCTTGGCATCGTTAAGGCGGAACCCCAGCCGGCCGACCAGATGCAGGCGTGTGCCTGTGGCCGCGCAGAGTCGGGCGATATTCCCGGTATTTGGCGGAATTTCCGGTTCGATCAATGCCACCTGCAGGGGCGGCTTCGGCCAGTTGAACGGTAACATGCACTTACGCGTGTGCTTTGGTTTCATGCGATGATAATTTAAACTCAACGATATGAAGACGCAAGGGAAAGAATGCCCTGTGGCTGGTTGGTCACAGGCAGGGATTTTCATGCCGATACGCAGAATTCTGCTTGCACTTCGGCTCCGCCCGCCCTAAATTAAATCCCAATAACCACGACGGACTTAGTGAAATGGCATGAATGTTAAGGACATCAATCTCACGCCGGCGGAACTTCAGGCCATTTTGGATCATAAACGTTCCATGTCGGTGGCCCGGGGGCGTGAGATCTCGCTGGAAGATGCGATCGAGCATTTCATCGAGCATTACGAATTGGATTGGATGCGCGAAAAGCAGCGGCTTGACCTGGCGGAACAGCGGCATGAAATCGAAAAGCACAAGTATTTGCGATCCGAAAAGGAGGGGCGCGACATTGGCAAGGCCCGCGCGGCCGAAGAATGGTGCGAAAAGTATGCGCACATCTGGCGGGCGGAGCATGAATCCCTGGAGCGCAACGGCTTCCTTCAGATGGTCATCGTCATCCAGAGCGAGCGCGGGCTTCACTTCGAGCCGGCCTCCACGCTGGCAACCCTTGCCCAGCAATACGGCTGCGAAGTGTATTTGCACCGGACGGGTATGGAATTTGCCAATTTTATTCTAC
This sequence comes from Kiritimatiellia bacterium, assembly GCA_028718125.1. Taxonomy (GTDB): domain Bacteria; phylum Verrucomicrobiota; class Kiritimatiellia; order JAAZAB01; family JAAZAB01; genus VSJD01. The sequence continues at coordinate 16,451 of JAQUMN010000047.1, forward strand.
AGGGCAGAAAGTATTTAAACGTCAAGTCGGTATTGTGCCTGCTGACCGTGAAGGCGGAAAGAGGCGAGCAGTTGGAATTCATTGCCGCGGGGCCGCAAGCCAAGACCGCGCTGGAAAGTATCGCGGCATATATCAGTCAGGGAACCAAGCCGCAGGAGATCGAAGCGTTCCCGGGTGTCGAATAGACGGTGAAGGTTGGAAAGGAATTTATCATGTCAGCTCAAGCGCCATCCAGTCAAAGTCCGGTTCCAGAGTATAACCCGCTCACGCTTGCGGATGTCCTGAATTTTATCAAGGCAAATTACGCGGCGCTGGCCGTGGGCGTGGCAATCGTCCTGATCGTGGCCGCGGGGTTGGCGATGTACGCTATGCAACAGCGGCGCAACGCTGAACAAGCCTCGCAGATGCTTCTGGTGGCGCAGTCGCCAAAGCAATGGGAGGAACTGCTGGCGCAGCATCCCAAAGCAGCGGTGGCGCCGATTGCCTGGCTGGCTTTGGCCTCCAGCCAGTATGCCGCCGGCGCTTATGACCAGGCGCTCGCAACCTACGGCCGTTTCCTGGAAAAATATCCCCGGCATATGATGGCCCTGGCGGCTGAACTCGGCAAAATCCAATGCCAGGAAGGACGGGGCGAAATCGACGCGGCCTTCAACGGCTATGCCCTGTTTGTCAAGATACATCCCGATCATTTTTTGGCGCCGCAGGCGCTATTGGGCCAGGCGCGTTGCCTGCAAATCATGCGCCGGTATCCTGAGGCCAAGGTGATTTACGAGGATTTTATTGCCGCCCATCCGAAGAGCGAGTGGGTTGCCCAGGCCGAATTTGCCATGCGCTGCCTGGATCGTGACATCCGCGCCCAGCGGAAGTTGTCCATGACCAATGCGCCGGCCGGCAAATTGTAAAAACCGTGATGGTTCAAGGTTAAACGGTTTGTCTGAAACGCTTGGCAGTACGAGCAGAATGCCGGTTTTTTCGTCTAATTTCCCAACCGTGAACCCTGATCGCTCCGCCTGAGGCGTGCAAACTCTGGCGCCGCCGAAGGCGGGTAACCATCCTAACCGTGAACCGTTGAACCATGCCTTGAAATCCCTTGCCATGCATGCCTCTCGTCCCATCACCGTTGGATTCATCAGCCTGGGCTGTGCCAAGAACCTGGTGGATTCGGAAATCATAGCCACCGATCTGACGGCGGCCGGTTTGCGGATGGCGCCGGCCCCGGAACGGGCAGACGTGGTAATCGTGAATACCTGTGCCTTTATCCGGGACGCCAAGGAGGAATCCATAGATGCCGTGCTCGAAGCCTGCGCCTGGAAAAATCGCGGCCGCTGCCGCGCCGTCCTGGTGGCGGGCTGTCTGCCACAACGCTACCGCCGGAAAATTCAATCGCTCTTGCCGGAGGTGGACGCTTTTATAGGCCTGGATGAACTGAGGCAGGCGGGGGCGATAATTCGCCGTGTCCTGCAGGGAGAGCGGTCCGTGGCGCTGATTTCGCCCCTGGCGCAGGCTGTCCTGGAGCCTCCCGCGAACCGACTGCTTTTCACGGGCGCGCCCTATGCCTATGTGAAAATCGCGGAAGGTTGTAACCACGCCTGCGCGTTTTGCGCGATCCCGCAGATTCGCGGCCGTTATCGCTCGCGCCCGATCAGCCGCATTGTGGCGGAAGCCGAGAATCTGCTCGGCCGCGGTATCCGCGAACTGAATCTGATTGCCCAGGACACTACCTCCTATGGACGGGATCTGGGCGCTAAAACCGACCTGCCGGCTTTGCTCCGCGCCCTGGGGCGGATCGGCGGCCGTTTCTGGATCCGCCTGCTATATGGTCATCCCGCCCACGTGACTGCGGCGCTCCTGGACGCCATGGGCGACGTCGAACAGGTCTGCTGTTACCTGGACCTGCCCATTCAGCACAGCGATACCGAAATGCTGCGAGCCATGGGCCGGCCGAGTATGGAAGACGGTCTGCGGCGCACCTTTGGGCGCATCCGCGCCGCGTTGCCGGGAGTAACATTGCGCACAACTTGTCTGGTTGGCTTCCCGGGTGAGACGGAACGGCAGTTTCGGAATTTGCTGGCATTTCTGGAAGAAATCCGTTTTAATCACATGGCTGTTTTTACGTATTCAAAGGAGGAGAACACGCCAGCCGCCCGATTGCACCGCTCCGTGTCGCCTGCCGAAGCTGAGCGCCGCAAACAACGACTCATGCTCCGGCAAAAAAGGATCGTGGACGAAGACGCTCAAGCGCAAATCGGTCGGAGCGACGGCCTGCTGGTTGAGCGTTATGACCGGAAGCGGCGCGTGTGGGTGGCACGGTCGCGCGGCCAGGCGCCGGATGTGGATGGAGTTGTGTATATGAAGGCGCCGGTGGATGGTCTGAGGCCCGGCGCGCTGATACGCGGCCGGTATGTGGCCGCGGCCGATTACGATCTGAAGGCTGTCACTCAATAATTCAATGCATAAGAATTTTCCGCCGGAGGCGGATCCGCCTATGGCGGACGATCCATCTTTGTTGTAATTCCGAGCGTAGCGAGGAATCTCGCCGCGAGAGATCCCTTCGACTTCACTCAGGGCAGGCTCTTCACTGCGTTCAGGATGACAATCCGAACAGAATAAAAGTTGCCCCGCCTTGCGGGGCTTAATTCATGAACTTATCCAATCAATTAACAGTCAGCCGGTTCGGGATGGCTTTTATCCTGACCATTTTTTTGACTTTGCCGATCCCATATGGCAAGACAATCGGGTTTTTCGTTTTTATACTGGCGGCGCTCACCGATTATTGGGACGGGCGGTTGGCGCGCAGCACGGGGACTGTCACGGCGTTCGGCCAGCTCATGGATCCGCTGGTGGACAAGGTGTTGATCTGTGCGGCGTTCGTCAGTTTCGTGGCCATCCATCAAATTGTGCCCGCCTGGATTGTTATCATCATACTGACCCGGGAATTCATGGTTACCGGGTTACGCCTGCTGGCGGCCAACCATGGGCAGGTGATTCCCGCCAGCCGCTGGGGCAAGCACAAGGCGGCCTGGCAGATGATTGTCATTGGCGTGATCCTGGTCGGGTTGGCCGCTCGTGAGGACTTGTTGCCGCTCCTGCTGCAGGCCGATACGTTGCAGTCGTTCCTCAGTTTGCATTATGACCGCTATTTCCGTTATGTAACGTTTTGGCTCTCCGCCCTGGTGGCCGTGTTGACCGTGTTGTCCGGCAGCTTGTATCTCTGGCAGTGCCGGCACCTGGTGAGGGAAGCCAAGTGACGATAGACGACGAATGAATAAAGAGCGTGAAGTGTCAAGCGTAAAACGAAGAACGAAGAAACAGGAACAAAGAACTGTTTGCTGACCCCTGACTTTTGAATACTTGATAATAATATGATTAACCAGGATTGGGATATTAAGCCGCGGACTGCAGCGTGCGGCAAGTGTCAGCAGCCGTTTGCCGATCATCAGGAATATGTATCGCGGCTGACATATGGTCCGGAAGGCTATGTGCGCCTGGATTGCTGTGCGGCGTGCTGGAGCGAGGCGGACCGCGCGCCACAGGCTGTTAGTGTCTGGCACGGTGTTTTCGAGATGCCGCCCCCGGCGCCTCCGGAGCCGTTGAAAAAGGAAACGGCGGAATCGCTCCTGCGCGCTCTTGTGGAGAAGAACGATCCGGCCAACGGCAACGTCATGTTCATCCTGGCCGTCATGCTGGAGAGGCGGCGCCTGCTCGTCGAACGGGATGTCCGCAAAGAGGCCGTCGGCAAACTCGTGCGCATTTACGAGCACCGCAAGACCGGCGACACTTTTATCATCACCGATCCCCAGCTTCGTCTGGATCAGATCGAACATGTCCAGACCGAAGTAATGGCCATGCTATCGGCGCAGGCAATTCCGGCGACCCCTCCGTCGTCGTAGCCAAGTCCGCTTAATTAGCAAACGTTGATTTCCGCGATAGCGTTGACACCGTGTGTTGAATTCGGTTTCCGCCGGAGGCGGATTCGAAAAAGTAAGGCAATCCCGCTTCAGAGCGGGACAAGGCTTGGGCCGAATACGGGTGCGCCGTGCGCAGCGCAATACTACTGTATGCGCAAGCGCGGCAAACCTGCAGGCGGCCCAAGATCGCCGCCACTTTTTTCGAACTGAATTCGACACACCGCTGTGAGAGAGCGACGGGCAAGTCCCGCGTAAGCGAGAACACAATATGTTGGATTACAAAATCATCGGTGGGCAGGTATTGGATGGCACGGGCGCCGATCCCATCCGGGCCGACATCGGCATTACGGGCGACCGTATCGAGGTCATTGGCGACCTGGGCAAGGCCGAAGCCGCCACCATGATTCATGCAACGGGCAGGTGTGTTGCGCCCGGATTTATAGACGTTCATTCCCATTCGGATGCCTATCTTCTAATCGAGCCTTCGGCGCCGAGCAAGCTTTACCAGGGTATTACGACGGAAATCGTCGGCAATTGCGGCGCCAGCGCGGCGCCGTTGAAAGAGGCTGCCTGGCTTCCTTCCGACTGGCGCGAGCAGATTTATCCTTCTCGGTGGCGGAGCGTAGCCGATTACCGCCGATTGCTGGAACAAGCCCGCCCCGCGCCTAACGTCGTGCTGTTGATCGGTCACGGAAAACTGCGCGCGTGGGTCATGGGCTACCAGGCCCGCCCGGCGACGGCCGATGAAGTTCGCGCCATGGCGCGGCTGCTGGAACAAAGCATGAACGAGGGCGGGCGCGGGTTAAGCACGGGCTTGATTTATGCGCCGGGCCTTTTTGCCGCCCCCGATGAACTTGCCGAGCTGGCGCGCGTGGTCGCCCAGCACACTGGAATATACACCACCCACATGCGCAGTGAAGGCATTCATCTGCTGGAAGCGATCGAAGAAACACTGGCTATCGGGCGCGAGACGGGTATACGCCTTGAGATTTCACATCTGAAAACTTCAGGCCGCAGCAACTGGGAAAAAGCGGAGGCGGCCCTGGAGCTTATCCGCCGGGCGCGGCAGGCAGGGGTAGAGGTAGCGGCTGATCGTTATCCCTATATGGCCGGCAACACGGATTTGGACGTGATCTTGCCTGACTGGGCCCAGGCGGGCGGACGGGACGCCGTTATGCGGCGCCTGCGCGATCCTGACGAACGCAAGCGTTTGCGGAAGGAGATGACGGCATCCCGGCTGGCGGATGACTGGAAAGGCGTCATGATTGGTTCCACGGCCGAGGCGTCGTTCCGCGGGCGTTCCTTGCCGGAAGTCGCGCAGGCATTGGGGGTTGATTCCCTCGAGGCGGCCTTGCGGCTCATGGAAAGCGATGAGCTTAAAACCAGCGCTTTTTTCTTCGGTATGAGTGAAGACAATATGTGGAAAATCCTGGCCGCGCCTTTCGTCATGCTGGGATCGGACGCTTCCTTGCGTTCGCTCGAGGGGCCACTGAGCCGGGACTTCCCGCATCCGCGCGCCTATGGCGCCTTTCCAAAATTTCTGCGTGCGGCGCTGGATGGAAAGACCGTGACGTTGCCGGAAGCGATCCGGAAAATGACCAGCCTGCCGGCAGACCATTTCCGGCTCAAGGGGCGGGGTAGGGTGGCGGTGGGCGCGTATGCCGACCTGGTCATCTTCGATCCCAACACCGTGGTCGATCGCGCCACGTATGCTGTCCCCCACGCGCTTTCGCAGGGAGTCGAATGCGTGATGGTGAACGGCATTCCAACCCTCGACCAGAACGGCCTGACTGTCCAGCGAGCTGGGCGAGTTCTTTAGGCCGGCCTGCCCCGCCATAGTGCTTGGACGACGGCGGGACGGCAGAACATTTTTGCGGGCGACCGGGATCGCAAACGTTTTCTGGATCGGCTGGCGGGTAGTGAGGAGACTGAAAACGGTTGCCGGGAAAAGGGCGCCAAGTCACAAAGTTGCTGGAGTTAAACGCACATTAACGCGTAAGTGCTAAAGCCGGGTTTAGCCCCGTGCTGAACAGCAAGGTATCGTATGAAGAAATTGAAGAAACTATTTTTCGCTTACCTCATAATTGCAGTAAATCAGGAGAAGCCGCCGCCGGTGATCCCCTTTATAGAGGGAGTGATTGCTCCGTTCCTGCGAGAAGACCGCGGAAATTACGTAGATGTCGCCAATAACGGGGTCCATGGCAGCCTCGCAAGCCAGGCGCCATGGAACCTATCGATCGCTTAAAAAGACGAGGTCCGAAATGAATGAAAAGTGTCGATCACACCTGAAGCGTCTCGCCGGCACGTATGCAGAATATGCCCTCGGCGATGTCATGGCGCAGCGCCGGGAGAAGTGGAGACTGCATAACGGCTTGCAGGAACCAACGGCCCCGTTTCACATCGAAGACAATGGCAGCTATCTCCGCGATCTGAGCCCGGCGCTTATCTGCGAAGATCCGGTACAGCGGAATCTTGAGGCGCAACTTCTAAAGGCCATCGTCAGCTATGAGCGCATCAATGATGACAGGATCATTCCGGACAGATTCGTTGTCGACTGGGTAACCAAGATCAGCAATTACTGCGATGATCTTCAGTTCACGCATGCAGACGACGGCCATGGCGGAACCTTGGGATATCAAAGCAACCGGCCGATCAAGGATATCGACGGCGACTTCGCGAAGCTGAAGAAAAGAACCATGACGCTGGACAGGCGCTTGACGACTGAGCACGCGGAACTGGCCGCAGATGTTTTCCAGGGACTTTTGCCGGTCGTTGTCGGCAGGTGTGGCTCACTCTACTCGAACGGCATCGCCGGCAAGGTTGTCCATCTGATGGGCATGGAGGAATTATATCTCCAGATGGCCATGAACCCCGAAGCCGTTCACCGCCTTTTGACATTCCTTGCTGAGGACAACCTGGCCCTGGGACAGTGGGAGGAAGAACAGGGGTTGCTCACTCTCAATAATGATGGCAATCAGGGTTACTGTTCAGGCAGTTCGCAATTCTCAAACGAAATTCCGGGTCGCGATATCAAGCCAGGGGAACCCATCCTTTCTACGGACCGTTACGGGTACCTTGAAGTACAGGAAGCTGCCGGTCTGTCCCCGGATATGTTTGCCGAGTTTTTCATGCCTCATCTCCGGAAGTTCGCCGCCAGGTTCAAACTAATGAAATTTGGGTGCTGCGAGCCTGTCCATGGCTTTATACCCCACCTCCAGGAACTGAATGGACTCCGCAAAGTAAGTGTCACGCCATGGTGCGATCAGAAGAAGCTGGCTGACCGTTGCGACCGAAACATCATCTGGTCTCGAAAACCGGTTCCCCTGAAGCTTTGCGGAACGACGTTCGATCCGGACGATTTCAGGACGCACCTCAAAGAAACGCTGGATATCGGGTCGAGGTATTTTATTGAGTTTATCTTTCGTGACACTACCCAGCTGACGGGCAAAATGGAAGGGAGAGTCGCCGAGGCCTGCCGGATTGTAAGGGAAATTACCGCGCACCCCGAGGGGGCGCGGCAATAAGCTAGAATACGTGCATCCGGTAGGAAATAGCGGACAGAGATGACTGGCAAACGGCGTGTTGCCCGGCTGTGCCCGGCCCATTGACTGGAAGAAGTCGCAGCGCGCCGGAAAAGAAAAGAAACGCGCCGCAAACCGATCATTGGTCCAAAAGATGGAGATGTTAATTAACAAGTTGATACAGATGACTGCTGTCGTGGCGCCGGTTTGCGCAGTGATGAGCGGCGCATGGCTGCGCCAACCAACCCGGAGCAATCAAGCGTAGTATTTTGTCTTGCACCCATTGCGGACTTGCCGGCTGTTTTTCCTTGACCCTCTCTTTCCGTTCCGTCAGGATGCGGAGCTATGCAACGCAATCAACATAAAGTTTCTATGGACGCACTCGTGTCGCTGTGCAAGCGGCGCGGGTTCATCTTTCAAAGCTCCGAAATTTACGATGGGATCAATGGGTTCTGGGACTACGGGCCCCTGGGCTGCGAACTCAAGCGGAATATCCGCGAGGCCTGGTGGCGGGATATCGTCCACCGGCGCGAAAATATCGTCGGCCTGGATACTTCCATCATCATGCATCCCAAGGTCTGGGAAGCCTCCGGGCATATTTCCAGTTTCGCCGATCCCATGGTGGACTGCAAGGCTTGCCGCAAGCGCTTCCGGGCCGATATGCTCTGCGAGGAGCAGGGTATGAAGCTGATCAAGACCGAAAAGGGCTTTGAACTGCCGGAGGGCGTCAAGTGCCCGGCCTGCGGGTCGAAGGACATAACTGTTCCGCGGGCCTTCAATCTCATGTTCAAAACGTTTGTCGGCCCGGTGGAAGAAAACTCATCCGTGGCTTACCTGCGGCCGGAAACGGCGCAGGGTATCTTTGTACAGTTCGCCAACGTCCTGGCGGTCTCACGCCAGAAAATCCCTTTCGGCATTGCCCAGATCGGCAAGGCCTTCCGCAACGAAATCAATCCGCGTAATTTCACGTTCCGCTCGCGCGAGTTCGAGCAGATGGAACTGGAATTTTTTCTCAAGCCCGGCACCGATGCCGAATGGCACGCCTACTGGGTCAAGGAGCGCATGGCCTGGTATGAGCGCATCGGCCTGCCGGCGGAAAGTCTGCAGCAATATGTCTACGGCAAGGACGAACTGGCCCATTACGCCGGCGCCTGTGTGGACGTGATGTACGATTTCCCCTTCGGCATGCAGGAACTGGAAGGCATTGCCGCGCGGGGCGACTTCGATTTGAGCCAGCACCAGAAACACAGCGGAAAGAGCATGGAATATTTCAACCAGGAGACGAAGGAAAAATTCGTGCCCCACGTCGTGGAGCCCTCGGCCGGCGTGGACCGCATTGCGCTGGCGATCCTGTGCGAGGCCTACCGCGAGGAATGGGTGCCGTCCGGCGATACCGCCGGGGATGTGATCGAAGCTGAGCAGGGCAAACCCGTGCCTGCGGGTTACGAACTGCGCACGGTCCTGCGGTTTGCGCCCTGCATGGCGCCCATCAAGGTGGCCGTGTTCCCGCTCCTGAAGAACAAGCCTGAGCTCGTCGCCAAAGGTCGCGAGGTGTTCGACCTCCTGCAAAAGCACTGGAACTGTTTTTGGGATGTGACCGGCGCCATTGGCCGCCGCTATCGCCGCCAGGACGAGATCGGCACCCCCTACGGCGTAACGATCGATTTCGATACCCTGACTGACAACACCGTCACCCTGCGTGACCGCGATTCGATGAAGCAGATTCGTCTGGCCATCTCAGCCTTGCCGGACCATCTGAGCGCGACCTTGGATTAACTAATGCGGATATATGCCCGCAGCCCAAGTTTGATGTTCTATTCCAGGTAATGTGCTCGAATTCGGTTCGCAAAAAGCGTCCTGCTACGCGAAGCCGCTTCTACAGGACACGGCGGCGATCTTAGGCCGCCTGCGGGCCGTTTCGACAAGCTCAAGGTCTCGAGCAAAGTCGAGAGATTTGCCGCGCTTGCGCATACACAAGTACAGCGCGGCGCGCCCGTATCCGGCCCAAGCTCGCCTCGTTTTTTCGAAGTCCAGCAGTTGCCGGACGCCCGAATTCTATACACGGTTGCATACGCTAACGCGGAAATCAACGTCTTAAAATACTGATGTTGTTAATTACTTTTCAATGACTTGCGCCATCAAAGCAAAGTTCTTGCTTTTCAAAGCGATTTTAGATGGTCAAGATAATAACCACCTGTGAGCATTCTTAAAACAGGCTTGCTTATAGCGGCCGTCCTGCTGGCTGCTGCCACGGTCCAGCTCTCTGCCGCAGGCGCTTTTTATGCCGCCGGGACCGAGACCGGCCTTAATCGGCTGAAAATACCGGTCCCGTATCTCGGACTGGAAGGGCCTTATCTGCGGGACTTCAATAACAGCGGGCCTTACCTCGGCGACTTGAACAACGACGGCGCGACTGACATCGCCGTAAGTCCCTGGGGGGGTAAGCCGAAATGGCATCGCAATCCGATCGAACGCTACTTCCATATTTATTACAACCAGAACGGCTCTTTCCCTTTGGAGCCGAGTCTGCGGTTTCGCCTGGACTCAGTGCTCAATTGTCTCATCGGGGATTTCGATGCCGATGCCAAAGCCGATATGGCTGTGATCAGCGACAGCGATTTTCGCATTTACCCGGGCAAGCTCGATCTGGGAATTTTTTCTAAAACAAATGATAGTCGCGTCAAGGGCGACGGCTGGAGTGATGTCCCGTTCGGGCTGAGCGATTACGGCAAGCTAGCGCTGAAAGGCGAAACGATCACCGCCGAATTGTGCGATTTTGTCGGCGGCGCCCGCTGGCGCAGGCTGGAGACGGCGGAGTCCGGCAGTAAATTCAAGCTGGGCGTTTTCCTGCCCTCCGACTCCGAGCAATGGGTTGACAGCCGCCTGACGGACCTCGACGGCGACAAACAGACCGACGTGGTCGTGGTAAGCAAACAGTTGAAAGGATATGAGGCGCCGGGGACCAACCAGGTCTTTGCGCAGGACCTGATCAAGATCAGGCTCTATTACGGGCCGTTCCCGTCCATGCAAGTCCGGCCCGCCGAACTGAAGCGCTGCACGGAAATTACCCTGCCCGGCACCGCGGCGGTAATTCCGCTCACGCTTATTGCCGTTGCCGACATGAATCGCGACGGCAAACCGGACCTGGTGCTCACATCGGGGGACAAGACGCTCGTTTTTCTGCAGAATCCATCCGGCGGGTTCGCGCCGGATGCCAAGCCCGCGCAAGCCATTGACGGCTCGGACCGCCGCGCCTGCGTCGCCGATGTCAATCACGACGGCCTGCCGGACCTGGTGGTGTGCCGGAGCCCGGCGGGCGAAATTGCGGTCCGGCTGAACAAGGGAGGGACTATCGCCGCCGAGCCCGACCAGGTATTTTCCTGCCCGGACGCGCAGGCCATCGAGATGGCTGACTTGAATGGCGACGGCTGGCCGGAAATCGTGGCACGCGTCAACCAGGGTTTGTTGATTTTTTACAATACCCAAGGCAAGGCGCCAGGCATTCGGCCTGCCAATGGGGGGGCAGCCAGCCCGCCGGAGCTTCTTGGCGAAGGCGGGAGTTCCCACGAGCCCGTTTCCTCCTCTCCGGGCGGCGTCGCGGGAGTTCCGCCCTCCATGATTACGAAAAACGGAGATTCTCCGGACCAGGAAAAGCTCTGCGACGACGCTTATCTGATGCCTTACTATACGGGCAACATCTATCCTACCCCGCAAGAGGCTGAGTATGGCGACGAGTATATTCCCCTGGCCGACGTTGGCGTGCTGGTGGGCACTGATGTGACCAACCCTGCGCCGCTGGTGGCGGTCCTGACCGAGCGCATCCGGCGTTACGGCGGCCAGGCAAACGTGGAAGAATCGTTCAACGATAAGCATGG
>JAQUMN010000048.1 GCA_028718125.1 Kiritimatiellia bacterium
GTTCAGGAACAGGGCCGTTTGCTTGGGCGCATATTCGCCGCGCTGGGCAGCCCTCTTCATGCTTGTTTTATCCTCGTCGGTCTTGCCGGGCGTTGCCTCGATCAATTGCAGCACGTTGGAATAATTGAGAACCGGGTTGTCGGCGGTCAGTTCATCTACCGTCATCCGGCCGATCCGGGCGGTGACCTCCGCACTTTCCTTCCGGAAATTGGTGTCCAGCGTGTCCACGGCCTTCTTCAATTCGTCCGCCGTTGCCAGGCATGTATCCAGTTGCTTGCCGGAAAGATACCGGCTCATGTGCTCAAGGGTGAATTGACGGCTCTCCAGCGGAAGCGCCAGAGAGTCGCGGATTTGCGGCAGAACCCCCGGGCTCCGGTCCGGTCCGCGCTCGTTCAGTGTCCAGTCCCAGAGCTTCTCCCGGCGCATGAAGTCCAGGTCTGCCTGGGCCTCCTGTTTGGCCTTGTCGGCCGCGCTCAATTCTGGCGCGCCGTCCAGCCATTCGAAGGATTTCAGCAGAACTTGGCGGGCCGTGCCTTGCATGGCATTCGATTTGGCATCCATGCCGAGGAAGGCGCCAAATACCAGATAGCGCCCGCCATATACATCGCCATACACTCCGACCGGATCTTTGCCGCTGACGGCGAACACCTTGCCCAATGGACCAACTTTGACCACCAGGTGGTCCCAGCCGCCCGGGCAGAAGGGCTGGTCAATAGCTTTGGCCAGTTCACTGTCGCCGGAGGACGAGATATAAGGGCCGTTGACCCGGTTATAGGTTGCGCCGACCTGGGGAAAGATCGGCCGGTTGGCGGTGCGCACATAACCGCTGCGGAAGGCGCCGGCCAAAACACCCTTGCCGCCGGCCACAAATTTAACCAGGCTGCGCCGGGCATTAAAGTCGGCGAAATTGTAGCCGTTCCACCCGCCCGGGAGAAAAATCACGTCCATGTCGGCCAGCTTGGCGGTGTCCTGCATGTCCTCGCCCGTCAGGAGGACGGTTTGCCAACCGGCCTCCCGGAGCGTCTTCAACATCCCGTCGGTGATTTCCGACCGGCCGTCTTTCCAGAGTCCGGCTGTTTTGCTCCAACCCGTAACTGCTGCTGCCGACAGCAAGCCCATCATCAACCAGGTCGTCATTTTGTTCATATTGGTATTTTCTCCTTTTGTTTCCGTTTGCGGATTATGATCGTTGCGATGTTTAGCGCCGCGCTATTTTTGCGAAAAGCAACATGACATCGAACAAACAAATAAGTTTAAAAGCTATCAGATCGCGGCTTGGGTTACCATACCATTTTAAGGAATTGAGGCGGGAATTCAGGGCTGCGTCATCCATGCTGAAACCAGAGGCGTCGCAGTCCCGATACCCGCCCACGCGGCGTGATCGGGACGCCCTCCAATATAACGAAAAAATTGGCATTCATGGAGGGGCGGCCTGAGCGCCATAGTCCGGCAGTTGCCCGACGAAGGAGAGAGCTCCCACGAGGCCGTTCTTGACGCTGCCCTGGAGGGGCGACGATAATCGTGAGGTGGCCGCCGGCAGTTCGGGCCGATCGCCAGCGGAGTGTTGCGCTAAAATTGATATACGGGATTTACATACGCGCGCGGAAAATTTCCGGATTGACCCGAGGTGCCATTTCGTGCAGGCATTTGCATGCCGGCGGCGGCAGCTCAGCCGGCTTCCGCCAGCGTTCGAATGGCATCCGTCAGGGCCCGCATCTGCTCATCGGTGCCGATGGTGATGCGCAGGTAGTCCTGCGTGCGCCCCCCGGGAAAATAGCGGACCAGTATGTTCCGCTCCCGCAGGCGCCGATAGAGGTCCGCGGCTGATCCGCGCGGCGGCTTGACCCATAAAAAATTGGATTCCGAAGGAAACACGCAAAATCCCATACGCTCCAGATCGGCAATAGTTTGGCGGCGCGTGGTCTTGATTCGTTCCACCAGGTTGCGCATGTAGGCCTGGTCGGATAACGCTGCCAGCGCGGCGGCCTGTGTAATTCGGTCCACGTTGTAGGAATCCTTAATTTTAAACAAGGCCGCAATGAGCGGGACGGATCCCACGACGTAACCCAGGCGCAGGCCGGCCAGGGCATAGGATTTGGAAAGCGTACGCAGAACCAGCACGTTGTTGTATTCCAACGCCAGATCCATGCAGTTTTCGCGGGCAAAATCCACGTAAGCTTCGTCGAGCACGACGACACCTTTAAAGCGCGCACAAAACGCGCAGACCAGAGCCTTGTGATACTGGATGCCGGTTGGCGCGTTCGGGGTGGTCATGAAAAACAGGTTGGCCTGATAATCAGCCGGCATGGCCCACTCAAATTCCGATCCCAGTTCTAACGGGCGGGCGGTCACGGCGCGGATTTGCGCCAGCACGGGGTAAAGGGAGTAGGATGGCTCGAAATAGCCGATGGCGCCGTTATCCTCCACAAAAGCCCTCGAGCACAAGGCCAGCGTTTCGTCAGAGCCGTTGCCGACAAACACGTTGTCCGGCGTGGCGCCGTGCAGGGCGGCAATTTTACGGCGCAATGCCAGGCTTACCGGGTCCGGGTACAGGCGTAGCGTCTCGGCCTTCAGGCTCTGCAACGCTTTCCCGACGGCTGGTGAGGGCGGGTAGGGGCTCTCGTTGGTGTTGAGCTTTATGACCCGCGGATCAGTCGGCTGCTCGCCCGGAGTATATCCCTGCATGGCGGCCACGGATTTTTTGATGTATGAACTCATATCAAACTTATTTAAAGAGACCCGTTTTAACCGCTGATAACACTGATGTCGCGGATATGATTAAATTTCATCCGTGTCAATCTGTGCCCATCCGTGGCAAAAAATCTTGTTGCTTATGCCTTTTCGAATCGAATGCGCGCCGACCGCGCGTGGGCATCCAAACCCTCCACCCGTCCAAAGGCTTCGATCACTGGCAGGGCGTTCTGCAGGTCGGCCCGCGTGAACGCTACAACGCTGGAACGCTTACGAAAATCATCCGCCGTCAGCCCGGAAAACATGCGCGCGGTCCCGCCCGTGGGCAGGACATGGCTGGGGCCAGCCACGAAATCGCCGGCGCATTCGGGCGTCCAGGCGCCGACAAACACAGCGCCGGCATGGCGCACTTTTTTCAGCCAGTTACGCGGCTCGCGCACCATGATTTCCAGATGCTCCGGTGCGAACCGGTTGCAGAGTTCGATGCCGGCATCCAGATGATTGACCACCACGATCAGCGTGCCCTCAGTCAACACCCGGCAGATGGCCGTACGGCGGCTCAGCGTCTCCACCTGCCGTCGCAGTTCCTCGACGACGGCCGCAGCCAAATGGGACGAGACGGTGACCAGTAATGCCTTTTCAAACCCGGTCCCGTGCTCCGCCTGCGACAGCAGGTCGGCGGCAACGGCTTCAGGCTGGGCGCTGTCGTCGGCCAGGACGGCAATTTCGCTGGGCCCCGCTACCAGGTCCAGGGCTACGTGCCCATAGACGCTGCGCTTGGCGGCAGTCACATACGTGCCGCCGGGTCCGGCGATTTTATCCACCTTGCGGAGCGTTGCGGTTCCATAGGCCATGGCGCCAACGGCCTGAATGCCGCCGATCTTGAATATCTCTGTGGCGCCCGCCAGTTCCAGCGCATATAACAAATACGGGTTCATGCGTTGCGACGCATTCACCGGCGAGCAGGTCACGATTTCCTGAACTCCCGCGGCCCTGGCCAGGGTTACCGTCATCAGCGCCGTGGATACAAGGGGCGCCTGGCCACCGGGAATATATAGGCCGACGCGCTCCAAGGGGGCAAACTGTTCCCCGACCGTTCCTCCCTTGGGCGTGGACATGTTCCAATCCTTTTTCAAGCTGGCGCGCGCGAAATGGAGAATCCGCTTGTGCGCTTCTTGGGCGGCGGTTACAAAGTCGGCATCCACCTGTTCGCGGGCCGCATTGATCTCCGCTTTCTGAACGGCAAACTGGTCAGGGGTCAGGTCCGTGCCATCCAGCTCGTGAATGAACCGCGCCACGGCCTCATCGCCGTTGGTTCGAATATCGGCCAGCATTTCGCGCGCCTTGGTTTCGGCGGCGGAGTCAAAGGCCGGGCGGTTTAAGAATGCTGTGACCGTAGCAGATGGGCTGTCCGGCATCCAAGCGACAGTAGCAATAGTAATAGGGGTGTCCGAATTCATGACGATTCTTATTATGTATCTATCGTTTGAATGCCACCCGTGAGTCGCGGGCACGGGAAAAACAGAAAATAATTTACAGCTAAGACGGACGAAATACAACTGTTGATTGGGGCCCCCGTCGCAATACCCGCCTGCCAACCAATGTAGCGCAGGATTTCCTGCCAAACATGAGACATTCTATGGTTGAAATCGGGACGACAACGATTGCCGGCTATTTTCTTGTCTGGAGCACCAGCAGATAATGCACTGCGGGGTTGTTGTTCGTGTCCCGAAAACTATTGAACTGGCCGCGGTTGAGCCGTGCCCATGTCGGCACAGGCAGGCGTAAAATGGAGGCCAATACAGGCGGCACAGTTCCGCAAGCGCCCGTTCGGATTGCGCCGATGCGGTGTCCGCCGCCGCGCATACCAGTGTCCAGCGCGTTGGCCTGAACGGTTGTATTCGGCTGGCTGGCGTCATCTTGCCGCTGGCGGTAGTCGACATCATAGCGCGCGGTTTTATCGAATGTCTGCGGGAACGGGTGAGCGCGGAATAAGGACGGTGCGGGATGACCGGCCGGGGAAAGATACCGTCAGACGTCCCTCGCCGGATATATCGCCTGGCGACACCCGGCATTGATACAGGCGGCGGGCGACTTCGTCACGCAGGGTCTGGTCGAGCGCCGCCGATTCTATGATGGCATGTTGTATCTGGCCGGTCTGGTCATAGCGTAGAATGGCCGTGAACGACCAGGGCCGTGTGTACCCGCTCAGCGCTTGAATAGGCGAAAGATCAACCGAACGGCCTCGCCAATCGCCAATCAAGTCCACCTGACATGAGGCAGGCTTCGGCGATGGTTGCCGGGTCGCGATTGCATCCTGAGCGGCTGGCGGGACTGAGGTCGCAAGGCGTTGTATTGCCATGTGGGTCATGGGTCGCGGCGGAGTCAACACGGGAACCTGGTCATCGCGCTCCACGGGGTGCGTGTCCGGAAAACGGAGGAGGCTATAGGCCGCGTCAAGCGGCGGCGTGACCGTTTTGGCCTGGCTGCGTTTGGCCGGGGGTAACATCATGGCGGCGGAAAGCGCGATCAGCGCCGGGGAATGCGTGACATCCCATTCGTCATAATGCTCCTGATGGTCGCCCGCCGTCAGGGCGGGGGGACAATACATGATGGCCGGCGGCGCCGGCCGCGGTGGCACAAAACCCGGACGCAAAGACGGCGACCAGGCAAACAGGAGCGCGGCCACGGCGAGTGTGAGCATGCATGCTGTCATTCCGTCGCGCCATTCCATGGAAGCGCGCGTGTTCATGGCATTGCCTCTTCGCCAAAGGATGGCCTGGTGGCCAGGTTGACCTGTTGCAGGCCGGCGGCCGTGGCCATATTCATGACGCGCAAAATGACGCCGTATGGCACAAGGATATCGGCTTCAATCGTGATGGCCGTGGCCTTGCGATCGCGGACGGCACGGTTGAACGCCGGGGCCAGATCATCAAGCGCCATTCGTTCGTCATTGAAGAAAACCAGGCCTTCCTGGGTCACCACCACCACCATGAGTCCATACGGAGCGCCGTTGAGAAATGTGGCGTTGGGCAGTTGGACGGCGGAAGCCGGTTGCCGTACGAACGAGGCGTGCAGAAGCATAAACAACATGATCAGGAGCGCCAGGTTGACAAGCGGAATGATACCCAGCGGGTTGTGAAACAAACTCTGCCGGGAGCGATAGCGCCGCCAGCGAATGCCCGCCTGTTCGCGTAGGGAGTTCATGTGTCCATCCTTGCTTCGTCGGCCTTGCTCAATTCAGCCATGGGTTCTGTGTTGGCGGGCGACCCGGAGCCTGTCAAAAAGGCAAGAATTTCACCCGCGCCCCGTTCCATATCGAGCGCAATTGAATCAACCTTGGATACCAGTAAATTATAGCCGATATAGCTGAACATGGCCACGACCAGGCCGGCTGCCGTGGTCATAAGGGCCTGCCACAGTCCGGCGGCCAGGTCGCCGATCTGGACCAGGGGGGCCTTTTGCTGGATGATCAGAACCGTCTGAATCATGCCCAGCACCGTTCCCAACACGCCCATGAGCGGCGCGAGCTGCGCGATGGTGGCCAGCACACCGAAGCGCTTTTCCATGCGCGCGATTTCGGTGAGCGCCGCGTCATCAATCGCTTGCGCGATCAATTCCCGGCTCTGGTTGTGGTGCAGGACGGCGGCGCGCACAATATAAGCCACTGGTCCAGGGGTGTCCTCGCAGATGCTGATGGCTTCATTAACGTTTCCGCGCCGGAGAATGTTGCAAATCCCCTTCAGAAAATCGTCTGTTTTAATCTTGGCCCGGTGCACGTGAAAGAACCGTTCCAGAAAAACGAACAGCGTAACGGCCCCGCCGGATAAAATCACCCACATAATCAATCCGCCCTGTTGAATGAGCGTAAACATAATGACGGTCCTTTCTGTAGTTACTCGTCAATAAAAATTCAGCCAATGCTCCGAGTGCAGGCGATTGATGCGTTCCTGGGCCTCGGCGCTGGAGGGTACGTCGGCATCCACTATACGCTGGTAGATCGCGGCCGCCTTTCTCCAGCTTTTTTCCGCTTCCATCAGCGCAGCCGCCTGCAATGCGGAGCGCGTGAACCAGACGGAGTCATCCGGCCGGTGATCGGTTGTTTTGTAATAGAGGTATACAACGTTCATGTAGTGCTCAAAAGCGTCCGGTATGCTCCCCGCCTTCTCCAGGCACCGGCCGATTTTATATTCGGCCTGCAAGCGGGCGCCTGGCGTGACAGCCGGCCGGTCAAGGATGGTCTGGTAGGAGGACAACGCTTCATTATACCGCTTGGGGTCTTCCGTTCCGAGCGTGAACTGGCAATCTCCCTTGCGAAACCAGGCAGTCTCGTTCAACTCGTGGTCCGGGAACTGCTTGATCAAGTCATCAAAAATTAAAATGGCTTCGGCGAATTTACCCAGCTCGCATAGCGCGACGGCCTGGTAAAAACGCGCCTCAGGCCGCTTCGAGCTGGAGGGATATTCCTTGATGAGCAGGGCAAAATGATTGTTGGCGCGGCGGAACTCGTTCTGCATCAGCGCTGCGCGGCCCGCCCAGAACAGCGCGGCGTCGGCAATCGTTCCTTTGGGATACCGCCGCGCCGCCGTCAGAAACCCGGTTTCTGCCGGTCCGTAACGGCCATGGTTGTATTCGTATTCACTAACCCAGAACAGCGCGTCCGGAGCCCAGATGGAATCGGGATAGCGCTGAACAAAAGTACGGAAGGCGGTTACGGCCTGTTCGTCCTGACCTAGGCGGAACCGGCACCATGCGCATAAGTACATGGCGCGATCAGCCACGTCGCCGGTAGGGCAGGCGCTATACGCCAGTTCAAAATAATTCAGCGCCGCGCCGAATTGGTCCGCACGATATTCAATCAGGCCCAATCCGTGGAGCGCGCGGGACCGGCTGGGATCCGGATATGTGCGGCTGATATCTGTGTAAATGGAGCGCGCGGTGTCCGCGCGCCCCTGCATGAGCTCGAGGTCGGCGATACGCAGCAGGGCCGCAGGCGTCAACTCGCCGCAGGGATCTTTGTCCGCCAGGTCCCAAAAGAGGGTTTCGGCGCGAGCCGGTTCTCCCAGCCGGGCCCAACATTCGGCAATCTGGAATTCAGCCTGATCGGCCAACGGGGTTTCCGGCCATTGTGTTTGAATACGGGCGTAGGATTCAATGGCTAACTTATACTGGCCGGCGGCCACGTGCGCATTGCCGACATACAGGCGGTTGTTGGCTTTTTCCAGCGGGCTCTGTATCCCCTCGCCGGCCTTTTCAAAGGCGGCCGCGGCCTCGTTGTAACGGCCCAGGTTGAACAATGCCATGCCTTTGCCATGCTGGGCACGGGTAGCGCCGGCAGGGTCGGCAAATGTTTCCAGGTAGTTTTGAAAGTCAAGCAGGGCCTTGTCGGGGAGCCCGTTATCCAGCAGAGTTTGGGCCAATTCCAACTGGACCTCGTGGGCCGGCGCGTTGGTGGACTGGGCGGCTACAAAGCCGCGGAGAAGGGCAATGCCCTCCGCGGGCTTGCCCATTTTCAGAAGCAGTTTGCCTTTGCGCAGATTGCACATCCCTCTCAAAGCGGGGTCGGCGAGTTGTTCGATGCCCCGATCCAGCAGGCTAAGGGCTTCGACCATATTAGTCTGAGCTACAGCAATCTCGGCCAGTGCAAGGAGTGCCATGGCGCGGTATTCTTCGGGGACATTGCGCAGGGTGGCCAGGGGGGTATAGGCATTCCGGGCCTTGTCCCAAGCGTGTTCGTTCAAATAGATACGGCCCAGCATGCTCAGATATTCCTGGCCCGTGCGCGTTTCCGGATTGATCACCGGCATGTGTTCCAGCACTTCCCGGGCCGCGCTAATTTGTCCGGCGTTAATAAGCGTCTCGGCCCAGTCCAGGCGGTAGGCCGGACCTTCCGGGTCGGCTTGGTATTGTTCCGCCAAGCGCGCAAAACATGTCACGGCTGCGTTGGTCTGGCCCTGTTTGACCAGTGACCAAGCCTGCAGGCGCATGGCTCGGGAACGGTAGGTGGAAAGCGGATACTGCTGATCCAGCCGGCGGCAGATTTCCACAACCTGAGGCCATTGTCCCTGTTCGAAGCTGGCCATGGCCAACCAGAATTCAAAAGCATCCGCTTGCCGCGAGCCATCAGCCAGTTTCCTGTTTTGCTCCAGCAGTTGAAACATGTCCTGGTAGCGTTTCTGGCCATACAGCGTCTGGGCCAGCAGCAGAATACCCTCGCGCCGCTCTTCGGGTGTGGTGGCCTGCTGCAGGAAATGCGTCAATTTGGCGTGCGCGATGTCATACAATTCATCTTCCAAAGCGGTGCGGCTGTCGGCTAGCAGGTCGGAAGTTAAAGAGACCGGCGTGGCCGCCAGCAGGGTTGTGGCCGTCAGCAAGGCTGTCCAGATCATGAGACGTGCCGAACAACAGCGGGCGGCGGCCATCCCGAAAATAAAATATGGGCATGCACTCATAGGGCTATATAACGACGGGTGTTATTCTATCGCCCGTTTGCGGATATTGGAAGCAGAATTCGAGCGGGTGATACGCGGCGACGGATGGGACAGATGAACGGGGCCAACCGCCTTAACCTTATTCGCAGGACCGATTTGCCCAACAGTGGATGCCATTGTGGCCAAAATTCATGCCGAGGTCAGAAAGGGGATCGGACAAAGACGAGACGGCGACAGGTTGCGCGTCATCCGGCATAACATCGGGTTCATGCTACTGCTCTTCCTGAAGATCGCAATCGGTTTTTGGGTGGCTGCCATGTTGTATGTCGCATTGTCATAAATGGGAGAAAAACGTCCGTCAGCGCATGAGTGCCGCTGAATGTTTGATGTTCTTCTCTTTGTTGTTACACGGGACGCATGTCCTTTGTTGTGCCCGCCCAATCGTCATAACCAAAAGATTCAGGCCGATGGCCAACTCCATGGTCCAAAGGGGATGCACCATACCGATATAAAACATGGAACGAGTCATATGCCCTGATCAACCGCTCAAAGCGCCTATGCCTATACTCAATAATATCATCGGAACGACAGTTGGGAATTGCCGGCCAATTGCGTCCGGCGCGTTAGTGCCTTTAGTATCCAAAACAGCGGAGAAAAACAAGAAGACTAACCGCAAAGAACACAAAGATCGCATAGAAAACTGGTTGAGTATTGATAAAAACACAGCTTTTTCCTTTGTGTTCCATGCGTTCTTTGTGGTTGGGTTGCGGGCATAGCGCGCATTGGAATGGAACGCAAATAAATCACCACCACGGCTTCCAGGTATCCCATCGCTGAAGAAAACAGCGTGATGCCGAGCAAGTTAAAACAGCCGTTTTTAAATTTCCGGCGTCATCGCGGGCATGGCAAAGGTCGGGATGAAGGTCAGGTCGTAGGAGTCCTGCCGCACCTTAAGCGCTCGGGGCTGGGGGCGCCACCGGGTTAGGCTCCGGCTTGGCCTGTTCCAGCTTGGCCAGGCGCGCATCCATCGCCATCAGTTTGTCCTTAAGTTCCGGCAGGCGCATCAGGTGGGCATGCATTTTGGTGAACTTTTCGTATGGCATGGCCGGTGACCCGAGAACAAACGTGCCCGAGGGGACATCCTTGGTTACGCCCGCCTGTGCCGCCACGATAATATCCGAGCCGATCACAAGGTGGCCGACGATGCCGACCTGGCCGGCGATAATCGTCCGCTCGCCGATCATCGTGCTGCCGGAAATGCCGGCCTGGGCGACGATCACGCAATTGTCGCCGATAATAACGTTGTGGGCAATCTGGATCAGGTTGTCCATTTTAACGCCGTTGCCGATGCGGGTTTGGCCAAACCGGGCGCGGTCAATGGTTACATTGGCGCCGATTTCAACGTCATTGCCGATCACCACGATGCCAATTTGGGGGATTTTTTTGCGGATTGCGCCTTCCTGCACGTATCCGAATCCATCGCTTCCGATGACGGCGCCATTGTGAATAATGACGCGACTGCCGATACGGGTGTATTCCCGGATGGAAACGTGCGGATACAGCTTGCCGTCATCGCCGATGACCGAGCCGTGGCCAACGTAACAATGGCCGCAGAGGACGCAGCGATCGCCTATGGTTGCCCCTGGTTCGATGATGCAATAAGGCCCCAAATAAACGTCTTGGCCGAGCTTGGCGTCAGGAGCCACAATGGCTGTGGGATGAATACCCGGCGCGAACGAAATCGGCGGCGGCGCAAACCATTGCGCGGCGTCCGCGAAAGCCTTGTCCGCGCTTTTGACACGGATCAGGGTAGCCGAGCACGGCCGGTTCCAGTCCTCGTTCACGATCACGGCTGTGGCGCGCGTAGTTGCGGCCGCGCCCGCATAGTGCGGTGTAGCCACAAACGTCAGATCTCCCGGCTCCGCCTCGCGGATGCCGGCCAGTCGTGAGATCTCCGCCTGTGAATTGCCTTCAATCCGCCCGCCCAAACGACGGGCAATTTCTTCAATTGTTAGTGTCATGGCGTCTTCTTCTTTGATTCGGTTTCTGTTGTTTTGCTCGTTTCCGGTCCCGTTGCGTTCTTGTTCAGGATGGTCAGAATGGGCTCGGTGATGTCAAAAGCCGGGTCATAATAAACCACGGATTCCACGCTGTTAAGCGTCTTGCCGGAACTGTCAAAGACGATCCGTATCCCGTGTTCCTTTACATAGACCTCGATAACGGCGCGAATTTCACCGACCAACTGCTGTTGGGACTGCTTCATCTGGTCGCCGAATTTTTTTTTGTAGGTGTTGTCAAATTCAACCAGCTTGGCCTCAGTGTCCCGGAACAAGGCGAATTTATCTTCCGCTGCCGTCCGTTTTTTCTCGCGCTCGGCATCGCTGAGCGACTTGTCGCGGGCCTCAGCGCCTAATTTCTCGACTTCAGTTTTAAGTGTTTTGACCTGATTCACCAGATCCCGGCGGGGTGCGTCCACGGATTCAAAGCGGGCCTTCAGTTGGACATTGGCGTCTTTGGTTTTGTAATATTCATCGAACAGGCGCTCCATGGAAACAAAGGCTATTGAGGGTTCGGCCGCGTTCAGCGCAACGGCCAGCGTTAGGTATAACCCTATTGTTGTGAACAGTGACAATGATCGCATATTCATGTCTTTCTTAGTTCTTGGTTGATTCAAAGACGGAGAGCGATGAACAAAGAACCAGGAACTCATTAATCCCAATGTTTAGAATCCATACCCCATCCAGAAATTGAACCGGGCGGACGTGCGCTGGATATCTTCGCCGTTGATTTGTAACGGCCAGGCGTAATCCACGCGGATCGGGAAACCGGGGATATCCAGCCGCAGGCCGACACCGATATCCGAGCAATACTCTAGCAGATCGAAGTCAAACGCATCAAGCCAAACATTGCCGATATCATAAAACGTGGCGAACCGCAGGATGTTTTTATACAGGGGGATCGTGTATTCGATCTGGCCCAGCGCTCCGGACTTGCCGCCAATGGGCTGGCCCTGATCGTAGGGGGACACATAGAGATATTTGAATCCGCGCAGGGTCCGCGGACCGCCCATGAAAATCCGGTCGAAAACATGCACGTCGTCGTCATTGCCGTATTCCTGCACCGTCTCGGCCCAGGCGCGCAGGCTCAGGACATGGTCGAACACGACAGGAACATAGGCGACGCCTTCGCCTTCAAGGGCGTATACATCCACGTCGAAGCCCAGGGGGCCGCCGGAAAGCCGCCCGGACAGGTTGATCTTAGTGCCGCGTGTCGGAACAAATACGTTGTCGCGGGTGTCGTGGACAAAAGTCAGCTTCAGGGAGCTGTCGTTCCATGTGCCGGCGTCGTTTTGAAAGATCGACACGGCATTTGAGGTTACGTCGTAAATATTGATCTGTTCGAGGCGATACGTCAGGTTCACCCGCTGGAAGAAACCCCGCAGCGGCTTGCCCAGTGTCACGGCCCCGCCGATGCGCTCTTCGTCGTAATAATCGCTCAGGTTGCTGCGATTACGGTCGTAGAGATCAAAGCCCAGCGACAGCTTGCGGTCCAGGAACCAGGGTTCCACGAACGAAATTTCGTAATCCTGGGTCTCGCTTCCGATCTGGGCGCGCAGGCGAAGTTTTTGGCCTGCGCCCGTGAAATTCGGCCAGTTAAAAATATCAAAGTTGCCCTGGGAGAGTTCGATGAAGCCCATCAGGTCGTCAATGCTGGAATATCCGGCACCTACCATGAACTGCCCAGTGCGCTTTTCCTCCACTTCGAACACAAGGTCGTCCTGGGCGGGTTCCAGCGTTTCCCGGGGATAGCTACTGACGGTTTCAAAAAAGCCCAGGTTACGCAAAATATTTTCACTTCGCCGGATGCCCACCTGGTTATACACTTCGCCCGGATAGACCAGCACCTCGCGCCGGATGACCTTGTCCTTGGTGCGGGTATTGCCGCGAATATCAATATAGCGCATATTGACCAGGCTGCTTTCCATGACGTCAAATTGTATGTCCACGATGGCTCCGGTCTGCTGGGCCTTGAGGAGCGGCTTGACCCCCGCGCGCATGTAGCCGCGGCTCTGGTAATAATCGCGCAGGCGGTCAGCCGTTTTCTGGATTTGCCCCATTGAGGCGATGTCGCCGGTATTGAGTTTTACCAGCGCCAGAAGGTTCGACTGCGGGAATAGCGTGACGCCGTGCAGGCTGATCGCGCCGATCCGGTATTGATTGCCTTCTTCGATGGGGTAGGTGGCTTCCAGCTTGCCGCGGTCATAAGCGCGCACCTGCGGTTCGCCGATCCGGGCATCCAGGTAACCCCGGTTCTGGTAGATTGCGCGCAACAGGTCGCGGTCGGCGTTGAGGTCGTCCGGATTATAAACGCCGCGTTTGGTGAAAAACGAAAAGATGTTCCAGAGCCGCGGCTTGAGCGCCTCCTCCAGATCTTTGGGTGGCACGGACTGCTCCGAGATGGCCGGCTGGTGCTTAATTCCGGAAACCAGGCGTTGCCACGGCCCGGGGGGCACATAAGTGTTGCCGGTGAAATGCACCTTCCGCAGGCTGGCCCGCTCGCCCTCCTTGACGGTTGCGATGACATTGGCAAACCCGTTGGATTTGTTCACGTCAATCAACCACGTCAGGGCGGCATCGTGATAATAGCGCTGTTGATACTCGGCGAGGACCTTGCGCGACTGCAGGCTCATGACGGCGTCATCTACAAAATCGCCGACTTCAAGCTCCAGCCACTTGCGCACTTTTTTTTCGCCAATGACTTCTGCGCCTTTCACAACCACGGGCTTTTCCAGCCGCGGCCGCGGCTCAACCACGTAGGTCAGGTCGTAGGCGTTTTGCGCTCCCGGCACGGGCGCGAGCTCGGCATCAACAAAGGAAAATCGCTCCGTGCCCAGCAGGGTCTTTACATCGCGGGCGATGCGGCGTTGATCCACCTCGTCGCCGGTATGGACGCCGAAATATGCGAACACAAAAGCCTCATCCTGGAGCGCGAGACTGCGCGAAACCACCTTGACCTCGCGAATCACGGCGGCATCGATCACCGCCGGCAGGAGGAGCCATACCGCCAGTATGAGGCCGCATGCCCGGGCGATATTCATGCTTCCCCTTCCGATACGTGGTCCGCTTCCTGGCCGTAGGCGGCTGCCGCCATGTTTTCGAAACGCATGACTTCATCGCGAAATGTGAGTTTGATGTTGCCTGTGGGTCCGTTACGCTGTTTGGCGATGATGACTTGGGCAACATTGGGATTATCGAGTGCCTCATCACCGCCGCCGCCACCCGCCTCGCTGGAATCGTCCTTGTATTTACTGGGCCTGTATAACAGGCATACGACGTCGGCGTCCTGCTCGATGGCACCCGAATCGCGCAGGTCAGCCAGGCGGGGTTTGCCTTCCCGCTCGCGGGCTTCCGGCGCGCGATTAAGTTGGCTGAGCGCCAGTATGGGAACCTTCAACTCCTTGGCCATGTTTTTCAGCGCCCCCGAAATATAGGCGATTTCCTGCTGGCGGCCTTCGCGACTGCGCTCCTTGGCATGCAGAAGCTGCAGGTAGTCAATTACAAAAAGCTCGATCCCGTGTTTCTTTTTCATGCGCCGGGCGCGGGAGCGCAACTCCAGGATTTCCAGACCCCCCGTGTCATCCAGGAAAATCGGGGCCTTCATCAGGACATCAGCCGCCTGCATCAGCAAGCCGTGATTGGCGTTGGAAATCATGCCGGAGGCGATTTTGTGGGCCGGTACCGCGGCGTGACTGCTCAGCATGCGCATAATCAGTTGCTCCCGCGACATTTCCAAGCTGAAGATTCCCACCGGCCGGGGCTGGTTATCCGTCCGGCCGAGGACGACATGCTCGACGATATTCATGGCCAGCGAAGTTTTGCCCATGGAGGGACGTGCCGCCAGCACAATGAGCTCCTCGTTGTGCAGGCCCAGCAGCATTTCGTCGATATCCTTGAAGCCGGTTGGAATTCCACTGATGCCCTTTCCCGTTAACTTGATATTCTCAATAACCCCCCACGTTTGCTTGACGGCTGCTTTCCAGGGCAACATGATGCCATGCCGGTTTTCGGAAATACTGAAGAAATCCTGTTCCACTTTCGAGAGGACATGGTCGGCGTCTTCGTCGGACGTGTAGCATTCCTGTTCGGAATTGCGGGAGCAGTCCACGATGCGCCGCAGGAGGTGCTGCTGGCGCACCATGTCAATGTAGTATTCGGCGTGGGCGGCCGTCGGGATGGCGTCCAGCAGGCGGTTCAGGTAGGCGGTGCCGCCGATCTCATCCAGCTTGCCTTGCGCGGACAAGCGATCGGCTAATGTGAGCACGTCAATGGGCCGCAGAGCCTTTGCCATGTCCTCCATGGCAGCGTAAATGACCTGATGGGCGCGCCCATAAAACGATTCTGCCGCGACTTGCTTCTCGATGCAGAAATCCAGCACTTTTTGGGAATCCAGAAGGATAGCGCCCAAAACGCCCCGCTCCGCGTCTTCATTATACAAAGGCTTGCGATCATGGCTCGCCGGTATACCGGCGGAGCCGATCTCCGCGGGCATGATGTTATTCTCCAACTACCCAGACTTTCAGCGACGCCTCGACCTCGGGATGCAATTTGATCTTGACAGTGTAAACACCCAGTTCGCGAATGGGGTCTGCCAGGTGAATCTTACGCCGGTCGAGTTCGATTTTCTGCGCCTTGAGCGCTTCGGCGATATCGTTGGCGTGGACCGAACCGAAGAGCTTGTCGTTGTCGCCCACCTTGACCGTGATGGTGCAGGAAACCTGTTCGATGGCTTTGGCCAGCGCCTGGGCCGCCACGCGTTCATTCTGCTGACGGGCCTCGCGTGCCTGCCGGTTTTTCTCCAGGCGTTTCAAGGCGGCGTGACTGATCGGCACTGCCAGTTTCCGGGGCAAGAGATAATTGCGGGCATATCCCTCGGTCACATTCACCGTCTGGCCTTCCAGTCCCAGTCCTTCCACGTCTGCCATTAAAATCAATTCTAGCGCCATGTTTACCCGGCCTTTCTATCGAACAAAACCCATGACCCGCGCCCGGCGGATCGCGTTTTGCAGTTGGCGTTGCTGTTTGGTCGTTGTGCCCGTGATGCGGCTGGGCATGATTTTACCGTGCTCAGTCATGAATTTTTTCAGCAGTTCGGCGTCCTTGTAGTCGATGCGGTGAATGCCTTCCAGATACCGGCATCGTTTTTCTTCCGAGAAAAAGCCAAAACTTTCCCGGGGTTCCCGTTTGCGAATAATTTTTTTGCTCTTCTTCAAGCTAACCTCCCATAGTCCTGCGTATTAATAAAAACTTAACTACTCACCACGGATTACACGGATGGCACGGATGTTTCTGACTCAGATAAATTTAAAAGGACAGAATAAATGCAAATTGATTCTCTTCCCGTTATCGGTGCTATCCGTGATATCCGTGGTGGAAATACTCCTTCGCTCAAAACGGTAAATTGTCGTTATCCCCTTTTTCTTCGCCAGGCGCCACTGGCGCCTCCGGCGCTGAGGGTTCGCTTGCCGCGGATGGCGCGCTTTGCCGTTGGCCTGCCTCGGAAGCTTCGCTGGATTCCGCCGTCCGTTTCAGCCGGTCGAGGAACTGGATGCGATCGGCATTTACCCGTAACATGTTTTTCTTTTCGCCGTCTTTTTCCCATTGTTCGTAACGGAGCGATCCTTCCACCAGGATGGCGGACCCTTTTTTCAGATATTCTCCGGCCGTTTCCGCCTGCCTTTCCCAGGCCACGACGCTGACATAACACGTTTCGTCCTTGACCTCGCCCGAGGCTGTCCGATATTTACGGCTCAAAGCCATTCTTATATCTGCAACCGCCTTGCCGGACGGAATGTATCGTATTTCAGGATCCCGCGTCAGATTGCCGATCAGAAAAACCCGGTTTAGATAGGCCATGGTCGTGTTCCTCCTGGTGCGGTTGCTGGGATTACGGTTGATTCAAACTCGTATTATATTTTGGCGGGCTTTTTCCCGTCCGCTTGGATGGGCTTGTCCGCTTTCTTGGCGTCTTTATCAGCTTCTTTGGCGCCTTCGCGTGCCGGCGGGGGCGCAAGCGTGAATTGCACCCGGAACACGTCCTCATTCAGTTTGTACCGCTCGCGCAGAGCAGCGATTTTCAAGGGGTCGATGGTGAAGGTCAGCAGTATGTAAAACCCCGTATCCTTTTTTTTCAAACGCCGCGCAAAGGTTTGGCGTCCCATACGCGTGGTATGCTCCACGACGCCGCCATGTTTTGTGATCTCGGCGCGAATCTTGTCCAGTTTATCTTCCAGCGTTTGCTCGTCCACCGGCTGTGGCAGAATAATCAATCCTTCGTATTTTTTCAAACGTGCCTCCTCATCCTTGCGTGTTGAATTTGTTCATGGCGGCCTCCGTGCCATGGGCCACCAAGTATTGCACGGCGTCAGCGGCGGCGCCGATCATCATGCGTACATTATCCCGCAGGTCGGTCGCGAAGGGCGTCAGCACATGCGCAACCAAACTCGCGTCTTCTCTCCGGCCGATGCCCAGTCGCAGCCTCGTGAATTGATTGTAACCCAAATTGTCAATTATAGAAAGCAATCCCTTGTGTCCCCCGCCACTCCCGCTCGTCCTGATCCGCAACCGGCCCACTGGAAGGTCGGCGTCGTCGAGAATGACGAGCAGGTCGGTCGGGCTGATCCCCAGCTTGCATGTCATGGCCGCCACCACCGGGCCGCTCTGGTTCATGTAAGCGCCCGGCTTGACCAGCATGGCTTTTTCCTCGCCGAGCATTGTCCGGGTCAGGCTTGCCTGAAACCGGAAGCTGCGCCGCAAAGTGCAGTCACATCGTTCGGCCAATGCGTCAATAACCTCAAAGCCGACATTATGCGGCGTATGAACGTATTCTTTCCCGGGATTGCCCAATCCCACAATCAGCTTCACGACGGCATTCTCCGCGAGGCCCCGATTGCGATTCGCCTGAGCGAAGCGCTCCGGCGAAGCCTGGGGCGCATCGGGGAAAATTATTCTTTCTGCTTGCCTTTGCCTTTAACTTCCTTGCCTTTTTCGGCCTTGGGCTCCGGCTCCTTGCCCTTGCCTTTTTCGGCCTTGGCTTCCGGTTCCTTGCCCTCCTCAACTTCACCTTCCTTCTTCTCGCCGATGACTTCCGGTTCCGCCGCCCCTTCCACCGCCGCTTCCTCAGGCTTCACTTCTTCTTCCACGTGCGGCATGAGTACCGAGGCAACCGCAATGTCCGGGGCGGTGATTATCGTTATCTTTTTCGGATCCGGCGACAAGTTGCGCACAAAAAGGCTGTCGCCGATTTTAAGCTGGCTGACATCCAAAGTGAATTCCTTGACGATATCCATGGGCAAGCATTCAATTTCCACCGTGCGCACAAGGTGCTCCAGGACGCCGCCTTCCTGGCTGACGCCGAACGGCTCGCCCGTCAACCGGATGGCGACCGGCACGCGCAATTTACTGGTCATCGAGATTTCGAGGAAGTCCACGTGCGTCAAGTTGTCCCGGATGTGATCGCGCTGGATGTCCTTCAGCAGGACTTTGCGGGGCGTGTCGTTGTCCAGCGCAAGATCCATAATCAGGTTTTCACCCGCGCGTTGCCGGAGCAGAAGCTCAAAATCGTGCCGTTTGAGCTGTATGGGTTGGGATTGGCCCTTGGTATCATAGACAACGCCGGGCAGCCAGCCTTCCTTGCGCAGGCGGTTCACGCGGCGCGAGCCGCGGATATCGCGTTTATTTGCCGCCAGTTTAATGGTATTTATTTCCTGAACCATGAATATATCCCCCGTAGACTAGATGTTGAACAAGGACGACACTGATTGATTGTTATGGATCCGCCGGATAGCTTCCGCGAACAGGTCGGCCACCGACAGTATGTGTACGGGCAGCGTGTTGGGCGGCATCTTTAGCGGTACGCTATCCGTCACGACAAATTCTTGGATAGCCGACTGTTTAAGGCGCTCGTAGGCTGCCGGAATAAAGACCGCGTGGGTGACCGCCGCAAGAATATTGCGGGCGCCCGCCGCCTGCAGGAGTTTGGCCGCCGCGCAGAGCGTCCCGCCGGTCGTAATAAGATCGTCAACCAGGATGCAGGTTTTGTCCTTCACGTTGCCGACCAGATTATAGGACTCGACCTCAGTTGGGCTGATGCGCTGTTTGGCCACGATCGCCAGGCCCGAGTTCAACAGGCGCGAGTATTGATAGGCCATTTTCATGCCGCCGGGGTCGGGGGACACCACAACCGGATCGGCGAGGGATTTTTCGCGCAGGTATTTGACGATCACCGGTGTAGCGCAGAGGTGATCCACGGGAATATCAAAGAATCCCTGGATTTGCTGGGCGTGGAAATCCATAGCCAACAGCCGGCTAGTGCCTGCGGCCACCAGCAGGTTGGCGACGAGCTTGGCCGTGATCGGCACGCGCGGCTGGTCCTTGCGGTCCTGGCGCGCATAGCCGTAAAATGGCATAACCGCCGTGATGCGCGCCGCCGAGGCGCGCCGCATGGCGTCAATCACGATCAGAAGTTCCATGACGTGCTCGTTCGGCGGATAGCAGGTAGGTTGAATGATGAACACATCTTTACCGCGGATGTTGTCATCGATTTTTACCGCGATTTCGCCGTCGGGAAACCGATTGATTTGAATATGGCCAAGCGAAACACCCAGATTACGGGCGATGCCTCCGGCAAGGGCCGGATTGGCGCTGCCAGTAAATATTTTCAGCATAATTTCCTTCCCGCGGCCTTGCCCGACCAGGATTCGAACCTAGACTCTGGCCTCCAAAGGGCCGTGTGCTGCCATTACACCATCGGGCAGGGCGATGCGAATACTAAAAAAAATCAGCGTCCGCCGGATGTCGTTTGATATTGGCTCGGTCAAATTGTCTGCGCCAAACACGTCCATACCGGGCAATCGATGGTCTCGCGCAAACGCTTGTCCAATGCGCGCCCGTGATCTGGATCATTGACCAGTGCATACAGAGTTGAACCCGAACCTGTTAACTGTACACCGACTGCGCCGGCAGCAGCAAGTTTTTTTTTAATCAGCCCCAGGAGCGGGTATTTGCTGAACACCGCCGGCTGTAGCGCATTGTACAGGCCGGCGGCGACCTGCGCCGCATCGCCCTGCTCCAAACCGGAAACAACGTGGTGAAACTTATCCGCCGACGGCGTGGATGTCAAGCCGGTCTCGTAACGGGCGTAGATGTCGGAAGTGGAAATGGCAAACCCAGGATATACCAGGAGAAGGCATAAGTGATTCTTTGCGTGGCAGCGAACAGGCGTGAGCTGCTCGCCCACGCCTTCCATGCACAGGCTCCCGCCGTGAATGAGGGCGGGAATGTCACAGCCCAGACGTGTGCCCAGCGATATTAGTCGATCCTGGGAAAGGCCGGTTTTCCAGAGTGTGTTCAGGCCCTTCAGAACCGCTGCGGCATCCGAACTGCCGCCGCCCAGGCCGGCGCCAATGGGAATGCTCTTTTCCAGAACGATCCGTACGCCGCCGGCATGGCCAGTGGCTTCCTTCAACAAGCAGGCGGCGCGTGTGGTCAGATTATCCTCCGAACGGCATAAGGTCATGGCCCAAGGGATGCCCGGTAACTGGATGTCGTGGGGAGCTATGGTTTCAATGCCTTCGGGTCGATTTTCAAGGATAACCCGGTCATATACGGAAACCGGCAGGACTATGCTTTTGATATTATGATATCCATCCGGCCTTTTTCCGAGAATATCCAGGAACAAGTTAATTTTGGCCGGAGCCTGAATTTCTATCCGTTGCATGGTGTTCACTTTCTTCATTGGGCAAAACACAACCGGTGTTTATCTGTGAGAAAATGTCAAATGTCAAATAGAAACGCAAAAAAAAGCAGAAAAATCTGACGGGCAGATCGCGGAGAGATATTCCACTTTGGCTTGGAAGTTGCTTTATATAATTTAGAGAAGAAATACGTGCGTGAAAGGTTCTTTGAAAAGCAGGCGAAATAATGAATACCCTGCCTGGTTCGTGATGGGGGTAAAAGATCATTCCCGATATTATTATCAAGGGACCGTGCGTTCCATTTGATTTAACGGAAATAATCACAACCGCCCCACGACTTATGGTGGGGTATTCTTTTAGTATGCGTCGAATACTGTGTGTTATTTAGCGCACAGGCCTGTCTGATTTTAGAAAATGAGAATTGAAGATATACGCAAATTGAAGAGACGTCCATGCCGACTATAAAGCAGAGTGGCTAAACGACGATTTTGACGCCTTCTGCTCCGGGTTTATCCTTCCATATTTGATTTCGTTAATTTTTCCCATGTTTTTCTGTTGCTATCATGTGCGGACATGATAAATTCCACGCCCATGAATGCGTTTTGTTTATATGCGCTTAATCATCAGGAAGAATTGGCGATACAATGCAATTAAATCCGTTAAAAATGAAGGATTGGCAAGTTGCCGAGGCGGCCGAGGAAACCATGACTCCTTTTCCCCGCTTGGCGGCGGACATGGGTTTGCAGGCAAAGGAACTCATCCCCATGGGGCGGCAATTGGGTAAAGTCGATTTTATCCAAGTGCTTGCGCGCTTGAAAAACGCGCCCAAGGGGAAATATATTGACGTCACGGCCATTACGCCGACGCCGCTGGGCGAAGGCAAAACTACCACGACCATGGGCCTGGTAGAAGGCTTGGGCAAAATGGGCAAGCGCGTGATTGGCGCGATTCGGCAACCTAGCGGCGGCCCCACCTTCAACGTGAAGGGCTCGGCGGCCGGAGGCGGCCTGGCCCAGTGCATCCCGTTGACGCCGCTCTCGATCCGTTTGACCGGTGACATTGATTGCATTACCAACGCCCACAACCTTTCAATGGTGGCGCTCACCTCGCGGATGCAGCATGAACGCAATTACGACGACGCACGCCTGGCCAAGGGCGGGCTTAAGCGCCTGGATATTGATCCCAATCGGGTCGAAACCCGCTGGGCTATTGATTTCTGCGCGCAAGCCCTGCGTAATATCACTGTCGGCAAGGGCGGCAAAATGGATGGCTTTGAAATGGAATCCGGATTTCAGATTACGGTTTCCAGCGAAATCATGGCCATCCTGGCCGTCTCTAAAAACCTGAAGGACCTGCGCGAGCGCATGGGCCGCATCGTGATGGCCTACAGCCGCAACGGCCGGCCCGTGACCACCCGCGATTTGGAAGTGGATGGCGCCATGACGGCGTGGATGGTGGACGCCATGAATCCGAACCTGCTCCAGACGATCGAGGGCCAGCCGGTCTTTGTGCACGCCGGCCCGTTTGCCAATATCGCCATCGGCCAGAGCTCGATCATTGCCGATGAACTCGGCGTGCGCCTGAGCGACTATCACATCACGGAAAGCGGATTTGCCGCCGATATCGGCTTTGAAAAATTCTGGAACTTGAAATGCCGTTTCTCCGGCCTTAAGCCGAACGCGGTGGTCATCGTCTGCACCGTGCGCGCGCTCAAGATGCACGGGGGCGGGCCGGTGGTCAAGCCGGGTCTTCCATTGGACGAAGTCTACTGTAAAGAGAATTTGGCCTTGCTGGAAAAGGGTTGTGAAAACCTGGTGGCCCACATCGAAACGGTCATGAAGAGCGGCGTGCGGCCGGTGGTGTGCATCAATAGTTTTTATACCGATACCGCGGCCGAGGTGACGCTGATCAAGAAGATCGCCGAACAGCATGGCGCCTTGGCGGCTCATTCCCGGCACTGGCTCAAAGGCGGCGAGGGCGCCCGCGAATTGGCGGAAGCAGTCATTGCCGCCTGCAACGAAAAAAGCCGCTTTAAGTTCCTGTATGACCTGGCCATGCCGCTGCGCCAGCGCATCGAGTTGATTGCCCGGGAGGTCTATGGCGCGCAAGGCGTCACCTATACCGATATCGCCTTGCAGAAGGCCAAAGCGTTTGAAGCAGATCCCGAGATTGCCAAGCTGGGAACCTGCATGGTGAAGACCCACCTCAGTCTGTCGCACGATCCGACGATCAAGGGCCGTCCGCGCGGATGGGACCTGCCAATTCGGGATATTCTGATTTACAGGGGCGCGGGCTTCGTGGTCCCGGTGGCCGGTGACATCAAGCTCATGCCCGGCACGGCTTCGAATCCGGCCTTTCGTAACATTGATGTGGATGTTAAAACGGGGCGGGTGCGGGGATTGTTCTAAGTCTGTATATAGTGTCATGAGTCATAGACAAGTTTGCTTTGATTGTCATTCCGGGCTTGACCCGGAATCCAGCCTTTATACTCTGGATTCCCGCTTGCGCGGGAATGACAGCTTTGAATTAATGTAAAGAAGCGTTAGACGCACCACACTAGTAGTAAATAGGCAGGGGTATATTTATTAAACGATTATTTCGCAAGATTGGCCGCGTCCTGTTACGCACGTCCACGCCCAACAAGCTTGTCATCCCGCAGGTCCAGTCGCCGGTAGGGCATGCTCCTTACGGGGTGGCTATGCCCAAGGGGGCGTCGGCTCGCACGGCCACGCCTCCAAGCCATGGTTCATCACACGCTGCCGTGACGTCACGCGCCGGTGTGGATCTGCAAGCCCGTGCGACTAAGCATGCCGGTGCTGCGCCGCACGCCGGAGCATCCTCGTCCCGTCCTCCCTGGACAGCGGATCAATTTAAAGTCCCACCGGCAGAAGGGAAGACCCGCTTCCACGATCTGAACCTGCCCGTGGAACTGATGCATGCCATCGCCGATCTGAATTTTCCCTATTGCACGCCCGTGCAGGCGCTGGCGCTGCCGCCGGCATTGGAGGGCAAGGACGTGGCGGGACGCGCTCAGACAGGGACGGGTAAAACGGCGGCCTTCCTGATAGCCATCTTCACGCACTTTCTGCGCCATCCGTTGCCAAAATCGCCGGGCAACGGAACGCCCCGCGCCTTGATCCTGGCGCCAACCCGTGAACTGGCCATTCAGATTCACAAAGATGCGCTTTCCCTGGGAAAATATTGCCCCTTCCACGTGGCAGTTGTCTATGGCGGTATGGATTACCGCAAACAACAAATGGAGTTGGCTCAAAACCGGATTGATCTGGTGGTGGCCACGCCGGGCCGCCTGCTGGATTTCAAATCCAAGGGCGTTTTGCACCTCAACCGCGCGGAAATCCTGATCGTGGATGAGGCCGACCGCATGCTGGATATGGGCTTTATTCCGGATGTGCGCCGCATTGTGTATAGTCTCCCGCCCAAACACCGGCGCCAGACGATGCTTTTCAGCGCCACGCTCACCGAGGATATTATGCGGCTGGCTTCAGCCTGGATGGTTGATCCGGTGATGGTGACCGTGGAAAACGAGAAAGTCACCGTGGATGCCATTGATCAGAAAGTATATATGGTGTCCGCCCGTGACAAGCTGGCCCTGCTGATCAGCGTGCTTCGCAACGAGCCGGTCGAGCGCGTGCTGGTCTTCCGCAACCGGCGTGATGGCGTGGATCGGCTGACGCGCAAACTGACCGACTATGGCATACCATGCGCGCCGCTTTCCGGCGATGTGCCCCAGGACAAGCGCCTCCGCATCCTGGAAGCTTTCCGCGCCGGGCGTATCAAGGTGGTGATCGCCACGGACGTCGCTGGGCGTGGCATCCATGTGGAGGGCATAAGTCACGTCATTAATTATGATGTACCCTACGAGGCGGAAGATTACGTGCATCGGATTGGGCGCACCGGCCGGGCCGGCGCGCTGGGAACCGCCATCACCTTTGCCTGTGAGGAGGGGTCGTTTAATATGCCGGCCATCGAGACTTTTATCGGGCGGAAGCTGCCCTATACGCAACCGGAGATGGCTTGGCTGGCCCTGCCGCCATTGCCCAAGACCATTTCTCCCGTGGCGGCCGATAATGGGCCGAGTGTGCCGGTTCCCCGCCGGCCGTCCGACCGTCATGGCCGCCCGCCTTCCCGGGGCGGGTTCCGCCGTTCCGGGTCACGCCGCTGAAATGATCGGCATTAATTCAATCCAGGTAGCTGCGCCCCTGAGGGCGTGGATTCTTCCGGCGGCCACGGGCTTACACCCGTGGCTACACTTTTTATCGCCAGGCCCACAAGGCGATCGCGATGGCCGAGGCGGCATTGAGCGATTCGATTCTGTTGGCCATGGGAATGGAAACCTGTCGGCAATGTCGCCGCAACGCTTCCGTCAAACCCTGGCCTTCCATCCCGGCCACCAGTCCGTAGCGAACGGGGTGCTTAACGTTTTCCAGCGGCGTGCCCTCCATGTCGAGCGCGAAGAGCGGCGCTGATTTGATGGCGGGCAGTTCGGCCAGGCTTGGTCCCGATTCCAGCCGGATTTTCCAGGTTGCCCCGGCTGAGGCGCGTACGGCCTTCGGGAGAAAAGGGCAGGCCGCTTCCCGCAGCAGGACGATCCGTGCCGCGTCCAAACCGGCGGCGGCGCGGATGGCCCCTCCCACGTTTTCGGGGTCGCCGAAGGGAATAAATAGCGTGCATCCCTCCGGCCAGGGCGCTTCCGGCTGAAACGCCGGCAGGTCCGGAATCTGCATGGCAAGTAAAGGTCCCGGCGCGCCGAACAAATTTACTTCTCGGAACAGTCCTTTAGACAACAGTACCAGGCTGCCTTGACTGAGTTCGGCGTGCGGGAGCGGCATGTCGGGTGTGGCGATCCAGGCCGTGACGGCCTTCGGTTTCTGGCGCAGAGCTTCCGCGATGATTTTAGGGCCCGCGACCAGAAATTCGCCGTGCTTGCGGATGCCGTGGGTCGTCTGCAGGGCCATCAGTTTTTTAAAAGCCGGATTATCAGTGCTCTGGATAACCGGCGGCAGGCGAGTATTCATGATGATTATCGAATGGCGAATGCCGAGTGATAGAGACACGAATCAACGAATGAACGAATGTTCTTGTCGCTCTTTTTATATCTGGTTGACCACTTCTTCTTCTGCCCGGCGCAGAACAGCGACCATCGCCTCGGCCGACTCCGCTACGCGGAGCTGGATCAGGACTTTCGTCTGCTTGCTCATCATGCACAGCCGCGCCAGCACGTGCAGGTGTAAACGGTCGTCCTGACAGCAGATCAGGAAAAACAGGTCGGTTCGGTTGCCGTCCGGCGCCCCGAAGGGTACGGGATGGATGGTCCGCCCAATACCGATGAACGAGTCCACAAACAGGTGCGGATCATGGTTGCGGGGATGCAGGAGCGCAATGCCGTCAGGCAGCGCCGTGGAGCACAAGCGTTCCCGGTCTTCCAGGCTTTGCAGGAAATCGTGAGGATTGCACACCAGGCCGGTGTGGTCGGCCAGCGCCACCATGTCACGAAGAACGGAGGGTTTTGTCTTGGATGTCAGCGCCGGCTCGATGGCTTCGAGACGGGCGAGTTCAGCCACAATGAGCGCTTGATGTGACAGAGAACGGGTTAGAGCCGAGGTCTGTTTGTGGTATGTGGTCAGGTGCTTGCGGGAAAACCCCAGGATGCGTTGCGAGGCCCAGGCATCAATGTCCTTTTTGCGGAATAGCAGGCGCTTGGCCTGCCGTTCCACCGGGATTTCCCAATGCTGCACCAGGGTTTCCACGTCGGTGCGTGTCATGTGCAGGTAAACAGCCACTTCGTTCAAACTGAAAGTGCGATACGGCATCCTAAATCCGCAGTGTGATGGTCAATGGATGCGTTAACGGCCGGGGAAAAACGGCATCGCGTTGGTGATAGATCCTCTTCGTGCCCCCATGGGAATTTCCGGCGTGATGGCCTCGTATTGCTTCTTCAGGGTGTTCAGTTCCTCATCCTCCGCCATCAGCCTGTCAATTTTTTTTTGTAAATCACGCAGTTGGGTCTGGAGCTCTTTGATGCGCGCGTTTTCCTCGTAAAGCTTGGCCTGACGGGCCATAATGCGCCGGTTAAGGTCGTCATATTCCGAGCGGGACTGCATGCTCTGGCGCATGAGTTTCGGGTCCATGGCTACGGGCTGAAACAACTGCTGTTTGTCGGCCGCCAAGGTCGGCCCCAGCGTGGGCCCCGGTGCGGGGAAGGGCGCAGGAGCGGGCGCGACGGTCTGAGCCGGGGCGGCTTTGGGAGCCTCTTCGCCATAGACCTGGATCAGGCTTAACTGAATCATGCACATTGCCACGGTCAAGAGTAATACAGTTTTCACGAAACCTCCTGTTATTTTGCCGATGCTTATGCCCGGCTTGATGGTGAAATCGCAGCCCATGGCGCCGGTTATTTATTGTCTGAATTTTGTGCGGAAGAGGGTAGCGGGGGCTGAATTTTCCACCAGAGGCGGACCAGCCTACGGCTGGGAACTAGCGATCCCGCGTCCACAGAATTACGATTCCATCAAAATGGGTAGCGGGGGCTGGATTTGAACCAGCGACCTTCAGGTTATGAGCCTGAC
>JAQUMN010000049.1 GCA_028718125.1 Kiritimatiellia bacterium
TGGAGATCAATATGAAGACAATTCTGGTTATTGACGACGAACCGGCAATTCTTAAATACTTGAAAACGATCCTGTCCGGGCTTGGTTATGCTGTTCGCACAGCGTGCGACGGCAGTTCCGGGTTCAAGGAAGCAAAAAATAATGATGTTAACCTGATTGTTTCCGACGTGAATTTACCCGGGGAAATTTCCGGCATGGATGCAATCAAAAAGCTCCGCGCTTTGCGTCCCGAATGCCCCATTATCATTCTCTCCGGTTATCCCAGCGAGGACAGGCTGAAAGAGGCGGAAGAATTAAACGTTGAGTTCCTTACCAAACCTTTTGAAATTCCATTTTTGGCCACCCTCTTGAAACGGCTTCTGCCGATCGAGGCGCAGCCGGTCGCGAAGGCAACGTCGCAGAAATAAGGTTCGGCTTATGATTACCAAAACATTGACGGGCGTGCCGTTCTTTGACAAACATTACGGCGGAATTTACCGCGGACGCGCCATGCTGGTTAGCGGCAAAGCGGGGTCCGGCAAATCTGTCCTCGGCCTTCAATTTATTCATCAGGCAATTAAACAGAATGAGCGCTGTCTGATCCTTTCGGCTAAGCCGGTGAACGATCTCCTTATTTTTGCCGAAGCATTAAAGCTGCCCTTGAGCGAAGCGGTGGATGCCGGGAACCTGGTTTTGCTTGAATACCGCGATTATATTCCCAGCCGCGACAGCGAGGAATATATTACCCTGCCTCCGGATGGTTTCCTCCAATTCAAGGAAATTATCGATGCCCACGCAATCCAGCGCATCGTGTTAGACACGGTTTTGCCCTGGGTGTCAATCCGGCCCCAGATGAATCTGGCCGAGCACATTTTCTCGTTCGTGCATTCTTTTGAAAGAATCGGCGTTACAACCCTGATGACAATCCCAAAGCCGGCTTCCCTGCCGTCAATACGCCTTAAAAACGCGCTGGAAGCGGTGGTGCCGGTATCGGTAACCCTCTCAACCAACGCGAATTCCGACGAGAAAATCTGGATCGCAACCAAATACCTCGGCGAAATTAAGCTTGAACAGGGAACGCCCTATCAAATTACACCCGGCGTGGGTCTTGCCGCGATAACCGCCGCTTCGATTAAGGAAGAAAAACCGGTGGTGCAGCCGCAAGCCCAGCCCGTCGCCGCCGACTTGAAGCAAAGCAAAAAAATTAAATTTTCAGACGTTGTGTCTACACAGGTTACCGGTGCGCCGGTTGAAAAGCAGGAATTGCTGAGCTGGCTCAAGAAACAGGCGTGATGCGGCAAGGAAACCAACCCGATGTATGTTCACTACTGGAATCTGCGCGAAAAACCGTTCCAGAATGTGACTGATGTCCGCTTTGCCTATCTTGCGGAGCAGCACCATGAAGGCTTGGCGCGCCTCATTTACCTGGCAAAAAACCAGAAAATTGGCGGCGTTCTGATCGGTCCATACGGCGTCGGCAAATCCATGATCCTGGAACTCCTCGCTCAAAATATCCGCTCCGGCAACAATTCAAAATATCTGGGTATTTCAATGATGCCTGGCGAGACCATGGCGCTCGCCCGGCGCATACTCGAATTCACGGGCTATTCCGGCGTCGCAAACGATATGACCGGCGCGCTGGAAGCCCTGCAGAGCGCGGTCGGCAATCCGAAAAACGAATTCCCGCCTACCGTCCTGGCCATTGACGAGGCGCAGATGATCGTTGACAAGGCAACCTGGCAGTTTCTGCACCTGTTGACCAACATCACGGTGCCTTCCAGCAAGGACGCGTCGCTGCGTAACGCCTTCACCCTGATCCTGTGCGGCCACATTGATTTGACCAAGCATTTGAAATTATACCAGGCCCTGGCCCAGCGCTTACAGCTTGTCTGGAAACTGGAACCGCTGATCGAAAATCAGACGGTAGAATATATCCAGCAGCGCATCCGGGCGGCCGGCGGGGATATCTGGATTTTCAGCGATGATGCCATGCGCGCGATCCACCGCTCTTCGAACGGTTTGCCGCGCTTAATCAATAATCTCTGCGACACCGCCCTGATGCTCGGTTGCGCCGGTCAGGTCAAGAAAATCACAAAGGAAATCGCGGAACAGGCTGCGGCTGACTCGCAGTGCGGGCTGCTGGCCGAGAACGCCACTCAACAAGCAGGAGGATATAGCAATGCTTGATTTCGGAGCATTAACAATGGTCGGCCTGATTGCAACGGTCTTGAGTATCGGCTTTGCCCTGGCTGCTTTCATCAATTCGCGCCGCCGTGATGTACACAAGCAGGAACAACCCGAGGCTGACGCCCAGGCACTGCCTTTCCCTGCTCCAGCTGAACCTCCCCGCGGAAGCAACCGTCCCGCGCAGCCTGCCTTCTACAGCACCGCCAGCCGCCATGTTACCGGGGTTGACCAGGCTAAACCCGCCTTCAAGCAGGTGCAGGCCCTTGGCGCTCCATCTGCCCAAAATGATCCCTCCAGCAGCGACGAGTATTTGTGGGAATGAAGAAGCGTGCTTCGTCGCTCGTCGGCCGTGTATCGACGTGCCTCAGGCAATCCGTGATTTTAATTCATGAAAATAACCGCCAAAATCAATCTTTCCTTTTTTGCCGTCAGCATTATTTGCACGGCGGCCGCTGCAATTGTCATGTATATGGTTGCCAGAAACATTTTGTACCGGCAAATCGAAGCGCAATTGATATCCCAGGCGCATTCCCGCATCAATCACGTCGAAACCTACCTTGATACCTTGACCATTTCGATCGGGCAGTTTGCCCAAAGCTTGGCGCTGAATGATTTGTTGCGGGCAACCAATGCCGCAGCTATCCGGCAGAGCAAGGAATATGAAGCGGCCATGATGTTGATAAAAAAAGCCGACCAGGCCAACCCGTATATTTACGAATATTCACTGATGGATAAAGCCGGCGAGGTCGTCGCCTCCAGTAACGAAAAACACATCGACCTGGATAAATCCGCGGACGAAATATTTCTCAGCGGGCAAGATAAAATATTCATCCGGGATGCTTTTCTCGATTCGGAAGCCAGGCCTTTAATGGCCGTATCCGCTCCGTTGTCAAAAGTCCGGACCGGGGAATTGATGGGTGTGCTTGCAGCCTTTATTAACCTGGATGAATTGTGGAAAATCACCGCCCAAACGGCCGGATTGGGCGCAACCGGCGAGATGATAATTGTTAATAAAAACAAAATTATGATCACGCCTTCGCGATTTTTACCCGGGGCGTTTTTGAAGCACAAGGCGGATACCAAAGGGGTCCAGGAAGCGTTTTTATCCAAGACGAACAAGTTCATCCCGCATATTTTTGCCGATTATCGCGGCGTGCCGGTTTTGGCGGCATACGGATATATTCCCCGAATGCAATGGGTCGTTATCGTTAAAATCAACGCATCGGAAGCATTCGCGCCCCTGTCCAAAATGTTTTGGAGTTTTTGGGCAATTCTGGCGGTGATGACCCTGGCGGCTTGGTTATTAAGCCGGAGGATCGCCAGGCTGATCGCCGGCCCGATCAAGCGCCTGTACGACGGTGCCGCAATAATCGGTTCCGGCAACCTTGATTACAAGGTCGGCACGGATGCCAATGACGAGGTCGGCCAGCTTTCGCGCGCGTTTGATGCGATGACGGATAACCTGAAAACCACCATGACCTCCATCGATAACCTCAATAATGAAATCGCTGCACACAAACGGACGGAAGCGCAACTCCGCTCGCGCACGGTAGACTTATTCGAAAGCGAAGAAAACCTTGCCATTACCCTGCGCTCGATCGGCGACGCATTGATCGCCACCGACACAGAAGGCCTGGTCACGCGGATGAACCCGGTGGCCGAGCATCTGACCGGTTGGTTGCTGGTCGAGGCGACCGGCAAACCGCTGGAAGATGTTTTCCACATTGTCAATGCCCAGACACGCGAGCGGGTTCAGAATCCCCTTGCAAAGGTTTTGGCCGGCGGGCTGGTCGTCGGCCTGGCAAACCACACCGCCTTGATTGCCCGTGACGGAACCATACGCCAG
Source organism: Kiritimatiellia bacterium (assembly GCA_028718125.1). Taxonomy (GTDB): domain Bacteria; phylum Verrucomicrobiota; class Kiritimatiellia; order JAAZAB01; family JAAZAB01; genus VSJD01. The sequence continues at coordinate 4,013 of JAQUMN010000049.1, forward strand.
ATTGCCGACAGCGCCGCGCCGATCCGGGGCGCGGATGGGCGCATCAGGGGGGTCGTCCTCGTCTTTCATGACGTAACGGCTGAATACCAGATCAGAGAGGAGTTGAAAAGGAACCAGGAGGCGCTCGCCTCGAAGACAGCCCTCCTGGAGGCCCAGTTGGAGACGTCTGTTGACGGCATATTGGCCGTGGATAACAAGGGCCGTACCATCCTTTTCAACGAGCGCTTCGGGGAATTATGGCGAATACCCCGGAAAATCCTGGACTCAAAAGACGATAAAAAAATGCTGGAATACACCTTGAACCAGCTCAAAGACCCTGCGGAATTCGGCCGTAAGGTCGCTTATCTTTACAAATACCATGACGAAAAGAGTCGCGACGAAATCGATTTTGCCGACGGCAGAATATTCGAGAGATACTCGGCGCCGCTCATTAGCGCCGACGGAAACCACTTTGGCCGAATCTGGTTTTTTCATGACATCACCGAGCGCAAGCGGGCCGAAGAGGCGCTGCGGGAGAGCGAGGAGCAGCTCAAGAACGTTTTCGATTCCGTGAAGACGGGCATCCTCGTTGTTGACAGCAGTGATTTGCGTGTTCTCGAAGCCAATCAAACAGCTTCCGAAATGATTGGTTTGCCGAAGAACGAAATTGTCGGAAAAATCTGCCATAACTTTGTCTGTCCTGCCCAGGAGGGCAAATGCCCGATCAAGCACCTGGGCCAAACCGTTGACAATTCCGAGCGTGCGCTTCTCACGAGCGATGGGCGATCAATACCTATTCTAAAAACTGTTGTGCCCATTGCCTTAAGAGGGCGAAAGTGTTTCCTGGAGAGTTTTGTGGACATCACCGAACGCAAGTGGGCGGAAGATGCGTTGTGCCAGGCCAAAGCCGATCTTGAGAAGGCTTACCGGCAATTGCAGGAGTCCTTCGAACTGGAAAGTAAGCTGACGGTTCAGGTCCGGGCGGCCAGTGCCGCCAAAAGCCAGTTTGTCGCCAATGTCAGCCACGAAATCCGCACGCCCTTGAACGGGGTCATCGGCATCTGCGAGCTTTTGCTTGAAACCAAAATGACCAGGGAACAGCTGGAATACGCCCGAACCATAAAGTCCAGCGCGGAGGCGCTCCTTTATATCATCAATTCGACGCTTGATTTTGCCAAAATCGAGGCCGGTAAGATGGAGCTGGAAAACATCGATTTCAATCTCAGTGACCTGCGGGAAGATATTATCAGCGTGCTGAACGTGAACGCCGCGAAAAAGAAGCTTGAATTGGGCGGTTTTATCGAACCTAATGTGCCCGTCAATCTGAACGGCGATCCCGGGCGTCTGCGCCAGGTCCTTATTAATCTCATCGGCAATGCCATAAAATTTACCAATAAGGGCAAAGTCACTGTTGCCGTGGCTCTGGTCGCGGAAAAGGAAGAAAAAGTGGTTTTGCGTTTTTCCGTGCGTGATACCGGCATCGGTATTCCGGCCGACAAAACCAGTCTGCTTTTCAACGCATTTTTCCAGGTTGATGCTTCCATGGCGCGCAAGTTTGGCGGTACGGGACTTGGCCTGGCAATATCCAAGGGACTGGTGGAACAGATGGGCGGATCAATCGGCGTGGAAAGCATCCAGGGCCAGGGATCCACCTTCTGGTTCACTATTCCTTTTTTAAAACAGCGCTCTGAAACCAAACCCTCCGAAGCTTTGACCAATGCCGATGCAGTTTCCAGAGGAATACCGGGGCTTGTGAACCAAGAGCATGAACAATACCTATCCGTCAGGCGTCTGCGCATCCTTGTGGCTGAGGATAATATGGCCAACCAAATGGTCATTTTGGGCATCCTTAAAAAAATGGGCCATACCGCCGTAGCCGTTGCCGACGGCAATGAAGCGGTTAAAGTGCTGGAAACAATTCCTTACGATTTGGTGCTGATGGATGTCCAAATGCCTGAAATGGACGGGCTTGAAGCCAGTGCCGTAATTCGCGACGCAACGTCAAAGGTGCGCGACCATTCCATTCCCATCCTCGCGCTGACGGCGCATACCATGCCGGAAGACAGGGAAAAATGCCGGGCCGCCGGCATGGACGGTTATATAACCAAGCCGGTCAGCACAAAATCGATTGCCGATGCCATTGCGAGCATTGCGTTCCCGAGCGGCGCCGCCGTATATCATGATAAGAATAATAAGGTTCAAAAAAATGAGCCGGCCGTTATATTCGATTCCAAGGCGTTTTCCGACCGGCTTTCCGGCGACAGCGCCCTGTTGCGCGAGGTGGTTAATATTTTTCTGGAAGAGACGCCGAAAAGCATATGCGCGCTTGAAAGCGCCATTACACAAAAACAGCAGGATGAAGCTGTGCGGTTGGCGCATACCATCAAGGGCTCGGCTGCCAATAGCGACGGCAATCAATTTCGGGCCGTTACGGCCAGAATCGAAACAGCCTGCAAAGCGGGCGACTGGCGGGAAGCCGAAGCGTTGTTCCCGAGATTAAACAAGCAGTTTGAATTTCTTGAGCGGGCTATGCGGAATTTTGTAATAACGTTGAAGTAAACGGATTGCACGCCACAAAGTCGCTAAGATACGAAGAAAATGAGCGCAATATGGTCTTAGGATAAACCGGGTTTTCGATGCTTTCGGTCCGGACATCCTGATCATCCTGTTAAAATTGCTGTTCAATTTGGTCCCGATTGCGAAAATGCAACGCTGTGGCGCAATTTATAAAAACCGTGACCACCTCCTTTGACGACAATGACTTCTCCGAGCGCAAACGAATAGAGCAGGAACCGGCAAAAAAGCAGAACATCTTGCTCGATGACGGATCTGTCCGCCAAGATGAAAGAAGCGCTGACCGGGGAGTGAGGTGCGGGAAAGCCGGTTGGCAAACAACACCCCCATTGGTGTCGTCAGGCTTAAGGCGCGGCCGGTCGGTTCTTCCCGGTTGCCCCGCCGATCAGCAAGGTGATTGTCACTCCTGTTCCGGCATGGGTTGAATCCAGTTTGATCTGGCCGCCATGATCCAGGATGGTATGTTGGGCAATAGCCAATCCAAGTCCCATTCCCTGTGCCTTGGTTGTGTAAAACGGGGAAAAGACCTTGGCCAACATGTCGGGCGGGATGCCTTTGCCGTTGTCGCGGATGCCGACCACAATGCCGATCGGCTGGCCATTGGCATAGAGCATGTCGGATGTGACTTGAATGCGGGGATTCCTTTCTTTCGCCACTGCTTCCAATGCATTGACGATAAGGTGGGCAAAACATTCCTTCAAGGCCCGTTCATCGCCGGCCAGCGGCGGCAGGTTGGGCGCCACAGTCAGCGCCACCGGTGTCTTGCCGAAGGCCGCATCCCGCTGGCGAGCCAGAGTCACGCTCTTTTCCAGGACCTGGCCGAGGTCAAGTTCCTTGAACATCGGCTCCGGCGGATGGGCAAAGGCGTTGATCTGCTCCGTGATGCCGTTAAGCCGCTTAATCTCCTGTGCTGCCACGTTCCGGAACTCGTTGCGGAACTCGGGATCGGCATAGCGCTCCGGCAGGAGCTGGGCAAACGTGCTGATGGCCACCAGCGGGTTGCGGATTTCATGGGACATAGCCGCCGCAAGTTCATTCCAGAAGGTCATCCGTTCCACATGAGACTGCTTCTCCATGAGCGCCCGCTCGCGGGTAAGGTCATGGATCAAAGCCACCGCGCCCAGGCATTGATCGTGATCCGTCAGCCGCCGTAATTGTGCCGAGAGATGGCGCCGTCCGCCGGTCTCCATCAGTTCGCATGCATCCGGCAGCGGCTCGCCTTTTAGCGTGCGCCAGATTAAGTCAGCCAGCTGACTGCCGAGCATGGCTATGGGCTGATTCATTATACGTTCCTGGGCGATGTCAAGAACTTGGCTGGCAACACTGTTGCACCATCGGATAATGCCTTTGGCATCGGTGGTCACAATGCCGGTTGGCAAAGAATGCAGCAGGGTTTCAGCCAACATTTTCTGGACGGTGATTTCTTCCTGGAGCAACGCGTTCTCCAGGATTACGGCCACATGATCGGCGATCACCATCAGTTCCTCCAGATCCTCGTGGTCAAAGGGCACTCCCGTGGCACGCTGGCCGACGAACAGCCAGCCGGACAGCCGCTGTTGCCCCTGCAGTGGGAGAATCGCTTCGGCGCCCATGGCATCCAGCGCCTGCTGGAGAATCGTTCGGTCGAGCGGGTCGTTGATATATTCCAGCGTTGAGCGCGATACCATGTGTGCATTTGACGATATCCAGCGCGCGAGTGGATCGCGTTCTGTGAATTCCAGTTTTTGGGTTGCTTCCAAACAGCGCAGGCCCGACCGGAGTCGGAACGTGGCGCTATCCCGGAGCCGGGCAAAAATGCCTGCGCGTGACACGAGGGCGGCGCTGGCGATGGCCTCCACCATTTGGTTAAGCAGGTTCTGCACATTATCGGCGTACCGGAAGGCGCGCGAGAAATGCTGAAGCGGCAGTAGTCCATTGCGGCCTGCCTGGCGTCGCGGGTCGGGGTTCGTGGCCGCTTGCGCGCCGGCCACGGTTGTCTTCCCGCGCAGGATTTGGTTTTCATTCAGCACACGCGCGTAGTCCATGGCCCGGGCAATCAATCCCTGTATTTGCGTGCGCTCGGCATTGATATCTTCGGCGGCATAGATGCACTCCTCGGCGGCAAGCATCGGTTCCGTGCGCGGGAGGCCCAGAGCAATGACCACGGCCGTATGCCATTCCTGGCGAAACCTGGGCAGCAGCTTCACGCTGTCGTTTTGGCGCAGATCCAGCACAACAATGGTGTGCGGGGCGTGCGGCAAAGTCGCCTCCAGATTTTCGACGCGGTCCATGGAAATAACCTGCGCCATGGCTTTTAGGAACGCCGTCAGGCGTTGGCGCAATGCTTCGTCCCTTGTATATAGTATGCAATCTGGAAATGGATTCATTGATTAGTTCGGCGTATTATTCGTCGGCGCCGCCGCGATCTTCATTCCCGTATCCAGGGGGATGATGACCTGGAAAACGGTGCCGTGGCCTTGCTTGCTCTCCACGTCAATACCGGCACTGTGTTCCTTGGCAATCCGGTGGGCCACTGAAAGCCCCAGGCCGGTACCGGTGCTTTTGGTTGTGAAAAAAGGATCGAAAATGTGCGGGGTATCTTCCGGTGAAATCCCTTCGCCGGTGTCACCGATGCTCACCATCATGTGGGGCACGCTGTCCGCCGTATCTTCCGTGTTCGGCGTCTGAAGGAGATGCTGAACCAGACAGGTGCGGACGGTCAGATCCCTGGCCCTTGTCACGGCGTCCATGGCGTCAATTGCATTTAAAAACAGGTTGATAAACATCTGCCCCAGCAGATTGGCGTCGCCCTTGATGCTGTCGTCGGCCGCATCGAACGTGCATATCAGCGTGATTTTCTTTTGCAAGAGTTGCTGCTGTACCAGTTCCAGGGCATGCTCCAGCACCTGATGCAAATGAATGGAGGATAACACGGGTTTTGACGGTCGCGCAAGCGTAAGTAATTCGTTCACGATTCCGTCAATCCGGTTGACCTCCTCTTCCAGCAGGCGGGCAAAGGTTTTGCGGAAATCGGGGTCTTCGTATCGTTCGGGAAGCAATTGGGTAAAGGTTTTAATGGTGACCAACGGATTTTTGATTTCGTGGGCCATTCCGGCGGAGAGTGTGCCCAGACTGGCCATTCGGTCACTCCGCCGCACCTGGAGTTCAAGCTTTTTGATGGCGGTCTGGTCGTTGAAGACCAGTAGCGCGCCCAGAATGCGGTTGTCGGGCCCCCGGAAGATGGCGCTGCCCAGCCGGATGGGGATGTCCTCGCCGATGTCATTGGCTTTCAGGTTAGCGTCATAATCGCGGATACCGATGCCGGTGTTCAGAGTTTTGCGGATGATGTTGCCCAGGACAGGCGGCAGAACCTCTGCCGGGCGGTTCAGTGTGTCCTCAAACGCCTGCCCAGTGATCCGGCGCGCTTCCCGGTTGAAGACGGTGATTAGCTGCCGGGCGTTCACGGCGATGACTCCGCTCACCAGGTTGTCCACCAGGAACTCGTTATACAATTTGCCGTCTTGCAGTTCCGTGTACAGCCGGGCGTTTTCAATCGCCACGGAAAGCTGGTTGCCGAGGAGTTGCAGCGCGTCTTGCTCGCGGGCGCCGTAGATCCTGCCGCTCTGTCGCGCACCCAGGAGCAGGAGCCCGGCCAGACGATCCTTCGAGCGAATGCCGATGGCCAACTCCATATTCAGCCTCACCATGCTGTTACAGGCTTCCCATAGATTGTGATTATAATGAATCCGTCGGGCGACGTCGCGTTCCAGCGGTTCGTTCATGACCTGCAGGCGCTTGATGAGCGGATCGTCCGTGGTCAGGATTATCCCGCCATCGCCGGACGGCGGATAGCGCTGGCTGAACCGGTCCTCCGTGGCCAGCAGAATGACCGCCTGTTCCGCGCCGACGGCCGCGGAGATCGTCTGGCAGAACTGTTCGAGCAGTTGGTCGAGGGTCGTAATGGATTGCAGCATCCGGGTTGTCTTGCGGATTGCATCCTGGACATTAATGACTCGGGCGCTGAGAAATAGCCGGTTGGCGAGATGGTGCATCCAGCCAAGGGATGGCGCCATGGATAAGGCGACGGTTACAGCCGCTATAATTTGGGATAAATATGCTCCATGGCCGAAGACAAGAAACAGCAGCCCGTCGACAATTTTCCAGACAGCCGTGTAAAGCAGAATGAGTCCCGTGGTCAAAACGCTGTAAGCAATGATGCGCCGTAAGACGTCGGTCACAGCCATGATCCGCCGCGTGGCGATCCCATAAGCGACAAAACCGTCAATGCAAATAACTGAAAGCGGGGCAAATTTGGCGATCTGCCAGTTTTGAGTCAGGGCGGGCAGAATCTGGGTCAAGGCAATGGCGCTGAGTCCGCCGATGGCGCATCCCAGCAGGATAAAATTCAGTTCGGCCCGGTGCACGCCGGTCAGGGTTCGCAGGTCCTTGCCGAGTTCGAACAGCAGGATGCCAATTGTTATCAGGAAATAGAATGTGTAAAAAAAAATTCCAGCGCCGTAAATCGGTTCGTGGAATTGGCCGGATTTGATGACGGCGCCTTGAATAAACCAATGGGTGTGGCATAACAAGACAACCGGAATAATCGGGAAAAGCCACAAGACAATGCGCTTTTTAGCCTTTTGTCGATAACCTTCACGGCCGGTAATGGCTAATCGCATGGCGTCGGTTGCCGGCAGGAATAGTGCCGCCCAGATGCCGGCCTGGCGCATCCAGAACACGACAATTTCCTGTTTCATCGAAAAAGACCCGAAGACCAGACAACCCAGCCATGCAGAAACTATAATCGTTAGAATCAGAAAGTGCACGTTTGCCGGACGCCGGGGGTTGATGAAAAAAACCAGCGCGCCCAGCGCGCCGTTAACGGTCAAAGTAATAATAACCAGGATTTGGAAGAAGATCATGACGTTGCTATGGTTCCATCCGTTCCAGAATCAAACTGCTGTTCCCGCGGCCAAAGCCGTGTGTATTGATCATCACCGTCATCAGCCGTGCCACTCGCGGGGTCTTGGGCACGTAATCCAAATCGCATTCCGGATCGGGAAATTCATAATTAGCCGTCGGCGGCACCAGGTCATGGCGAAAGGCCAAAGTTGCGGCCGCTATTTGAAAGATGCCGCCTGCGGCCATGGAATTGCCGGTAACGCCTTTAATAGATGTTACCGGTATGCGATATGCATGCGAACCCAGAACGCGGGCGATTGCGCGACTCTCAACGCGATCCAGAAGGGGATCACTTGAGCCGTGGGCAAAGACGGCGTCAATCTGTTCCGCCTGCCTGGGCGCGTTGGCCATGGCCAGGTTCATGGAACGTTCCAGGCCGGCCGCTTCCTCCGAGCCCGGCACATCGCTGCAGGTTCCATAGCCGGTCAGTTCTCCGTAAATGAAGGCGCCTCGGGCCATGGCCTGCTCGCTGTTTTCGAGGATAACGATGCCGGCGCCTTCCCCCACCAGGCCTCCATCCCGGGCACGGTCGAACGGCCGACTGGCGCGTTCGGGCTCGTCATTGCGTTGGGACAGTTTGCCTGATTTGCAGAATGCCTCGAATACGACGCGGGTTATTACCGAATCCGCTCCGCCGGCGATCGCAATATCGGTCTGTCCGGTTCGAATCATGGCGGCCGCCATCGCGGTGGCGTCCAAGCCGGAAGCGCATGCGTTCGAGACGGTCATGAGACGTGACTTCAGATTCAAAGCATAAGCGATGGCACTGGCCGCAGCGTTTGGAATGCAGGCCATACAAGTATGGGCGGTCATAGGCTTAAAGGGTAGTTCCATGTCATTGCTGCTTACCCCCATGACGACCGGCACGTCAATCAGGGTTTGCAGTTGCGCGAGATCCAGGCCGGCGTTGCGGACTGCCATGAGTGCCGCCGCGAGCGCAAATTGAGAAAACCGCGCAAGGCGACGGGGTTTAAGTTCGTGGCCCATATAATGCAATGGATCGAAGTTCTTGACTTCGCCGGCGATGCGACAGGGGAGGTCCTGAGCGTCAAAAAGGGTAATGGGGCCGATGCCGCTTTTCCCGGCCAACAGGGTTTGCCAGAAGGCGTCCGCGCCAATGCCGTTAGCGGCCACAATGCCCAATCCTGTAATCGCAACTCGGTTGTTCTTGGACATAAGGTGAATGCCAATAAAGTTTGCGCGGGAGTTTGTGGCGCGCCGTTCTGTTCCCGTCCGGGCTTGGCCGGAATCGCCAAAACCGCGTTGGACATGTACTATAAGTCCTTAAGGTTGAAAGTTAAAGCGAAAAATTCATCCGCTTTTAACTTGCTTCCGCGAGAAGGCTTGTGGCAGTATTCTTGAAATGTTCGGCGTCAACAGGAACAGGCTGTTAACAGCCTGTTAAGGAGGACTGGCGCAATTATGAAATTTACAGGGCGATGGATGCGGCAATGGGTGGCGATCGGTGTTTTGGCGGTGGCAACGAGCGCCTGGACGGACGGTTATCGGAATCCGCCGGACGGAGCGCTGGCGCTCGGCCGGATCGGCGGTCGGATCGTGGACGTGGATGACGCCACGGCCGTCTCGCATAATCCCGCCAACCTGGTAGGCTTGCGCAAAATCGTGATCGAACCAGCGGTCACCATCGGCTACAGCGAAAAACGATTTACGGATCTCCAAGGAAATCACACGACATCCGAAGATCCTTGGCGCATGTTACCGAGCGCGTATGCCGCCGTGCCGCTCAAGCCGGGATACCTGACCTTGGGCGTCGGCGTGAGCGTGCCTTACGGGCAGTCCACGCGCTGGGATGAGAACAGTCTGTTCCGCTATACGGCGCCTTATTATGCCCGGATGCGAGTCTGGGACCTGTCCCCGGCGATCGGTGTGAAGGTGACCGACCGCGTCTCGGTGGGAGCCGGCGTAGACCTTTACAAAGGGGATCTCAAGTTCGAGCAGTTCGTCCCTTGGAGCATGGTTACTGGAAATGCGGCCGTTCCCGATGGGATTATGAAGTTCACGGGTGACGGCTACGCCTTGGGCGGCAATGCCGCGGTGACCGTCAAGATCACCGAATCGCAGCGCTTGGCGATCACTTACAAATTGCCGTTTAATATGGATTACGACGGCGATTTCAATCTCAGCAATCTTCCGGAGGGCGTGCCGGCGGCCGCCAGCAGTGATTTTAACACAAAGATTAAATATCCTCAGATCGCCGCCATCGGTTACAGCGTGCGCGTGACCGAAACCATTCGCCTGGAAGCGAATGTGGAATGGCTGAATCATTCGCGCAATCAGTCCCTGGACCTGGACATCGGCGCCAACAATGCGCTGCTCAATTCGCTCAGCACGAACTCGATCGCTCAGGACTGGAAAAATACATGGACGTTCGGCTTGGGCGGCGATTGGCAGTTTGCCCCGAACTGGCAACTGCGCGCCGGTTATGTTTATATGCCCACGCCGGAACCGCAGCAAACGCTGATCCCTTCGGCCGCGGAAGAAGATCAGTCGGTCGTGTCGGTGGGACTTGGGTATCGCGGGTTGCATCATTCGGTAGACCTGGCCCTGGCCCAGGGATTGTTCCACGGCCGGGAAGTGCGCAACAACCAGAATCCGAATTATGACGGGGACTACGACTTCCGTTCAACACTGCTGGGAGTCAGTTATCAGTATTCGTTCTGAATGTTCCGCTATGCGTAACATTCAGGGCGGTCCGCAACGGGGCGAATCAGGTCCAGGCTATTTGACGGGAAAGGTGCATTATCGGGGAGGGGAGTGCTGATGGATACGGCTGTGCCAATACCGCGGGTGCTCGTCATTGATGATGAGATGGGGCCCCGCGAAAGTCTGCGCATATTGCTGAAGATGGAATGCGAGGTTCTGTGTGCCTCCTCGGTGGACGATGGCCTGCGCCTGTTCCGTGAAAAGACGCCGGATCTGGTCATTATGGATATTCGTATGCCGGACCAAAGCGGCATCGACGGCCTTCGCGAAATCCGCAAGCTGGATGTCCATGTGTCCATCATTATGTTGACAGGCTATGGCACCCTCGAGACGGCGCAGGAAGCCTTGCGGTTGGGCGCCAACGATTATTTGAAGAAACCTTTTGACACGGGGGATATGTTTCGCGTGGTGCGCCGTCAGATCAAGCGTACCCAGGTGGAACGGCGGTGCGCCCATGCCGCGGTTGAACTGGATGCGCTTAACCGCCAATTTGTGGAACAGCTGAAGCAGCGCGATCACCTGGCCGTGCTGGGACAGAAATCCATGGAGCTGGCGCACGATATCAGCAGTCCGCTGACCGCTATCATGGGGTATGTATCAATGCTTGCCGATCAGCTCCACGGCTCACGGGAACAGCTGGGCAAGCAATATGAGGAAAGCATGGAGTGCCTGACTATCATCGATAAAAGCGTGACGCGTTGCCATGAGCTCCTGGATTTCTGGCGTTCACAGAAGATCGGCAGCAAGCGCGAGCGCAGGCCGGTTTCGCTATCGGCCGTGATTAAGGATATCGTTAAAGCGGTCAAGCCGCTGGCGATGAAAGCCGGGATCGCCATCAAGGTTCAAGCCTTGTCGGAACCATGGCAGGTCATGGCGGATAGTATCCAGGTGTTTCGAGCCATTCAGAATATTATCACCAATGCGATCCAGTCCCTGGCCGGCCCGGGTGGATGGGTGGCCATTTCTTGCCGAACAGACGGCTCCCAGGTGGAAGTGTGCGTTGAGGACAACGGGTGCGGGATTGCCCAGGCGAACATCGAGAAAATATCTCAGCCTTATTTTACTACCAAGGAACAAGGCCTGGGGATGGGCCTTGGCTTGTATATCACTCGGAGCGTGATCGAAGATCACGGCGGCACGATTCAGATCGAAAGTCAGTTGCATAAGGGCACGCGCATGATTGTCCGGTTGCCGCTTTACGCGGCAGATCAGTTGCCAGGCGCGACCGTCAGGGACGTACTGTCTAAAGTTTCCTGAGATCGCGGCTTGTTATTCCAGGCTCGAGGTGTTCGCAATTTGGTTTTTAGAATCAGGAATATTCTTGCCGCACGGCAGAGGAAAGAAAGCCCACACACGCGCCACATAATCCCGATAAGCCGCGCCGAATGTTTCTCGCAGAAAGCGCTCCTCGTAGTAGGCCCGGTAAATTTCCAGCGGCACAAAGACCAACAAGCCGAAAGTAAATGCCCAGAAAGCATGCAGAACGAGTGGAATGCTCAAGGCTTCCAGGCAGTAGGCCAGGTAGAGCGGGTGCCGCATGAGCCGGTAAGGACCGCTCTGGACCAGCGAGCGGTCGGGCAGAATTTTGTCAAGGTGAATGGCCCACTGGTGCTTGAGACACGCAAAGGCGCTGTACCGCAATATCAACGCCGCTGTATAGACGCCGATGCCCAGCCATGCCAGCGCGGGTATCGTTATGCCCGTGCGCTTGAAATAACATTCAATCAATGCGCTATACATCAATACGATATATGCCGTGCCTACAGCAACGGCCGTCCAGTCGTGTTCGGCCTCGAGAGGTTGCCTCTGCCGGACGCGGAAAAACATGGCCCATAATTTTTCCGCGGCGGTAAAGCCGAATAAACCCGTCAGTATGATTTTGTCCTTGAAGGGCGCTGTGCCGATATACAGTGCCAGCATGAAGGGGAAAATCAACAGTGCCGCCACGAAGATCGCCGCCATTATGGCTTTCAAAGGTTTTCTCGGCGAATCTGATTTCATGCCGCCTAAATTCCTTGCTGGGGCGCGGGCTTGACCACCGGCGCCACGCCTTCGTGGGCTGCCTGCTGAATCAGGTCCTTGCCTACCTTGGACACACGGGCCGCACATCCCAGCATCAGCGCTACGTCGCATAGGTTGTTGATCATCCGGGGCAGCCCATATGACGCCTGGTAAATCGCCTGCAACGCAGCCTCCTCAATTATACGGATGTCGCCGCCGGCCTTCTGAATGCGATGTCGGATATATTCCGAGGTTTGATTTTCTGTCAAAGGTTCCAGGTTCCAAATGAGTTGGAAACGCTGACACAGCGACTCAAAGGGCGCCAGATTTGCGGTTAGCCCCATGTGTCCCGACAGGATCAGCGTGAAGGCGGAATAGTGGGGGGTCAGATCACGGCCCAGGACGCTGATATTCGTCAACATGTGTAAAAAATCATAGATTGCATGGTCTTTGATCAAGTGGGCATCATCAATCGCCAGCACGGTATGCTGAAAAGCGGCTTTCGGATCATGGCAAATGGAGCGCACGATTTCAATCATGGTCGTCATGTCCGAAATGGGTTGAGGCTGGCCGATGAACGAGAGCAACTGCCTGGCCAGACCGAGGGATTCCCCCGGCAGAATTCCCACGCACAAATAACGGGATAGTCCATTGGACCTGATTTTCTGGGCCAGAAGCTCCAGAACCATGGACTTGCCCACCCCATATGGGCCGGTCAGGACGCCGCCCAGTTTCTGGCCGGTGATGAGGTAAATAAAGCGGGCCAGAACCTCGTGGTGCTGATCTGAGAGATAAGCGAAGCGCGGGTCGGTCACGTTTTGAAACGGCTGTTCGCGAAGGTTCCAATACGTGTTATACATTTAAACGCTCACTTGTCGGCGTTCGTTTGCTGAATAACCCGGGACAAACGGATTTTACCCGGCATGGGCCGGGCCGTGGCGCCGGCCCGGCTTAAAAACTGCAGGCCAAAAACACCGCCAAATGTCTTGGTAATCATTGGGTCTTGGTTTATCCATGAATTAAACGGTATTATTATGTCGGAATGGTTCGGATGTAAATAGCGAACATTGCATCCTGAATTGAAAGACATTGCCGCCCTGCCGTTGGCATGATATAAGAAATTATACATCAGAAATCACAAATCAGAAATGAAACCCAGTGTCATTCGTGATATCCGTGGTGGAAAGATATTTGAACAGAGCGCCCCATGAAAATACTCATTGCTGAAGATGATTTATTGTCGCAAGTCATGTTAAAGGCGATGGTCGCCAGGGCCGGCTATGAACCTGTTGTGACCGGCGACGGACTGGGCGCCTATGATATGCTTTGCAAGCCCGATGCGCCGAAATTGGCGATCCTGGATTGGATGATGCCCGGCATGGATGGCGTGGATGTCTGCCGCAAAGTGCGCAAGATCATCACAAACAATCCTCCTTATTTAGTTCTTCTGACCAGCCGTGACAATCGTGAAGACATCGTTAATGGTTTGAAATCAGGGGCCAACGACTATATTGTCAAACCATACGATATTGAGGAACTTTATGTGCGCATTGGCATCGGACGCAAGGTGGTTGAACTGCAGTCCTCGCTTGTCGGTCGCATAGCTGAGCTTCAGGACGCCCTGGCCCAGATCAAAACCCTGCGGGGATTGTTGCCGATCTGCATGTATTGCAAGAAAATACGCGACGATAAACAATACTGGCGGCAGGTTGAAAGTTTCATTTCCGAGCACAGCGAAGCCCAGTTCAGCCATTCCATTTGCCCGGACTGCTATAAAAAATATGCCCAGCCGGCGCTGGATAATATGAAAAATAATAATGCGCCGTAATCCGGGAACAGCGCCTGTATTTAATCTTTGAGCCTTGAAATAACGTCCGCTGCGCGATACGAAGCAATCAGATATCGGGCGCGCATTGAATTCGATCACACTTGAAGCAGAACAAAAGACAAAAATAATACAAAATTAAATACGGGAGCAATTGGCAATGAACGAACTCAAGATCGGCTGGGCGGCGCGTGACGTTTCCACAACGAAACCGATCGATATTCCGGGACAGTTCCACATGCGCATTTCGAAGGGCATTATCGACCCGGTAACGGTCAGCGCGCTGGTCATCGACAACGGGGCCGACAGCGTCATCTTCCTTTCGGCGGATATCGTTGTCATCCGTTCCTGCGTGCTCGACAAAATCCGGGATAAAGTCGCGGCGATTAACCCGGAAATTCCGGTATTGAAAATCCTGATGAACGCGACGCATACGCACACCGGGCCGACGACCTACGGGGACAAGGTGGATTTATGGGCCGGCTCCTCGACCGCTTCGGTCGACGAAATGCCCGTCTCGGGCGTCGAGATAGCGTCCGCCGACGAATACCAGGACTTTTTCACAACCCAGGCGGCCGAGGCGGTCGCCGGGGCCTACGCGAAGCGCTCTCCTGGCGGAATCGCTTACGGCTACGGATACGCGGTCGTCGGCCACAGCCGAAGGGTCGTCTATTTCGATGATCTTTCCAAGCGTCCCGGGGCGGTGATCAACGCGACCCACGGCGTCAACGGGCACGCCGCCATGTACGGCAACACGAACGACCCGATGTTCAGCCACTATGAGGCCGGGGCCGATCACTTCATCTATCTGCTGTATACGTTCTATGCGGGCGGAAAACTCACCGGCGCAGTCGTGAACGTTCCGTGTCCCTCGCAGAACTCGGAGGGCGAATATCGCCTTTCGGCCTCATATTGGAATGAGGCCAGGGAGGCCATCCGCGCGAAATACGGCAACATCTTCATCCTGCCGCAGTGCGCTGCCGGCGGCGATCTTTCCCCGCGCATCCTTCATTACAGAAAGACCGAGGCGCGCCGCTTTAAACTCAAATACGGCGCCGACAACCCGAAGAACGTCAGCGAGTATTTCGCGCGCCGGGACATCGGCGAGCGCATCGCGTATGCGTTCACCGAGGTGCTCGACTGGGCGAAGAAGGACATCAAGACCGCGTTGCCGATCAGGCATGTGGTCGAGACGGTAAAACTCAGTAAACGCCTCATCTCTAAGGATGAATACGAGTATTCGAAGTCCGAGCTTGAGAAGCTGGAAATCAAGAAATTCAAGACAGACGGCACGCCGCTCGAACAGCTCAAGGCCAATTCCATTATGGTTGCCGAACGCAACCGGTATCGCCGTATCATTACCCGTTACGAGACGCAGGACGCTGAGCCCAAGCTGCCGATGGAGCTTCATGTTCTTGGGATCGGGGACATCGCGTTTGCGTCCAACCGGTTCGAGCTATATATGGATTTTCAGCACCGCATCCAGGCGCGCAGCCCGTTCGAACAGACATTCATCGTCCAACTGTCCGCCACGCCCGGGCCCGAAGGCGGGACCTACCTTGCCACCGAGCGCGGGGTGTGGGGCAGGGGATATAGCGCAAGCATATACTGTAACGTGGTCTCTCCGCAGGGCGGGCAGGAACTCGTCGAGGAAACGGTAAAGGTTCTTAAAAATATATACCCGCAGATGGGTACAGGAGCGGCACTGTAATTAGAGTTTTAAGTGCCGTTGGGGCCGGTCTTTGCAATTTCAGCGCAAACATGACGGCGTGAACTGCAAACCATCCCGATCCGTTCCGTCGCTATTTGCCGGTAAAATCTCAAAAATAAGACAGGAATCGAGGTTACAGACCGTGTTTAACAAAGCTGTTTTTCCGGGCAAGTATATTCAGGGTGTCGGCGCTTCGAGCGCATTGCCTGCTTTGATTGAATTGTTCGGCAGGCGAGGATTGATCCTGGCTTCGCCCGCAGCTAACAGGAAAATTATTCCCGGCTGCGGTATCGATCTGAAGGCGCGCTCTATTCCCGTCGAGTTGTTCCGGGGAGAGTGCTGCGAAAAGGAATTGACCCGCTTGGCCGCTGTCATCAAAGTAAAAAAAGTGGACGTTTTGGCGGGTATGGGGGGCGGCAAGGCGATTGATACGGCGAAAATTGCCGCCGATCGGGCCGGTATCCCCGTGATCGTAATTCCCACGATTGCCTCGACAGATGCGCCCTGCAGTGGCTGCGCCGTTCTGTATTCTGAGGATGGTGTTTTTGATTCCGTATTATATCAAAAAACAAATCCGGCGGCCGTGCTTGTGGATGTGGGTGTCATTGCGGCGGCGCCGGTGCGTTTTCTGGTGTCCGGGATGGGCGATGCGCTGGCGACATGGTTCGAGGCCCGGTCCTGCCACCGGACCCAATCGAAGAATGAGTGCGGCGGGCTCAGCACAATGGCGGGACTGCACCTTGCCCGGCTCTGCTATGCAACGCTGTTAAAGGATGGTGCGGCCGCTAAAATCGCATGCGAACAGCATGTTGTCACGCCGGCTTTGGAACATATCGTGGAGGCGAATATTCTTCTTAGCGGAATC
Organism: Kiritimatiellia bacterium; assembly: GCA_028718125.1. GTDB lineage: Bacteria > Verrucomicrobiota > Kiritimatiellia > JAAZAB01 > JAAZAB01 > VSJD01. The sequence goes on from JAQUMN010000049.1 coordinate 20,633, forward strand.
GGGTTTGAAAGTTCCGGTCTGGCTGCCGCCCATTCCATTCACAATGGATTGACCGCGCTAAAGGCAACCCATTCTTTCTATCACGGCGAAAAAGTGGCCTTTGGCGTTTTAGCCGGACTTCAACTCGCCGGCGCATCGCCGGCCGAATCGTCCGTGGTTTACTCGTTCTGCGAAGAAGTCGGCTTGCCGACCACCCTGGCCGACATTGGCGTGCAAAAGTGCGGCCGCGAAGAATTGATGAAGGTTGCCGAAAAAGCCTGCGCTGCCAACGAAGGCATTCATCATGAAGCCGGTAAAATCACCTCTGAAAAGGTCCTGCATGCCATAATTGCGGCCAACGCCATGGGTGTGAGCAGGAAAAAACAGCGGGCGCATGGTGTCAACGGTAAAGCCGGATCCAGCGTGGCGCTGCCGGGCTGATCTTATCTTGGAATACATGAGCGGACAACGATGGCGACGGCATTAACATTTTTGGAACTCTGCCGGGACTGCGGCAAATCGCAGGTCTACGTGCGGAATTTGCTGACAAATCTTGGCCTGCCCGCGCCCGCCAGGGATAGCCGCTATTCTTCCGCCTATGCGCGTTTTATACGGATAATAATTGCCCTGCGGACATTCAGCGTGCCACAGGGTGAAATTAGCGATCTGTTTACCAAGGAGCAAATCGTTCTGCGTCTTCTGAAGGTTGATGCGTTTTGTGCTTCATCTACCTGGTACCTGGACCAGTGCGGAAACAACGGGCACAAGGAACGGCGCCTGATGCTTACCGGCTATGATGTGGGCTTTACCATCGATGGCAAGGTTATCCAACCCAACCTGGATTTTGGCGATCGGAACCAGGAATTGTTCTCCGGCAAGGAAATGGGCGAGGATGTCCGGCGCGCCCTTGACAGCTATTTGCAGCTGCTGGCCAAAATCATGGCCCGCGTAGATCAAGAACGACAGGTACTGGACCGGGCCATTCAATGGGCAAAAGAAACACTCGGGTAATCCTTGTGTTTGCCGGTGACATTGCCTCTGATTTCAAGGTAATGACTGTCATGGCTTTCGAATTCCGCGGCGGTTAGCGATTAAATCCTCCGCAGCGCGAAGCAATCGAATGCGAAGTCGAGTCTGCCGGCGATTGGAACGCGTATCAATACCTTGCTTGCCGGCTTGACATTCATCTGACAGCGAGCATACTTTCATTTTTTTTAGTTTGAGTGGCGGGGAAATCGTTGAGATGCGCCATGAGTCTTTTCCGGCGGAGTTGCGGCTATTTTTGCGATTGCCTGCCGGCTTTACGGCGGGCTGCTCCCGCGGTTTTTTTGCCTTGATCCCGGGGCAAAAACGCCTGCGGTAACCATGCGGGATGACGTGGATTACGTGCCGATCCCGCCGCCTTTCTGTTTGGCCGGCGCTTTTCGGCAATTGCTGCAGCGGGCCCCATCGTCGGGCCGATCGTAGCCGGGGTTGCGTTCGGGGTAGGCCTGGATCATCATCGGGGCGATATTCATCGGCGGCATGGATGATTTCAGCGCGCTCGAGGCTATCGATCCGCCATCAGGCCTGTTCGATTGCCGAGGTTGTTCGGCGCAACATGACTGGAGAAGCAGTTTTTCAACGGTTTCTCAAGGGGTGATCCAATTTTGCGTAAAACGTCGAAATAAATTGAAAGGAAAAAGAGGATGAAGAAACTGAGTTGCGGGTTAGTTGTGCTTGTCACCGTGATTTGCCTGTTTGACGTGATCGCTGCCAAGGCCGAAGAGCGGCAGTCGGCACAGATGCGAAACCTTGTCGTATATTATTCCTACACCGGGAATACGGAGCTGGCTGCAAAGACGCTGGCCGAAATCATCAAGGCTGACATTATCAAAATTGAAGATGTCGACAGGCCTTCAAAAGACAAGGCGTATAAGGCCGGAAAAGAGGCCTCAATCCAGGGAAAATCCTGGCCGGTGAAGCCTTTCAAAACTGACTTGTCTGCTTACGACCGCATTTTTGTAGGTTGCCCGGTATGGTTCGGAATGCCCACGCCGGAGTTCAACGCTTTTGTTGAACAGGTAGACTTCAGCGGCAAGCAGGTTGTTGTTTTTGTTACCCTGGGCGGGGGTGGTTATGACAAAGCCGTAAAATCAATGACCGAAAAGGTTGCGGCCAAAGGCGGCAAGGTTGTGTCATCGTTTTTTATCCGAACCAAAACGGCCACCAAAGACGATATTGTGAATAAAACAAAAGAAATATCCGCGCAGTTCCTGCCGGCGCCCGCAGTTGCCAGGTGATCGACCTGATAATTGAAGGCCGGCCCGTTGTCCTCGGGTTGAGATGAGTATATCAAGAAGACAGCACATAACGGATGAACATGACTGCCGGTCACATACATTGAGAATCCGCACTTCCGTCGTCATGTTTGCCGTTACCGGCGCTTGTCGTGCCCGACCCTTTACCACGACAAACCTGCCGTCGATCATTCGATCGGAAATATCAAGGTAATAAAAATGCAGTATCGTGATTTGGGAAAGACAGGACTTAAGGTGTCGGCGCTCGCTTTGGGATGCATGCGCTTTGATCCGAACAACCCGGAGTTGGCGGAGCAGATAGTTGACGAGGCAATCGCCGCCGGAGTCAATTATTTTGAGACAGCCCGGGGGTACGTTGCCGGCAAGTGCCAGCAACTGACTGCACACGGGCTGAAGGGTCGCAGCCGTGGCTTGATAGTCTCCGGCAAGGCAGGAATCAACGCTGAGACCACCGCCGCCGGCTACCGCGCCGAGATTGATCTGCAGATGCAGACCCTGGGCGTGGACTATCTGGAGTTTTACCAGGTTGGCTGGTTCAGCCTGGCAAAGATGGAGTTTCTGACGAAGAAGGATGGTGCTCTGGAGGCGTTGGATAAAGCCAGAAACGAAGGCATCATCGGCCACATCGGGTTCACCGGGCACGATTCGCCGGAAAACTTTACAAAATGTATCGAGACGGGCATATTTGACAGTTGCACTGTTCCCTACAACATGCTGAACCGCGCCTATGCGCCGACAATCAAACGCGCGGGAGAACTGGGCGTGGGTGTAATTGCCATGTGCCCGGTGGCGGGCGGGATGCTTGCCAGCCCTTCGCCTCAGTTGCAGCAACTCATTCCCGGCGGGGCAAAGACCACCGCCGACGCGGCGCTGAGATTTGTGCTGGCGAACCAGGATGTAACCACAGCCTGCTCCGGCATGAATACGGTGGAGATGCTGCGCGAGAACTTGGAGACAACGAACAACTTCCACGGCGTAAATGCAGAAGACTTCCGGCGGATGGACGCGATACTGGACGAGTTCCACTCGCTGGGGGAGAGGTTCTGCACTATGTGCGGCTATTGCAATGAGTGCCAGGAAGGAGTGGATATCCCCGGCAACTTCCATCTCTACAACCTGGCCAAGGTCTACGGCATGACGGACTGGGCTCGGGCGCAGTATGCGGCCAAGGAAGCCGACAAGCGTGCCGACGCATGCATACGGTGCGGCAAGTGTGAACTGAAATGCCCGCACAAACTGCAGATTATGGAGCAGTTGGCCGAAGTGACCAAGACACTCGGCTAGATCGGGCTTGCGTTATGACTCGCCCTCAATCTACAGACAGGTACAGACAGAGAAGTCCTGCTAATAAGCAATAACGGAGTCTGTCATCTTTCGTCGGTCTTTATCACCCGACTTTCGGTCCGTCGTCTGGTATGCCCATCTTGAATAGCCGGAATTCCGTCGCCACCTGTTCTATGGTGGAGCACGGTCAGGCAAGACCGACGTTATCCTGGCCTGGCTCTGTATCCAGGCCATGACTTATCCCGGTGTGCGGATTCTTATGGCCCGGTGAACCCGGATTGCCGCCGCAGATGGCACCAGAAAATCCATGTCGCGTGTGCGCACGGCAGGAACAGCGCCGACATTCCGGAAATAGTCGCGGTATAGAACAAGGCACCAGCTTCCAACCAGGACGAAACTCCGAAGCACGCCGGCTGCTTCCAGCTTGCGGAGCACATTCAGGCTTAACTCATACTGCTTGTTTTGCACGGAGGGACTTCCTTAGGAAAATAATTTGTTTCCGCAAATCGGAGAGGAGTTTTCGGTACTGCGCGCGAAACCGCTTTGCGTCACTATATTTGACGATCTCCCGCTCCTCCATCTTGCGGCCTTTATAAAGAAACCGCACGTGGCTCTTTTCCCGGTACGCGAGGTAGTAGTAAGCCCGCCCGCGGATGATCTTCTTGACCACGCTTCCGCGAGGCAGTTTAGCCAGTGCGTGCCGGTAATCCCGCTCCATGCGGAGCGAGTTGCCCAGCTCTTCTTTCAGTAATTCCTTGATCGCCATAAAGACCTCTTATCTAACATCCTTGTCAACAAACATACCCTGTTTGGTAATAGACATCAAGTTGCCAAACAGAGTGTCCGTTTCTCGCTATGTGTTTGGTAACGCCGCGAGCGCAAGGTTCGGGCACTGCGTGGCACGCAGCCCGATCCACCCGTGTGCCAGTCTGTCATCCGTCGTCTATCCCGCCGTAGCGGCTCCGCGTAGGGGGATCCATCTTCAGGACGTTGACAACGGCGCTATATGTGGGAGGCGATTGTGCCGCGATAAAGCATAAATATTCCGTTTTAGTGTCTTGTCTGGCGTAGCCAGGCGAAGCCGGATGGCAGCGTGTCTCGAATTCGGGCGGACGCGGAGCGGACTTCGCAACAGCAAGGCAAGTCCGGCCCGGATATTCCGGCGTCGCACGAAGCGCTATCCTCGCGGATGCGCGAGTGCGGCAACGGGATAGATGGGTTGGAATCGCCGTAGCCTTTTGCGAACTGAATTCGAGACACTTGAGTTGCGGCCTAAAACCACGTCAGCATGAGGCCAGAATGTCAGACGATAAAGACCCGCGCCTATCGCGTTCGCATATCATCCATTCTGCGCGTGCCGACCAAATCCGGTTGAATCTGCAGGCGGTCGCCGGCGGCCGGCCGTATATCACGGCACGTCTTTCCCGGCTCCCCTTCGAAAGCGATGCGTCCTGGACCGGACGCAACACATCCAAGGGCGATCATGGCCGTATTGACCGGGCTTTCCTGATCAACTACGCCAGCCGGATTGGGGCGAAGATCAATCAGTTCGTTTTCTTAACCGAGGTCCGTCGCGCCAATGCCGACCCGCGCTTCATAGCCGATGCCACGCGCACCGGCGAACTTCTGGATGAGGTAAAGCCGCGCAAGATCGTCCGCAAGGTGATTGAGGCAGCCTACACAGCCGGCTACGAGTGTCATTCGGACGGCATCACGCTCATGCCGGAGTTGGCCGACGCCTCGCTAAAAATGAAGCACCCGGCCGGTGTCGGGCATGATTGGCTTTATTACATGGGGCTGTCAAATCCGTTTTTACCGAGCTGGGTAAAAGGCGCGAGGATCCGGATACGAGGCGGCGTATCATCCGGGATTACAAAGCGGCGTCAGAGGAAGACAAAAAGGCAATGCGTCAGCAATACCCGGATATCGAGGCGGAGGCGGGGGAGGGGGAAGGAGGATGATGCAGAACGGCGCAAATCAGCTACGCGGTTTACCGCGAACGCTGATTTTGTCTTGTTGAGCCTCTGTCATCAATCGTTCTTGAATCTTCTCGAATTCCTTGCTTTTGCCTTCTCCTGCAGACCATCGTTTGACCTCTTTGAAATCGATCGGATTACTCTGGGCAACGGCAATAGCCTGATTGAGGCACTGCTGGTCTTGATCATGATAATACCATGTGAGTCTGTCTTTGACGCAATCGGTGGGGGATATGATCCTGAGTATTCCTGTGGCTGTTCGGATTTCATGGATATCCTTGACGGGCTCTTCGCCGACGGCGGGAGGGCCCTTGGGATATTCGACAAACAGTTCGGTGTCAGGATGTTTGAAATAGCGACCTTCTTTGGAAAAACCAAGGCGTTTCATCACTTCGTGAATGGCGCGCCATTTCGGCGCCATAAGCCCCGTGTGTATCATGTCGAGATCCATCGAGAGGTACTTTCCATGGCTGTAGATTGAGACGCAGGCGCCACCGGAGAGCACTACATCTATGCCGGTGGCGCGAAGGTTCTCCTGTATGAACGCAGCGAGGTCTGCTCTACTCATTTCCCCGATGCGTTTCATAAGGGTTTGCCTCGGCGTCTGGGCCTGCGCCTATTCATGACAAGTCTCTCTCTCAGATCGTCAGGACAGAATGTCATCACTTTGGTTAGAAGGCTCTTAAGTTCTTTCAAGAAGGGACAACGTGGATTGAATGAATACAACCTTGTCCGTCCGACGGAACGACTACGCAAAATTGCTCCTGCCTCCAGTTTGTCCAGTTGATTGCGAATAGGTCTGTAGTCAACGCCGAAGAAACGCGC
>JAQUMN010000050.1 GCA_028718125.1 Kiritimatiellia bacterium
GGCCCTTGCCGGTCTCGGGGGTATAGAGGCGCCGGAGCCAGTGCTCGAAGGCGCCCTGGGACAGCCTCAGCCCCAAATGTTCGCTGGCCGTATCTTCCAGGCAGTGGGCCTCGTCCAGCACGAGGGTGCCGAAGTCCGGCAGGAGCCCCTTGCCGTTTTCGCGCAAGGCCATGTCGGAAAAGAACAGGTGGTGATTGAGCACCAGCACTTCGGCCTCAAAGGCGCGGGCGCGGGCTTTCATCAGGAAACAGCGGGCATAATGCGGGCACTTGCGCGCCAGGCAGTTGTCGTGCTCCGAGCAAACATGGCTCCAAAGAGCGCGCGGCGCGCTCTCTAATTGCGGATTGCTGATTTCTGACCCGCCTGGGCGAAGCGCTCCGGCGGAGCCTGGTTGCTGATTTCCGCCTTCCGCTGTCCGGCGTATGGCGTCAGGTGTCTGTCGTCTGTCGTCTGTCGTCCGCTCTCCGCGGTCTGCCGTCTGTCCTCCGTCTTCCGGCGTCCAGTCCGAAAGGCTGCCATCCTGGGTTTCATCGGCCCAGCGGCGCAGGCGCGCGAGATCGCGTTCCTGGACCTTGTTAAAGAGGTCGCCGCCGGCATGGCGCGCGCGTTCCAGCCGGCGCAGGCAGAGATAATTGGCGCGGCCCTTGCACAGCGCCACCTAGAAATCCAGGCCCAGGTGGTGTTGGAGAAAGGGCAGGTCCTTAAAGACCAATTGCTCCTGGAGGTTGATGGTATAGGTGGAGATGGCCACCGGCCGCTTTTGTTCCCTGGCCAGCAGGATGAGCGGCACCAGGTAGGCAAAGGTTTTGCCGACACCCGTGCCGGCCTCCACCGCCAGGTGTTCGGGCTTGAGGATCGCCGCGGCGACCGCCTCGGCCATGGCCATTTGCTGGGGCCGCTCCTCGAAAACAAAGCCGTCGGCTTCCGTTACCCCGGACCTGGCCAATACGCCGTCGGCCCTGAAAAAATCACAGACCTGCTCCGGAATCTGCGAGCGTTCATCAGCCATGGGATCCGGATGCGCAATCATGGGAAAATACCCTTAATGTTGATGCCTTCCGCAAAATCTACAGATAGATCGGCAAGAATTCACCACAGAGACACAGAGGCACGGAAGAGCAAAACAGAAGAGGAGGTTCCATCAAATCAATCGGCCTCCTCTCCTCCTTCTCCAATAACAAGTCATTGCTTGAATTCGCCCCAAGATGTTTTGCGCTCGGGGTGAATTCAAGCAACCTCTTCTCCGTGTTTCCGTGGTGAATTCTTCATAATATTACTCACCGATTCTTAATGAGACGGACAAATCTGCGGCAACCTAAAAGATTGGGGAAATAAATCCTTGCTTGAATGAGCTTGTTTTTGGTATGAATATGGCTGCTTGTCAAGCGAGCGTAGCTCAGTGGTAGAGCTCTACCTTGCCAAGGTAGATGTCGAGGGTTCAAATCCCTTCGCTCGCTCCAGCCTTCGCCCTTCGGGCTCCCGGCTCCGCCGGAGCGCTTCGCCGAGGCGAGTCGGCTGGGCAGGCCCTCCCTGAATTTCAACCCATATTCGATAATTCGTTAATTAGTGAAGCTAAGTAAATCAAAAGCGCCTATCGAGACACGAATTCACAAATCAACAAATTAGGCCCCGCAAGGCGGGGCGACTTTTATTCTATTCGGATTGTCATCCTGAACGCAGTGAAGAGCCTGCCCTGAGCGAAGTCGAAGGGATCTCTCGCGGCGAGATTCCTCGCTACGCTCGGAATGACAACAAAGACGGATTAAAATTCCTATGCATTTATCAAATCAACTTTTTTCAGCCTTCCTGAATCTCCCGATCAGCGCATTCGTTGACGAATCGTGCCGCAGGTCCGGCTCCGCCTTCGCAAGCAATTCAGGCAGAATTTTGCCGGCAAGCTCCTTGCCCAGTTGAACACCCCATTGGTCAAACGAAAAAATATCCCAGATCACGCCTTGCGTAAAAATCTTGTGCTCATAGAGCGCAATCAGCGCGCCCAGCACGGCGGGCGTCAGTTCGTCCGCCAGGATCGTGTTGGTCGGCCGGTTGCCCTCAAATACTTTGTGCGGCACGAGCGCCGGCGGCGTTCCCTGCGCGGCCACCTCAGTGGCAGTTGCCACCTCAGTGGCAGTTGCCACCTCGGCCGCCGTGCGCCCGAACGCCAGGGCTTCCGTCTGCGCAAAGCAATTTGCCATCAGCTTGGCATGGTGATCGCCCACCGGATTATGCGAACGGCAGAACCCGATGAAGTCCGCCGGAATCAACTTGGTGCCCTGGTGAATCAACTGGTAAAAGGCATGCTGGCCGTTGGTGCCCGGCTCGCCCCAGATGACCGGCCCGGTCTGCCAGCCGACCGCGCGCCCCTGCTGGTCCACCGATTTGCCGTTGCTTTCCATGTCGGCCTGCTGAAGATAGGCGGGCAACCGGCACAGGTACTGATCGTAGGGCAGGATGGCATAGGTTGCGGCCCCGAAAAAATTATTATACCAGATTCCCAGGAGCCCCAGGATCACGGGCATATTGCTCTCCAGCGGCGCCTGCGCAAAATGCCGGTCCATGGCGTGAAATCCTTCCAGCATTTCAATAAAACGCTCCGGGGAAATCGCCACCATCAGCGCCAAACCCACCGCCGAACAGAGCGAATAGCGCCCCCCTACCCAATCCCAGAACTCGAACATGTTCTGCGGATCTATGCCGAAACGCCCGACTTCCAGCGCATTGGTGGATACCGCCACGAAATGACGCGCCACGGCCTTTTCATCCTTCAGCGCCGCCAGGCACCAGTCCCGCGCAGTCTGTGCATTGGTCATGGTTTCCTGGGTGGTAAATGTCTTGGAGGTGACAATGAACAACGTCTCCCCGGGTACCAGGTCGCGGGTGGCCTCCAGGATATGGGTGGCGTCAACATTGGAAACAAACCGCACGGTCAAATCCCGCCGGGAATAAGGCTTCAACGCCTCGTAGGCCATGGCCGGCCCAAGGTCCGACCCGCCGATGCCGATGTTAACTATCGCCCGGATACGCTTGCCCGTGAATCCGCGCCACGCGCCGGAACGTACATCCCGCGCAAACGACTGCATTTTATCAAGCACGCGATTGACCTCCGGCATGACGTCCTCGCCCTGCACATAAATAGGGGTATTGGAACGGTTGCGCAGGGCCACATGCAGGACCGGCCGGTTTTCCGTGCGGTTGATGGGCGCTCCCGCGAACATGGCCGTGCGAGAGGCTTCCACCCCGCAGGCGCGGGCGAGCGCAACCAATCGTTGCATGGTTTCCCCGGTCACACGGTTCTTCGAGAAATCCAACGTCAGCCCTTCGGCTGAGAGCGTGAAACGCTCCGCGCGGCGCGGATCGCGCGCAAAGAGTTCGCGCAGGTGCGTCTCGCGCACTTTTTCATAATGCACCGCCAGGGATTTCCATTCCGGCAAATCGGTCAGACGCAATTTCATAGTGCCTCCCTTGCCCACTGATTACGGACGCTTACGCACTATATCCGTAAAAAATGCCAAATGCAATCAAGAGGACCGTGGATTAAAATCCGCCTCAGGGCTGTGTCATCCATGCCAAAACCAACGGCGTCGCGGAGCTCCGCCCTCCAATATCGCGAAAATATTGGCATTCATGGAGGGTCAGCCTGCCCGCCATAGTCCGGCAGTTGCCGGACGAAGGAGGGAGCTCCCGCGAGACCGTTCTTGACGCAGCCTTGAAGTCGCGCCTGCAGCCTGATGCTGTTTTAGCTTTCCAAGCTCCGGCCCAATGGCCATACTGGGAGCGTGATTGCATTCCTTAACAACTTAATGTTGACGGCCCGCATGGCCGGCCAGAGCATGGCTTATTTAAGCCGCGGCAGCTGGCGGCAGACAAGCTCCGTGCCGGGCAAGGCAAAGCAAGTCCCGTCCGATTTCTTTGGCCTGTGCGTGGCCAACGCGCCGGAAAGCGCGAGCGACAATTATGTCATTGCCCGGTTGAACGAGCTCGGGATCCGCCACGCGCGCCTTGATTTCACCTATGGCGATCGCGACGCCTTTACCGAACGGTTCCTGGACCGCCTGCTGACCGACCGGTTCCGCGTCTGCCTGCACCTGGTGCAGCCACGGGAAGAGGCCTATGCCATGCTTCGCCATCCGGAGGCCGCCGACCGCTGGCGGGCGTTTGTCGGCGACATGCTGGACCGGTATGGGAGCCGGGTGGAACTGATCGAAATCGGCGCCACCTGCAACCGGCGGAAATGGTCGGGCTATTCGCCTTCCGCTTTTTTCAATGCCTGGCAGATCGCCTGGGAGGAAGCGCGCGGGCGCAACATAACCATCGCCGGGCCGAACGTCACGGATTTTGAGCCGGTCTATAACGCCGGGTGGCTGGGCGAGATGCGGCGTTGCGGACTTTTGCCCGGCGTGCATACCGACAACCTGTTTGTGGAACGCGCCACGGAGCCGGAGGCATTCGATCACAAAGTCGCCGGACAGCGCCTGGCAAGCCTGTTACGCTTCAACCTGGTACGCAAGGCCCAGTTGCTCCAGGATATTGGCGCGTGGGCCGGCGTGCCTGCCTTGATGTGCGCGCACGTGACCTGGAGCCTGCGGCGGATTGCCCGAATCCTGGAAGACGTCGAGGAAAAGCAGGCGGATTACCTCGCCCGTTATGCCTGCCTGGCCGCCGCTTCCGGCGCGCTGGAGCGCGTCTATTGGGGGCCATTGATTGGACAACGCGAGGGTCTGATTGATGACGGCACATCGGAATACCCGGAAATCCCGCACGTGACTTATTATGAGCAGGCGCGCGGCGAGATAAAAAATTATCGCCTGCGCCCGGCCTTTAGAACTTTCCAGACCGTCAATCGCCTGCTCGCCGGCGCCACGTTCCAGCGCCGGCTGCCTACCGGCCCCGGGCTGGAAATACTGGAGTTTGCATGCGCGGAGGACGGAGGGGAGAAAGAGAAGCAAACGCCCAACGCTCAACGCCCAATGCCCAACGCCCAATATCGGATGCCGGACGACGGAGTTCTGCAACCTGCCCGCCCGCCTGCATCGCTGGACGAAGTCCTGCGGGCAAGCAATGCTGAGCACCCGCCCGCAACGCCGGCGCCTAGCGACTGCGGGCGGGGTAGCGCTGCAGGCGGGTCGAAAATCGAAAACCTGCCCGCAGTGCTTCCGGCACAGCAGATGCAGGCGGGTCGAAAATTGAAAATTCTGCACGCCGTCTGGACGACCGACGGAAACGGCGCCGGCGCCGAGTCTTGTTATCCGCCGGAACTCCTGGCCCGGGCCGAGATCTATGCCCGCGACGGCCAGCGACTGGAACAAGCCCCGCGAATGTTCTCCGAAAGCCCGGTGTTTCTGGTGTGGCAAAACCAGGCGACAGACGACAGACGACGGACGACAGACATCGAACGGCGCCCGATCCCCGGCATCCGCTTCGCGCGCCAGCCGGGATGGGACTTTGATATCGTTCGACCCGAAGACAACGCGATGGGATTGGCCGGCGTGCACCTGGTCGAGGATGGCGGGAAACGCGTGGATATCCGGGCGCTGATGGCGTTACTCGGCCAATCAAATACAGAAAAGCAAACGCCCAACGCTCAACGCCCAACGTCCAACGCCGAATGTCGGATGAAGGATAACAGCCATCTTCAATCTGAAATTAGCAATCAGCAATTCACAACATTACGCGCGGCGCGCAATACGGTCTGGTCCGTGAGCGCGCCGTGGAACGCAGGGCAAACTATCGTAATCAAGGCGTTCAAATCGCGCGGCGCATTCCGCCGGCTCCTGGACCATGGCAAACCCAACAAGGCTCTGCGCAGTTGGAACGGCGCGCAGGAGCTGCTTCGGCGCGGCCTGTGCTCCCCAACGCCGTTAGCCTGCCTGGCGACGGAAAAGACGGCGCCGCACAACACAAAATGCTGCAACACCGGCTATTATATTTGCGAGGCATTTGCCCCGGCCTGGTCGGCTCGCGACGCTTTCAACGCCTTCAGCGCCGGCGCCGCCACATTCCAGGGATATTCGGCCAACAATTGGTACGAGGCTATCGCCGTGTTTCTGCAGAAAATGCATTCGCGCGGAGTTTATTTTCGGGACCTTTCGGCCGGCAACCTGCTGGTGCGCGCGACACCGTCGGGCGAACTGGAGTTTGCGCTGATTGACACGGCCCGCGCACGGTTCTATTCACACAGCCTTGGCCTGCGGACGAGGCTTTGCGACCTTATACGGCTTTGCCACCCGCTTTTCTGGGCTGGCCGGAACGTCTTTGTGGAAAAATACCTGGCGCATAGCGGGCGCCGATTCAGCTGGTGGATGAAGATCCCCTTCTGGTACTACGACGGCAAACACCGGGTAAAGAATGCGCTGAAAAGAAAATAGACCGTAGGCTGCAGACACAGACTGCGTCAAGAACGGTCTCGCAGGAGCTCGACCCTCCATAAACGCAAATATTCGTACCTTAATTTTGCACGAACATCAGCGTTACTGTCATATTTTGTCAACCTGCCCGCAGTGCTACAGCGTTGCAGGCGGGTAAACAACGGCGTGCAAACTATTTTTTGCACCACTTTTCATTATAACCCAACGGGTTATGAAGGCATTCTGCAAAAACGCTGATGTTCGCCGAAAAAGACGGTCGCATGATTTTGCCGCATCTGCTTCGTTGCAAAGGGCTTGCAGTATGCTTATACAGCGGCGCCCTTCGCGCCTCGCATCTGCGGCAAACTAATGCGATGCAAAATCAAGGTCGTATGTTGGAGGGCGGAGCTCTGCGACGCCGCGAGTCTACGGTCTAAAGTCGTCAATCCCCTGCCACCTTCATGCCAGCGGAGGAATCGTGATGTGCGCTTTGCACGCCGGACAGAGAATTGTTTTCCCCTGCCACTCAATTTGGGCGGCCAGTTTTTGCTGGCACGCCGAACAGTAGAACTTGAACACACCGGCTGCCTGGTTGACTTCCGCAATTGGTGAAGACGATGCCTGGATTTCGGAAGCCGTTTTGGGCTGCTTCGATTCTTCCTTTGGCGCAGCCAAAGGCGGTTTCGCAAGCAGTGTTTTCGCCGGCTCCGGCGGCAAAATCTTTGGTTCAGACGCGGGCTGTTCTCCCGGTATCGCCGCCGTCGGCGGCGGGGGCGGAACAGGCGCTTCCGGTTTAGATTCTGCCGTTGAGCGAACTGGCGCAGCAAGCCCTTCGACCGGGTCGACTTTGCTCGCCACCGGTTTGCCAAGGACAGGCGACGCTGCAGCAGGAGGCGTTGTAATTTTGAACTTTGGCGCCAGGATGACGTGACCCGGTCTTTTAAAAGGTTTTAATTTTATTTCTTTAAAATCATCAACTCCGCAAACTGCAGGCGCCTTGGAAACGGGCATGACGGCAGGCTTCACTGTCGGATGCAGGGCCTCAAGCTTGGGCATAGGTTTGGGCGCCGGCGCCGGGGCTTCAGGTACTTTCGGTTTGGCCGCCATCACAACAGGTTTTTGGACAGGTACGGGCTCCTTGACAACCGCCTGCACCGCCTTGATCTTGGGCTGGGCCGCCGGGACCGGCGCGGGTTGCGGTTGGGAAACTTTGACTTTAGGCATGGCTACAGGGGGCGGCGGCGGCGGCTTGACTGGCACTGGCGCAGGCACAGGGGCTTTGACTTCCGCCACGGGCTTTGGCATGGGCGCAACCGGTTTGGGCGCCGGCGCCGGGACAACAGATTTTACGGGCTTGATTTCAACTTCAGGTTTTGAAGCTTGAGCGCCGGGAATTTGCGTAACGGGCGCCGGGGCTTCAGGTTTCTTCGGAGCTTTAAGCCCGGCAACGGCCGGCGCTTCGGGCGGCGCCTTCGGCTTGGCAGCGGGAGTGGTTGCCTTGAGGGCCGCTGCCTTTGCGGCGCGCTCCGCGCGCTCGATGCTGACGCGTTTCCGCCAGGCTTTCATTTTCTGCCGTTGCCGGTCCAGCCACGGCTGGAAGCGCACGGTTATTCGCCGCATACGCAAGATCAAGAAGGCAAGCAAGGAAGGATAGGCGTGCGGAGGCCCTTCGTCGGGACAGACTTCCTCAACCCATTTGCCGATTTCGGCAATCTGGCCATCGGCGGCAAACACGATCAGCTTGATATTCACATCACTTGAAAACACCGCCAACGGACGCAGAAGCCCGGGATTCATGGCGGCCGGGAAGTCCCAGAAAACATTAACGGTTTTTGCCGCTGCGGCCCGCGGCACCATTCGTTCGGCGATGAATTTACGGAACTCGCCCAGCAAGGCCGCGGAACGGTTCAAGCCTTCAACGGTGAAGCAATAGCGATTGAACCAGGCGCACTCGAATATAAAGTCCTGGTTGAAGTCCTGTTCCGACGAAGCATCCAGAATAATTGCCGGCCGGAATTCGAGGGTTCCGCTCCGGATGTTACGTCCCCAGCGGCGCACAAATTCAATCAGCCACCGAGCGCATTGGCCAAGACGCAGGCTCGCGTTACGGAACAGGCGCCAGACGAATGCGGCCGGCTTGCGTATCCAGGAAAAAGCGGGCGCCATGCGAGCCAGCCAAGCGGGGCCCGCCTTTATTGGCCGGGCCGCCGGCATTCTTTGCCCACGGCACATCAGCCAGCGGCACGGAAGGAGCATCCAGCGGAAGACCGCTGCAATCCAGCGCCAGAGGGCTTTCATCCCCTTTACAATCATGGCCAAACCGGAGCGAAGCAGGGTCTTGATCCGGGACCAGGGACGCCATGTTTGCAACGACCGGCCGCGAACAGAAACCTGTTCCAGCCGCTCCAGCAATTGTAGCAGGGCATTCGGCCGCAAGACGGCGGCCGCGCTCCGGCACAAATAGCGCAAGGGTATAACCACGCGGGAAATGGCCGGCGTCCTGATGACGCGGCTTTCACCGAAGTAGATGAATGTTTCGCCCTTCCGAATGATGGTTTGAATTTGGCCGGCAATCAGGCCGGGGTTTCCGGCGCGAAATACGGTCGAATGCTTCTTGGGAAACAGGGAATCGACGATCCTGCCGGCAAACGGCAATGGCAGGATGGTCCCGACCGTCCGGTTGAATCGCAGAAAATAATCCAGCGCCAGCAGGAAGAAAACCAGGATTGGAACGAAGCGGGCCATCCAGAGATTCAGCAGGTCCAGGTGATTGGCCCGCGCCACATCGCGTTCCGGCAACAACTTAACTCCCGGGGATGGCTCTTCGCCGGGCTGCGCCATCCAGCGCAGCCTGCGCTTTTTTTTATTCGAGGCCGGCTGATCTTCATCCGCGGCCTGTTCATAAATGGAGCGCTTGTCCGAAGAGGCAATTCCCGCCATGTCCAGGGAATCTTCCCGGCTGTCTTCCGCGAAACGCAGGCCCGCCGTTTTGCTGTTGAGCATATCGGTGCTGCCCCGCTGCAAGCTGCGCTGGCGTTCGCGGGCGTCCTTGACATCCTGCCGCCGGTCAACTTCGATTCTCCCGACGTTGATCGAGTTGACCTGGGCCAGGACCAGCCCGGCCAGCGCCAGGGCCATGGCCCGGGCGTAGAAAAATGTGCGGCGCTCATGCCGGGCGTAATTGACGACCATGGCCAAGGCGCCCATCCATGCCAGGATGGAGGCGATGCCGATGATTCCGAAATACGCGTATAACGTGGCGATCATTTCCTGTACTTTCGCGTAGCTTCAAGATAGTGCGTGAACGCATGGTAAACAATATTGATGCCGAGCTGGTATGCCCGCCGGGTCAGTTCCGGATTCATGCCGGAATGCCCGATTTTCCAGGCATCGTTCATGTCGCCGGGATGATAATAGATCACCCAGCGCCGGCCGCGTTTGATGCCCAGAGCCTTATATCCGCCATGATGCCAGAGCGACGGCGCGCCGTGTTCGAAGACATATGGCTGCTGATAGATCGGATCGTCGTCGGCAACGACCAGCAGCGGCTCGCCGGGAAACAACACCTGGATGAATGACCGCAAACTCCGGTCCCACTGTTCACTGCCGCAATCCGCAAAGAGCATGCCGCCATCCAGCAGGTATTTCCGGAAAATTTCGACATCTTTGGGCGACACGTTGATTCGGCCGGAGCCGGTCATGTAGACAAAGGGAGGCGCAGCGCCCTTGGGGTAATCGTCGAGCAGGCGAATGGAATGACTTTCGCCGCGGCCCGCCGTCTTGAATCCGGTGGCTTTTCTGAATTCGTCCAGGAAATTTATGTCGGCCCGGGTCAAAGGATCCATGCCGTCGTCCCAGCCTTCGCCGTCGTATTCCAGGCGCACGAAGCGGACAACGGCATTCTTCATGCCGCCGGGCCAGCCGCCCTTGCCGCCGCCCGCGCCGAGGCCGCCGCGTCCGCCGCCCTGGTGCACGGAGGAGGCATCGGCGACATACGTCTGCATGGTGGATTCATCCACATCCTGCGCCATGGAGGAATCGTCCAGGTCCGGCGGGTGAAAGGAAATGGCCGAGCTGGGATTCAACACCACCCGCTTTTTCGACTGTTTCTTCGGCTTGACCACCTTGACCATGCCGATGACGGGATTACCGGAGCCTTCCGGGATCAGGTATGGCTGGGCACTCTCGCATCCGCCGAACCGTGCCAGGAAAGGAATCAGGATAATCACGGTAAAATGGGCCAGCACCGAGCAAATCATGCTTTTCCTGAAAACGGGGTCCCGTCCATGCGTCCGGATATTCTCGACAATCAGATCGCCCGGCGCCGGTGTATCCTCGGGGTAGCCGGTATAGAGATCGATCACCTTCCGGCGCCAGGAGAACACATGCAGGCAGGCCATGGCAAGGGCCAGCAGGGCCAGCGGCCAGATGAAATCATAGCGCCAGTAAAACACCGTTTCGGTCCTGACCGGATTGCCGCCGATTGGCAGGTTTTTTTCGAAGATCAGGGCGGTGATGCGGCACACGCCGTAAATGTAAAAAAAGGACAGCCCGTAAAATACGATCAGAGCGCTGCGGATCACGGAAAGAATCTGCGTTTTACGCACCAGGCTGAGGATGGCGCCGGCAAAAAAAACGCCGGCGCTTATGCCGGCCAGAACGATGGCGGTGGTGATGAGTACTTGAATACCCTCCAGCAGGAATACATTGCGGAAAGCAAGGCTCTGCGCGTTGAGGAAGCGGTCATAATACAACTGCAAGTTCAGGCTGGCATGCAGGGACAGCGCGGCCAGCAAGGCCAACGCCAGGCTGAACACGACAGGAATCCCGTGTATCCGCAGAAATCGATTAAGGATATAACGCATGACTTATAGGGCCCGTTTCGCAACCTGCCTTGCCATGATTCGACCGGAATTACGGCTGGAGCTCTTATTGAGGATTGGTGTCCTTGATCGAGATTCCCAGGTCGTTGGGCGCCGACGGGATTTCCCCTGGCTGGGCTGTCTCGTTGAGCTGTTTCATTATCGCCGTATTGGTGCGGTTGAGATCGTTGGTCGCGGCGGCGACAGCGGCGGCGCTGGGCGCCGCGCCGGCGGCGGCCGGCACGTTCGTGGGCGCCGCGGCTTTGCCGAGCAGATTTGAAGCGGCGGCCATCTGCAGGCGGGCCTGCGCTTCGATCTTGCGCTGTTTGGCGCCTTCGGGATCGATCCAGCGATCCTTGATGTAGCCGACCGAAGTCCCCCCGATCGCCACCACGTGGATACCCAGCGAGATGATGAGCACCAGGGTGAAACTGGAATTTTTGAAAGATCCCAGCAGTTTGTCGGGCACATATTGTTCCAGGCTCGGATTCATGTCCATCAGGGTATCCTCCCATTGCTTGCTTCCAGTTGTTTTGTTCGCTGTCCCATTGCGGCAATGATGCCGCCGCCCCGGCTGATGGCGTCTAAAACCGGTTCAAACACGTCGCGGGTAATTGCATCGTCACATTTAAACATGACGGTCCGGCCGTCTTGCGTCGCCTTATCCTTCGTGAGCGCCGCCACCCCCCAGTTCACGGCTTCGGCGTCGGGGACCTGCTTGCCCTGCAGAAAAATCCGGCCGTCCCGATCGATCGACACCGAGACCGGATATTCCTGGAGATTTTTCAGGTCCGCTGAACGGGGCGGCTTGAGCTGGAGCGGGGATTCCCGGTAAAAGTTGCTGCTCAACAGGAAGAAGATGATGAGCAGAAAGGCGATGTCGCCCAAACTGAGCGTGGGGATACTGACGTGTTGCGCTTCGATCTTTTTACGGGCCATGGCTAGCGGGACCCCTTTTCGCGGATGATGGCGACGGCCCCGCCGGCCGCCGTCACCATCGCCATTATTTCGAAATAATCCTGGTAGGCGATGTTCTCGGCCGCCTCCAGCATGACCACCTTGGCTTCGTCCTTCTGCTGGTCAAGATTCAGGGCCGCCAGCTTCTTGCGCAATTCCTGCAAGGTCACCGTGTCGTCATTGAATATGATCTTATTGGCCTGCAGGCCGATGGTTGGCGTTTTTTGCTGTTGCTGGACCTGCTGCGTCTTTTCGCCGCCCGGGATATCGGTGACAAAGCCGGTGCCTTTCTGGAAGGTGGTCGTCAGGATGAAGAAAATGATGAGCAGAAAGGAAATGTCGATGAGGGATACCGTGGGAATCGCCTCGTCGGTCAATTGCTTCTTTTTGAATGTCTTGCGCATAGCGGGGTAATTAATGGCTCTGCTGCATTTCGGCGCGCATCGAGAGAAATTCCACCATTTCCGAAGAGGCTTCCTGGATGTCCAGGTTGATGCGTTCGACAAGGTTCATGTAATAGTTGTAGGGGAGGACGGCGGCGAGGGCCACAATCAGACCGGCCGCCGTGCAGACCAGGGCCTCGGCGATGCCCGCGCCGACCGCACCTGCCTCCAGCGAGGTGGCGCCGGCGAGGGCACTGAAGGAACGAATCAGGCCGGTCACGGTGCCGACCATGCCGAACAGGGGCGACGTATTGCCGATGGTGGCCAGCACGTTGAGCCGGTTTTCCACGGCGTTCAGCGCCTGGGCCGAGTAATCCTCCATGGATTTGCCGAGCAGGGTGCGGATGACTTCCGGGGTCGGCTTGGTGGCCAGCAGTTTGTGGTAGGACTGGAGCCCCACCAGCATAACCGCCGATACCGGCCCGGGCGTATTGGCGCAAAGCGTTATGGCGTCTGCCACCCGGTTTTCTCCCAGCAGGGTAATAATCTGCGCACGGAGGGAACGGATATCGATTTTGCCGTTGGCGCGGAAAGCCCTGATCTTTTCGATGTTCACGGCCAGCGCAACGATACTGCAGGCCACGATCACAAGCATCATGGGCCCGCCTCCGATGATATACTCAATCATGACTATACTCCTTTAGGGTTGGGGTTATAAATCTGGGACAAGAGCTGGTAGCCTTCCGCGGGAGGCACCTTGAGGGTGCGCTGTTTTAATCCCCGTGACGGCGACAGCACCACTTCCGCGGTGACATGGTTATAAATGCTTGCGCGCAGGTATTCATAGGGTGTTTTCTGGAGAAAAGGCTTGCGGCCCTGGGCGAAAAGGGCCAGTTCGCGCGGCAGGGCGCACACCCAGATATTGCTCCGCCGGAACCAGCCGCCGGTATCCACCAGGGTATCGGATTTCAGGAGCATGAAGACGCTCTCCGTCCCGCGGATGGCGTCCAGCAGCGTTCGCTGTGCCGGCGTCAGAAGGGCGAAGACCGCGGCGGTCGCATCCAGGGGGCGCGTGAGGGCGGGCGGCAGTTCCAGGGCAATCTGCGATCTGGAGCGCACATCCACGCCGCGTTCCTTCAGCATGGCGGCATAGCTGGCGTTTTCTTCCTCCAGCAGGGCGATCCGGTCTTGAAGGAGCGCGGTCATTTGCCGCAGGCTCTCTATTTTAGCTTCCTGTTCTTCTTCGTGGTCAATGGTTATCTGTTGATTCATCATGATAGTCATCCTCTGACGGAACTGCAGGTAAAGCGCCCGGTGTTCGCGTTCACCCTTTGGTCAAGAAGCGCAGGCGCCGGGCGGGGCGATCATTCACCGGTTTTAACTTCATCCTGCATGATGCGGTCCAACGCGGGTTCCGTCAGCCGGCCCCGGGCAAACTTGGCCCATTTGGATGCCGGATAATCCCACGTCAATTTCTTAAACTGCCTATAGGCGTTCGGATAATCTCTCATCTTCATGAACGTGTCGCCGCGCCAATACATGGCTTCGGCAACCAGCTCGTTATCACCCGTGCTCTGCTTGATGGCGGTATCGAATACCTGGGCGGCCTTGATCAACAATTCGTCCGAAACACGCCTTTTAGCGCCCTGGCCCAACTCGTCGGCACGCATATAGCACTGGCCGCTGAGCACCAGCGTCTTGCCGGCCAAGTCATGCGTGGGGAACCGCGGCGCCAGGCGGCTGAACACCTCGGCAGCCGTTTTAAACATAGCGCGGGCATTGTCGATCTGTTGCTGCTTTTCCTCGGGCACCTTGGCTTCCTTGGATTTGGCGAGCAGGTCCTTGCCCTTGGAGGAGAAGTAATTTCCCAGCCGGGCAATCGTTTCCGCAACCAGCTCATTGTCGGGATAGAGATACGATAACTTGACGTATTCCTCGCAGGCAAGATCGATATCCCCCATTTTTTCCAGCGTCAGCGCCTTTTTATACTGCGCCTTGGGCGCGTAGATGCTCTCGGGATACACCATGACAACTTCGGAAAACTGGTTGATGGCCTCCAGGTATTTGTCCCGCTGGATCTTTTCATCGGCGGCATCGTTGGCAAATTCCAGCGTCAGGTCCGCAAGCAGATAGTTCGCCTGGGCCCGGACCTGCATGTTGGGATAATCCCGGATCGCCTCCTCCAGCAGTTTCTTGCCCTGGGCGATTTCCCGGCGGGCCAGGGCCGTCTGATCCAGGGCGCGATGCTTCTTGGCGAGTTCAAAGAACGCCTCCGCGGTCGTGAACTGGGTTTTTATGGCCATGTCGGGATCCTTGAACTGCTTCGTAAACGGGATCACCTCTCCGTCAGCGCCTTTGGCAACGAGCACCGAGCGCGTTATCGACGGCTGATTCGTGCCGCCCCGGGTGTAGGTGACGGATATACAGTCGCCGTATTTCACCGGAATTGCCCCGGCTTCCGCCGCCGCCAATTTGTCTTCAAAATACGTCGGCTTGATCATCCCTTTGAAGCAGCCGGTATACTCGAACGTTTCCGACAGGATTATGTTGGTGGAATATCCGGAGGCTGTTGTAATCGTCACGGGGATGGTGTCGATGGCGGCGGAAACGTCCCGCGCGCGATCATCGATGCGGAGGTACAGATTTTCACCCACATGGATGCTGGTCATGGTTCGCCGGTAGATGCGATCCATGACGTCAATGAACACGTCGTTGGCCATGACCACCGGCTGGACGATCCAGTTGGTGACGCCGGCGGCGGTCGTGTAGGGAAATCCCACGAAAATCTTGTCGTTGCTCTGCAAGACCAACGGCAGGGGCTCCGTCGGATCAACATTTTGCGGTTCGGCGGCGAGCGCACTGCCTGCGCCAAATACTTTCGGAACAACGTAAGAGAACCGCCCGTCAACGACCGGCGCGGCCGCGTAAGGATCGCCGCGCAGGAGCACCGTGGCATAGCCCGGCGGCGTGGGGATATCGGTAAATTCGCTCGGATTGGCGGAGAGCTTGATCGTTCCCGGCACGGCGGGATCGAACCCCGCCTCCGGCGCCTTCGCCGCTTGCCTGGCCGACTGGGTCTGGACGTAGATTTCGGCCGTGCTGTTGGACGACAGCGACAGGGCGGGATAGATCAATTCCACCAGGAGCGGGCCTTCGCTGAGGATGGTGGCCGGGCGGGACGGGTCCGCTTTCACCGGCCGGGTGGCGATCAGGTTGAGGGTCGGCGTATAATTTTCCTCCCGGTTCAGGCTGCCGACGAACGCTTTCTTTTCCTCGGCGCGCAATTCCTCAATTTTTTTCTCGTCCAGCGGAATGGATGAAATTTCGTAGACCCGGAGCTGGGGCTGTTCATAGGAGACCTGTTGAACGACCTGCTGGCGGATCCAGGGGATGCCCGGATCGGTGTTTTCCTTGTCTTCATAAGCCACAACTACGTACTCATCGGCCGCCACCATGAGCTCGTTCGGCCGAGCGGCTTGTCCCTTGGTGGTAAAGACGCTGCCAATGAACTTGCCGGAATGTTCCGCGGTTTCGAGCGCCTGAAGCTCGATGGCCTTGCTTTGCGGCGTCTTGGCCGTGAATTTCACCACGTCCTGCTTGTCGGACACGTCGCAATCGAGATCGTCGACCATTACGTCGAATTTCTCGCCGGAAGCGAAACGATAAATAGGAATGTATTGTATTTCACCCCGGACGTCCACGTAGGTGCAGGCGCTGATCGCGGCGTTGTGGAAATTGGCGCTCATGAACTGTTCCTGGATTTCCTTCCCCTTGGTGACGACATTGTCGTCCTCGTAGGCGATGCTGATTTTGTCGCCCGCGACGATTTCCAGGACCTGGTTCTTGCTCGCGGCCACGAAATCGGACTTGGTCGGCAGGATCGTTTTGCCGTCGGCGGCCGTCAGGGAAATTTTCCGGATGGCAGGCGCATCGGTTTCAAAATCGGCGAGAATCAGCCGGATGACCCGTGAGCGCGTCTCCGGGGCAAACCGGATATCGAACGAGGTCTGTTCCGTGTTGTTGCTGACTGCCGCAGCAGTCCTGGGCAGGGCGGAGGCAATGTCGGGATTGGCGGCGAGTTCGAACAGGCCGCGGGGACAGGAAACCATATAGGGCGGCGCATCCGAATCGTATAACAACTCCATGGTCCACTTGGCCTGCTGGGGCGCATAAAAATATACATCGATAAAATGCGGTCCCTTTTTAAACGAGCGCTTGATCGCCGTTCTGTCGGCGCCCGGCTCCGCTTCCTGGCCGTCAATGGCGAAGAAACAGCGCGCGGTTGCCGGCTGGGACACGGCCAGCTTGAACATGCGCGTCTGCCGGGAGGGCAGGCTGAACACCGCGCGGAAATGGCCGGCAACGTTACCGGCGGGGAGCGCCACCTTGTCCGGCGTGAATTCTAGCAGGGTGCCGCCAGTCTTGGAGAGGAGGCTGGCGAGCGGGCATGTTCCCCGCTTAATGTCCCGGCCGACGCTGTCGGCCTCGATATACTGCCGGATGCCGGCCAGGTTGAGCGGCGGAACTTTTTCGGTAAAGGTGACGAATTCCAATCCCGGGGAGCCATCCCAGGGATTGAAGGGCGCCGGCCAGCTGCCGACCGTCGAAAAGTCTTTCCCGTTGATTGAAAGCTGGATATAGAATTGCTTCAGTTTCCGGCCGGGAGTGTCCGCGGCAATGTTCATGGCGCCGAGGAGCACGTTGTCATTCAGGTCCACGCTGAACGTCTTGGGACGAAGATTGTTCGCCAGGGCCACCCAGGCCGGATATGTTTCCGCCGAGATGGCGTAAAAGGGGAAACGCCCTTCGCTGGAGTCCGAGGCATAGGCCTGAGCGCCGGCTGCGGCGGTGGGCAGCACGCCTTCAAAAACTCCGGAAAAAGGCCCGGTTTCCTGGAGCGTAAAAGCCGGAATGCTGTCGCCGCTGAACGCCGAGACCTTCACGGTCAAAGCGTCCTTCTGCGCGGTTGTGGACTTATCCGGGTCCGTGACCCGGATATAAATGGGATTGCCCGGCCGCACCATGGCGTTGGACTGGACGACGCCGGAAAGGTCGCCGATGCTGGCCTGGTTCATCAACAACTGAAGGTAAGCCGCCTTTTCCGTTTCGGCGCTGGGGATGTCGCCGGCGGCGACGATCAACTCAGCATCGGAAACGACGGCCATGGACATCAGTTCTGAAGGCGCGATGCGGTTGGCATTGCGGAATTTTTCCGAGTAATCGTAAAAAATCTTTCCATTGCCGAGCACCTGGAGGACGTGGTCGCCTTTGGCGGACGGCCCGAGGGCTGTCGGCAATTGGCCTTCGAAGCTGGTTTTGGAATCGCCGGACAGAATCAGGTTCAGAAACTCCTCGTCGCCGGAATCCGACCAGACGCGAACTTCAATCTGGGCGCTCTTGCCGACCACGGACAGGTTGCGGTCATCGAGCCGGATTTTAAGGGGACTGCCGGGCACGATGATTTTCTGGCTGGAAAGCAGGCCCACGTTGATGTCCGTGGCCGACATGTATTTTCTGAGCTCGAGGTTAATGCGGCCCTGAAGAATCTGGCCTTCCACGTGGTTCGGTTCCAGCAGAAAAACCTGCTCCAGACACTGGGCTGCTTCTTGCCAGGACTCCTGGTCAAACTTTATGAGCGCGAGCTGATAAGCGCTTTCGGTCTGGAGATAACGGTCCATCCGCCGCGACAGTTTTTCCAGGCGGGCGATGGCGCTGTCATAATTCTTGGTCAGGCGGTCCACCTCGGCTATGCGGAGTTCGGCTTCGTTCCGGGCCTTGGTTCCATCGAACGCCTTGTCGGCCACGATTCGTTCATATGTGGAACGGGCCCGGGGATATTCCTGGCGGGCAAACGCGATATCGCCGTAGGCGATCATTAGAAGGGCCTTGATCTCGCGGTCAAATCCTTCCGGCAGGGAATCCAGCCATTGCATCATTAAGCGCGCCAAATCCTCGGCCCGCTTGAAATCCCGTATTTCCGTATTCTGATTGATGAGCCAGAGGGAGAAATTCGGATCGAGTTCCTTTAACATGCCCAGGACTTTATCCGGAACGGACATATACAGTTCCCAGGCATTCTGGAAGTTACCGGACAAATAGGCGGTCTGCGCCGCGAAAATCGGGTAGCGCGGATCGGTGCGGTCCACCGGGATGGCCCCGCCGATGCTCACCAGGGCTTTCAGACGCGTGCCCATCAGCGTGATGCGGATATCGTCGGGGATCGAGGTGCCAAGGATATCCAGGCCTGCCCCGCTGTAAACGCCGGCAAGATCGGGCATTTTCTCCAGCAGGTCAGCTGCATAGTCGGCCATTTGCTTGGACATGGCATTGCTGTTCATGTCCTTGGCCATTTTCCAGAAGAAGGGGATCACGCCCAGCAGATCGGTGTAGCGTCCCTGGGCCAGCAGGCTGTTATGGATCGCCGGCAGAAGCAGCTCGTAGGAGCGGCCCGTGGCCCAGCGCGCCGGGGTCGCCACCGGGAAGAACGCCAGGAAGGTATTGATTTCATTCGGGGTAAAGTCCTTCAGCTTAGCCAGGGACTCCAGGCTGGGAGGCGCCACGCGTTCCGGCGTGGCCCGCGCTTGGGCGATAAATTCGTTCAGTTTCTGGAAAAACGCCGTCCGGCTTTCCGGCGTATCGGCGGCGCTGGCGGCGAAGTAATAATCGCCCCGGGCAAATTCATCAAAGCGGTTGGTCCCATACGCCGCGGTCAGCATGGCGATCAGTTTGCCGCGTTCGGCCTCGTTGATCCCGTGTTCCTTGCGCCAGGCGGCATTCTGTTGCAGGCACCGGTTGTGCCATTTCCAGAGATCGCTGGTCGGCCCGAAGGCCCGGCAGGAAACAGGCAGGGTCGTATACGCCTGGAGCATTCGGGTGGCCAGGTTGACGATTTTACCCTTGCTGTCAGTCCCGTAGTTCCAGTAGGCAAAATCCAGCTTGTTGGTCCGCGCGCATTCTTCAACATACAAGTCGTCGAAGCTGGACTCCCAGGGATACTGGTCCTTCAACTTTGTAAATTCATTGCGGATAAGCCACATCAGGGTCGTGGCGGCGGTGTCGCCGTTCAACCGGTAGGCGCTGTTAAGCAGCAGTTTTTTCTCGATGAGCTTGCCCACGACCATCAGCCCGGCATCGTCGTTCTGCCAGCCGCTGCCACGCCGTGTTTCCCGGAACCACTGGAACAATGCGGGTGCAAACTGGCCTTTATCGATCTGGACCAGCAGGGCCTTTTCGAGAGCTTCGTTGACTTTCTGGATATTCGGCTGATCGGCCGCCGGCGCGCTGGAAGGCCAGCCCGGCCGTCCGGCGCCGATAGCCGCATAGACCAGGGCGCAGGACTGAGTCGTAGCTCCGGCTCCCAGGCGGGCCATCTGGTCGCTCAAAGCCTCGACCTGGAAGTCCAGCGTGTCGAATGCGGCCGGGCGGTTGCCGAGGATAAAGGACAATATTGCGGCGCCCTGCGGCGTTTTCCTGGCGGTGTAATCCTTGAACTCAGCGTAAATCTGGCGGGCAATTTTCTCGTACGCCTCCTTGTTTTTTTCCTGCGCGGCGACCCGGGCCAAAGCAAGGTTCTTGCAGAGGGGCGACGCCGCTTTTTCGGGATTGAAGATCTTGGGATCCAGAACGGCCTTGAAGGCGGTTTCCATGGCCGAAATTTGATCGGCGGATATATTGGGAACATCGCCAAATTTTTTCAGCACCTCGGCGGCGTCGGCAGCCGCGCCGGCTGCCTGGGCGGATTCGGCGTCGGCGGCCGTCCAGGCATCGTTGGCGGCCTTGAATTCCGCTTGCGCCGAGGCGTCTTTGGGCGCCGCGGCGACCTTGGCTTCCGCCGCTTTTTTGGCTTCTACCGCCGCCTTCTTCCTGGCCGCCGCCTTTTCGCCACGTTCGATTTTGGCCTTGGCCATGGCGACGGATTCCGAAGCCGTGCCCACCTTGCCGACCCAGTCCTTGAATGCCTTGTAGGCCGGATCGAAAATGGCGGCACGTTCCGTTTCGGAGTATGGCACAGCATCGAGCATGTGGAGGGCATCAGGCAGTTTGGCTTTATCCCCGGATTCCCACGCAGCCATGACAAATGCAGCGGCGGCATTAGTGTCCATCAGCGGCAGCGGCGATTTCATGAGCGCTTCGGCGCCGAATTTTGCCAGGAACCTGGAATAATAATCGGCGGGAAGTTTACTGGCCTCGCTCCGGGTAAAATTCTGGAACGATGGCCACAATTCCGTGGCGACCAGCGTGTAATATTGGTTGGGTTGAAGATACCAGGATTCCTTTTCCAGGAGATACCGCGCGCAGGTTTCCAGGTCCGTCCCTGCGGCCAGCGCCTTGACCACGGCGGCGTATGGCGTGTTGACATTCGCCAGGAGCGGCGCCTGCTTGCGGAATACTTCCGGGTTGGAGCGTGGATAGATAAATATGCCGGCCCGGGCAAAAGCGGCCGGATAGGCCAGGCACAGGGATTCCCACTGCTCCGGGCTGGCCAGATAGGCGGCGTTACCGGGCATCCAGGTAATCAGGGCTACCCTGTCATCGTCCGGCACACGGGCAAAGGCCTGGGTAAAAAATTCCTGCTTGGCCTTCTGGCAGAACTGCCATTCCGCACCCTGGAAACCGGAAGAGAACACATCCTCAATGTCCTGCAGGGTTTCGGCACGCGGACTGGCGTCGAAGCAGGCCTTGGCGGCGGTGAGGACCGTGATGAAAGCGGCTTCGGCCGCATCCTTGGCTTTGCCGGCGTTGGCGGCCTTGAAATCCAGGTTCGCCAGGTAGAAACGGTATTTGAGCAATGTGGAATTATCGACCCTCAGCAGGGACAGGATCTGGTTCAGGACCGGAGCGGCGGAATATAGCGCTTCGGTTGGACGCCGCACGGCTGCCATGGCCCAATCAAGGGAGTCCCGGTAAAAGAATTTTTCCTGCTCCACCGGCATTTTTTCCGAGAATATCGGCGCCAGGCGCTTGGCAACGGCAGGGACATCATTTTTGCGCTGGGCCATGTCTAAAAACCAGAGATCGAATTTCCGGGCATTCTCGCTCTGCCGGAACTGCGGCCCTTCGGTGTTCATGAACGCATAGGCTTCCCCTTCGGCATTGAGATAATCGATGAGGATGATCAGCATCCGGGCGGCCAGGTCGGAAGAGGCCTTGTCGGCCGGAGCAGTGGCGAGATACGATTTATACCGTGTCACTGCGGCGCGAAAATCGCCGGCCAGCAGGGCATTGTCAGCGGCCATGACCTGCAGTTGCGGGCTCAAGGCAGGATGCATGGCCGAGAAACTTTTCACCGCCGCCGCGGCCGGGTAAGGATAACCGAGTTCCCGGGCAGACTTCAGGACCTGGATAACGTCGGTTTCGGTCACATCGCCCTTGCCGCGCTGGATCTTGAGGCAAAGATCGTCGAACGCCGTCTTTTTGGGATCGGTTGCGGTGTCGCCGGGCGCGCCGAAGGCGGCCACACCGACCAGGCACAGGCATACCGCAGTCAGGAGTTGACTATGTTGTGATTTCATTCTTTGATTTTCCTTTCCAGTTTGGAGAGAATCGTTTTGGCCTGGGCCGCGAACTGGTTCCCGGGGTATTCAAACAGCAGTTGCGTGCATTTCTCACGGGCTTTATCGTAGTTGCCCATCTGGTAGGCGGCGATGACCCATTTCAACAGCATGCTGTCGAGGAAACTGGCATCGGGGTAATCCTGGAAAATCTGTTCCAGGAGCTGGTCGGCTTTGTTGTATTCCTTCGACTCGATATAATAATCCGCCAGCTTGCCGAGCGCCTTGCCGGCATATTCGCTGTCCGGGAACTGCTCGGCGCATTGTTTATAAGTCTGCATGGCAATGGATTTATTTGAAGTTTCCTGGGCCTCGGCAATCCGGTAGCGGGCTTCCGCCTTGGCTTGCGAGTTCGGCAGCGAGAGAATCGACGTGAACACCTTGATCGCGCCCGGGATGTCCTTGGTCTCCAGCTTGACCATGCCGATTTTCATGAGCGCTTCATCGGCAAAGGAGGAAGTCGGGAACAGCCGGCTGAATAACTGGCAGGTGGCCACGGCGCCGGTAAAGTCCTCAATCTCAATCTGGAGGTCCCACTTGATTTGGAACGCTTCCTCCTTCAGGCGGGAGGGGATGGGCGTTTTGGCGAGGATGATATCTTGCACCCGCTCCATGCCCTGATTGGCCTTTTCCACGGCGTTCTTCATCAGCCCCATGCTCTTGAAGATGCGGGTCAACTGGAGGTAGGCCGTGGCTTCCACGATCTGTTTCTTGGCCTTGACGACAGGATCAAAAACGACATTCTGCGTCACCATGGGCCGGCCGTCAATTTCGCCTACGACAAGGAGGGTAGCGGTAGCGTCGCGCCGTACGGCGCCGTCGATGTTCATTTCATCGGTGTAGAAGGCCACGATATCATCGTCCATGCCGCAGGTCAGCACGTTATCCGATTTATTGGGCGGAACGCCTTCCACAAGGGATTGGATCATGATGCTGCCGCCGAAGCGGCCGCTGTGCACGGCCGACGTGCCCAGTTCCGCCAGGGTCACGGTGGCCTCATCCCGGATTTCATATTCGCGTTCATCGCCCTGGAGGATCAGTTTCTCGGTATCCACGGACCGGGCCAGGCTTTCGTCCTTTTCCGGCTTGTAGCGGGACACGACCCGGACGGTAATCTTATCGGCTGCGACGCTCGCATCCCGGTCCAGGTCGTTGACGTAAATAAACACCGGCTGGCCAAGATAGGCGGCATTGGCCTGGGACTCGTAAGTCCCGGTCGTAAACGATATCTGGGCGGTGGAAACGACCTTGACGGTCTTTTCCCTCAAGACATCTTTTTCACCTGCTTCCGTGTTGTCGTCGTAATACTTGATCGTAATGACATCGCCGCCGATCACCTGGAGGATGCCGTCGTTGGTGACGGCCAAGCCCGCCGCCGTAGGAATGGAGCCCATGGCCATGCCCTCCTTGGTCCCGACGATTGCGCAAATTATAATTTCCCGGTCGCCGTTTTTAGTGGAGACCTGGAGCTTGATGTCATTGCCGGTCTGGTAAAGGACAGGAATATCGGCATCCACGGACTTCACATAAAAGCGCCGACCGGCCTCGGTGTATTCGACGGCGGAGCTGTCGGGATCGATAAACGTGCCGACCATCGTCAGGGATTCAATCACCTTGTTCCAGTTTTTCTGGGCAAAATGACACATACCGATGTAGTAATAGGCCTGGTTGGCCCAAACCGTGTTGGGGTAATCGCGGGTAATGGCACGCAGCGCCGTGAAGGCATTGCCGTATTGGCGCATGTTGAAATAGGCCATGCCGATGGAATACTGCGCTTCAAGGTACCAGTCGCGATTTTCTCCTGAAAGCTCGGTGCCCGGTTTGTTCAAGTCGTTCAGGCCGCGGAGATAATGGATGGCCTCATTGTATTTCTGGATGTTGAGCAGGTGATTGCCCAGGGCCAGGCTGGCTTTGTAGCGGACGCGGCTTTTCGGGTACTGGTCAATCACGTTTTCCAGCATTTTAACGCCGCGATCGTATTCCTGGGCCAGGATCAATTCCTTGGCCTTTTCCACCAGGCGTTCGGCGGCAAAATCGCCCTCCGCCTTGCCATTTGCGTTCGTGGCAGTCGTTTCCACCGGCATCTTGGCCACGCGGGCCGCTTCTACGGACGACCAGGCTCCCAGCAAAACCGCCGCCATGATCCCGGTCATTATTGGTTTTAGCTTCATAATGTCACGCTTTGGTTCCAAGGGTTTTTAATATTTGAACGCTTACCTTTACGTATCCACGCCCCCGCCGGTCTTCAGTCCCAGTTTTTCCAGCGACTGGTGGGCCTCGCTGGATTCCGGACTGCCGGGATATTTTTTAATCAGGGCTCGCAGGGCGGCAACGTATTTATCGCTGAGTCCCGCTTTCTGGTACAGGGAGGCAATGGTCATGGCCGCACGCGGCGCATCCTTCACAAAGAAGTTTTCCACCTCGCGCAGGGCGGACACGGCGTTATCCACCTTGCCCATCCGGGAGTAACACTCGGCAGTCTTAAAGAGCGTGGCCGGCGGGTTGTTCGCCTGCTGGTAGCAGGAAATGGCCTTGTCGTATTGCCGGGAACCAAAATACAAATCCCCCATGATCGTCAGCACCTCGGCGGCGAACTGGGGGCTGGCTTTCAGCGTCTCAGCCAGCGGCAGCCCGGCGTTCGCGTTGCCGGTCCGGTAATAATACCGGAGCAGGACCATTGAACCGTATTCCTTGTCCGTGAAACTGCCCGCGAGGCGCTCCAGGGCCGTGATGGAAAACCCGTCCCGGGTGAAGTCCCACAATCGGCGGGCCAAGGCTTCCCGGTCGGCATCCGTCATGTCCTTGAACGACATTTTATCGAATGCGTTAAGGGCCATGGCGTACTCTTTCTGGCCCAGCAGGGCGAAGACGAGTTGCTCGATGCCGGCCGAGCCCAGCTTCGAAAGATCCAGCTTGTTGTAGTATTCAATGATCTTGGCCTTGTTGCCCATGTAGAGGTTAAGCCACTTGATGATACGCGCGGAGTCGTCCGGCTTCTGATATTTCGCGAATTGGTCATCCAGACGCTTGGCGCGTTTTTCCAGGTTGTTTTCCTGGGCATAGCGAAAATCAATGTAGTCAATCTGGAAATCGTCGTTATCGGGAAACTTGCCGGCCATGGCATCCGCCCAGTATTGGAAGTATTTCCGGCGGGCATTGGCCTGGGCATCTTTGAACTGCGCGCCGAACTGTTTGACCTGGGACCTTATGAAGCTCCAGTAATCCGGCGTGCCGGCGGGGTCACCTTCAATTTTCCGGGGCTTGGAGTCGAAACTCATGGCCTTGATATAGAACGCGCGGAGCCGGGGTTCGTCCGGACTGGTTTTCATCCGGTACTCTATGACCTTGGCCATGGCCTGCGCCGCCGCGCGGGGATTCGCGGTGCGGAAATCGGCGACAACCTGCTCGTAAAATGCCAGGGCTTTCTCGTAATTATTTTCCTTCCAGGCGTTCTCCGCCAACTTGTTCAGGGCCGCGGCCGCCAGGAAATGCTTGCGGTAATCATTGTCCTGGACCATTTCCAACCAGGCCTTGTGCGCGTTGTCGGGGTCGCCGGTATCCATGTAACACTGGCCCATGTAATAGAGCGCGCCGGCCGCGTAAGGTATGGCGGTGGGAAAGTAATCCAGAACTTCCGTATACTTGC
>JAQUMN010000051.1 GCA_028718125.1 Kiritimatiellia bacterium
CCGCTTCGTCCTCCGCCTTCTGCTTGGCCTCCGCCCTGGCTTTCAATTCCGCCTCTTTCTGGGCTTTCTCCGCCGCTTCGACCTTGGCTTTGGCTTCCGCCTTGGCTTTTTTCTCGGCATCAGCCTTGGCCTTTAATTCAGCTTCTTTCGCCGCCTCGGCCTGTGATTCGGCTTCAGCCTTCGCTTTTAGCTCCGCTTTTTTAGCCTTCGCTTCGTCCTCCGCTTTCTGTTTGGCCTCCGCCCTGGCTTTCAATTCCGCCTCTTTCTGGGCTTTCTCCGCCGCTTCGGCCTTGGCTTTGGCTTCCGCCTTGGCTTTTTTCTCGGCGTTAGCCTTAGCCTTCAATTCCTCTTTTTTCGCGTCTTCGGCCTGTTCTGCCGCGCGGGCTTCGGCTTCGACCTTCGCTTTCAGCCGAAGTTTTTCAGCCTTAGCCGCATCCGCCGCCGCTCGCTTCTCGATTTCAGCCTTAGCCTTTAAGCGCGCCTGTTCCCTCTTCGCAAATGTGGCTTGGCGTTCTTTCGCCTGTTTCTCGGTCACCCTGATTGTTATCGTCTTAACCTGCTTTTGAACCCGTTCGCCGGCCGTATCAAACAAGGACGTTTCCAACGTATATTGGCCGGCGTCCAAATCCCCGGTATCGAAACTATACTTGGCGAGACGTTTAGCTGTTTCCGGCGCCAGTCGAACGGTTTCCTCCTCGCGCGCAAATTGATCAGCGCCCCGTTTAAGCTCCACTTGTACGCGCCCCTTGAATTCCCTGGGCAAATCGTTGCATCCCCACAGCCTGACCGCCAGTGTTTCGCCCGCCGTATAAAATTGTTTATATGTTTCCAGGAGCGCCGCCTGAGGCGCATTCGCCAGGCGCACACCGAAAAAAACCGGCTGATCTTTCCGGCTCTGGTCTATCGTCTCGGTGATCAGCCATCTCCCAGTGGATTCATCAGTCAAAACCGGCAGGGGAACGGGAGAAGCCGACGGGATCGGCGCAACTTGATTCGGCGTCGAAGCCGGTGTGGAGGCAGCAGCCTGAACGTTGTCGGGCAAAGCTGCCGCCGGATCCGCAAGCTGGCCGAATGCAGCCGAAGCCAGTGAGAGAACCAAGGTCGCAACAAAGCACACAATGCTTTGTTTAGTTATCCGCTTTAGTGTACAGAGAATTAAATTATAGCGCATCATTGCTCAGATCTCGTATCTTCTATAAACAACTTACTATTCAGATCATCCGACCATCCCTAAGCCAAACTTACATACAAGCAACAACCTATCCCGCCACTCCTGCGGTCATTGTTGCATTGATCTTTCTATCTTTTGACCGTCAGAATGTAAAACATATTATTTCAAAAACTTATGGACGGCTGAAGCGTGACGAAATCATCTGGTAGCCTTCAGTGGACTTCCACAGATACCAGATTGCATCTTGACTGCTCCGGTAAAACACGCATTGGTCGTCATATCGGTCACCGTCGTAATCCGCAGGCATCGGCACATGACCCGGCTGGCCAAACGATACCGTGTAATATTCTGTAGGCCCTGTCCGAATATACCAGTATCCGGACACATCGCTGTATATCGCAATCAGCGCATGACCCTGGCCGTTATATGCACCGGGAACCGGCACATAACCGCTGATGCCGAATTGAACGGTCAGCAACTGATAACCGCTGCCCGACTGCAGAATCATCCAGGCTCCCGTAGATGACCTGTAAATGGCCAGATCCGTTATCCCGTCACCGTCGTAATCCGCCGGCACAGCGATATCTCCCGGCTGTCCGAATCCGGAAGTGCCCGCCAGTCCATACCCATACTTGGACAATAGAAGCAGCCATGTTCCCGTCGATTCCTGGTAAAGAGCCGGGTCTGATTTCCCGTCACCGTCATAATCCCCATCGATAAGCGTGTAGCCGGGGCCGCCGAACCCTGAGGTGCCAACGAGCCCGTATCCGTTTATGGAGATGAGCGCTTTCCATGTTCCGCTTGCGGCTTCATACAGCCCGAAGTCAGCCTTCCCGTCGCCGTCATAATCCGTCGGCATACCTACCCAGCCCGGGCCGCCGAACACGCCCGTGCTCAGCGCGTTTGAAGTCATCAGATAGTACCAGCGGCCAGACGGCTCGTGGTAATACCATACATCGGACCGACCATCACCGTTGAAGTCCCACTTGGCGGCGCCGCACAATCCGTAGGCCGAGGCACCCATGCCGCTGTCGCCCAGAGGACATACCGCTTTCACCCAGTAATAGTACCGATTCCCCGCCGTCACGGCCATATCCCGGTAAGACGTAGCCGTGCCGCTGTACAGGAGCGTCGCGGTGCTGCTGTTATCGGTTGTGCTCTTCCAAAGCTCATAATATGTTGCCCCGGCAGACGCGGTCCAAGTAACACTCACTTCTTTAGGCAATCCCTTGCTGGCTGTGACCGCAGGCGAGGACAGCCCGCGCCAGCCCGTGTCTGACGCGCTGAACGCGCTGGCCGCGCCGCTCGCACCCTTAGTCTTCACCCAATAGGTGTATATCACCGCATGATCAGCGATGGTATCATTATAGCTTGTGCCCACGACGTCCGTGCTGGATACTTTGGTCGCCGAACCTGTGTCGCCCGATGTATTGCGCCAAACTTCATACCCGACTGCGCCAGCAGCAGCCGTCCACGACACCACCACCTTGTCAGAGTGTGTTCCCTTTGTCGCCGACACCCCCGCAGGCGGATACAGGTTGCGATAACCGAAATCCGACAGGCTGAATACGCCAGCGCCCAGTTCATTTACTGATCTTACCCAATAATAATAAGTCACTTCCGGCACCGCCGTGATATCGTCATACCGGTTGGTCGCGATCACGTCTATGTTCGTAGCGGTATTCGTAATATTCGCCGTATTCCGCCACACCTGGTAGCCCGTTGCATTCGTTACGGTATCCCATGTGACCAGCACCTTGTCGGCAAAAGTTCCCTTACTGGCAGTCACCCCTGCAGGCGGCAGAAGACCAACAACGTTTATCACGATTGACACCGTCTGCGTCGCCCCGCCGCCATTTGTGGACACAATGGTCACAACCGCGTTGCTGACTGTATCGGGAGTCCATCCAATTGTTGACGCATAACTAACGTCGATAATGTTAGTGCCGGGACCGGCAAGCACGCCACCGGCCGGATCCGCACAGAATACCCATGTCGCATTTGTCGTCAGCGTGTATGTCAATGGGGCCGAGCCCGGGTTAACCAGCGTAAAGAACCGGTTGGTCGGCGTATAGTTGATGAGCACTGTATTGGTCAATCCGCCCGGCGAAGCCTCCAGGTCGATGACGTTCACGGTCAGGGCCACATATTGCGTCGCCCCGCCGCCGGACGATGAAGCCACGGTCAGCAACCCGGTGGTCTGGCCAGCCGGCAAGTCCGCCGCATAAGTGACCGTAATCGTATTCGTGGAAACGTTCGTCAGAATGCCGCCGACCGGGCTTACGCTGACCCAGGCGTAAGAACCGGTGCTGACGGTATATTCCAGCAGGCCATAACCGAGGTCGGCAACGTCGAAGGTCTGGCTCGAGGCAAACCCTCTCATGATATTATTTGTTAGGCTCGCAGGAGCGGTCTGCATCTGCATTATGTTCATGACTACGTCTACGGTCTGAGTCTCGGGCGGATACAGCGCCGAAACATCATTCGAGACCACCACGTTGATAACTGTGTTGCTGAATCCTGCCGGCCAGCTGGTTATGGAACTGGAGAATACGGCAAGGATCGCGCTGCTGCCATAGTTGCTCAGCATCCCGTTCGTTGTGGTACCCGACATCCATTCATCGTTAGTGATCGAATAATACAGCGAATTCGACCCGGTGTCATTGACGGCAAATCCCTGGTTAGTGGGCATTAACCCGGCCATGACCTGGTTCGTCAAGGTGACGGGGACAACCGTCCAGCTCATCGGGTTTTCAAATGCGCCCATATCAACGTTGGGCCCGATCATCCGCGGATTGCCATCCCAATCAGTTGCGCCAATCATCCAGGCCTGGTTGGTGCCGGCATTCTTGCAGGGCGAACGCGCGCCCAGCCGGTAATTGCCATCCGCAAAATTCAGGAAGGCAGGATCATTGGTGATATTGCCAAAGCCCGTCACGCCGTTGGTTGACATCATGCAGTTGTTGGTGAAGGCCACGTTAGTGCTGATCAATCCTACGGCGTTGGAAGCAATAACGTTGTTTTCAAAATAGCCGCCGGACGTCGAATGGGAAGAGACGCCATACCCGGGGCTATTCGAGGCGATCGTGCAGTTCTGAATGACCGCATCGCTGCCGTCAGTCAGGAAGACGCCCGCTCCCGCAATGCCGGCGCTGTTCATATGGATCACGCAGTTCCGCGCAAATCCTCCTGCCGCAGCCAGACCGCCACCCAGGTTGGCGCTGTTATTTACAAACGTGCAGTTCCATACGATGCTGGCGTCGCCCGCACCTTCGCCCAGCATCAAGCCGCCGCCCTGCACCGTGGCCTGGTTGTCAGCAAACGTGCTGTTCCAGATCACACTATCGCCTTTGATAATCGCGCCGCCGCCTTCGGATGCAGCCGTATTGTTGCTGATCAGGCAACTGTAAGCGACGGCGCCGTCGGACAGCCAGAAACCGCCCGCCGATCCGGCCGAATAATTGCCTGCAATCACGCAGTTGGTGACGATGCTGAAACTATCGGCAAATATGCCGCCGCCGGCGTCGGAGGTCGTCTCGGTTGCCATGTTTCCTGAAACCACGCAATTGCTGATCATCGCTCCGGCGGTCAAGTACACGCCGCCGCCAGCCGTTTCACATCCATTACTGATGGTAAAGCCCTGCACAATGGCGTTTGAATGCGCCACATTGAAGCAGCGGTTGGTCGTTGCCGGATAATTCCCATTAATGAATGTATTCTCGGGACCATAGTACCCGCCAAGCAATACCCCGTTGGTAACCACCAGTTCGCTCGCCACGGTGAAGGTGCCATTCGATACCCAGACCTGATCGCCGCTGATCGCCGCATCGATGGCATCCTGAATGTTCGTTGCCGCCATCGCCCAGTTGGTGTATGGAGCAATGGATTGGCCGTTTGTGGAGGCATAGAATACCGTCGCCCGGCCCACAATGGTCAGGGCAATATCCACCGTACGGTTTGACCCGCCGCCGTCGGCGGAATTAATTATAATCGTAGTATTGCTCGTGCCCAGGGCCCAACCCGCCGTGTTGGAAAACGTTATGGCGACAAACTGATTCGACAGCGATCCCATCGTGCCGCCGGCCGGCATGCAGGACAGCCAACCGTTGGTAACGGTAATCGTGTAATTATACGACCCGATTCCCGCGTTCGCTATGCTAAAGGTCTGATTTGTCGGCGCCCAGCCCACCATCACCGAGTTGCTGAACGACGTCGGCGTTACATCCATGCTCATGACATTCAAAACGACGTCCACATACTTGGTAACCCCGGCGCCTTCCAGCGAGGATATCGTGATCGTGTTTGTATAGCATCCCGGCGCCAGGGCGGCTGTCGCGAAGGCGTCATACTTCACATCGACGACGATATTGCTGTGCTGCGTCAATGTGCCGTTGGTTGATGTCACTGCCAGCCAGCCGTCATTGGTTATCGTGTAGTTGAACGAGCCATCGCCCGCGTTGGCCAACGTGAAGCTCTGCTGATTTGTCGGCGCCGGCTGCCCCGCCATGATCGAGTTAGTCAGGTTGGTTGGCGCCACCTGCATATCCACCGCCAGGTCATTGACCAGCAGCGTCACATACACGGTCTGGGTAGCCCCGCCGCCGTTGGTTGACCAGACTTTAACCTGCGCGTTGCTGATTCCCGCGCCCCAGCCCACTGTGGATGCATAGCTTAGAGCAAGCTGGTTCGTGTTGTAAGCCCCCAGGGTTCCGCTATTGGATGAGCAGCTTAGCCAGGCTGCATTCGTAATTGTTTCGTATTGGAAGCTTCCCGCGCCGGCGTTCCACACGTCGAACAGATTGGTTGCCGGCTGCGCCCCGATCCACACCTGGCTGGTAAAGCTCGTTGGCGCCACCTGCAGATCCATTACGGCCAAGCTTACCGCCACCATCTGGGTCTGAATCAATCCGCCGCTGTTCGTGGCACTGACATACACGGCGCCCACATAGCTGCCGAGGGCCTGCGTGGCTACATTAACCAATATATCCATACCCGCCGTCAGGGCATCCACCTGTCCGCCGGCCGGATTCGCCGCCAGCCAGGTATCCGAGGTCGTGTTGACAAACGTCCAAACACCGGTTTGCGCAGTAAG
This sequence comes from Kiritimatiellia bacterium, assembly GCA_028718125.1. Taxonomy (GTDB): domain Bacteria; phylum Verrucomicrobiota; class Kiritimatiellia; order JAAZAB01; family JAAZAB01; genus VSJD01. The sequence continues at coordinate 6,264 of JAQUMN010000051.1, forward strand.
AGTGAAGTAATTTGACGCAGTCACCCCCTTCATCAGCTGGAAGTCCAGGTTGGTCGGACTCACCAGCACCGTGCCCGGCGCCTCCACCGAGACATTGTCCAGATACGACGTCTCGGCCCCGCTATACAGGGTAAACCCGACAAAATTCGTAAGGCTTGGATTGATGAACCCGATGCCGTTCGTTACCCGCGTCCCGTTCGTATACAGATCCCACTGCTTGCGGCTGAAATCTTCATAGATGCCGATCTTCACCCAATTTGTTCCGCTCGTCCCGATACTGGCATCCGCCAGCGTCACCCAATTGGCCGAGTTGGTCGGATCGAGTCCGCCGGCGCTATTCGTGGGTATGCCATTATGCACCACAAAGTTGCCGTTGCTGTTAATGTAGAACATCCAGGCCGAATTGGTGTCGGAAACCACCGGGTTGTTGCTGCCGTCATAAAGGCTCGGCCGCATATCCATCTGGATCCAGACGTTGGTTGAATTTACAGGCACGAACGGATTCGACAGCGTGCAGTCCACGGGAATCATGACTGCCTGCGATCCGCTCCGCACCACGTCCTGCTGGACCAGGATGCTGCTCGAGTCCCCGTACCAGCCGTTGATCCCGCCTACCAGCGGGGTCAGGTTGGTGTATTGCTCAAAATAGTCATAGAACGGGATCGTGTTCGTGATACCCGACCTGTATACGTATATCTTCAAATTCACCGGCTTCGACGCCCCGCCGCCATCCGCGGACTCAACCGTCACCGCCCCGTTACTTTCCGTGTTGGGTGTCCAGTCCGTCGTCGCCGTATACTCAATCGTTACCGTGGCTGTGCTCCGTGCGGCCAGCGTCCCGCCCGCGGTCACGTTCGCGACCCACACCGCCGACGTCGTCATTGAGTAGCTAAATTCCACATCGCTCAAATTGCGGACTTCAAACGACTGGTCCGCCGGTGTAGCGGGCGGAACGACGCCGCTGTACAGAGCCGACGGCGTCACCTCGATGACATTCGCAATATCCAGCACGCTAACCACCACGTTCACATACCCGGTAGCCCCGTTGTCGTTTGTCGAAACCACTTTGATCACAGCATTGCTGTCAATGCCCGCCGGCCAGCCCAACGTGCTCCCGTATTCCACCGTCAGCACATTCGTGCCATATGGCGGCACGATATCCGGGGTCACCGACAGGTTCGTAATCCAGGGGCAAGGCGCCGCAAGCGTCGCCGAGAAACTCAGCGGGTTGCCGCTCGAATTACGCACTTCGAAGGTCCGGTTCGTCGGCGTGGACCCCACCCAGACCAAGTTGCTCAACACTGCCGGCGCCAACGTCATGCTCGACTGCGATTCAACAATGACCAGCTTGACGTACAATGTCCGGCTTGCCGTCCCGCCGTCGGGCGACGCGATCGTGACCGTCGTTTCTCTCGTCATTGGCCCCAGGCCTGCCGTGTTGGCATAGTCCAGCGTGATCGTATTCGTGCTGTAGGGTCCCACAGTTCCAACATTGGACGAACACGCAAGCCACGAGGCACCTGTCGCCGTAGTGTAGGTGAATGTCCCGGCGCCCGCATTAATGATATCGAATGTCTGGTTGGTCGGCTTATCACCAGCCCAGACCGTGTTGGTCAGGTACAGCGGAACTACCTGGAGGTCCATCACATTCAAGACTACGGACACGTACTTGGTGGCCCCGGCGCCGTTCAGCGAGGATATTGTGATCGTGTTCGTATAACATCCCGGCAGAAGGGCGGCCGCCGCGGCAGCATCATAATTAACATCAATGACGATGTTACTGTGTGCCGTGAGTGTCCCGCTGATTGAAGTATCGGCCAGCCAGCCGTCATTGGTAACCATGAAGTTGAACGAGCCATCGCCCGCGTTGGCCAATGTGAAGCTCTGCTGAGTCGGCGGTGCCGACTGTCCCACCATCATCGAGTTCGTCAGGTTGGTCGATGTCGTAACCTGCATATCCGCCGCAAGGTCATTGACCAGCAGCGTTACATACACGGTCTGGGTAGCACCGCCGCCATTGGTTGACCAGACTTTAACCTGCGCATTGCTGACCCCGGCATTCCATCCAGCTGTGGGTGCGTAGCTCAGCGCAAGCTGGTTCGTGCTGTATGCCCCCAGGGTCCCGATATTGGACGAGCAGGCGAGCCAGTCCGTATTGGTCTGCGTCTCGTACTGGAAACTGCCGGCGCCCGCGTTCCACACGTCGAACGTATTGCCTGCCGGCGTCGCCCCAATCCATACCTGGCTGGTAATGTTCGTCGGAGCCACCAGCAGGTCCATTACCGCCAAACTCACCGCCACCATCTGGGTCTGAATCAATCCGCCGCTGTTCGTGGCGCTGATATACACGGCGCCCGTATAGCTGCCGAGGGCCTGCGCAGCGCAATTAACCCAGATATCCGCACCCGCCGTCAGGGCATCCACCTGTCCGCCGACCGGATTCGCCGCCAGCCAGATATCCGATGTCGTATTGACAAATGTCCATACGCCGGTCTGCGCGGTAAGCGTGAAGTAATCCGACCCGCTCATGCCTTTCATCAGCTGGAAGTCCAGGTTGGTCGGACTCACCAGCACCGTGCCCGGCGCCTCCACCGAGACATTGTCCAGATATGACGTAGCCGACCCGTTATAAAGATTGAGCCCGTTAAAGTTCGTAAGGTTCGGATTGATGAACCCGATGCCGTTTGTCACCCGCGTCCCGTTCGTATACAGATCCCACACCTTGTTGTTGAAATCGCCATAGATGCCGATCTTCACCCAATTCGTCCCGCTCGTCCCGATACCGGCATCCGCCAGCGTCACCCAATTGGCCGAGTTGGTCGGATCGAGTTCGCCGGCGCTATTCGTGGGCACGCCATTATGCACCACAAAATTGCCGTTGCTGTTTATGTAGAACATACACGCCGTATTGGTATCGGTAATCACCGGGTGGTTAGTTGCGTCATACAGGCTCGGACGCATATCCATCTGGATCCACACGTTGGTTGTATTTGCCGGCATAAACGGGTTAGCAAGCGTGCAGTCCACGGGAATCATGGCCGCCTGCAATCCGCTCAGCACCACATCCTGCTGGACCAGGATGCTGCCCGAGTCCCCATACCAGCCGTTGTTACCGCCTACCAGCGGGGTCAGGTTGGTGTATTGCTCAAAATAGTCATAGAACGGAATCGTGTTCGTTATGCCCGCGCTGTATACGTATATTGCCACGTTCACCGGCTTAGACGCCCCGCCGCCATCCGCGGACTCAACCGTCACCACCCCGTTGCTTTCCGTGTTGGGCGTCCAGTCCGTCGTCGGCGTATACTGCAACGTCACTGTTGCCGTGTCCCGCGCGGCCAGCGTCCCGCCCGGGGTCACGTTCGCTATCCACACCACCGACGTCGTCATTGAGTAGTCAAATTCCACGTCACTCAAATTGCGGACTTCAAACGACTGGTTCGGCGGCGTAGCGGGCGGCAAGATCGCGCTGGACAGAGCTGAGGGCGTCACCTCGATGACATTCGCAATATCAAGCACGCTAACCACCACGTTCACATACTGGGTAGCCCCGTTATCGTTTGTCGAAACCACCTTAATCGAAGCATTGCTGTCGATGCCCGCCGGCCAGCCCAACGTGCTCCCGTACACCACCGTCAGCACATTCGTGCCATATGGCGGCACGATATCCGGGGTCACCGCGATGCTCGTTATCCAAGGGCACGACGCCGCAAGCGTCGCCGAGAAATTCAGCGGGCTGCCGCTCGAGTTACGCACTTCGAAGGTCCGGTTCGTCGGCGTGGCCCCAATCCAGACCAGGTTGCTCAACACAGGCGGCGTCACCGTCATGCTAGACTGCGATTCAACAATGACCAGCTTGACGTATAAGGTTCGGCTTGCCGTCCCGCCGTCGGGCGACGCGATCGTGACTGTCGTTTCTCTTGTCATTGGCCCCAAGCCTGCCGTGTTGGCATAGTCCAGCGTGATCGTATTCGTGCTGAAGGGTCCCACGCTTCCTGAGCTGGAAGAACACGCAAGCCACGAAGCCCCTGTCGCCGTCGTGAAGGTGAAAGTACCGCCGCCTGCATTGATGATATCGAATGTCTGGTTGGTCGGCTTATCACCAGCCCAGACCGAGTTGGTCAGGTACAGAGGAACTACCTGCAGATCCATCACATTCAAGACTACGGACACGTATTTGGTGGCCCCGGCGCCTTCCAGAGACGAAATCGTGATTATGTTCGTATAGCATCCCGGCAGCAGAGCGGCCGCCGCGGCGGCGTCATAATCAATGTCGATGACCACACTGCCGTGCTGCGTCAGCGTCCCGCTGGTTGAAGTATCGGCCAGCCAGCCTTCATTAGTAACCGTGTAGTTGAACGAGCCATCGCCCGCATTGGTTAATGTGAAGCTCTGCTGGGTCGGCGGCGCCGACTGCCCCACCATCATCGAGTTCGTCAGGTTGGTCGACGTCGTAACCTGCATATCTGCCGCCAGGTCGTTAACCACCAGAGTCACATATACTGTCTGGGTAGCTCCGCCGCCATTGGTTGACCAGACTTTAACCTGCGCGTTGCTGACCCCTGCACCCCAGCCCGCTGTGGGTGCGTAGCTTAGCGCAAGCTGGTTCGTGCTGTAGGCCCCCAGGGTCCCGATATTGGACGAGCAGGTGAGCCAGTCTGCATTGGTCTGCGTCTCATACTGGAAACTGCCCGCGCCGGCGTTCCACACGTCGAACAGATTGGCTGCCGGCGTCGCCCCGGCCCAGATCTGGCTGCTAAAGTTCGTCGGCGCCACCTGCAGATCCATTACGGCCAGGCTTACCGCCACCATCTGGGACTGAATTAATCCGCCGCTGTTCGTGGCACTGACATACACGGCGCCCGCATAGCTGCCTGGGGTCAGCGTGTCGCAATTAATCCAGATATCCGTACCCGCCGTCAGGGCATCCACGCTGCCCGCGGCCGGATTCGCCGCCAGCCAGGTACCCGACGTCGTGTTAACAAAGGTCCATACGCCGGTCTGCGCCGTAAGGGTGAAGTAATCCGACGCGCTCAGACCTTTCATCACCTGGAAATCCATGCTGTTCGTGCTCACCAGCACCGTGCCCGGGGCCTCCACCGAGACATTGTCCAGATATGACGTCTGGGCTCCGTTATACATTTCAAATCCGGCAAAATTCGTAAGGTTGGTATTGATGAACCCGATGCCATTCGTCACCCGCGTCCCGTTCGTATACAGATCCCACACCTTATTGTTGAAATCGCCATAGATGCCGATCTTTACCCAAGTCGTCCCGCTCGTTCCGATACTGCCATTCGTCAACGGCAACCAGGCAACCGAGTTAGTCGGATCTGGTTGACCGGCGCTATTCGTGGGCGGACCATTATGCACCACAAAATTACCATTGCTGTTGACGTAGAACATCCAGGCCGAATTGGTGTCGGAAACCACCGGGTAGTTGGTGCCGTCATACAGGCTCGGTCGCATATCCATCTGGATCCACACGTTGGTTGCATTCGCGGGTACGAACGGATTCGACAGCACACAGTCCACGGGGAGCATGGCTGCCTGTAACCCGCTCAGCACCACATCCTGCTGGACCAGGATACTGGTCGAGGAACCGTACCAGCCGTTGATCCCGCCTACCAGCGGGGTCAAATTGGTGTATATCTCAAACGTGTCATAGAACGGGATCCTGTTCGTGATACCCGACCTATATAGATATAGCGTCACATTAACCGGCTTCGATGCCCCGCCGCCATCCGCGGACTCGACCGTCACCATCCCGTTGCTTTCCGTGTTGACCGTCCAGTCCGTCGTCGGCGTATACTGCAGCGTCACTGTGGCCGTGCTCCGCGCGGCCAGCGTCCCGCCCGGGGTCACATTGGTTATCCACGTCGTCCCGGTCGTCATTGAGTAGGTAAAGTCCACATCGCTCAAATTGCGGACTTCAAACGACTGGTCCGGCGGCTGAGCCGGCACCACGACCCCGCTGTACAGAGCCGAGGGTGCCACCTCGATGACATCCGCAATATCCAGAACACCCAGCACCACGCTCACATACCCGGTAGCACCGCCATTGTTGGTTGAAACCACCTTGATCGTAGCGTTGCTCTCGAAACCTGCCGGCCAGTTAGACGTGCTCCCGTAATTCACCGTCAGCACATTCGTGCCGTAGGCGGGCACGACATCCGGGGTTAACGCCAGGTTAGTGATCCAGGGGCAGCCATCCGCAAGCGTCGCGGAGAAATCAATCGGCATGCCGCCCGAGTTGCGCACTTCGAAGGTCCGGTTCGTCGGCGTAGCCCCCACCCAGACAACGTTGCTCAACACTGCCGGCGTCACCGTCATGGTCGAATGCACGTCAAAAATCTCCAGCCTGACGTTTACCGTCCTGGCTGCCGCTCCGCCGTCGGGCGATGTGATTGTAACGGTCGTTTCCTTCGTCATCGCACCAAGGCCGACCGTGCTGGCATAGTCCAGCGTGATCGTATTCGTGCTGAATGGCCCCACGCTTCCCGAGCTTGAAGAACACGCAAGCCACGAAGCCCCTGTCGCCGTCGTGAACGTGAAAGTACCGCCGCCCGCATTAATGATGTCGAATGTCTGGTTGGTCGGCTTATCACCCGCCCAGACCACGTTGGTCAGCGACAGCGGAACCACCTGGAGATCCATAACATTCAGGGTGACGCCCACGTATAGAGTTGCCCCACCGCCGTCCGCCGAGGTAATCGTGAAGATTGCATTGCTAACCCCCGTACCCCAGTCGGCCGTAGAGTCGTATTTCACCGTAATGACATCGCTGGCACCCGGTCCCAGGGTTCCGCTGGTATCGGTATCGGACAGCCAGTCTGGGGCGGTCACCGTGTAATCAAATGAGCCCGCGCCCATATTGCTGACAATTATACTCTGATTCGCCGGCGTATTGCCCACCATAACCACGTTCGTCAAATTCGTCGAGCTCGCCTGCAAATCCATTACGTTCATTACGACCGTCACCGTTTGCGGCGAGTTGCTGGCCGCGAGCCCGAACGACGCGTCATACCCCGTGACCGTTACCACGTTCGTATGAGTCCCGCCAACCTGCTCCGCGGCGTTATACGTTAAGGCCACGGCTTGATGGGTTTCCGTAACATCGGCCCCCGACGCCGGCGACGCACTCAGCCATGCCGCATTCGTCGTAATCGTGAAGCCGAGCAGGTCGGCGCCGTTCGTCCGCCAGATGTCAAAGCTGCCGCTGACGGTTATACTCCGCCCCTTGAACACCGAATTCGTCAGCGCTGTCGGCGCGACCTCCATACCCGGCAGCCAGATATTCCCGTTCGTCGTCAGGTCGACCGGATTCGTCGCCATCACGAACACGTTATCCACGTAGCTCGTGGAAGTTCCGCTGTATAAATCAAAGCCGGTGAAATTCGTAATGGTCGTGTCGATGAACCCGATATTGTTCGTCAAGAGAACGCGATCGGCGAACAATGCCCAGTTCGTCCGCGCATAATCATGGTAAATATGGATGCGGACCCAGGCGCCATCGGCATTGCTCACCGCCGGCTGGCCGGCTATATCGCGCGAGAGCTCAACCCAGCTTAAGGATTCCACCGGCGAAGGATTATTGGGAGGACCATTATGCACCACAAAATAGCCGTTGGTATTGACGTAGAACATCGCCGCCATGTCCGTTGCCACGTCCGGCGGTCTAGCGTTTTCATATTGCGCCACTTTCACGTCCATCTGAATCCAGACGTTAGTGGAGACATCACTCCAGAACCGGTTGGGCAGCGTGCAGTCCACCGGGATGACGGCCGCCTGGGAGCCTCCCCGGAAAATCGTGTTCTGAACAACAATATTGGAGGAATCCCCGTACCAGCCGTTCGTGCCATCGATCAGCGGCATCAGATTATAATAGCCCTCAAAATCATCGTTCCAGGGAATATTGTTGGACGTGGGATTCGATCCGTATACAAGGAACGAGCGCGATACGGTCGGCGCCTCGCTGTGATTCACATCGCCGGTCTGCGACGCCACTATAGTATATAAGCCGATTCCATTGAAAACCAGAGTGCTCCCGCTGATATTCGTTCCGAGCTCACCGCCATCGTTCGTAAAGCTCACCGTCAGGCCGGATGAGGCACTTGCGCTCAAGGTCATGCTGCCTAACGATTCTGCCTGGGGCGCTATCGCCGGGAACGTGATCGTCTGGTTAGTCTGGGCCACTTCTAACGTGCCGACGCCCATGCCCGAATACAACGCATCGTTGATCGTGCCGACTATCGTGTAGCTCCCCGCATTTGTCGGCGCCCAGCTATTCCCATCATAAGTGATTATGACCGCTTTCCCCTCCGGCGAGGTGCCGGCCGTCACCTCGCGCGCCGTCCCGTCGTAGGTCTGCGTCAAGTTGCTCAACGTAACCGCAGCCGGCACCTTGCTTACGTCGAACGTGCAGGTTACCGGGGTCGCTGCAGCCCAGTCGGTATTACCCGTCTGAGAGGCCGTGATACTGACTATACCGGAATTAGTGAAGGTGAGGTTGGTTGCGGCGCCGAACGCAATCACCCCTGGCCCGTTGGTCGTAAAACTAACCTCCAGCATCGAAGTCGACGTCACACACAACATCACCGTGCTCGTCGTCCACTGATCCGGTATGGTCGGGAACGTGATCGCCTGGTCCTTCTTGGTCACAGTCAGTGACACTTCCACCGACTTGGCGATCCCGCCCCAGTCAGGGGAGGTTATTTGCACCGTCAGATTGCTGGTTCCCGGCCCAATATCAGCCGTGTTGGAGTAGGTCACCGGAATCGTATCAGCTCCGCCCGCCGCCAGCGTCCCGCCGTTCGACAAACTCGACACCCATATCGTGTTCGGGAAGGTAATCGTATAGTCAATGGTCTGCGGGCCGGTATTGCTTACCACGAAAGTCTGCTCGGCCGGAGTAACTCCCTTCGTGACGCTCGTTGACAGATATGTCGGCGCCACCGGCATGTCCATCACGATCAACGACACGTCCACTGTCGCGGCAATCCCGCCCCAGTCAGCGGACGAGACTTGCACCGCCAGATTGCTCGTCCCAGGCCCGAGGTCCGCCGTGTTCGAGAAGGTCACCGGGATCGTGGCCGTCTCCCCCGCCGCCAGCGACCAGGTCCCGTTCGATGAACTCGACGCCCAGATCGTGTTCGGGAAGGTAATCGTATAGTCAATGGTCTGCGGGCCGGTATTGCTTACCACGAAAGTCTGCTCGGCCGGAGTAACTCCCTTCATCACGTTCGTCGAAAGCGCCGAGGGCGTCACAGGGAGGTCTATCACGGTCATCGTCACGTCAACTGTTTTAGAGATCCCGCCCCAGTCGGGCGACGTGACCAGCACCACCAGGTTGCTCGTCCCCGGCCCGAGATCCGCCGTGTTCGAGAAAGTCACCGGGATCGTGGCCGTCTCCCCCGCCGCCAGCGACCAGGTCCCGTTCGATGAACTCGACACCCAGTCCGTGTTTGAAAAACTAATCGTATAGGCAAGAGACTGCGGGCCGGTATTGCTCACCACGAAAGTCTGCTCGGCCGGAGCAACTCCCTTCATCACGTTCGTCGAAAGCGCCGAGGGCGTCACCGGCATGTCCATCACCGTCATTTCCAGGGAGACCGATTTGGAGATCCCGCCCCAGTCCGGCGACGTGACCAGCACCACCAGGTTGCTCGTCCCCGGCCCGAGGTCCGCCGTGTTCGAGAAAGTCACCGGGATCGTGGCCGTCTCCCCCGCCGCCAGCGACCAGGTCCCGTTCGATGAACTCGACACCCAGTCCGTGTTTGAAAAACTAATCGTATAGGCAAGGGACTGCGGGCCGGTATTGCTCACCACGAAAGTCTGCTCGGCCGGAGTAACTCCCTTCATCACGTTCGTCGAAAGCGCCGAGGGCGTCACCGGCATGTCCATCACCGTCATTTCCAGGGAAACCGATTTGGAGATCCCGCCCCAGTCCGGCGACGTGACCAGCACCACCAGGTTGCTCGTCCCCGGCCCGAGGTCCGCCGTGTTCGAGAAAGTCACCGGAATCGTATCGGCTTCACCCGGCGCCAGCGTCCCGCCGCTCGATGAAGCCGATACCCAGATCGTGTTCGAGAAAGTCACCACGTAAGTAATGCTCTCCGGCCCTGTATTGCTCACCACGAAAGTCTGCTCGGCCGGAGTAACCCCCCTCATCACGTTCGTCGAAAGGACTGACGGTGTCGCCGGCATATCCATCACGACCACGGATACGTCCACAGTCTTGGTGATCCCGCCCCAGTCCGGCGAAGCGACCAGCACCGCCATGTTGCTGGTGCCCGGTCCAAGGTCCGCCGTGTTGGAGTAGGTCACCGTAATCGTATCTGTACCGCCCGCCGCCAGCGTCCCGCCGGCCGACGAACCCGAGGCCCAGATTGTGTTCGGGAAAGTAATCGTATAGTCAAGGGACTCCGGACCCGTATTGCTCACTACGAAAGTCTGCGTATCCGGCGTGACTCCCTTCATCACATTCGTCGTGATCGATGCCGGCGACAACGGCAGGTCCATGATGTTCAAGGTTACATTAACGGCGGCAACCGACTGGGTTCCGCCCCAGGCAGTGGTATTGAACCAGAAGATCTGGTTGCTGACCCCCGCCGCCCATCCGGACGGGATGTTGGAGTAAGTCAGCTGAAAGTGGGTATTGGCATTCGCCGGCAGCGTCCCGCCGGTCGTAAAGCTTGACACCCAGGTGTTGTTGGCGACATCAACGACGTAGGCGAATGCGGAGCTCGAATTAGTTACGTCAAAATACTGGATCGCCGGCGACGGCGTCGCGCCACGCATCACCGAGTTGGTCAACTGCCTCGGGACGGCCTCCACATCCGGCGGGAGCGCCGCCGCGGTCACATTAACGTTATCCAGGAAACTCGTAGAGCTTCCGTTATAGAGATCGAATCCCAGGAAATTTGTGACCGCGGGATTGATAAAGGCGATGTTGTTGGTCAGCTCTACCCGGTTGACAGTCAGCGACCAGTTTGTCTGCGCGAAGTCCTGGTAAATTTTTACGCGCACCCAGGTGTTCGAGTCCACCGGCGTGTTGTCCAGTTCAACCCAGTTCGGGGAATTGGTGGGAGTGGGCTCGCCGGCGCCGTTGGTAGCCGGGCCGTTATGTACAACAAAATGCCCGTTGCTGTTCACATAGAACATCAGGGCCGCGTTTGTATCCACGAGAGGCGAGTTCGTGCCATCGTAAAACGACGCGCACAAATCCAACTGAATCCAGATGTTGGTGGGCGTGGAGCTCTCAAACCGATTCGAGAGCGTGCAGTCCACAGGAATTCGAGCCGCCTGGGCGCCGCTGTAGAAAGTCGTGTTCTGAACAATGACGTTGGTGGAATCAGCGTACCATCCGTTTGTGCCGTCGATCAGCTGGGTGCCGTTGATGTAGGATTCGAAGTTGTCAACCAAGCCGACGGCAGTCGAATTGGTGGTCCCTGCGAACGCAGCGCCGGGCGAGGACAACATGAAGGCAACCAACAGGATTGACAGAATGCACGGCCAAATTACTTGCACTTTTTTTCGCAAGGCTTTCATATGCCTAATGCAACCGTATTCAACGAGGGCGCCAACAGCGATTGATCTCTTGATTTCAAATCAAATATATTATTTTCGTGATTTGGTCAAGATATAAAATTTTTTTTTACATGGCGCTGCCGCGACCGGTAACGACCCTATTTATTCCAGGCTAAAATTGCAAGTCGGGGAGAGGACGCCCCTTTCAAACATTACTATCGGTTAGACGGCATGTGCGGCAACATAGCCGGGTTCCGCGCCTTCGGCATGGCGGGCATGGTCGACCAGAGAATATCACGGCTCATTTTTAAATCGGCAAGTTCCTTGTCCGCGTCCAGGATGCGGTTGATTTCCTTCTGTCCCTCGATCATGAGCGTACGGGCGGAATTGATCTCCGGATTGGTCATATAGAGCGTCTCCTGCCGTTCGGTGATCAGACGCTTGGCCGCTTCGATCTTGGCGCTCGTCTCCATAACTTTCCGGATAAAGTCCGCGCTGATCTCGGCCGAGAACGGTGACGGCCGACCGACAGAGACACCCACCACATTGCTACCGCCAGCCGGTGCGCCGGGCGGAACAAAAACGACCGGCGCCGGTTTAAGATCAGACGGCGCTTTTTGCGGCTCCTCCGCCCAGCTGCTGAAAACAATCGCCAGCATTACCGCTGCACATCCCGCAAAACTACCTAAATATTTCATGGATTCAAATGCTCCTGTTAACTGTCCCGGACAATACAATTTCAGCGGTAAAGTTAATATTATAAATATAACACTTCGTGACAAGCAGAAAATTTATATTTTTTTAAGGCGGACGGCCGGTCCGGCGCCTTGTCGGCGGGGAACTGCGGCATAAATCGGCGCCATCCGCGGAACCGGATGAAATATACCCAATCATTGTTTACGGACAAACGCTGAGTCTTAATCCTCCTTAATCCCGGCAAAGCGCTTGACTTTGCCGCTCCGCCTATATATATAGATAGGGATTTTTCTTGCATGCGGCGGGCCGGCTAATTACACAGCGGAGATTATATATATGCAACCAGCCGAAAAAAACCTTTCGTTTCTTACGCCGCCCCGGTTCATCCCGCCGCTGGACCCCGACTTCCGTCCGGCTGTGGCGGCAAACCGGGCGTTCCGGGACCAGGTGGCCCGGTCCGGCCATGGCGCGCCTCTCGTAATCGCCGTCGAAGCTGATAACGGCGCCGTTTCCAGTTATCAAACCGAAGTGTTTTCCGAGAAGGACAAACGGTTTGCGGCTAACTTGCCCTATATCGAACGCATTGTGAAGTTTCTGCTCTGGCAAAGAGGCGGATGGCGGGTGGCCATCGGCGGCCCGAAGACCATCGGCCAACACATCCGGGCAACCTACTCGCCCACCGGCGCTCGCGCGTTCGACGTGGACCTTATGAATACCGTCTACGGCCGCCCTTTTGTCGTTGAAATTACATCGAGCAATGGCGTGCCCCAAGACCATTCCACGGCCAAGCAACTGGGCCGGCACCTGGAAGGCTGCCGGATCGGATTCGACCTGGGCGCCAGCGACCGCAAAGTGGCGGCCGTCATTGACGGCAAATCGGTGTTCAGCGAGGAAGTCATCTGGGACCCAAAGGGGCATGCCGATCCCCAGTATCATTTTGATGAAATCAACGCGGCGCTGAAAAAAGCCGCCGCTCATCTGCCGCGCGTGGACGCGATCGGCGGATCCTCCGCGGGGATCTACGTCAACAACAGCGTGCGCGTGGCATCGCTCTTCCGGGGCGTGCCCAAGCGCCTTTTTGAACAGCGCATCCGCGGCCTGTTCAACGAACTGCGCAAGGCCTGGGCTGACATCCCGTTCGAGGTGATCAACGACGGCGAAGTGACGGCCCTGGCGGGCTCAATGTCGCTGGATGTCAACCGCGTGCTGGGCATTGCCATGGGTTCCAGCCTGGCCGGGGGCTACGTGGACAAGGACGGCAACTTGCCCGGTTGGCTGGACGAGCTGGCGTTTGCGCCGGTGGATTATAATCCCGCTGCGCCGGTTGATGAATGGTCGGGAGACACCGGCGTGGGCTCGCAATATTTTTCGCAAGTGGCAGTCAACCGCCTGGCCGCCAAAGCCGGCATTCCCCTGCCCGATGAAAAAACACTGGCCGAACGTCTGAAAGATGTGCAGACACTCATGGACAACGGGGATCCGCGGGCACGGGCAATCTTTGAAACCATCGGCGTGTATTTCGGCTATACCGTGGCCAACTATGCCGATTTTTACGACATGGCGCACCTGCTGATGCTAGGGCGCGTTACGTCCGGATCGGGCGGCGACGTGGTATTAAGCACGGCCAACCGAGTGCTCCGGCAGGAGTTTCCCGAAGTTGCCGACCGAGTGCGCCTAGCCGTCCCGGATGAAGCCAGCCGGCGGGTTGGCCAGGCCATTGCAGCAGCAAGCTTGCCGAAATTGAATAAATGACTGCAGCCGGACCACAGAGGACATTTTAACAAAGAACCATGAACAAAGAACGAGGAACTGAAACTATGAAAATCTTCATTATGACCGATCAGGAAGGCGTGGCGGGCGTTCTCGACAGCGAACACTATAGCGGAATCGAGTGCCCGTATTATGAACTCGCAAAGGAACTGCTGACCGGCGAAGTCAATGCCGCCATTGACGGTTTTTTTGCGGCTGGCGCAACTGAAATCATGGTTGCCGACGGGCATGGCAACGGATCCATTCACCAGCTCCAACTCGATCGGCGCGTCGAGCTCCTGCGTGGTTTCCCGACAGGTTACCCCTTCTCATTGGACAATTCCTTCGATTACATCGCCTGGGTTGGCCAGCATGCAATGTCGCGGACCGAATACGCTCACCTGGCGCACACCGGCAGCATGGCCAAATTCGAATATACCATCAACGGCACAGCCGTCGGTGAATTCGGGCAGCTGGCGATGTGCGCCAGCGAGCTGGGCGTGCGCGCTGTTTTCGGCTCCGGCGACCGGGCCTTCTGCGCCGAAGCTCGCGCGCTTGTTCCGGGCATTGAAAGCGTTGAAGTCAAGCGCGGCATCACCCCCGGACGGGGCGATGAATGCGACGCCAAGCAATACGGCAAGCGCAACGCGGGCGCCATCCATCTGCACCCCGAGCGGGCGCGCCGGCTGATCCGCGAAGGCGCGGAGCGCGCTGTGCGCCGCGCGCAAACCGAGAAGTTCGGCATTATTCCGCTCAAGCCGCCTTTCGAGATGGTCAAGCAGTTCCGCGCGACCAGCGAACGGCCGATGACCACGATCAGGGGCACCCACCCCACCAGCGTGGTCGCGCTGTTAAAATCGATTCCCGTCGATCCTCCCGCGCCTGCGTCGAAAAAATAATTATCGCGAGCGGGATAGCGCGCGGTTGGCGATGGCAACGGCGGCATTGCGCTTAAGGCGCTCCAGGCCGGAGCGATAAACCGCCGTGCCGCGGAATCTTTGCTGAAAGTCGTTATCATCCATTGCCAGGCATTGTTCGGCCGTTGGCATGGGCGGACCGGCAGGATTGAATTCCGGCAGAATACCTTCGCCACCCGCCCGGTTGTAAGGGCACGCAGCCGTGCAGCGGTCGCAACCGAAAAGCGATGTGCCCATGAACGGCCGCAAGTCTTCCGGAATCGCCCCCTTATGTTCGATCGTTAGGTAGGTAATACAGCGCCGCGCATCCACGAAACCATCCGGCTGAATGGCGCCGGTGGGACAGGCATCCACGCACCGCCGGCAGTTGCCGCAATTGCTTTGCACGGGCATAGACGGCGGCAACTCCAGGTTGACAAACAATTCGCCCAGGAACAGCGCGCACCCCCATTCTGGATTCACCAGGCTGCCCTGCTTGCCGATCCAGCCCAGTCCGGCGCGCACGGCCCATTCGCGCTCCAGCACCGGCGCAGAATCGACGCAAATTCGACAAACAAATGGCGCGGGCAAAACGGCGGCAGACAGTGTCTGCGCCAGGCGTTTCAACCTGGAACGCAACACAGCGTGGTAATCGCGCCCGCGGCAATAATTCGAGAAGGACACGCCCGCCGGTTCGGCCGTATAGCGGGCAGCGACGACAATGACCGACTTGGCCTCCGGCGCCACCAGCCCGGGATGAGAACGCCATTCGACGTTGCGCGCCAGGTAATCCATGCCGACCGCATAGCCGCGGCTCAGCCAGTTTTCGAACCGGTCAAACGTCTGGCAGGGGCCGACCGCAGCAAATCCGACGGCGGGAAAACCCAGCGCAGCGGATTCATGGCAGATGATAGAATCCAATGACATAAATGCGGGCTGATTTTCGACTAAATCGTCACGGCAATACAATTATTTATTGAACGTAATTTCCGGCAAACCTTTGGCATAAGAAACCTTGCAGACGCCATCGCTGGTGGGAAATTCCAGGATCGACCGGCGCTCAAAATCGGAAGGGCCCCGGAGGCGGCAAAGCCGGGAACTGGACGGCGCCAGATAAGTCCCGGCAAACCGTTCCAGCAATGCAGTCCGGTCGCCGATAGTGTGGCCGCTGTCCTTGATGAGGGCGCCATCAATTGCCTGCTTGTAGATATAATGCGGCGACACATCCAGGCCCGCTTTTTGCATGGCCCCGACCACGCGTTGCATATCCGCATACAGGCAGGAGGTGTCATCCCGGCCGTGAACGACGACGATCCTGGCAGAGTTTCGCCACTTGGCGGCCAACGCCAGGTGCGCGGGATTGCCCGGATCCCGCAGTTCCTGCATGCCTTTGGAGAGAAACGACGGGGAGATGGGGTCGCGGCTGTAGCGCGCGTTCGGAAAACCGGCGCCCCGGAGGTTGAAGGCAATGTCATCCGACAGGCTGGCCATGCCCGAAAGAGATATGACGCAAGCGAACGTGTGCGGCGCTAATTTGTTGGCCATCAGGCTCACGTTGCCGCCGCCGGAGCCGCCGGCAACATAAATCCGCGTATTATCGAAGGCGATTCCCCGGCTAACCAGGCTCTGAAAAACGTAATACAGGCCGCGCAAGGCATCGCCGGCCTGGTAACAGCCGCTATCATAAGGAATGTCCGCGTGCTGGTCGCCGCTCTGGAAGTAATCCACGCCGATAGCCACGACATCATAACGTTGCGCCAGAATTTCGGGAGCCGGCGCGCCGATAAATCCCAAGCCGCCCCAATTATGGAGCGACAACATCAGGCCGGTGGACGCTTTAACCGCATTAATCCGACCCTCCGGATACCGGATATACACCTTGACGGTTCTTCCGGTCACCCCGACCACATCCTGGGCGGGAACCGTAACCTCATCCAGCACAGGCATTGAAACCAATTGCTTGGCCGCCATGGTTCAAATATCCCCTTGAATCTATTTTTTAATCGAATCTGAATTGATTTTAAATATCTCGGCGACAATCTCGGGAACGGTTCTCCCCGTCGTATCCACCTGGCAGGGAATGGCGTCGTAGAACGGCCGGCGCGCCGCGAGCAGTTTCCGGATGCGCTCGGCCTTATCGCCCTGTTCCAACAAAGGGCGATGGCTGGAGCCGGACACACGGCGGAGGATCTCATCGGGCGCGGCCTTTAGGCAGATGACCCGCCCCGTGAAACTGAAATCGCGGATATTGTCAGGATTGAGCACAATGCCGCCACCCGCCGCAATGACCAGGTTGCTGCGGCGCGATAATTCGACAACCAGGTCCCGCTCCATGCGGCGAAAGGCCGATTCCCCATCCTCGGCAAAAACGCGCGGGATCGGCTTGCCGGCGCGCGCCTCCAGCTCGACATCCATATCCACAAAATCGCGTTTCAGCCGGCCGGCCAGAGCGCGGCCGATCGTAGTCTTGCCGCTCCCCATAAAACCAACGAGAATGACGTTAAGGATATTATTCATCAGCGTAACCAAGGCCAATGCCAACTTGCCTCATTCTGAATTCTGACTTCTGACTTCTATTCCGGCTCACCATCCCTGGTACAGCCAGGTCATATAGGCAATCCACCAGCCTTTGCCCCATAAAAGCCAAACAATGGCGGCCAGCGCAATATAGGGGCCAAACGGGATTCTGCTGGCCATTGTTTTACGACGGCTCATAACCAACGTCAAGCCGACAACCGCCCCCGCCAGCGAGGCGCCCATAAGGACGAATAACACCGCCTTCCAGCCCATGAAGGCGCCGAGAGCGCCCATGAGCTTGACATCCCCCATCCCCATGGCCTCTTTACGAAACGCCAGTGTTCCCAGCGTTGCCACAAGCCACAGGAAAATGGCGCCCATCGCCAGCCCGCTGACCGACGCGCAAAAACCGGTATAAGCGGTCGCTTGTCCATGTATAGACGGCACCAGCAGGCTCAGGATCGGACCTGCGATCATCCCGCCGACCGTCAGACGATCCGGCAGGATCATGAACTCCAGATCAATGAAGGTGCCGATAATTAGACCCGTGGCCATCAGCCAGTATACCGGGGTGCGCGCATCAAATCCGAATTTCAGCCAGATGAGCAGAAACACGATAGCCGTTATAAATTCCACCAGGAAATATCGGGGAGAAATACGCTGGCCACAATGCCGGCATTGCCTGCCAAGGATGAAGAAACTGAAGAGCGGTATATTGTCATACCAGGCGATCATCTGCTCGCAATGCGGACACCGCGAACGAGGGGTCACGACGGAGATGCCGCGCGGGATGCGATAAATGCAGACATTCGCGAAACTGCCGATGCACGCTCCCCAGAGGATGGATAGCACGGCAAAATAAAGATCGGCCCAGAATGGAACCAGGATGTTCATATTCAGAGGTCAGAGGTCAGCCCGAAACCTGATTTCATCGGAGGCATTATTTCATTCTGCATTCTTCATTCTGCCTTCTTCATTTTTCCATAGACCGCCTTTTCCAGCTCGTTACGCATGACAGCAACCGGCGCCTCGCGCCCAGTCCAGATGGAAAACGAAAGCGCGCCCTGGTGCATGAGCATGCCGAGGCCGTTGGCCGCGCGCGCGCCGGCCGCAGACGCCGCGCGCATTAAAACGGTTTCCGGGAACATATATATCAGATCGAAAACCTGCTGGCCGCTGCGGAATGCTTCCGGAGGCAGGACCGAGGGCTCGCCCGCATGCATTCCGATCGGCGTGGCATGCACGACCAATTCGGCCTCCCGGCACGCACGGCGCCAAGCCTGCGGCTCCGTGCCAACCGCCGAAACAGCAGTCTTGAGCCCGAGTGCGCGCAGGTCTGTTTCCAGTTTAGCCAGCCGGGCGCCATCCGCATCGGCCAGCACAAGGCGACCGGCGCCCGCTGCGGCGCAGGCAAAAGCCACCGCGCGCCCGGCGCCGCCGCAACCCAGCAGGAACAGGCTGAGCCCCTTTACCTGCAGATCGAATGCTTCGCGGATTGCGCGCAAGAAACCTTCGCCGTCCGTGCTGAAGCCTTTCATAGCGCCGGCTCTGATTTTTATGGTATTAACCGAACCCAAACGCCGTGCAGCTTCATCGAGGTCAGCCAGTCCGCGAAATGCGACTTCCTTGAGCGGCACCGTCAGGTTAATACCGGCAAACCCCATTTCCGCCATGACCGGCAGGGTCTGCATGAGCTTTTCGGGGGGCACATCGAACGCCAGGTATACGGCATCCATGGCCAGCGCCTCAAACGCCGCATTCTGCATGCGGGGCGAAAGTGAATGCCGGATCGGGTGCCCGAGAACGGCATATGGCATAGTGGATGGGCTGATGCTCACAACTTACTCCCTTACTTCTTCAGCGCGCGACTCATCAGAACGCGGTTGACGCAATTCAAGTAAGCGCTGGCGCTGGCGTGGACGATGTCGGTGCTGGCCGCTTTGCCGCTGACCACGGCATCGCCAAAGGCCACGCGCATGCTGACCTCGCCCTGCGCGTCCTTCCCGATGGTCACGGCCTGGATGGCATACTCCAGCAGTTTGCCCTGCGTCCCCGTAATCCGGTCAATGGTTTTGAGCGCGGCATCCACCGG
>JAQUMN010000052.1 GCA_028718125.1 Kiritimatiellia bacterium
AAACCGCGTCCGCCGAAACGGAAGGCCTGGCCGATACCGGCCGCGTCAGCTTGACAGGCATGGAGAGCTCCATGCGCCAGCTTGCCGAGGCAACCGGCGCCATTTCCGCGCGCCTGGCGGTAATCAACGAAAAGGCCAACGCCATCAACAGCATGGTGACCACCATCACCAAGGTGGCCGATCAGACGAACCTGTTGTCGCTCAACGCTGCCATTGAGGCGGAAAAGGCCGGAGAATATGGGCTCGGGTTCTCGGTTGTGGCGCGCGAGATCCGGCGCCTGGCGGACCAGACCGCCGTGGCGTCCCTGGAAATCGAGCAGACCGTCCGCGAAATGCAGACTTCCGTGACTTCCGGGGTAATGGAAATGGATAAGTTCACGGTCGAAGTTACGCAGGGGGTCAGCGCCGTCAGCGAGATCGGCGTGCAAATGGGCCGGATCATTGAGCAGGTTAAGGTGCTGGCCCCACGGTTTGAATCGGTCAACGAAGGCATGCAGGCTCAATCGTCAGGGGCGCGGCAAATCAGCGAGGCCATGGGGCAGTTGAGTGAAGGCGCGCACCAGACCAGGGAATCGCTCCGCCAGTTTAACGAGGCTACGGAGCAATTGAAGGAAGCCGCCCGTGGCCTTCAGCAGGAAGCAGCCCAGTTCAAAGTCTAATTCGGCGTGCAGGAATTTTCCGCCTTAGGCGGATCCTATGACATGACAATCTTGCGGTTTTACCGAACCGCCACTACACCAGGTTGGTGTAGCAACCGGTTCGTGAGAACGGCAACGTTGCCAAACCCGATTCAGAATTCGGAGTGCAGATCTAAATATAACAACAGCGGGGATACGACCATGCAAACCATCAGTATGCGGACCAAGATTGTCGTCCCGACCATCCTGTTGTTCATTCTCAGCCTGGGCGCCTCGACATGGCTGACCTATCGCGTGTCGCGCGCGGCCATGGAACAGGCCGCCATGGATTCCATGAATCAGATGGCCGATTCCACGATCAAGAGCATTAGCGCCTGGGTCGGTGAGCGGCAACGCGAATTGTTGTTGTGGGGCGATGTGGAATTGTTAAAAAGCATTGTCGGCGCGGCCTCGCCCGGCCCCGGCATGACCGCTCAGGGCTCGGAACTGCTCAAGCGGTTCAGCCGGGATGCGCCCTACTATGAAACAATATTGCTCGTGGACCGGCGGGGCGCCGCCGTCTGCTCTTCCGCGCCCGATGACTCGCAAACGTTCAACATCGCCGAGCGTGATTATTTTAAACAGGCGGTGACCGGCACGGTTGCCATCTCCGAAGTTATTCGCAGCAAGGTTTCCGGTAATCCGACCATTGCCGTTGCCGTGTCCGTGCGGGCCGGTGGAAAACCCGTCGGCGTGCTCCTGGGCGCGCTGGACCTGAAATCATTCACGTCCAAGTTTGTGGAACCGGCCAAAATCGGGCCTTCAGGTTATATCTTTGTGACCGACCGCCGGGGTGTCGTCTGGTCGCATCCGGATCCTACACTGGTAATGGCGACCAACCTGGCCAGCATGGATTTCGGCCCGGAAATTTTGATGAATAAAAACGGAAGCATGCATTATATCTATAAGGCCAACGAGGTCTTGGCGGCCTACCGCACCGATCCGTTGTTCGGGTGGATCGTGATTGCGCGAGCGCTGGCCAACGAGGTCATGTCCTCCACGCGTGTCATCCGCAACCTGAATTTAATGGTGGGACTGGGGGCCATTCTGCTGACGACCCTGGTGCTTCGGATGCTGTCAAGGTCCATCACGCGCGCCATCACGGACCTGGCAGGGGTGGCGGGCTTGATCACGCGCGGCCGCCTCGCCGAGGCGCGCCAGGCGATTGCGCAAATTAACCGCCTCCGCCGGCCGCCGCGGGATGAGACGGGCCAACTCTGGCATTCCATGTCGGCCATGGCCGACAGCCTGAATTCGCTGGTTGGCCAGGTTAAACGGTCAAGTGTCCAGTTGGTATCAACCGCCACGGAAATCGAGGCCACCGCGCAAGAGCAGGAATCGGTCGTCGCCGATTTCGGCTCCTCGACCACGCAGGTGGCCACGGCGTCCAAGGAAATATCGGCCACGTCCCAGGAGCTTTCCCAAACCATGGAGACGGTAAAGAATGTGGCGGAAGGCGCCGCCACGCTGGCCGATACCGGTCGCGCGGGCTTGGCCGGCATGGATGCTTCCATCCGGCAATTGGTGAAGGCCTCGGTTTCCGTTTCAGATAAACTGGCGGCCATCAACCAGAAAGCCGGAACGATAAGCGGGATAGTGACCACGATCACCAAAGTGGCCGATCAGACCAACCTGTTGTCGTTGAATGCCGCCATCGAGGCGGAAAAGGCTGGAAAATATGGCCAGGGCTTCGCGGTTGTCGCCCGTGAAATTCGCCGGTTAGCGGACCAGACCGCCGTGGCCACGCTTGATATCGAGCGCATGGTCAAGGAAATGCAGTCGGCCGTGGCCGCCGGCGTTATGGAGATGGATAAATTCAGCAGCGAGGTCGGCCGCGGCACGGAGGCGATCGAGGCCATCAGCCGTCCGCTGGTGGATATTATCGCGCAAGTGAAAGACCTCACGCCTAAATTTGAAATGGTCAATGACGGTATGCGTGCGCAGTCGCAGGGCGCTCAGCATATCAGCCAGTCCCTGGCGCAGGTAAGCAAAGGCGCCGTCGAAACATCGGAGTCGTTGCGCCGGTTCAACGAGGCCACCGTGCAGTTGCGCGATGCTGCCCAGAGACTGCAGGCGGAAGTGGAAAAATTTAAAGTGTAATATGCTGTTTATCGTCTTCAAAGCGGGGAATGCCAGTTTTGCCATGGAGGCAAGCAAGGTCATCGAGGTGGTTCCGCTGGTGACCTTGCGGACTTGCCCGGGCGTGCCCGCCTATATAGTCGGCCTGGCTAATTATCGTGGAATTGGCGTGCCGGTCGTGGATCTCGGGCGCCTGGTTGGCGGCGCGCCTTGCGCCGTGTACTTGAGCACACGGATCATTCTGACGCCCTATGCCGGGAGTGGTGACAAACAGCGCGTCATTGGGCTTTTGGCCGAAACGGTGACGAACACCGTGGAACGGGAGGAATCCGATTTCAGCCAGGATAACGTGGCCGTTCCCGGATCTAACTGCCTGGGCAAGTTGGCCGTCAATGGCACTGGATTTATTCAGCGGGTCGTGGTAGCCCATCTGGTGCCGAAGGAGTTTGAACACCTGTTGTTTACGGAACCGGAGAAGTCTGTATCATGACGGTAAACACCGTAGAACAATGGCTGTCTGAAGTAGCCGGGCTGGAGGCGCATACCCTGGGCCCGCGGGCCGTGGCTGATGCCGTTAACCGGCGCATGGCTGCGTGCGGCCTGGCGAAGGAAAGCGACTACCTGAAGCGCTTGAACTTAGCGCCGGCCGAGATGTCGGCGCCGGATGAACTCCATGCGCTGATCGAAGAGATCGTCGTGCCGGAAACCTGGTTCTTTCGCGATCGCGAGCCGTTTGTTTTTCTGGCCCGGTACGTGCGTGCGACATGGTTGGCCGCACATCCCCATGACCGGCTGCAGGTGTTGAGTGTTCCCTGCTCCTCCGGGGAGGAGCCCTATTCCATTGCCATGACGCTTCAGTCGGCGGGCCTTCGCGCAGAGCAATACCAGATCGATGCCGTGGATATCAGTCCGGCTTTATTACGCAAGGCCAGAACAGGGGCCTACGGTCCCAATTCCTTCCGGGGCGGTTTATTGGAATATGGCGAGTGCTATTTCAAGCGC
Source organism: Kiritimatiellia bacterium (assembly GCA_028718125.1). Lineage (GTDB taxonomy): Bacteria > Verrucomicrobiota > Kiritimatiellia > JAAZAB01 > JAAZAB01 > VSJD01. The sequence goes on from JAQUMN010000052.1 coordinate 3,759, forward strand.
GAAGGCGCCATCAGGACTGTCTGTCCTGAGGTACGCACCGGTATCCGGTTCATCCATGGCAATATAATGGAGCCGCAGGAGTTCTTTGCGGGAAAAGCCTATGACATCGTTTTTTGCCGCAATCTGCTTATTTACCAGCACGATAAAGCCCGCCGGCATATCGTTGCCGCTATCGACCGGCACTTGAACTCCGGAGGGCTGCTGTTTGTGGGGCATGCCGAAATGATGCCCCTGCTGGCCGAGCGCTACGAGCCGGTCCGTCACAATAGCGCCTTCGCCTATTGCAAAATCAATGTGCACGTCAAGACGGTGGAGCCGCGGCCAAATCAATTATCCGCAGATGTCACTGACAGACGCGGATCGGAACAAGCCATGTCCGCGAAGCCGGGCTTGGCATCAGTTAAAAGCCCGCTTAACTCGGCATCCCGTCTGGCGCCGACCTCTCGGCTGGCGCCGACCTCCCGTCTGGCGCCGACCTCTCGGCTGGAGCCGACCTCCCGGCTGGAGGGCGTCCGCTTTCTGGCTGACCAGGGTCGCTTGGACGAGGCGGCCGCCATATGCCAGGAACTGCTGAAGGAAAAACCTCAGCTGGCGGAAGTCCATTTTCTCCTGGGTGTAATCAGGGTGGCGGCGGGGCAAGATCAAGCGGCGGAAGAATGCCTGAACCGGGTGCTATACCTGGACGCGGATTGTTACGAGGCGTTGATTCATCTTTCCCTGCTGAAGGCGCGCCACGGCGACGAAGCGGGCGCCGAGCGCCTGCGCCGGCGCGCCGAACGCGTCCGTGACCAAGCGAAGGTGACCTTATGAACGCGACCCCTATCCAGGATTGCTGGAACCGGATCGGTGTCCAGGGCGACAAGTCCTGCCCCGAATTGCACCGGCACATTCATTGCCGAAACTGCCCGACATTCGAACAGGGCGCGCACGCCTTGCTGAATCGCACGCCGCCCACCGGCTATATCGAGGAATGGACCCAATTCCTGGCCCGTGCCAAAGAGACTGAAGCCGGGTTCACCGATACGGCCATGGTGTTCAGAATCGGGCCGGAATGGCTGGCGTTCAGCGCGCGCTTGTGCGTGGAAATTGTGTCCATGCGCCCCATCCGGCGTGTCCCGCATCGCTCCGACCGGATGTTTATGGGATTGGCAAGTGTGCGCGGCGAACTGCTGTTATGTTTTTCACTTGCCAATTTGCTGGGGTTGGAGTCGTCGGCAAATGGGACTGCCCAGGTACTGCCGCGCCTGCTGGTGGCGCGCAAGGATCGGTTTAACCTGGCCTTTCCCGTGGACGAGGTTATGGGCCTGCAGCGGTTTAATCGGGACACCGTCCAGGCCATTCCGGCGACCGTGGCCCATGCCGTCCCGCAGTTCAGCCGCGGCATGCTCACGGCCGACAGGCGCAAGATCGGACTGCTCGACGACGAACTGGTTTTTCACGCGCTGGCAAAAGTATTGGCATGAATGCTTTGAATAATCACCGGGTGATTATTCAGTGTTCAGTGTTCGGAGTTCGGAGGAGAATGACCGATGAACCCCAAGGCAACAGACAAGACTTATTTGGACGTTGAAGATTTACAGATCTATCAGAAGCTCTGCCAGCTTCACCTGGAGATTTGCGATCTCAGCCATGCATGGCCGTCCGAGGAGCGATATGAACTCGGCTCACAGATCCGAAGATCATCCAATAGCTCGCCGGCGCAGTTAGCTGAGAAACATGACGACCGCCATGTGAGGAACAAGGTCGAGGGAGTTAACCGCAGTCGCGGGGAGGCGGGCGAAACTATTCATCATCTATTCATGGCCAAATTGAAGGGACATATCAAGAACGATGTATACGCAAAATATCGCGAGCGCTATAAACAGTGCATTCGAATGCTAAATGGTCTCGAGAAGTCGCTCGAACGGCATCTTCCCGAGCAGGAACGACGTTGGGCCGTTGCTGAGACCGCCGGCGAGTATAGCGAACTGAACACCGAACCCCGAACACTGAACACCTGAGAGCATGGTTGTAATATGGCGACAAACGGCGGACAGGATTTAAGCGCTTTTTCCATGCTGGATTTGTTCCGGCAGGAGACGGAAGCGCAGACGGCCGTTCTGAACGAGAGCCTGGTGGCCCTCGAGCAGGATCCCCGCAATACGGAGCGGCTGGCGGCCATGATGCGCGCCGCCCATTCGCTGAAGGGCGCCGCGCGTATTGTCGGCCTCGATCCCGCCGTTAAAGTCGCCCACGCACTGGAAGATTGTTTTGTTGCCGCCCAGAAGGGCGAGATTGTTATTCAGCCGGAGGCGGTGGATGGCCTGTTGAGCGGCGTGGATATGCTGGTGAAAATCGCCGGCGTGCCGGAGGCGGATGCCGCCGCCTGGCGCACTGAACATCAGGCGGAAATTGACGAACTGGTCGGTCGGTTGGCGGCCATCCGCTCCGGCCAGGCGGCGCCAGGCGCGAAGGCAGCCAAGCCGGCGGAAAGTCCGAAGCCGGTGGAAAGATCAAATCCCGCCCCGGAATCTAAACCCGCTAAAGCCGGACCATCAGCCGAGTCGTCGGTACCGGCCAAGCCGTCGGTTCTATCCGAAAAGTCGGCTCCCGCCGCCGGCACGGAGAGCAAGGATCGGGCCGTACGGGTATCATCCGATAATCTGAATCGCATGCTCGGAATGATGGGCGAATATATGGTCCAGACGCGCTGGTTCGAGCCGTTTGCCGCGGAATTGCAGACGCTGAAAAAACGGCAGAACGAATTAGCCCGTTTGGTGGAACAAGCATGCTCGGCGCGGGATGGTGGCCAGCGGGGCAGCCAGGCGGCGGAACGGATCGCCATCCTGCGCCGGAAGCTGGATGACTGCCGCCAGGCCACGTCCAAGCGCCTGGAGGAATTCGATTTCTTCGCGCAGCAGTCGTCGGACTTGGCTGACCGGCTTTATCGGGAAGGCCTGATCAGTCGCATGCGGCCGTTTGCCGATGGCGTGCAGGGATTCCCGCGCATGGTTCGAGACCTGGCGCGCCAGATGAACAAAAAAGTCAAATTCGAGATGATCGGCCAGACCACGGGTGTGGATCGCGAAATCCTGGAAAAACTGGAAGCCCCGTTGACCCACCTTTTGCGCAACGCGCTGGACCATGCGCTGGAAAGCCCCGAGGAGCGGCAGACGGCGGGAAAAAATCCGGAAGGATCCCTGACGCTGGAAGCGCGGCACCAGGCCGGGCAGCTGCATGTGATCGTGGCGGATGACGGGCGGGGGATTGACCTGGAGCGGATTCGCCGGAAAGTGGTTGCCCGCGGACTCAGCACCGATGAAATGGTCAGCCGTCTTACCGAGGCCGAATTGCTGGATTTCCTTTTTTTGCCTGGATTTTCGACGCGCGAAACAGTGACTGAAATTTCCGGGCGCGGGGTGGGGCTGGATATTGTCCGCAATCTGACCCAGGAAGTGGGCGGCCTCGTGCGCGTGGAGACGCACCCCGGCGCCGGGACCCGGTTCCACATGCAGCTTCCGATTACGCTTTCGGTCGTGCGCACCCTGCTGGTGGAAATTGCGGGTGATCCGTATGCCATTCCGCTGACGCGGATCGACCACCTGGTCGTCGCCTCGCCGGAGGAAATCCAGACCTTGGAGGGCCGGCGATACCTGACATTGAATCAACGGCATATCGGGCTGGTGGATGCGCGCGAGGTGCTGGAACTGGGCGGCGCCGTCAAGCGCCCGGCGGCGTGGCCCATCGTGATTATCGGCGACCGTTCCAGTGCCTATGGCCTGGTGGTTGATCGGTTGATCGGGGAAAGCAAGCTGGTGGTGCGCACGCTGGACCCGCGGCTGGGCAAAGTCCAGGACGTAAGTGCGGTCTCCCTGTTGGATGACGGCGCCCCCGTGATGATTGTCGATACGGAGGACCTGGTGCGGTCCATCGAAAATCTTCTTTCCGGCGGCCGCCTGAAGAAATTTCAGGTGGTGGACAAGGCGGCGGCTGCCAAGACCCGCAAGCATATTCTGGTTGCGGATGATTCGATCACGGTCCGCGAAATGGAGCGCAAGCTGCTGGAAAACCGCGGGTATGCCGTGGACGTGGCCGTGGATGGCATGGATGCCTGGAATACGGTGCGCATGGGGCGTTACGACTTGGTTGTCAGCGACGTGGATATGCCGCGGATGAACGGCATCGAGCTTGTGCGGCACATCAAGCAGGATGCCCGGCTCAAGGTTTTGCCCGTGATCATCGTATCCTACAAGGACCGCGAGGAGGATCGGCTGAGTGGACTCGAGGCGGGGGCCACCCATTACCTTACCAAGAGCAGTTTTCATGACGAAACGTTTCTAAAGACCGTGACGGATGTGATCGGAGATCCTTGAGGATTGCAATTGTCAACGACCTGCTGATGGCGGTGGAAGCCCTGCGGCGCGTAGTGCGCAGCCACCCGGATTACACGATTGCCTGGGTGGCGCGCGACGGCGCCGAGGCGGTCCGGAAGTGCGCGGAAGACCGCCCCGACATGATTCTCATGGACCTGATCATGCCGGTCATGAACGGCGCCGAGGCCACCCGCCATATTATGCGGGATTCGCCCTGTCCCATCCTGGTGGTGACCGCCACCGTGGACGGCAATATAGGCCTGGTGTTTGAGGCCATGGGTTACGGTGCGCTGGATGCCGTTAATACCCCCGTGCTGGGCACGGATGGCAAACTGGCCGGCGCCCAGGCGCTGTTGCGCAAGATCGAGATCGTCGGCCACTTGATCAATCGCCCGGCGTCAGTGAGTCCGGCGGCGACGGAATTAAATGCGCCTCCCGCGGTAAAGCCCCACCTGCCGCTCATCGTCCTGGGCGCCTCGACCGGCGGCCCCGCGGCGCTGGCGGATATTTTGTCGCGATTTCCGAAAGTAATCGACGCGGCCGTGGTGATCATCCAGCACGTGGACAAGGAGTTTGCGTCGGATCTGGCCGTCTGGCTGGGCACGCATTGTCCGTTGCATGTCAAGGTGGCCACGCCGGGATGCCGGCCGGAGATAGGCGTCGTCTGGCTGGCCGGCACCAACGATCACCTGGTGCTGACGAAACACGGTACGCTTGAATATCGGGTGGAGCCGGCCGGATGTTTTTATCGTCCTTCCGCGGATGTGTTTTTCAAGAGCGTGGCGGCGCATTGGTCGCCGAATGGCGTGGCTGTATTGTTGACCGGCATGGGGCGGGATGGCGGCGAGGGGTTGCTGGCCCTGCGGCGATGCGGCTGGCATACCCTGGCGCAGGACGAAGCCACCTCCGTCGTATACGGGATGCCGCGGGCGGCAGCGGAACTGGGCGCCGCCGAAAGAATCCTGCCGCTGGGCGCCATCGCGGATGCCATAATGCAGGGAATTGAAAAAAAGAAAACGAAGCCTGTTTGAATCAGGCGGCCATTAGAAGCGGGATAAGTATGTCGTTCTATCGAAATAGGCCCCTATCCGTCAGCTGACGGATAGCCGCGGTTAGTACCTCAGACATCAGGAACTACTACAAACAACAAGATAATTTTTGATTGAACATATAAGGCGTTGATTGGAGTAATTGATACGGCTACGAATACAACTGTTGATTTCTGCGTTAGCGTTGCCACCGTGGATCGAATTCGGTTCCCGCCGGAGGCGGGTTCGCAAAAACAAGGCAAGTCCGGCTCAGATATTCCGGCGTCGCGCGAAGCGCTATCCTCGCGGATGCGCGAGCGCGGCAACGGGACAGATGCGCCGGAATCGCCGACGCTTTTTGCGAACCGAATTCGAGACACTTGGGTTGCGGGCATAACCCGCATTGGTTAAAATGGCTATTACACCTTAAGGACACCCATGGAAAACACAAACGACAGCCCGTTAAAAACCGCGTTGACCCAGCATGCGATCAAGGTCCTGCTGGTGGATGATCAGGCCATGATCGGCGAGGCCGTGCGCCGCATGCTGGCGCCCGAAGCCGATATCAGCTTCCATTACTGCAGCGATCCGGCCGGCGCCATGAAGATGGCCCGCGAACTGGCGCCCACCGTCATTCTCCAGGACCTTGTCATGCCGGAAATTGACGGCCTGACGCTGGTGAAATTCTACCGGGCCGATCCCGCCCTGCGGGACACCCCGCTCATCGTGCTTTCGACCAAGGAGGAACCCACCACCAAGGCGGAGGCCTTTGCGCTGGGCGCCAACGATTATCTGGTCAAGCTTCCCGACCGGATCGAACTGGTGGCGCGCATCCGATATCACTCGCAGGGTTACATCAACCTGCTGGAGCGCAACGAAGCTTACCAGGCCCTGCTGGCCAGCCAGAAGGCGCTGGCCGCCGAGCTGGCCGAGGCGGCCGCCTATGTGCAATCGCTCCTGCCCGTGCCGCTGGAGGAGGGGCCCGTGCGCACGAGCTGGCAGTTCATTCCCTCCACCTCGTTGGGTGGCGATGCATTCGGATATCACTGGCTGGATGACGATCGGTTCTGCATGTTCTTGCTGGATGTCTGCGGGCACGGGGTGGGCGCGGCCTTGCTTTCCATTTCGGCCATGAACGTGCTCCGGTCGCAATCCCTGCCGAACACGGATTTCGGCGAGCCGGGCGCCATGCTGACGGTGCTCAACGAAGCCTTCCTGATGGAAAAACATAACAATATGTATTTCACGATCTGGTACGGCGTGTATACGCGTTCCAAGGGGACATTGCGCTATGCCTGTGCCGGGCACCCGCCATGCTTATTGATCAACAAGGACCCGGCAGGCAAAATGGCCGTGACGGAAATGGGCGCGCCGGGCATGGTTCTGGGTGGCATGTCGGGAACGGCCTACCGCACCGAGACGCGGGCCATCCCGCCCGGCAGCACCCTGTTTCTCATGAGCGACGGGGTGTATGAAATTACCCGGCCGGACGGAACCCTGTGGACGTTCGGCGAATTTTCCCAGCTCATGGCCGATTCCGCCGGCGCCGGCAAGCCGGAAATCGAGGAGTTGGCCAAAAAAGTGCACGAGATGCACGGCGCCGGCCCGCTCGACGACGATTTCTCCATCGTCAAACTTCAATTCCCGGCCTGAGGAATGACCTCTGTCGCCAGACTTCACTTTTCCGCTTTATTCAAATCCTTCTCGATATTGCGGGTGAAGTCCTGGGTCAAGTAATCGAAGGTCATGGGGAACGACAGTTCCAGCCGCGTGATGAACTGCACGCCGATGCGTCCCTGGCGGGGCCGGCATTCAAGCAAATGCCCGCCGCAGGTTAAATCGGTGGACAGGAAATGCAGGTGCAGCCCGGGCACATTGACCGAGCCCATAAATGAGGGCGTAATGAAACCGGCGAGGGTTCCGGAAATATTCCGAAATTCGAATTCCGGTTGATCTTTGGCCACGTCCACCAGGGGGCGATAATTTGCCTGCTTGGGCACGGAGCGCGTTTTTACGTAGGCGAAGACGCCCTCCATGCGAATGGCATAAAAAATATTGGGCGAGGGCAGGAGACGCTGGACCAGGTCCAAAAACGCCGGGTAGTCCATTTCCTGCGCCACTTCCTCGTGGCTGATTGGCCGGTAAAACGTGACGCAGGCGAACGGCGTCCGGCATTCGTCATTAATGACCGCCACGCGGCCCGCAGAATTTATCTGGTACACGGTGCCATCGAGCATGATCATTTCCCCGTCCAGGTTGTCGAATGTGCCCAGGCCGAAATCGCCGTGTTGCTTGATTTCCCGCAAAGGCACTTTTTCCTCGTAAAGCCCTTCCACCAGCGCATTGACCGGCGAACACAGGTACAATGGACTTCCTTTTAATGACGATTTTGGTTTTGATTTCATGCTGTGTTCCTGGTTTAGATTTGGCCACCAAAAGCGGCAACTGTTTCCTATTCACTCCTATCCAGACAGGCGTCTGGCGTCAGGCGTCCTCTTCCTACATCCCTCACCGTTCCCGGTAGTGGAAGGCCGTTGTCAAGGCATCCACGACAACCAGGGTGGTGTGCAGGTAAAACGCCTGGTTGACATAATCCCCGTAATCACCCCGATATTGTTCATAGCTGCCCCATTTGCCGTCGGGCCATTGGTTTTTCAGCAGGTACTGGAGCGACTCCCGGTATACCGGCAGATCGGTGAAATGCAGGTAACGCAGGCAGGAGGTCAGTTCAGCCGTAATGTCGGTATCGTCCAGGCCGATGCCATACGCGGTTAAGTCGGCTAACAGGGGGCGCAGATAGGCCTTGTCCGGCTCTGAAAAAAAGTCGGCATTCAGTTTCTCGCCGAATTCATAGGGCACAAAGATTTCATGGGTCAGGTTGTATATTTCCCGCTTGTTTTGCTTGTACCAGTCGGGCGAGTGGCGGGCGGCAATTACGCCGGCTTGGTAAGCGGATTGCAGGGGGAAAGGCTCTTCCAATCCAAAATGCTTGTAATAAAGATGAAAGGCCATGCGTTGATCGGCCCCGCGATATTTCATGTGATCATTGAGCCGCGGCAGAACCTTGATGATTTCCTGGCGATAGAACCTGGTGTCCAGCCCGAAGCGATCCATCAGGAATGCCACGCGCAGGTAAGAGGTTGAGTCCTCCTTGAATTGCTGATCCGTAACGCGAAGCATGTCGTGGTATCTCGGCGTAGCTGTAATCGCCGTAATACCAAGGATGCGCTCCTGTAATGCGTTTTTGTCGCCGCCGGCAATGTCATAAAGCCGCAGGTAAATATCCAGCAGCTCGGCCAGCTTTTTTTTGCCCTTGATGCCGTGGGCGCGCAGGTCGTCTGGATTGACCTCAAGGTTATTCGCCCAGTTTTGCGTCCGGGTGAGTGCTGTGCGGCAGCGGGGATCATTCGCGTTCAGGAAGGCATCAATGGTCTCGCCCGATGGCTGGGATGCGAGGGCAGGGGCGTTGGAGCCAACGGGGTTGTTGGATGGGCCTGCGGCCGCAAAACCGTCCGGGTTGGACATGGTTGCGGCCAAAGCCGTAGCGCAAATTATCCGTGCAAGTTTCATTGCGGCAGCATAGAGTTTTATAATAGAGGGTAGTGGTTGATGCTTCAATTTATGCCAATATGCAAATCTTTATTCTTTATTATTAGGGCTCCTGTGCTCGCTGAGAACCATCGGTTGTCCCCATGCCCGCTGTTTGTCACCAAGCGATTGCGCTGTGACAGGATCCACATGGTCGGCTGAAGATGTGATCCGAACGCGGACATATAGTTCATCGCCCGAAAACGTGTAACGGGAACAGGCGTTTGTACTGCGAAACAACACATCCCCAATACTCCGGCTGTATGTTCGGGTGGCGTTGGGTATCTTCTGGCCGTCCGCGCCTAATGTCGGGGTGTTTGCCAGGTCAACGCCGCGACGGGTTCCGACGTATTCAGTGATGTATTGAACGCCCTCCTGGGGTGCGATCTCGACGCGAATCGTGCCGCTAGACTGACTCATCTTGCGGAGCATGACCCCTGTCGTCGCGTAAAAGTCGCCCTGTTCCAGCGCATCTAAAATTGCCTCCGGCGTCAATTGGGCGCTATTAACCATCACCCAGCCGCGGCCGGGTCCACAGCTCCCTCCATGGTAGTTGTGCGCATCGTCCGCTGCCACGCCGTAGAGCAGCTTGCCGTTTTTGTTGCTCAAACGGGAAGCCAGCACGATATCCCACATGCGGTCAGTGCTCGCGCGATGCGCGTCGCCATCGTTATTACCGCGCGGATGGCCGTTATATACCTCGAAGAAGCGCAAGGTTTCAATATCGATCATCATCTCGGCGGAAACGGCCCATGTATAATTGGGGTGCGCCAATATGGCAAACATACTGCGGCCGCTTGATGCGCGACAGGCGTCTACCTTGTTGACAACGTCTCGAATTGACCCGTAGCGTCCTCCCGGTGCAGCGCGATCCGGGACCAGTAGCACGTCCTGATTCAGCGCCACCACATGCCCGCCGGCGGAAATCTCGTTCCCCATGATCAATAAGAATTTCTGCGGCTCCTCGAACATAGGGCGGAACTCCTCCAAAGTTCGCAGCCGTACCTGGATACGCCCATCATGGTTGTTGGTGCGAGTCTGGACCCACTCGTCGCCGAACAGCTTGCGGTATTCCGTCCGGGCCTGCTGGTTCGGGAAATTCTTCCATTGCTCGCCTTGGAGCAGGATTCCGTGATCGGTAAATGCCAAAAAGTTGTACCCGTGATCCTTGTACCACTGGGCGATACTCTCCGGAAAAGCGTCTCCGTCGCTGCTCCAGAACGTGTGGGTGTGCAGATTGCCGCGCCACCAGCGCGGCGTGTCGGTAACGGGGCTGGATGCCGGCTCGCCGGCCGAGGCGGGCAAGCCGGCGAAGGCCAGGCTAAATAACACTATTACCCAAATCCACACATGCGGGCAACATGTAGTTGAGTGTGCCAAATAAGGCGATTGAGCTTTCATGCTGTCAGCATCTATTCCTCTCCCGGTATCCGGTTTTAGGGCATCTTGCCGTATCGCCAGGCTTCATCGTACATGGCGATGATGTTTTCCACCGGGGTGTTCACCTGGAGGTTGTGGCAGGGAGCGAGGATGTAGCTCGTGCCATCGCTGGCCAGGGAATCAATGCAGTGCCGAACCTCGGCGCGAACCTCGTCCGGGGTTCCAAATGGCAATATCCGCTGATTCTCGACGGCGCCATGAAAACAGATCCGCTTGCCGAACGTTGCTTTCAACACTTTTTCGTATAGCTGGCGGGCGTCTTGGGGCATGGCGTCCATGCTTCCGTATTCCGCGCCGTTAAACGTAATTTTTGCCCGCGTTGTCGTGAGATTGATCGGGTGTTTTGAGTCCGCCTGTGAAGCCATCGTTTGCTTAAATTTTTCCCGGATGTCATCGGGCATTTCCTCAAGGGAATTGTATTCTTTGCCGTTGATTTTGAATTTACGCTTGATGTGGATGCTTATATTCATTGCATTTCCCCCGTCTTCCTTTATCGCCACAACCAAGCCAACGACTCAGACAGGATCGCGCCGCCGCGGCACGGTCCGTGCTCATCTCTTGGTGCACACATATGTGGTTTGAAATCCTTGCATCTTCTTCATTCCAGGATTCCGGCCTCTGGCTGAGGCGTGTTAATATAAATGCCGGAAGTATCAAAACATCCGGTTTGCCCTTCGACGATCAGTTGCAGCAAGTCGTTTCATTGCTTGCCCCAACGGTCCACTTCGATATATTTGCCGCCACGGCAAAAGCGCGGGTGGCAAGCGCCGGGTTGACGTTTTTTTCATTTTGCGGGAGGCACGAAGGCGATGCACTCGACTTCGACGCGCGCTCCCAACGCCAGTCCGCTTGCGGCCAGCGCGCTGCGGGCGGGGAGGTTCGTCGTGAAAACCTCGCGATAGACCGCGTTGAAAGCAGGCCATTCCTTGATGTCCGCCAGGAAGACCGTGCACTTCACAACGTGCTCCAATGAACTGCCGTGGCGCTCCAGGATCGCCTTGATGTTTTCGAGTGCGCGCCGCGCTTCGGGCTCGATGCCGCCGGGTACGAGGGCCAGGGTTCCCGGGAGATTGCCGACCTGGCCGGATACATAGAGCGTATCGTCCAGCTTGACCGCCTCCGAATACGGCAGTTGCGTGCTGCCGGTTGCTGGCATCGGGAAATACTGCGCTTCGCCGGCATTCTTTTCCTGGGCCAGGAGTGTTGAGGTAAGACCCAGGCACAATGTCATGATAATGAGATGTTGTTTCATGAACTGTAATATTTTGCCGGACATTAATATTCTAGCAGGCTTGCTAACGGCGGTTATAGAGCAGCCAGCTTTCGCAGACCCGCTTCGTTCCCCATGTTGCCGGGCAATGGACCATGCCATCGTCAAGTTAATTTAATCTACTGGAGATAGAGGAGCCTGTCCAATGTTTATTCATGAACGACTTCTCGTGGAGTGGCCGGCCTGTTGTTTATTGCATTGTCATAAACGGGCCCCTAATGGGTCGGTTCGGTTTTGGGTTTGCCATGCGCAATACAGCGCCGGTAGAAGTCCGAAGAGGATGAGCAGGAGGCCATACTGGAACCAAATGCCGCTGCCTTGGGATATGAGCGTCATGGCGCTGCTAAAACAGGTCCCGGCAAAGATGAAAATGAAATAGGCGAGTATGTTTTTCCGCAGAACTCGAAGGACGAGGATTGCCAGGACAATGGCCATTGCCATGTTCTCTCCTATCCGGAAAATCGCGGCCGGAAGCGGCATCCGTTTGGTCAGCGCTGCCGCTGTGCACAGGATGAGCACGACGACGATGGCCGTCCATGTATGTTTTAGGTATCGCCGAAGGAGAAAAACGGCGATCATGGCCACCGGTGCCGCGTAGAAGGCCGACTCCACCGCAGAGATAAGCATATCCAACAGCGGTAGAGCGAGTGAAACTCCTTCCGGTGCTTCGAGTGAGACATGGCGGACAAGGTTTGGAAACAGGATTTCGGCATACTCAAAGCCGGTGCCGATAGCCGCAAGAACCGGGATGGGCAGATATGCGCAAAGCAGGGTGTTGAGCCATGACTGCCGGTTGGCCGGCCGTAACCGGATCTCCTCGTTGAAATATCTGCGGTACAGTCCAGCGCCGAGACCGAGGATGCAGGCGGCCGCCACGAGGCTGAAAGCCATGGATACCGCTTCGCCCCCAAGGGCCATGACCCAATAGTTCACTAACTCCTGCGATGTGTCATATCCGTATAGATGTACCGGAAGGCGGTTGAGGATGTTCAAGAATTTGAGTGCGCCGAGGCCGACAAGGAATGGCAGGATGGTTTTCCAGGGGATAAAACCGTTCTTCCATAGCCGGACGAATTGGACAGAGAGTAGAAGTGCAAGGACGAAGCAGAACCCAATCAGGATCCCCGAGCATACTTTCTGCAGTGCGCGGGTTTCGTCCTCGCTCCTGCACCATTCCTCCGGAACATGGAGATCGCGCCAGAAGGAGGTGACCTCTTCCCCGGCCACCGTGACTGCGACGAAGAAATAGGCATCCTTCCAGTCCGGTACCTTCCGGCGGTAACTCACAGTCGTGTCCGCGCGGTTCGGGTGCTTTGTCTGCGAGGCGGAGTAGAATTCATAATCTTCCAGACGGAGGGATTGCTTTTCCCGAAGGTATGCCGAGGCCATGGCCTTTGCCTGCTCCTCGGTTGGTGTTGCCCGTTTTTCGTCGTCGTCGAGAAAGTGGCTAAGCCATAGGATGCGGCCATCCGGCGACAGGAAAACGACGAACTGTTCCTCTTTGCCTGGCCGGAAATACCGCGCCTTCCAGACACAGATATCGGTCTCCTTCCATAGCAAGCGAGCCGACTCGTGGAACCCAACCTTCCGGTACGCGTAGTCGAAACTCTGTTGGTCGTGCTTCGGCCCATCGAAGTCGATGGCCCGAGTATAGGCGGCCGGATCTTGGCCCATATCGCGAAGGGCTTTGTCCGCGGCATTCGCAACATCGGCCCGGCTGGCGCGCAGGTGGAGGGAATCCATGAATTTGGCGGGGCGTGCGAAAATAAGAACGAGGATACCGGTCACGGCGAGAAGGGCAAGAAGAATGGACGCCTTCCGGGTGAGCCGTCCGGCAATGGACAGGGCCAGGCGTTTTATCTCCACCTTCTCCGGTTTGCGGACCGGGTCGCTGGAGTTGAGAAGTTGCCGCGGATCCGGTTCTCCACGGAACAGAGAACGGAGGGCAAAAAGGAACGGCACGAGGAATATGCCGATACAGATGATCGTTGGCAGCCAGAGCGAGGACTCTCCGCAGCGAAGAAAGAAATAGAGGGTTGCAAAACAGTTGAATGTGTAATGGTAGATAAGTGTGGCGAAGATTCCGAACCGCAGGAAAATAAGGCCTGCCAGGATGCCCTCCAGGGATATCTCCACTCCGCGGATGAAGAATGGTTCGTTGGGGTAATTGCAGTGCAGAAAACCCCAGACAATGGCCGGGACGACCACGGCGAATATTTTGCTTCTTGTAAGCCACAGAAGAAACGGGATGGCTAAGAACCGGAAAATCCCCTCTTCGCTCGCGGCGGCCCAGAAGCCGGTGATCACGGCATAGAGCCAGGGCGCGGTCGTGGAGAGGGCGTCGGTGTATCGCACATCCGGTGGTGACCAGGCGCCGAGACGTTGGGAGGCGAGATAGAAGAGGACTACGTATCCCATGGAGAGGAAGGCGAAGGAATAACCGGCGACCACGGCCCGGCCGAAGCTGGCAGTTCTCCATCCAGATGGCCGCAGGCACGATTCCATACGGAGGTGTTCCGGCATCATTCTCCGGTACCACGGTTCGGCCGCGAGGAAAATGATCATTAAGACGACTCCGCCCATGAGCGATTGAAAGACTGCGGAGAAGACAATGCCGGCCGTGAAACTTCCCATACTCTGAGTGGTGTCGAAGCCCATGAGCATCAGCGGTATGGAATTAAGGCTCACGGCGCAGGCGATGAGCGTGCCAGCGCCTGCGATACAGAGTGCCTGTCGCCACCGGAGGTTCCCGGCGCGGAACCCGGCGACGAGTTGATAGAGGAGGAGAAGCAGGAACGGCACAGCGGCGAGTAGCGCGATCATCGTCGCCATATTGTTCCAGGAACGCATCCGGGCAAAGTCCCGCCGCCAGTTCTCCGGCACGCGCAGCCATGTGCCTACGTGGGTCACCCGGTCGCCCGCGACCCGGATCGTGAGGCGGAACGGAGCCTCCTTGACTCGAAAGCCGTTCCGTTCCCACGTAAAGGAATGGTCCGTCCGGGCCGCCTTCTTGGTGCTGTTTTCCTCCACGAGCGTGAACCCGGCGAGGTCATATCCCATCCGGCTTTGCGCAAACTCCGATGCCGCGAGCAGGGCCTCGACCCTCGGCAGCTTGGCGCCCGCTGCGTTCTCATCGAGGAGGTGTGTAAAGCCGACGAACCGGCCCTCCATGTCGAGGACGATGTGGAACTCCTCCTTCTGCAAGGGGCGGAAGAAGCGCGTATCCCATTTCCAGAAGGAGCGGAGGTCCCGGTCCTCCCGGAGGAGGGCGTTCGCCCTGTCAAGGCCCAGTTCGCGTTCCATGTAAACAAGCGACTCGTCATCGAAGGTGAAGGATGTGGTTTTGTACCATCGAGAGACATCCGCGCCGAAATCCCGGAGGATCTTCACCGACTCAGCCGTCGCTTTTTCCTTGGGTACCTGGATCTTGAGGGAGGCCTGCCGGAACACACGGTCGTAGGTCAAATGAAAGGTAAGGAACCCGGCGATACCAAGAAGCACAAGAAGGGGAAGAATAAGGCGTTTCAAGCGGAAGCTCATTTTTGCAATCGTTATTTGACCGGGCCCAACTTTTTAAGCCAGGGAGAGAATTAGTCTGAATCTGTTGTTGATAATAAATCATGAGTCCGGGTTTGTCTATCCCAGACGCAGGTATCCCCGCCTTCAGGTACTTGCCCTGTGTAGTTCACGGAGCGAAGCAGGGTCTGTCATCTTGTTTTCTGATGGTTGACATTCTGGCTATGGGTGAGGTTGCGGTTATAGCCGCGGCCGCGCAGCGGCGCAGGCCGAAGCCGATTGTCAGGGCGGACCGCGCCCGGATTATGAATTTCGAAGTATATATAACCGTTTTTCGGAGAGTTTAAAACCATAGCGAATATATAAGGCATCGGCAGTATTGGTGTATAAATAAATGGAAGTGACATCCTTGGCGATGCGCATCAGTGTTTCCAGGATGGTCTGGCCGATGCCTTGCCGTTGGTACTGGGGACTCACCGCCATGTTGTTGATGTAAGCCAGCGTTGCGCCATCGGAAATGATCCGGCCAAAACCGACCAGGCTTCCGGCATCGCGCGCGGTTACGTAGGCGGTCGATCCGGAAATGATCCGGTTTCGTTTTTCGTCGGAATAGGCGTTCATCTTGACGGATTGAAGCAGTTGGCCAAGTTCCTCGGAGTGTAGTTCGCCCGATATCGCGTAGTGGATGTTCGAATTCATAGATGTCCTGCGTCATCGTTGAGGCTGTGGCGCGTTAGTGCCGATAGGTTCCGGCGTGTTGTTGTCCAATTCCATATCATATTCGATCATGTCTTGGGACGGGTCGCCCTCCCATGGGCGACGGCCCGTTTCGCGAAATCCGCACGAGATGTACATCCGCTGTGCCGGCCGGAAGAACGGATGCGCATTTGTGGTAACTTTAGCCTTCCGGATTCTGATGGCCCTAAACCGCCGCAGAACCTCTTGAATCTGCTGGCGTCCAAGACCTTGGCCTCGGAACTCCGGCAGCACACAGTTGTGGCCGACAATGCCGATTGCCGGCCTTTGGCGGGGATCATACGATCCGAGCCCGACAAGTTGGTTTCCAGACCAACTCAGGAAAACACAATTTCCGATCGTCTCTGGATTCGCGAGCACCTCACGATCAAACTCCTCCCACTTTGGCATTTCGGGTCCCCAGTGTTCGGGATCGGATTCGACGAGGTTGGCATAACTCCGCTTCAGGAGGGAGGCAAGCACACCCGCCTTTTGATCGCATGGCGATGTGAAGTTCAGTTTCATGTGTCTTGGACAACGACGAGGGTCAGGTTCGGCGAGCTTGCGAGCCGTAACCTGGACCCTCTGGTTCGATGCCGTCTGTCCCCGCATAAGCCTACCGTGAGCGCTTCACGCTGTAGATATTTCCAGAAGCACTATCCGCGCTCTTCCCCGGTCTGCTGTTAGCCAGCCCGATGAAGAAAGCCTTATCCGTCACCTCCAGCGCACTCGGTAGGGCGGGTAGTCTCAGGCTAAATTCGCGAGTCCATGCCTTCATATCCGGGGACGAGAATACCTCCGCCGTGAAAGCGCACGGCGTGTGCTCAGTCCCCAATGACTGAGGGCCTTCCTGACCATCTCGTGATCCGCAAAGAACAAAGCAGACGCTGTCGCGAACTACCACGTCGCGCACCTGTTTGTTCTTGAAGGCATCAACGACAGCGGGCCCTTTGGCGAGGTCGTTGAGCCAATAGAGAGGCCGTGGACTGTCTTCGTCCGGATTGCGCCTCTTATCGCACCACGTGTAGACGGCACCAGTCCCATACTGACGGAGGCGGTACGCGTAACCAGGGGAGTTCGTGCCGCAGGGCCACAGCCCGAATGGCAGGCATTCGATTGTCGTGTCGCGACAGCAGTATGCGTTGCCGTTGTTCCCTGTGGCAAAGAGTGTCCCGGCAAGGGACAGAATCTCCCAGAGTTGTCCGCACCTCTCGCCTGTACAGCGAATCCAGGTTTGCCCGTCATCCTTGGATGCAAGGAGAACCGGACCTTGGCCGCCTCTCGTAATCGTAGAAACATAAAGCGTGGCTCCCACAATCGCAGCATCCAGGACGTGAATTGCACCCGGAATCGGCGGGCGCCTGTGCCAGATGCCATTTTCCTTGACGTATAGATTGCCGTTGTCAGTCCCATCGCTCCTGTCCAGACCGGGCACGTAGAGTTTGCCGCCATATACGCGGAAGACATCGATCCCGTGATCGTGCGTGAGGTACTCGGCCACGAATATGTTAGTGGCACCCGTCGCGTCGGCGGCAAAAGACCAGATCTGGACGCAACTTTGCTTTTGATGCCATGCGCTGCTGCTAACATAGATCCGGTTCTCATACAACTGCAGTTGCAAAACATTTCGGGCTTGGGAGTCAGATACGTCTTCCTTCGGGAACTGGCTTCGTGCTGGATTGCCAATCAGGACGGGCGTCGCAGTGAATTCCTGGCCCAGCGCCAAGTCCGCCACCCAAGGCAGCATCGAACATAGACATGTCGCAATCACTCCGGTCATGCTTTTCTGCATCTGGTCTTTCTCATCGAACGTTACGGGTCAGACTGAGCGCGTAGCGCGATAGTCTGAACCCGATTGATACTCCCCTCAAAGCCCTAAGATTTCTGTGCTACATTGGAATAAGAAGCGGGGAGCATTGAAAGGAGGCTCCTCGCTCTGGATCGAGATCATAGATCGTTGTGTCGCCAAACACAAGTTTCGAAACGGAGGAGGAGCCCAAATGAAGTATTACACATCGACAACGGAATTCAACTGCGGAATCGATCTTCACGGTCGGCAAATGTACATCTGCATCATGAACCGGGAAGGTAAAATCTTCGTGCATTGCAATATCCAAGGCAACGATTTTGAATATTTCCTCAAGAAGGTGGCGCCGTATCGCCACAGCCTGACGGTGGTCTGCGAGTGCATCTTCAACTGGTACTTCCTGGCCGATGCTTGCGAAGTCGAGGGCATCACCTTTGTGCTTGCCCACGCGCTGTATCTTAAAGCCATCCATGGCGGAAAGAACAAGAACGACCGGATTGATTCTGAAAAGCTTGCTCACCTGCTGCGCGCCAATCTGATCCCGCCCTCCTACGTCTATCCGGGTGAAAAACGTCCGGTCCGTGCCCTGCTGCGCCAGCGCATGACCTACGTGTGGCGACGAGCCGAACTGCTAACCCGCGTCACGATGGGGCAACTGGCCGAAGGCATGGAACCGGCAAGACATGGACATCCCGGCCATCGCGATCCTTGGGAAGAACAACTTATGGAAAGCTACAAGAATCCGCTGCATCAGTTCGGCGCGCAGATCGACTTGAAAATGATCCGGCTCTACGATCAGATGATCGAGAAGTTGGAAGCCGAATTGCTGCGAATTACCAAACGCGATGCTTGCAAGGAGTTCAATCTCTTACAGACGA
The DNA here is from genome assembly GCA_028718125.1 of Kiritimatiellia bacterium. Classification (GTDB taxonomy): domain Bacteria; phylum Verrucomicrobiota; class Kiritimatiellia; order JAAZAB01; family JAAZAB01; genus VSJD01. Next base: position 22,373 of record JAQUMN010000052.1, read on the forward strand.
TTCATGGCGTGGGCAACGTCCTCTCGCTAACCATCCTTTACGAAATGCATACCGTCGCGCGCTTTCCCACCGTGAAAAACTTCCTTAGCTATGCCAGGCTCGTAAAGGGTTCGGTCGCTTCCGCCGGCAAGATCAAGGGGCTCCGCGGCGGCAAACTCGGCAATCCTTATCTGCGCTGGGCCTTTGGCGAGGCGGCGGTCATCGCCAAGCGCAGCCATCCGATGCTCAAGGAATTCGCCAAGCGTTTGGAGATCAAACATGGCAAGTTCAAGGCCAATGGGATTCTGGCCGCTAAACTCGCCAGGGCCGTTTACTTTATGTTACGCGATGGCACAGCTTTTGACCTGGAGAAACTCGTGGCCACATCGATTTAATGGAGCGCACGGCGGACAACCGTAGTTCCGAACTGGGAACGCATATGATCATCCTGAACAACGAGAGGCTTTTTCTACTGGGCCTTGAGCCTGATGTCTTTCGTGGGGCAACGATCGCAAGCCCAGTGCGCATTGAATGGAATCCGCCGTGCCTCCTCCTTTGCTACATAACTTCCTTCTCAACGATATCCGCCCCTGCGTTCAGCCCGCCAAAAACTGGATGCCGCTCTTGCGGCAAGCCGCCTTCCGTTGTGAATGGGACTACGCAGGGCAATCTACTGGATTTTCTGGATCGTCCCGGCTCATTGAAGTCGGGACTGTGGGACGGGTCGGTGCTCTTGGCTGGCCCCATCCCTATTGAATCCGCATGGGTGTTTAGCCGGATCTCTTTAACCGGGATCACGAGCAGGCGCTGAAAAAAAGCGGAGTCAAGAGATCGAAGAAGGAACAGGGAAGAAATAATCTCCCCTATAATAGATTTTTTGTCTTTACAGCGCCGGGCTTAATGGGTGTGTTCTTCGATAAATTGAAGAATTCTTTTTTCTCGTCCAACTCGTTGCAACCAAAAAACAAAGAATAGGAGAATAAAAAAGGCCACGGTTAATTGGAGAAGTCCTGTTTCCCATCTCTCGACGGCTTTGAGAAAGATGCCGGAATATTCCTTTGAAACGGATATCCCTTCAATCCACTTCTCTATAATCTGGATAAAAGACAGGCCGAGCGTTTCTGCTATCCGTGCTGAAAGAGTAAAATTTATAATCGCCACAGCAAGGTTCATGACGATCACTAACGGAATTACAATCATGGGGACAACACAAGCTAATCGAGATGTTCTCTTGCGCAAATCTCGGATATCTTTTTCTGGTAACTTCATTTTATCATGCGAACGAATCGGGTCAGACTGAGCGCGGAGCGCGATAGTCTGAACTCGTTGGTTCGCTTGCTTTGTTTTCTTCAATGTGATGCTTCAGGTGTTCGATCATCCCGAGCTTTGTCTGTGCCCGATAAGCTAGAAAAAAGGAGAACATGAACGCAAATCCGGAGTTGCGGAAAACGTCCCAATTGATAGGAAGCGAAGTCGACGATTCGGGAAAGCGAAGTCGATAATATACGATCATAACGGCGTATGCCAACAGGGGCAATCCCACGAGTAACGCAAGGGTTCCAGCACCTGCACGTTCATTCCGGTAGGAGCGCTCAAGCGAGAGCATTCTCTTCTCGCGTCTTGTCAGTTCATATTTCATTTTGTCAGCGAACGTCAGCGTTGAGGCTGAGCCCCGCCTTGCGGGGCGATAGCCTCCGACGCCTGGTTGGGAAAATCTTATTTCTTTATCTCTTCAGCCGGTCTTTTTTGAGCCCGACCACCGGGCCACTTGCTCCACCCAGTTGTTTCATCGAGAAGATGTCCGTGGTAAGTACAATATGGATATTGACCGACTAATGGAATGACATATTTTCCTTCCGACGGACATTTTGGGAAAACCTGACCAGGGAACCAATCTATCGGAAACGGAGAGATGGCATCTCCTTCATAAAGTCCACGTTCCAAGACACAGGATTCGATTACTGCCGTTATCATTCGCTGGTTATTGAGACATACCTTGAGTTGTTGGGACTGTTTGCGAGTTCTGAGATGAGAGAACAATGCAACAACGAGAAGAAGGATAATGATTAGGATGGCCGGGACAAAGACCAGCAATACTTTCCGTTTTCTGTTCATATTTTTCTTTGTCCAACGTGACTGTCGAAAAACTCATTTCCGAGGCGAATTCTCCTCCATGAGGAGGGATTGTCAAGTTAACGGATTATTTAGCGTCATTATCGTTGAAGTGGCGAACTGTTGAGCGGGGCAGTGCCTC
>JAQUMN010000053.1 GCA_028718125.1 Kiritimatiellia bacterium
GTCGGCAGTTGGAGCGGCTCCGTGATCGCCGGGTACGTGATTCAGATTTGGGTGCACACATAGCAGCGATAGCATTCGCCCTCGAAAGAAACTGAAATATCAATTATCAAGGGTTGACCCCAATCCTCATGCGAAGGGAGCTTCTTTATAGCGTCCCATAGCTGCGCAATTCCATTCCTTCCCGGATGAGTTGCCAGTTGGTTTCTTCCAGATCCTTGAGCAACTTCTTGAGTGTTTTATGGCGGCCCGTCATGCGGTGAACCACCGGCACCAGGTCTTTGGGAATATGCCGGGTTCGGGTGACCCCCGCGATTTTAGTGGTGAGGTTGTAGGCTTCGTACTTGAGCCCCTTCGACGAGACGGACCCCGCCAGGAAATCGAGATGATCCGCAATCTGAACCAAGAGCCGGTCGCGTTTCTGGTCGGAATGGGGTAAACTGTTACTAAACTGTTACTCCGGCCAATCCGGCTCCGATGTCCAGCTGCGGCATGTCCTTCCACAGGACGTCGAGGGCGTAGTATTGGCGCGCGTCCGGGTTGAACAGGTGCACGACCACATCAATATAATCGGCCACAATCCAGCCGCTATCCGGCGTCCCGGCTTTCCGGTAGCAGGCCAGGTCGTGGGTCTTCATCTGCAGGCGGGCCTCATTGAAAAGGGCCTTGAGATGCGGCGGATTCATGCCGGTGGCCAGCACGTGAAAATCCGTGATGCTCGAGTTGTTCCGCACGTCATAAACCTTGATGTCACTGCCTTTCTTGTCGACCAGGCTGCGGACAATGATTTTTGCCAGTTCCGTTGATTCAATTTGGGTATGATTCATAGATTAATTAACCCAGGATATATAGGCTGTGTTCCGATATATACATGTCCACAGCATCCGGTACCAGGTAACGGATGCTCATGCCTTCTGCCACGCGATGACGAATATCCGATGACGATATCTCCACCTGGTGGCCAATGGCCACATTGGCCAGCAGGATCTTGACCAGGTCCGGCTCCAGGTTCAAGGTTTTTTCCGTCATGGTCGTAAGGTCGAATCCCGGCCGGGCCACGGTCACAAACCGGCAGAGCCGAAGTAATTCCCGCGCGTCCTTCCAGAGATGGAGTTCCGGGAGGGTGTCGGATCCAATGATAAAGACCAGTTCTTCCTTCGGATGGCGCTTGATCAGGTCGCGAACGGTGTCGATGGAGTAGGTGGTGCCACCCCGCCGGATTTCCAGGTCGCAGACTTCAAATGAGTGCGAACCGGTCAGGGCGTTCTCCAGCATGGCCACGCGGTGCTCGGCCGGCGCCAGCCCCGCAGCGGGTTTGTGGGGGGGCTTGTCGCAGGGGACGAATAATACCGTGGCAAGGTCGAATGCCTCCAGGGCGTCCTGCGCCAGAATCAGGTGGCCCAGATGGACCGGATTAAAAGAGCCGCCTAAAATACCGATGCGTGTCTTCAGAAATACACTCTCCTTGGATTTGACTCAAAGCATAACAAACCCGTCGGCCTGCCGCAATGGGAAAGAGGAATGGCAGATGGTCGATGGATAATGGTCAATGCAGAGCTGCGTCAAAAACGGTCTCGCGGGAGCTCGACCCTCCATAAATACCAAATATTTCGTGATATTGGAGGGCGTCCCGATCACGCCGCAAGCGGGTATCGGGACTGCGACGCCGCTGGTTTCAGCGTGGATGACGCAGCCCTGATGGATAATGGTCAATGGGAGTCATCATTAGCTTGCGGTTTCGCGCGCTGGTGATCGGCATACCATCGGGTTTGTCGGGCAATCCCCATCAGGATGCGGACATCGTCTTCGCTCAGTGCGCCACGCGCAAAAACGCGGCGTATTCCCAGCATCATGTGCTGGGCCTTGTCGGGTTCCATGAAACCGATTTCCAGGAGAACCTGTTCCCACATGGCGAACATGCGCTCCTTCATGCCGCTGGCGGCCAGTGGCGATTTTTCCGGCAGGGGCTCGAACGTGCCGCCGGCCGTGTAAAGTTCATACGCGCAAATCATGACCGCCTGGGCCAGGTTGAGCGAGGGATACACCGTCGTGGAGGGGATGCGGATCAGGTGGTGGCACTGCGCCAGGTCATCGTTGCTCAGGCCGTCATCCTCCGGCCCGAAGAGCAGGGCCACGTTGCCGTTTTGCGCGGAGGCCAGGATGGATGGCGCCCATTCGCGGGGTGAGCGCGTGTGCTGGCGATAAAGTCCCATCCGCGCCGTGGCGCCGAACACAAGGGCACAGTCCGCGAGGGCCTCCGCCAGGGTGGCGACCTGCCGGCAGGAATCCAGGATATCGGTGGCCCAGCAGGCCATCTTGCGGGCATCCTGCATGTCGAAGGTCCCCGTGCCGGCTATCGTCAGGTCGGAAAGCCCCATATTGGCCATTGCCCGGCACACGGAGCCGATGTTGCCGCCGTAAATCGGGCGGCAGAGCACAATGCGGATATTGGCCAGGGTGTTATTCACTTGCACTTGACTGTCTGGTTTCAAGGGGAGATAGTATAGACCATGGGATTAGATAACCAAGAAAAAACCAAATCGCCGCAATGGTTTATTGTCAAAGCCGTGGCAGTGCCGATTATCCTGGGCACGGTCCTGCTGATGATCCCGCTAGCCAACCGGTCAGGCCAGTGGACGGACCCCCTGACAGCGCTGTTCATGTCCACCAGCGCCATGTGTGTGACCGGCCACACGGTCGTGGATCCCGGCAGTTATTTCTCGTTGTTTGGCCAGCTGGTTCTGCTGGGCCTGGTTCAACTGGGCGGGCTGGGGTTTATGACCTTGGCGACGGCTTGTCTTGTGCTGCTGGGTCGGCGTCTGAGTATTCAGAGTGAATTGACTCTGAATGCCTCCATGGGAGGGGAGGAAGCCGATCAGCTCAAGCGATTACTCTACCGGACTGTTGTGTTCACGTTAGCCGCGGAAGGTGTGGGCGCATTGGTACTCATGATCCGTCTTGGCCTGGGGCATGGATTTACGGTTGGGCGCGCCTTTTACTATGGCGTCTTTCACGCTGTCACCGCCTTCTGCAATGCTGGCTTTTCGCTGTATCCCGACAACCTTATAGCGGTTCGTGACGACAAGATTTTTATTTTGACCGTTGGCGCGCTGATTATCATGGGTGGGCTGGGCTTCTTGGTCATTAACGAGTTTTCGGTCTTCAAATTCTGGCGTGAGAACCGATTAACCCGTGGCCGCCTGTCGCTGCACGCGAAGATCGTTGTTATGGCCAGCGTGACCCTGATTGTGGCCGGCTGGTTGGTATTTGCCCTGCTGGAATGGAATAAGACCCTGGCGCCCCTGTGCGTAACCGACAAAATGACTTGCGCGCTGTTCCAGTCCATTACGCCCCGAACGGCGGGGTTCAGCGTTGTGAAAATGGAGCAGACCCACTCGGCCACCCGCTTTGTCACCATGCTGTTGATGGTCATCGGCGGATCCCCGGGGTCCGCGGCCGGCGGCATCAAGACCACCACGGCCGTGGTGCTCCTGTTCGCGATGCTGGCTATAGTCCGCGGAAAACGGGAGGCGATCATAATGGGTCGGACGATTCCGATCCGCGTGGTTGAAGAGTCCCTGTCCGTGCTTCTGCTGGGGATCGTCGTGGTCGGCGGACTCTACGGCCTGTTGCTGGTTAGCGAGGAAAGCGCCTTGATGACGGGACAGTTTACGGCGGAAGCCTTGTTGTTTGAAACTATTTCCACTTTTGGTACAGTGGGTTTGTCAAACGGTATTCTGCCGGAGTTGACAATTGTTGGCAAACTGCTCATTATTTTGGCCATGTTTATCGGCCGGATAGGGCCGCTTACCATGGTGCTGGTGGTGGGGTTGAAGGATAAGCGGCAATTGGTCCGGTTCCCGGAAGAGGATGTGAATATCGGGTAAGGGCCGAGGAACGGCACCGGATGACGGACGACAGCCGCCAGACCTGAATGTAGAATAGAGGAAAGAGGGGCAATATGAGAAGAATAGGCGTTATCGGCGGCGGGCGGTTTGGCTCCAGCCTGGCCCAGGCGCTGGCGGAGCGCGGCGTCGAAGTTCTGTTGCTGGACCGTGATCGCGACGTGGTGGATCACATGGCCGGTATCGTGGCCAAGGCCATGGAGGGGGATGCAACCGAGGAAGGCACCCTGGAAGCGGCCGGGTTCCGCGATTGTGACATGGCGGTCGTGGCGGTCAGTTCCGATATGGAATGCAGCATTATGGCGACCCTGGCGCTCAAGGAAATGAAGATTCCTTTTATCATTGCCAAGGCGGCCAGCGACATGCAAGGCAAGGTGCTGAGCCGCGTGGGCGCGGACCGCATTGTATATCCGGACAAGGACATGGCCGCGCGCCTGGCACGCACCCTCGTGGCGCCATCGGTACTGGACTATGTTGAAGTCGCGGAAGGCATCAGCATTCTGGAAATCCAGGCGCCCCTGCAGTTTGTCAGCAAATCGCTGGCCGAATCTAAGATCCGCAAAACTTACGGTGTTACCGTCCTGGTCTTGCGGCGCGCCAAACAACCGGATGGCGACCAGGAGACCATAGTCAGTCCCAATGCCGATGATGTCATCGAACTGGGCGACACCATGGTCATTTTCGGAACCGATGAAAAGCTGCACAAGCTTGAAAAAGAACTGCGCGAGAGCTCAATGTAGACCATTATATAGCGAGGTGAACCATGCCAAAGATACGGGCGCAATATATCGGGTGGGCCGCCAGCCTTGCGGTCGGGATGATTCTGATGCTGGGTCTGTGCGCTTGCGATGACGGCGATTGGAGCCACACGCCGCCGTCGGGGATGGGGAGCATCATCGTGGATAATCGCACGGCAGACGACATGGATGTATACCTGTCAGGATCTTTCACCAAGCGGGTATCGGATTTCGATCATGAAGCGTTCGATCTGCTGCCCGGCACCCACCGCATGGTGCTGGATGAGGCCCATGGCAGTCGTAATTGGTGGGGCGATGTGGACGTTCTCGAAGGCAAGCTTACCGTGCTCGAAGTAACCACCGGCACTAGCAGTTCGAGCTACGATCTGCGCATTTACTTCGACTGAACCAAGCCCGGAAATCAGAAGTCAGAATTCAGAATAGGCGCATCGTTTCACGGGTCTTTGCCTTTCAGCAAAAATTGTCGTAACGAGGCATCTGCTTGAAGATCGAATAAGGAATGAGCAACCCGCAGACGGGACAGGAATGGCGTTCTATAATAACCCTGACTTCTTCTTCACTTGATGGTGTTCCGCGTGGCCTTCACAAGGGCGGCCCATAATTCTTCCGGTGTCCGGGCTTCAAGCAGTTTCTCGCGCTCAGCCTTTTTGGAAAAAGTCTGGACGATTCCGGAAAGAAGGCGCAAATAAAATACGCTGGCCGCCGTCGGGATGACGATAAAAAACACGATGTGCGTCAGGGTGCGCTCGGCCGGGTTCGAGCGAATGCCTTTATGGCTGATGCCCAAGGCCATGGTCAGCCCGCCGCCTTCGACGCCCCGGACATGCGGGAAGGCCATGCCGTAATCCACGGCCGTGTTGATAATCGCCTCGCGCTTGAGGGCCTCCTTGATCAGCTTCTCGCTGTCGTCCACAAATCCTTCCTCCTCCAATTTGCGGGCCAGCTCGGCGATCGCCTTGTTGCTATCGGTGGCCTTCATATTGGGAATCATCAGCGTGGGCGAAGAGAACCGGGCAATCCCCGGCCGCCGGGGTTCGAAGCGTCCGCCCATTTTTTTGCTCAGGCGGCGAGGCCGGACTTCGGGGTAATACAGGATGCGGGCGCAGTTGGTGCATTGGTGCAGTTTTTCGGCGGCGCGCACGGCATAAACCAGGCTGACCGGCAGGGTCAGGCCGCATCCGGAACAAACATTGTTTGAAATCGGCACGATGGCCAGCAGGTCTTTTTTTTCGATTTTTTGGAACAGCAAGCGGACATCAGCCGGCATGGCGTCCAGCAGCGCTTGAATGGATTTATCCAGCTGGGAAAGGTGCTTGCTGGACATGGCCGCATCTTGTTCGGAGCGGACCAGGATCAATTCCTGGAGCTGAACGAGGCTGTTTAAGAGGGGGTGAATATTAGTGGTATTGGCCCCGTTTACGGGCGCACCTTCGGGTGTTGTCGTCACGATCATTCTCCTGCTGTTATGGGCGTTGATGATGCTTTGTTATGGTGGCGACGCGGGGAGTCGAACCCCGGACCTAAGGCTTATGAGTCCTCCGCTCTACCAGCTGAGCTACATCGCCGTAAAGATTGAATGCATATAATGGGGCGTATATCCTGAGTTGTCAAGGGGAAAGCGACTTGATACATTCAAACATTAATTGATTCAGCAGTGGATAAATATATAACAAACAAAGGCGTTATAACATTCACAACGGAAGACGGTGTAACCGACCATGAAGATTGAAAAAGCATATCAATTGGCTCGCGAGATGTATGCTGGTTATGGTGTCGACACGGCCAATGCCCTTAAGCGCTTAGCAGGAATTCGGATATCGCTCCACTGCTGGCAAGGCGATGATATATCCGGGTTTTCCGCCAGAGGCGGATCCTCCTCTGGCGGAGAGCCTTCCCGCGGCAATCTCGGCGGTGTTCTGCCGACGGGAAATTACCCCGGCAAGGCGCGTACCCCGGAAGAACTGCGCTCTGATCTTGCCAAGGCGTTGGGCCTGATTCCCGGCCGGCATCGCGTCAGTCTCCACTCCATTTACGCGGAAACCAAGGCCCGTCCTGCCGATCGCGACGAACTGGCGCCGGATCATTTCGCCGCTTGGGTGGCCTGGGCACGCACGCACAAGCTGGGATTGGATTTTAACGGGACTTTCTTTTCTCATCCGTTGGCCGAATCCGGGCGCACCTTGTCCCATCCGGATCGAGCCGTCCGCCGTTTTTGGATTGACCACGCCCGCGCGTGCCGCCGTATCGGCGCGTTTATGGGACGCCAACAGAAAACACCCTGCGTGACCAATATCTGGGTGCCGGATGGATCCAAAGACACGCCGGCGGACCGCAAAGCGCCGCGCGAACTGCTGAAACAGTCATTAGATGAGATCTTCAAGGAAAAGTGTCGTCCGGCTCACAATCTTGACTCACTGGAAGGCAAGTTGTTCGGCCTGGGGTCGGAAGCCTATGTTGCCGGTTCGCATGATTTTTATCTGGCTTACGCGGTCGCGCATCGCAAGCTATTATGTATGGACACGGGCCATTTTCATCCCACCGAATCGGTGGCCGACAAACTGACGGCAGTGCTCTCCCAGCTGGATCAGGTGCTTTTACATGTCAGCCGCGGTGTGCGCTGGGACAGCGATCATGTCGTAACCCTTACGGATGATCTCCGGTCCCTGGCTGAGGAAATTGTGCGCGGGAACTACTTGCAGCGGGTCTATATCGGCTTGGATTTCTTTGACGCCAGCATCAATCGGATTGCCGCTTGGGTCATCGGCGCGCGCGCCATGCTGCAAGCCCTTCTGATCGCGTTAGTGGAGCCGACCGACACTTTGCGCCAGATGGAACTTAAGGGCGATTTTACGGCGCGGCTTGCGCTAATGGAGGAACTGAAGAGCCTGCCCTTCGGGGCCGTTTGGAATTATTACTGCCTCCAGCAGGATGTGCCGCCGAACCATGCTTGGATGCGGGAAGTCAAGGCATACGAAACCGCCGTGCAGTTCCAACGGCGTTGACCGATGGCGATTGCATTGTGACCAGACCCGGCTGTGCCCTGATCCGGGTTCTGCGAGTTTTTGTAAGTTTTTTTTGCATATTTTTGCGTGTTTTATTTGTTGACACGGACTGGAAACAAGTCCAATCTTTACACCTATGTCGTTTCTCCATAATCCCGCGGTTCCGATGCAAATCGGGCCGTCCAATAAAGGAATGATCTCATGAAGATGGATTTTCAAAGAAGGCTGATCGGGTCGGTTATTGTCGGAGTGCTGTGTGCGGGCGGAATCGTGTCTGCCGCCGATGCCGAAAAGAAGGCTGAACCGGTTGGAAAAGTTGCATCAGAACCGGCGGTAGCCGCTATGCCTGTGGCCATGCCGGCGACAGTCACAGCTGCGGCCGTTGCTGTTACCAATACGCCGACCACCGTGCTGGTCCAGGTGAATGACAAGACCATCACCCAGGGCGACTTGGATGGCGAAATCGCCGAGATTTCCAAGATGATGGAGAGCCGCGGACGCTCGGGCGACCAGTTTTCCATGATGTTGCCGACGATCAAGCCGCAGATTATTGACAGCCTTGTGGTGCGGAGCCTGTTGGCCGGAGAATTTGCGAAGAAAAACATCACGGTCAACAATGACGAGATCAACAAGGAAATCGAGAAAATCAAGGCGACTTTGCCCAAGGGCAAAAATCTGGAAGAACTCCTGAAGAGCAACGGCGTCAGCGACAAGGCCTTCCGGGAAGACATCACGGAGCAGCTCAAGCTGACCAAACTGCTGGGCATTGGTGAGCCGACCGACAAGGAATTGAAGGAGTTTTACGAGAAGAACAAGAGCCGGATGTATGAGATGCCGGAGACCGTGCGCGCGCGCCATATCCTGATTACCGTGGCTGCCACGGACGATGCCGCCAAGAAGGCCGTCAAGAAAGAGAAAGCCGAATCACTGCGCAAACAGCTGGCGGCCTCCAAGGGCGCTGATTTTGAAAAACTGGCCAAGGACAACTCAGATTGCCCCAGCAAGGCCATGGGCGGCGATCTTGGTGAGTTTCGCAAGGGCCAGATGGTACCGGCATTTGAAGCCGCTGCTTTTAGCCTGAAAACCAATGAAATCAGCGCGGTGGTCGAGACGGATTTCGGCTACCATATAATCCAGGTAATGGCGCACAATAGCCCGCGGACTATTCCCTTTGACGAAGTAAAGGGCCAAATTGCCGCACAATACAAGGGGCGCCAGTTGCAGGAAAAGGCCGGAGCTTTTATCCAGGATCTGCGCGACAAGGCCAAAATCATCTACCAGAACGGCGCAGAGCCGGTCAAGCCGATGATGATGCCTCCCATGGGTGGTCAAGCGCCGGATGAAGCCGGTGCAGCTGTCGTGCCGGCGAACAAGGATGCGGAAAAAATCGCAGACCAACCTGCGGATTCAGCTGCTGGCAAAGCTCCTGCCAAGGAAGAGCCTGCGAAGCAGTAACGGGACGATAGCTGGCAATAATATTAAAGGACGCCGGGGAATCCGTTCCTCGACGTCCTTTTTTATTCTGGTAGATGCGACCAGCCACTACATGAAACAAAGGGTAGGGCCGGACTGCCAGTCTGGCCGGTCATGGTGAACATTTGCGGTGAGTCGTAGGCATGGCGGGACAAGGCTGTCCCGCCCTACCGCAGGAATTTATGCCCACATTTTGGGCGCTGAATATACTATCTGAATTTGTTACGAAAAAATCGGTTTACACATTGAACCGGAAGTGGCAGATGTCGCCGTCTTCGATCACGTAATCACGTCCCTTGACCTGCACTTTGCCGTGGGCCTTGGCTTCCGCTTCGCCGCCGGCGGCGACCAGATCATCGAATTTGATGATTTCCACGCGAATGAACCCCCTCTCGATGTCGCTATGGACCTTGCCGGCTGCCGTGGGGGCCGTAGACCCCTTGCGGATTGTCCAGGCGCGCACTTCGTCCTTGCCCACGGTGTAAAACGACATCAGACCTAATGCCGCGTAAGCCGCCTGGTTCAGTCGATCCAGGCCGGAAGCTGTCAGCCCCAGGTCTTTGAGATACGCGTCGCGCTCCGCCGGTTCCAGATCCATGATTTCCTGTTCGATGCGGCAGGAGATGTTGAAACGATTGTCGTTGGAGTGTCCCAGGGCTTGGCCCAACTGGTTCTCGTCCACGTTATAAGCCCACAGCACTGGTTTAAGAATCAGCAGATTAAGGCTCCGGATGGGATCGAGTTCGTGCGGCGGCAGTGCCAGAGGGACCCATTTCATTTCCCGCTCGATTATCTCCTTGATCTTAATCAACGTCTGTTCTTCCTGGGCCTGCTGGGGCGTCAGCCCGGCGCGCTTTTCCTTAGACAGCCGTTCCAGGCGCTTTTCGATTAGTTCCAGGTCGGCCAGGAGCAGTTCCGCTTCCAGCGTCAGCCGGTCCCGTTCCGGGTCCACGGAACCGGACGGGTGATAGACTTCATCCGATGTGAAGGCGCGAACGACAACACACAGCAAATCGCATCGCCGGGCGGCTTCCAGCCATTCCCGCTTGGCATCACCCGGAGCCATGTCCGGACAGAGCGCGATGAGATTCTCGGCGTATTTGGTTTTTTCCGGCTTGAAGATCGTGGCGAGGGTATCCACTCGCGTGTCATGGATTAGGGCGATACCTTCCAGGGTTTCACCCGGTTTGAGTGCCGGAAATCCGCCTGCCCCGCGGCCGCGACCGGTCAACAGCTTGAAAAATGTTTTTTTTCCCGATTGGGGAAAGCCCAGCAAGGCAACTTTCATAATGGTCTCCGATGTTATAGAAGTTCAAAACCACGCGGCAGCAGTGTGCCGCGGCTACAGAATGCATCGTAAAAATGTAGCCGCCACTCTGTTGGGGCGTTCATTACAGCGGCCGCCTTAGGCGGCTTTATTAAATGCCTACAGCCTACGGTCTACAGTCTTTCTTCCGGTAAATCTTGAGCGTTGTGTAAGCCTGCCCAAAACAGGGCACGTTGGTCATGGACGCATATCGTTCCGTCACTATTTTTGTGAACAAGGCCTGATCTTCCGGTGTCAGCGGCGTCACGTCCGGTGATTGCATGGCCAGCGCATAACCGCTCAGCGCGGCTATGGGCGCCTCCGTTGTCCGGAGCAGACGCTCGAATCCGGTGCGATTGAACACATGCAAAGTGGCGGCCTGGTTGTCGTTGAGGCCTGGAAAATAACTGAATTGACCCATTTCCAGGCCCCGCGGCACCTTCAGGCCGGCTTCCACGGCCAGGTACGGGTCCTGGGTCAGAAGCTCATTGCCCGGTTGGGTTTCCTTCCGGATCAGGACGGCGGTGTCGCGTAGTTTCTGGAGCGGTGAACGGTCCTTGACCAGCCACCAGATGCGGTCACGGCCCTGGATAAACCAATCCTGGTTGAGAGGCGAGGACACGGAAGCGCCCAGCGACACGACCAGCATCCCGATCGTTAGCCACAAGACCCCGCGCTGGCCGACAAGGCGGACGGCCGCACAGGCTATAGCAATGGCCAGCATGGGGAAAACAAAGACCTGGTAATCGTCATAGGGGAATGGCGCAAAAAAATGAATCAGCGCAATGGCACTGACACAGAGCCACAGAATCCGTATCAATGCCGGTGCGGCCATTGCCACCGGTACGCGGGCTTGCCCATCGTAGCCCCCCGGGCGAAGGCGGACCAAAGCCCATTTGGCAAAAACGACGGCAATCCCGATACCAAACGCAACAAAATAAGCCTGAAGCAGGCGTGACAGGAATCCGACCTTATAGACCAGCGCCATCAGGCTGCCGCTGGAATGCCGCAAAGTATGGTATTTCACGACGCAATAAAAAAAAGATTCCGGCGCCAGGATCAGGAAGGGAAGAAAAATAAGGCAAGCCGTGAGCACTGCGCCCATCCCGAAATGAAGCCAGGCCAGGCGAGGCGCGCTCGCGCGGGCCATGAGCAGGTAGATGAAAACAATCGGCAGGATGGCGCCGGCGGACATACGTGCGCCGGTGGCCAGTACCATGAACGCGCCAGCTGCAATAGTCAGCCATGCGCGGCGGCGTGTCCAGCCCTCGCCCAGCGCCAGGAAGCCTAACATCAACAGCAGCGCCGTGAGCGAATAAGTTTTAACAACCGTGCAAAAATAGCTTTGATAAACGTTGACGCCAATGAGGATGAAGGTTGCGAGCGCCGCGCCGGCGCGCAATTCCGCGCTAACCAGATGGAACGCCATCCGCGCGGCCAGGCCGGCTGCCACCAAGCCCAGCAAGGCGGTTATCAATCGACCGCCTGCCAGTCCATTTGACGCGATAATCGGATGGAGAGCGGCGTACACCAGCGGCATTACCGGTCCTTGGGTGAAGGCAAAATCCAGGTACGGCCATTGGCCCGATGCAACCAGTCCGGCTGCATACAGGTACCAGCCTTCATCTTGATTCAAATCGCCCAGGTAAAGGTTGGCGCCCGCGAGAACGATCGCGGAAAAAACGGCAACGAGACTGAGGCCAACTAAAATTCGCTTGTCAGTTGTCATGGGCTTTTAGATTCCGGCTTGATGAACAACCCGCCCAATGTGTCTTTGACATCTAATGGATTGTCCGGCTTGCCTTTGCTTGAGCGGTCCGTGTTCGGAACGTTAATGTTAATCGGCCGGCTTTTCCGCCTCCTGGGATGTCGTGGTCACGGCGGAACGTCCCTGGGCATCCAAGACCCCTTTAATGATGGAGTCGAACGTGTCCTTGCTGGCCAGGGTTTTCCTGAAGGCTTCCCGGACGTCAATCTGCGGATTGGTCAGCGTTCCTTTGACGGGGACAAGCGCCTGGAAGGTCTCGGGGAACGGAATGCCGCCAAACTGTTGCTGTTGTTCCTTGGTAAATTTGACCTTGTTGAATGTCAGATGCAAAATGGATTTCTCCGGGTCAAACACGCCCTGCTGGCAGTAGAGAGTCATGGTCCCGGATATCCGGCCTTCTTCAAATCCGCAGCGCTTAGCCAGTTCCTGGAAATTTTTTAAATCAATCGTCTGGATGGATCCGGTCAGATCAAAACTCAATCGGGTGGGATCCTTGATCGGGGCAACGCGGCCGTTCAGATCAAATGCGCTCTTGCGGTCGTTAGTCAGGATGTGGCCCAGCAGGTTGATTGTCCCGGACATTACGTCGTCCCGCCCGTAATTGGCGATGCCTTTGAGGCGCACCTGCATATCGAGGCTCAGCCGGAAAGGCGGGTCGCTGATCTTGTGGTCAACATACTGGAGTCGGGTTTTGACCTCCATTTGCCGGATCGCGAAGTCAGGAATTTTCCGCACGTGCGGCTTGACGCCGGAAGTTGCCGGGACCTCCTCGCCGGGCGCGGCGGCCGGGACGTTTGTCATTGCGGCATGGATGGCCTCGAGGGCCGGTTCGATATTCAGGACGCCTTCCCGGTTGCGGACCACGCTGAGCGACACATCCCGTACCGTGGCTTTTTCAATTTCGGCAATGCCGCCACGAAAGAGCGCCATCAGGCCGATCTTCAACTTGAACCGCCTTATGGTGATCATGTTTGGATCGTCAAACCCCGGAGGGTTGATTACCTGTACGCCGTAAATGGTGAGCGATCCGCCCGGCAGGTTAACGCTGACGCTCTCCATGGTGACGTCCAGGTTCCAGCGCTCTTTGGCCATCGGCAGAACCCATTGGCGCAGGGAATCCGTCAGCCCATAGGCCAGAAACAATTGCAGCCCGACCACCGCCGCCAGGATCAGGACGACAAAAATAATCAAGGTTTTTTTCATGGTGAACCAAGGTTGCCCGTTATCGGTTAAATCGCTTGTTCTTGTTTCTATTGCCTGGCGTTCGTTGGCTGATCTCTGGCGTCTGACCTCTGATCTCCGGTTTTCCTACATCTCGGCCAGCAGGGCTTTGAAGCGTTCCCCGTCCTTGGCGGTTGTCCCCGGCGAAAGCCAGGCCAAACTGGCTGTCCGTTCACGGAAAATTGTATCCGCCAGCTTTTGGATATCCTCGGCTTGTACAGCCTGGATCGCCGCAATTATCGCTTCGGGCGCCATGACCGACCCGTAATTCAAGACGTGATCGCCCACCCACATCATATGCCCCGACGGACTTTCCAGCGCCAGCCGCATGTGGCCGACGACGTATTCTTTGGAGCGCTCCAGTTCCTGCGCGTTGACCTTTTCCTGTTTCAGGCGATGCAGTTCGCGCACAACCAGTTCCAGCGCCTTGTCGTGGCGTTTGCGATCCAAGCCGGCGCTGATAACCAGGGCGCCGGTCTCGGCGAACAGTTGCGCGCCGGAATGAATGGCATACGCCAGCCCGTGTTTTTCGCGAACAACCTGGAACAGACGTGAACTCATGTTCTCGCCCAGAATCACGTTCAGCAGTTTCAGCGCATAGCGCCGTTTGTCGAACCGGCCGAAAATCCGAAAACCCAGCGCCATTTGGGTTTGCTCGATGTCCTTGGTTTTCA
This sequence comes from Kiritimatiellia bacterium, assembly GCA_028718125.1. GTDB lineage: Bacteria > Verrucomicrobiota > Kiritimatiellia > JAAZAB01 > JAAZAB01 > VSJD01. The sequence goes on from JAQUMN010000053.1 coordinate 14,105, forward strand.
GGTTTAGACGCTCCTGCGGCACCGCCGGCGTGACCAGCGGATATGTGGGCTCCCCTGTGCCCGTGAGTCCGCGGGTAAGTTTTTCCACATGGCGGACACATTCCTCGTGACGAACATGCCCGGCGAAAGTGAAGACGGTGTTTTCCGGGACGTATTTCTTTTTCTTGAATGTCAGAAAATTTTCGCGCGTCAGTTTGCGCAGAGTCTCGGGATAGCCAATCAGCGGACGCCCGAGTTCATGGTCCTGCCATAGCGCCGCGCTGAGCATTTCCTGCACCACCTGTTCCGGCTGGTCGCGGTACATCATGATTTCCTCGATGATGACGCCGCGTTCTTTTTCGATATCCGCGGGTGCGAAGCGCGGATGCCGGTACATTTCCGTCAGAATGTCCAGTGCTTTCCATGTATGGTCATCGGCGGTGCGAACGTAATAGCAGGTCACCTCTTCCTGGGTGAAGGCGTTGCAAAACCCGCCGCGCCCTTCGATGGCCTGTGATATGTCGCGCGCCGACAGGCGCTCGGTGCCCTTGAACAAAAGGTGCTCGATGAAGTGGCTTATGCCGGCCAGGGCGCGTGTTTCGTAGCGCCCGCCGACTCCCACCCAGACACCGAGAGCCACGCTCTGCAAGTGTTCCATTGGCGAGGTTGCCACGCGTATGCCGTTGGCCAGCCGTGATTCGTGAATATCCATAATCATTACGCGTTTCTCCCTAATTGCAGTTCGGCAAACGATACCGTGCCATCATATAGGGCTTTGCCCACGATCACGCCCGCCAGATTGGACTTGTCCAGTGCCGCCAGAGCGGTCACATGCGCCGCTGAGGCCACGCCCCCGGAAGCAATCACCCGGCAGGCTACCCGGTCGCAAAGCGCGGCTATGGCCGTTGTGTTAGGTCCCTTCAACATGCCGTCCTGGGCAATGTCCGTATAAATCAGAGTCTGAATACCCAAAGTCTCCAAGCGCGCCGCAAGAGCCAAGGCATCCGTGCCGGTCGTTTCCGTCCAGCCTTTTATAGCTACCTGCCCGTTGCGTGCGTCGAGGCCGACCGTCAGTCGTTCACCGAACCGTTTAACCAGGCGCGCGAGTGTCTCCGGCGAGGTCCAGGCCCGCGTACCGAGCACGGCACGGGCCGCGCCCGCCGACAGCAATGCCTCCACCTGCTCATCCGTGCGCAGGCCGCCGCCAACCTCGACGGGGATCTGCACGGCAGCCACGATTTTTTCGATCAGGGCCATGTGCACGGGAAAGCCTTGAAAAGCGCCATCCAGGTCTACGACGTGTAACCAGGCAGCGCCTTGCTGTTCCCAGCACTGGGCCATCCGGACGGGATCATCCGAATAAACCGTTTCATCGCAGGCCCGTCCCTGGCGCAGGCGCACACAGCGTCCGCCCTTCAGGTCAATGGCTGGAATAATGGTCAGTGCGGACATGGGTTAATGCTGATCCATTGCTATTGAAGCAAACATCGAACATCCAAAGCCGAACATTGAACGTCGAATAGGGGAAAATTCTATACTTCGGCGTTGGGCGTTCAATGTTCGATGTTGGATGTTTTCCTTTACGGTCATGACAGCGTTCCTTTGCTGGATGGAATGCCCATCTCGCGCTCATCCCGGGTCACGGCCTCGCGCAAAGCGCGCGCCAGGGCCTTGAATATCGATTCGTACGCGTGATGCGGCTCTCGGCCGTAAAGCTGGGCCACGTGCAGATTCATCCGCGCCTGGACGCAGAAAGCCTGTAAGAAATCCTCAATCAGGCTCACGTCGAAATCCATGATTTTGCGCCGCTTATTGGCAATCTCGTAGACCAGGTAAGGACGCCCGCCCAGGTCCACTACCACGCGGCTTAAGGCGTCATCCATGGGAATGGTGGCGCACCCGTAGCGCCGGATGCCGCGCCGGTCGCCCAGGGACTTGTCCAGCGCCTGGCCAAGGCACAGGCCCAAGTCCTCCACGGTGTGATGATAATCCACGGCCAGGTCGCCGCGGGCGCGCACGCGCAGGTCCATCAGCGCGTGCCGCGAAAAAAGTTCCAGCATGTGATTGAGAAACGGCAGGCCGGTGTCTACGTTGAAACGGCCACGGCCATCCAGTGTTAGCGTGATCTCAATCTGCGTTTCGCGGGTGGCGCGTTTGATGCAGGCGGTTCTTGTTTTCATAATGCAGTTTATCATAACAGAATTACCGGGGGTTGCGAGCGCAATTTATACTGATTTTGGTTCATTGTTCAACAGTTGTAAACTTGCCGCTGCCTTAGGACTTGATTCCCCTCGTTTAGCATGGCACGCTACCCCCATTCCATAGGAGAAATAATATGAATGGTCGCGAACGTATAGAGGCTGCATTGGCTCATCGCGAGGCAGACCGCATTCCGGTGGATCTGGGAGCTTCGGAATCATCGGGTATTCACGGGATAGCTTATAACCGTCTGAAGGGGTCCATGGGACTTAAAGGCGGCAAGACGCAAATCTATGACCTCTCGCAGATGATTGCCAAGGTTGAACCCTTGGTGTTGGATAAAATCGGCGCAGATGCCGTGCCTTTGCTGATCGAACCGCGCGCCTGGAAACCATGGCGTTTGCAGGATGGTTCGCCCTGCGAGATGCCCGCTAAAGCCAATCTGCAGTCTGATGCGTCCGGCACAAAACTGATTGCGGACGACGGGACGGTCGTGGCGGACTGTCCTGCCGGCTCATACTATTTCGATACCTGTTACCATGCGCTCGCTGATGCGGCTTCGCCGGCGGATATTGAAGCGGGGATAACGCATTTACAGAACTTTGATTGGCCGGTGTTCTGCGATGAAGATTACATAAACCTTCGGCAAAAGGCCCGCGATCTTTACGAAAAAACCGACCGGGCCGTGGTTGGAAACTTGTGGGTGCATGTTTTTGCAGCCGGCCAGATTTTACGTGGTTTTGAAAATTTCATGATGGATTTGCTGGCCGACAAACCGCTGGCGCATGCCCTGATGGGGCGGCTGGTTGATTGTTACGCGGAGCGCGTGCGCCGCTATGTGAAGGCGGTTGGTGAATATTGCACCGTCATTCAGGTGAACGACGACCTGGGGACCCAGAACGGACTGCAAATTGCGCCGGCAACTTATCGCGAAATGATAAAGCCTTATCACGCCCGTTTATGGGGCCTGATCAAAAAACTCAGCGGCAAACCGCTGCTATTGCATTCTTGCGGCTCTGTTTATGAGCTGATCCCCGATTTGATCGAGATCGGCATCGACGCCATCAATCCCGTCCAGGTGCGGGCCGCAAACATGGACAGCAAAAATCTGAAACGCGAGTTTGGCAAAGACCTGACCTTCTGGGGCGGCGGGTGCGATACCCAGCAAATTCTTGGCAACGGGACAGTGGCAGACATCAAAAAGGAAGTGTGCCGGCGGTGCGCAGATCTTGCTCCGGGCGGCGGGTTTGTCTTCTGCCAGGTGCATAACATCCAGCCGAATGTCCCTCCGGAAAATATTACGGCAATGTATGCCGCGATCCCGGGGTAATTTCCCGCGATATTGGAGGGCGTCCCGATCACGCCGCGTGGGCGGGTATCGGGACAGCGGCGCCGATGGTTTTGGCATGGATAACGCAGCCGTGGCGCGAGGCCGCCTTTGCGCTTGTGCCGTCTCGGCCACCATTGTATGCTCGCGCCACATTGCATGTCTTGGATAAAACGCTGTTTTTACAGGCATAACACCATGAAAAAAAATAATAGCAGCAGAGATGACGAAGACATGCGGCGTGCATACTGGACGGAACAAATGGAAGCCGCCTACGGCTTTATGGGCCAAATGATGGCGTATCCAGTTGAGGAATGCGGCGAATCCCTGGTATCCCTGCCCGAGATGGTCAAGGCTGAGGGGGTGTCCGTTGAGTTCTCGCGTACCCGTATTGCCGGATGTCACGATCGTATCTTTTATCTAAGAAAGGGATTGATTAGTAATTTCGTTGCCGCAGCCAGGCAAATGAACACGAGGGGTTGGATACTCAAGGTGGAAGACGGGTTCCGTTCAAGGAAAATGCAGACAGACATAGCGCTATACAACAACGTTCTCGACGTCGTGCTTCAGAAGGTGATGTGGGAAGCGCGCGGCAAGATACCGGCCCCGGAGCTGTTGTTCCGGCGCTTGACCTGTATGGTGGCGACGTGCCCGAAGATTGGCACCCATATGTCTGGGAGCGCGCTGGACATCTCCGTGTTGTCGTCGAAGGATTTTTCGGAAGTCGATCGCGGCGGTCCTTACATTGAAATTTCCGAATTAACCCCCATGGCCTCCCCATTTATTTCCGATGCGGCAGCCCGCAACCGGGCTGAAATCAGCGCTATTATGCGCAGCCATGGATTCATGGGCTATCCATACGAATTTTGGCATTACAGCAGTGGGGATCCGTATGCGGAATACCTGACCGGCTCTGGCAAATCCGGGCGCTACGGCGCGGTGGATTTCGACCTGGCCAACGGAAGTGTCACCCCCATCCTGAATGCCGGAAAGTCGTTGCACTCAATGGAGGACATTAAGCGCCATATAGCGTTGGCCCTCGGACTTATCAAGGCGAGCGGTGCAAAATATTCTGGTGTCAACAGGGCGAGGGCAAATAAAGGCAACAAGGCTAAGTCAAATGCCTGACCACCGGACGTATGCGCCTCCGAAATCCGCGACGGAGGAAAGATAAATCCCTCGTGCCTCAACAGTGCCGTTCAGCGAAGAAGGGGAATTATGGCTGCGATGACTTCCCGGGAACGCGTCTTGCGCGCCGTCAATTTCCAGGATACCGATCGGGTGCCGATTGATCTTGGCGGCATGAAGGCGTCCGGCATTGGCGTCAAGGCCTACAACCGCATCAAGGCCAGGCTCGGCCTAAATACCAAGACCCGTATCTGGGATCCAAAGTTCATGATCGCGTCCGTGGAAGACGCGGTGATGCGCAGATTCCATCTGGATGTTGTTCCGCTTGATATTTCATCCGTAATGTCCGAAATAAGGCCCGATAAGGAATGGGCGCCGAAAACCCTCTATGAAGGCGCCGAGGGCCTCCTGCCGCCCGGCACCAGCATAGGCACGGATTCTGAAAATCGCTGGGTGTTGCTGGATCAAAACCGGAGCCAGACGTCTTACCGCATGCCCCGCGAAGGCTATTACTTTGACGACATTTCCTTCAATGAGCCCGGGGCGATGATTGATCCGGCGGCGTTCAGGCCGGTAGTCGGATTCACCGATGAACAGCTCAACGCCCTCCAGGCGCGGGGAAAGTTCCTTTATGAGAACAGCGAATACGCCCTGCTTGGTTGGGGCGGGGGCGTGTGTTTTCTGGGAATGAGCCTGATCACGGATCGCATGAGCAATGTGACCATGGGGCTCCCTTCCGAGTGGATGGTGATGCTGATGACCGAAAAGGAAACCTGCCACGCGATGATGGATAAATCCGTGGAGGCTTCAATCAAGTGCCTGAAACAGCTGCGTGACGCAGCCGGCGATTACTGCTTTGCCTGGGGAATCGCCGCTGACGACAGCGGTACGCAACGCGGCGAATTCATCAGCCCGGAGCTGTGGGTTGAGATGATCAAGCCGCATTACGCAAAATTATGCGCCTGGATTCATCGGAACACCAAATGGAAAACTTATTTGCATTCCTGCGGCTCAATCTGCCACCTGATTCCACATATGATTGAGGCGGGCGTTGACATACTGAATCCGATCCAGACCTCGGCGGCTAATATGGAGCCTGATCGGCTAAAAAGGGAGTTTGGCGGCAAGATTGTCTTCTGGGGCGGCGGATGCGACACCCAGCGCATTCTCCCGACGGCAGCGCCCGGGGAAATCCGCGCGCACGTCAGGGAGCGGCTGGGCATATTCAAGCCTGGCGGCGGGTATGTCTTTAACCAGGTTCACAACATCCAGCCAAACGTTCCCGTTGAGAATATTATCGCCATGCTGGATGCTGCCTATGAATACGGCTGACACGATAATTTCGCCCATACTTTCCAAAGCCCTCCGGGCGCGGCGATATAGCTCAAAATGCAGGGAGCCATCACCGGGAGAAATAAGCTTGTGAAAACATTCGGCCTGGCTTTGGGCGGCGGTGGAGTGCGCGGATTGGCGCACGCCCTTGTTCTTGAGGCATTGGATGGAATGGGCTGCCGGCCGGGCATCATTGCGGGCACCAGCATGGGCGCGATCATCGGCGCACTCTACGCGTCGGGAGTGCCCGGAAAAACCATCAGGGAGAACATTCAGAAAAACATTATTTCCCGCCGGGATACCTGGCATGATATCTTCAAGAAGCGATCGGATCTCTTGAAAGTTGTCCGGACCGTTGCGTTTGAGCGCGGGCCGGGCGGGACCTTCAAGCCCGACCGATTCCTGAATTTTCTCCTGGCGGCCGTACACAAGAGGACTTTCGAGGAGCTCGAGATCCCGTTGCTGGTTGTTGCCACTGACTACTGTAGGGGCGAGGAGGTCGTCCTGGAGGCGGGCGAGTTGCTCCCGGCCTTGAAGGCGAGCATTGCTATTCCGGGGGTGTTTGCCCCGGTAATGATCGGCAATCGTAAACTGTTGGACGGCGGTATCGTCGATCTCGTGCCGTATGAACACATCCTTGACCGATGCGATGTGTCCATTGCCGTGAACGTTTCCGGCACCCGCGCGCTCGGAAAAAACAGAATGCCAAACGTCTGGGAATTGGTCCTGGGATCGTTCCAGCTCATGCAGGAGGCAACCTTGTCCGAGAAAATGAAACGCCGCAAGCCGGATGTCTGCGTGCATCCGGATATTACTGACGTTCCCATGCTTGCTTTCGGCAAGGCGGCGCAGGTCCTTCGTCAATCCGCTCCGGCTGTCAAGGCGATGAAGAAACAGATTGAGAAAATCCTGACCCGATCATAGAAGTGGGCGTAGATAAACCGCGAAAAACGTTTTCGGCTCAGCCAGATGGGAATGGATATCTCGTGCGGGAGCGGAAGCACATGATTCGACCACGCCCGTTCCTGATCTTTGGCGACCGGCGTGACTCCGGCATGCGCTGCGCCAGGGTAGCTCGGTAGCATCAATCCCGCAACAAATATTATGGCGACGACATTTTAAAAGGCAGTTTATCCTGCATTATCGTGTTCATTTCGATGGTTGCCTTGTTTGTCGCGTTGTTGCCGTCGGCGTTTAGAACTCAATCACAAGCATGTCATGCACCTCGAAATCGCGCAGTTGCGCCGCGACGCCATTATCCGCTGGCGCGAACTTGATCTCCGTGTCGGTGTCCGGGTAAAAGATCCGCTTGACCGCCTTGCCGGCCGGCGGATACACGGTCATGGCCGCGCTTTTTACCGACGCCGACTTCGGATCGTAGTCCAGCAGGTGCACCATCCAGCGGTTATGTTCCGGCTGTTGACGCACGGTCACCTCGATCTCCTTGGAGATCCCGGTCACCGCGACGGGCAGGGCGGCCTTCCCGTATGCCAGGCCGCCTTTGACCATCGCCGCAAGCAGTTCGCGAACATTCGGCCAGAAGTCGTATTTGTTCGACTGCATCTCCCATTCGGAAGAAACATGGCACAGCCCGGGATAGGTCGGCGTCCAGAAATAGCACAGACCCTTGCCGACGGTATTGATGGTCAGCGCGGGATCGCCGTTGGCGAAGGCTGCCAGCGCTGTGGCGGAGGTCGGCTTCACCTTGTCATAGCCCAACGGCATGTCGTATTCGCAAGATGTTCCCGGGGCGATCTCCGGCAGAAATGCAGAGGCCTTGTCCGTCGTCTTGTAGATGCCGAGCGATTTTACCGGCTTGATGTCGCGGTGGACATGATTGCGGAAGTTGGCGGGATCCAGCCCGGACACGGCCTTCAATGCCGTTGCCTTCTTTCCACCCCGTTCCCAGCAGAAAGTGTCGATCTTTGCCGGATCGGCGACGCCGATGTTGTCCATGTAGTCAATCCCGAAGATATCCGCAAGGAGATAGTTTTTCCGCAATGCGGCCGAATCATCGAACAGGGATGTGGTTCCGCCGGCGATCAGGGTGCCGCCGTCCTTTACCCAGTTACGGATGAGTTGCGCCTGATTGTCGGTGACGATTTTGGCATCCATCAGCACCAGGACGCGGTAACGTGCCAGCTTTGCGGGCGTCATGGTCTCGGTCCAGATAATATCCGTCGGGATCTGTGACTGGTTGAGCGCCGTCCAAAGCGCGGCCTGGTGCTGGTCCCAGCGTAAGGGCAGACTCGCCGAAAGAAATTTTAGGGAGTCAAACTCCAGTGTGGTCAAATCCGTGCATAGCAGCCCCACGTTCGCGGCCGAGGCGGGCACGGCAAGGTACTCCCGGATTTTGCGGGCTTTCTGGAAAATCTTTTTAAAGTTGCTCCAGCGGGAAGCGTCCCAGCTCCACATGTCATAAGTGGATCCCTGTTCGAACAGCTGATGGATGGCGAAAACATAGAAGCATTCGCCGTGCATCAGGTGCTGGGCGAAGCCGCGGATGTCATGGGCCGGGGAGGGGGCGTACCAGTTGTAGAACTCGCTCATCGCCGGCCGCGCTTCGCCATCCTTATACATCTCCATTATGAAGGCGTTATATCGCCCGAAGCTCTGGTAGCTCTCCGGCCCGTTGACGTCGATGACGGCGCCGGCTTTGGCCGTTAATCCGGGATATTTGAATAACTGGGCCGTTGATATGCTATAGGTGAAGGCGCAGCCCTTGCGCAGGCCGTGCAGCCATTCCTGGGATTCCCTCCACGAGGCCAATAGTTTTTCCGCGGCACAACGCAGATATGCCGTCTTGAGCGGGCCGCTGCATTCGGTCAAAACGCGCCCATCCGTGTCAAACACCGTTTCGTCGGCTTTAAGTCCGAGTTTCCGGCGGTAATCGGCGCCGTACCTGGTGTTCATCCAGTCCTCGAATTCCTGCGGCGTCATACGCACTTCGGGGTAGAGTTCCTCCCACCAGAAGCCCTGGAAGGCGGGCTCGTTCCGGTGCTTCAGCAGGATGAGTTCGGCGCCGGGTTTTTCGACGCTGTGCAAGCGAGAGGAGCTATAGAAGTCCTTGCCGCCGAAAGCATTGCCGTCTGCCGGCAGGATATCAATCCAGCACAAATCGAGATCGCTTGCCGCAGTGAGCGCTTGCAGGTACTTGGCCGGATCGCAATCCTGCAGGCCCCAGGCCATGTGAATGCCAGTCATCCCTGCTTCCCACAGGGATGGCCAGAAGACCTCAATTTTCTCGGTGGTTTTCATGGTGTCGGGCCGTCCGGCCAGTGCGTTAAAGGTCCTGGTCAGGCGGTAGAACTGGTCCTTGGTTGCCAGGAAATCGGATTGTCTCACACCGATCTCGCTTCTTCCGCCGGCCTTGATTTCCGCGATCGCCAGCTCGGCGTGGCCTTGCAGACCTAAGGACTGCGCGGTGGAATAGACGTTGGCGATCTTAACATTCCCGCGGCGGCTAAATGGGAAATCGCCGGCTTCTTTCGCCCACTTTTCCAGTGCAGGCAATGCAGCGGTATCGCCGATATGTCCCAGCGCCTGGATTGCCGCCAGCATCCGTATGCGCTGGTAGGCTTCCTGCCGGTTCAACTTAGTCACGATTTTGAGCAATTCCGGAACGGCCTCCCTGGCCTTGAGCCAACCAAGCGACATGCTGGCGTTCACGGCCACATCGCAGTCTTTGTCGCCGATGATGCCGATCAGGGGTTTAACGGCCCGAGGATCGCCTATCTGGCCTAAGGCCTGTGCTGCCCGTCGGCGCATCACCAGGTCTTTTCCCTTGATCGCATCGATTAACGCCGGAACAGCCTCCTTTGACTGCATCCATCCCAGGGCAAGGATAGCGTTGATTCGAACTGTTTCATCGGTATCCTTCATCAATTTTATCATGACAGGGGCGCTCTGTGGGTCGCCGATTCGGCCCAATTCCTGCACAGCCTCGCGCCGGACCGTCGCCTCGGGCGATGCGCACTTCTCGATCAGGGCCGGAATGGCATCCAGGTCCCGTTTGTGCTCTTGCGCCGCCTGCGAAGCCTTGGCCTGCTTGACGATCGGCCGGAGTTGGGCAATTGTTTTGTCCGCGCGGCTGGCGAGCGCCTTCAACTCCTGTTCCGGCAGAAGCTTCTCGCGGAGGGCGTCGCTGTTCAGGAACAGGGCCGTTTGCTTGGGCGCATATTCGCCGCGCTGGGCAGCCCTCTTCATGCTTGTTTTATCCTCGTCGGTCTTGCCGGGCGTTGCCTCGATCAATTGCAGCACGTTGGAATAATTG
>JAQUMN010000054.1 GCA_028718125.1 Kiritimatiellia bacterium
TTATGCGAAAGGGGACGTTATTGAATGGCCCGTTCCTGGCGGAACGCGGAAAATTCGAATAGATGACATTCTGTATCAGCCGGAAGCGGCAGGAAACCTCCAGCTCTAGGGAGAATGCAAAATAGTTACTCTGCGGATGATCATGACGACCGGCGCAAAACCGGGGCGCGCTCGAAATATGTCCCGCTTTTATACGCATATTTCGGAATTGGCGGCAGGTCAGGCCGTGGCGACGTTACCGGCTTTTCTTAATGATGCCGATGGAACGAGTATCGGCCAATCCAAGGCGGATAAAGTAATCAGTTCGCAATCGGGCGACATCTTGGCTGAATTGAGCAAAATGACATCAAAAAACTGGCGGGAGATACGCGATAGCTTGGTGGAAACTTTGAAGCCGAAATCGGCTGCCCACATCTCTTGACATTTGCGATTTTCCTCCTGTCTTGAGTACAAATCTCGGCATGTGACAATGGGAATCCGATGGGCGCCAAAGAGTGTTTGTGAAAGCCAAAGGTAAACGCGGCAAAGAGATTGGACATTGCAGGAATACATTGAAAACAAAGGTCTTAACGCACATTGGTAAATAAAAAGAGCCGACGAATCAGCCTCTATGCTCTCTGGTTGCGGCGTAACGATCGAACTATTGCTCGCTACCCCTGCTGGTAAAGCGGACATCTAGCCAAATTGACGAAATTATTCATGCGCTGGGGATATTCCTCTGCTTGCCTGTGAGAATGATGGCTGGACTAATTGCCATTTACGGATTATACTAAAACAAGTTGCACGCTTTGTTTGTAAAGGCATTCAGCAAGAGGAGGTGTGTGTGAAGAAAAACGGTCTGATCAAATGCTTGTCGGCGGGGATTTTCCTGGCCGCCATTTCGGCGCGGGCGTCCGGCGTGGCCGGTGACGCGGAGGCCGCCACGCACGGCGACGAGGCGGCCAGCGTCCAGCTGGTCAAGGAGACCCAACAGAAGACCCCCGACTTTGTCTTCCGGCAATACAACCTGGGCGTCCTCTCGCACTATTCCTACCTGGTTGGCAGCGGCGGGGAAGCCGTGATCGTGGACCCCGCCCGCGATATCAGCCGCTATGTGAAGGATGCGCAGGAGCTGGGCCTTAAGATTACGAAGGTATACTTGACCCATTCCCACGCCGATTTTGTAGCTGGGCACATGGAGCTGGCCAAGGCCACGGGCGCGGAGATCATTGCCAACGCGGCCACCCAGGCTGGCTATCCGCGCCGGCCGGTTAAGGACGGCGACGCCATCCTTTTCGGCCGCGTGCGTGGCGTGATCGTGACCACGCCCGGCCATACGCCGGATGGAACATGTCTCTACATATATTACCCGGCCGACGCAAGCAAGCCCAGCTTCGTGTTCACCGGCGACACGCTCTTCATCGGCAGCGTGGGCCGTCCGGACCTGATGGGCGAAGGCATGAGCGCCGCTGCGCTAGCCGAGATGGGCTTCTATTCCTGGAAAGACAAACTTTCCAAGCTCCCCGACGAAACTAAATTCTTCCCGGCCCATGGCGCCGGATCGCTCTGCGGCGTCCATTTAAGCGACAAGCCGGTTTCTACCATCGGGGAGCAACGCAGGGACAACGTTTACCTTCAGCACAAGGACCTGCCATCCTATGTCATGGCCGTCATCGACGGTCTTCCCGATGCACCGCAGTACTTCAAGCACAACGCTCAGATGAACCATGATGGCCCCCCCCTTGTTGATTGGGAAAAGACCACCCCGCCGGCTTTGACCGCCGCCGACATACTTGCCCGGGGGAATAAGGACACGTGGATTATCGACGTTCGTGACGCCAAAGAGTTCGCCGCGGCGCATCCGCAGGGTGCGATCAGCATCGGCATACGGGGCCGATTCGAGACGTGGACCGGCATCATGATCCCGTGGGGCGACCCCTTTGTTCTCGTGGGCTCGGACGACGAGGTCCGCGAGGCGGCCTTCCGCCTGAAGCGGATCGGCTACGATGTGCCCGCCGGTTTTCTGCAAGGCGGCCTGGACGCCTGGAAGCAGGCCAAGCTGCCGGTCGGCTCCCTCAAGCTCCTGAAGCCGCAGGAGCTCCAGCAGCAGATGCAGGCCGGAACTGCGCCCATCATCGTGGACGTTCGCCTCCCGAGCGAGTGGATGGCGTTGCGGATCGGCAATGTGCTTAACATCCCGTTGAATAAAATGTTTACCGACACCAAGCGCCTTGCCAAAGATATGCCGGTGCTGACCGTCTGCAACTCCGCTTACCGCTCGAGCATGGGTGCTTCAGTTCTGCTTAAGCAGGGCTTCAAGGACGTGCTGAACATGGAAGGCGGTAGCGAGGCCTGGATCGCCGCCGGCCTGCCAACCCTGAGCGCCGCCGAAGGCGGACACGGCACGGCCGCCTCGCCGGCGCGGGTCATCCGACTTCCGGACCGTATTGCCGCGGCCGAGCTCAAGCGCCTGCTTATGGACTTGCCCGGCACGTTCGAAATCGTGGACGTTCGGCCGCCGGCGCAGTATGCCGACTTCAGCATTCCCGGCTCGATGAACGCGGATATTGCCGACGTGATTGCCAATCCTGCCTATCTGAACGGCGCGGTTCCGCTCGTGATTGTGGACCGCGACGGATCGCTGGCAATGGCCGTAGGCGGCATTCTATCCCAGAAAACCCTCCGGCCGATCAAGGTGCTTTTCGACGGGCTGGAGGCGTACTGGAAAGAGTCGGGCATGGTTCCGCCGCCGGCCGTGCCCGCTTCGGCTCCGGCGCCTGCTGTCAGTCCGGTGGTGCCGGCGCCCGTTCCGACAGCTCCGGCGCCAGCCGCACCGCAACCGCCCAAAAAGAAAAGCGCGGGGTGCTGATCCGGTAAAAAAAGGAGGTGTTCGACAAGCTAAACCGCATTATCAAGCGCAGGCCGTAATCAAGTATCATCGAGCGGAAAACAAAGGAGACATAACCATGAGATTGCCCTTAACAGCTGCCGTCGTGTTTCTTTTTCTGGCCGGCTTATGCATGTCGGCCGAGGAGTCGAGTTCAGCCGGCCGCATCCCCCTGATCGGGGATGATGCGCCGGCCTTCAAGGCGGAAACAACACAGGGCCCGATCGATTTCCCGGCCGACTTCAAGGGCAAGTGGGTGATCCTGTTCAGCCACCCGGCTGACTTTACGCCTGTTTGCACGACGGAGTTCATGACCTTCGCCACGATGATGCCGGAGTTCGAGGCGCTGAACTGCAAGCTGGTGGGGCTGTCGATTGATAGCCTGCACAGCCATATCGCATGGCTGCGGACAATCAAAGAGAAGCTTGAGTTCAAGGGCATGAAGAACGTGGAAGTGACCTTCCCGTTGATCGTGGATATCAAGATGGAGATATCCAAAAAATATGGAATGCTGCAGCCGAATGCCGACGATACCAAGGCGGTGCGGGCGGTGTTTTTCGTCGACCCCGCGGGAAAAATCCGCGCCCTGCTTTACTACCCGCTCTCCAATGGCAGAAACTTCCAGGAGATCAAAAGGCTGCTCGTGGCGATGCAGACGTCGGATGCGAATAAGGTGGCCACGCCCGCCGATTGGCAGCCGGGCGACGATGTTATCATTCCTCCTCCTGGCTCGTGCGGCGCAGCCAAGGACAGGGTTGAGAAGTCGGATAAGGACGTGAAATGTTACGATTGGTTCTTTTGCACGAAGCCGCTCTCCAAAGAATTGGCCCCCCCTGCCAGGAAGTAAACCGGAGTTGCGAGCAAACACATGAAGCCGTGCGGTGCGCCCTGCGCAGGCAGGGCCGCACGGCTCATGACACCCATGGGAGGTCGTAAGGACATGAAAACGGAAAGTTGCAGCGCTGACAAAGGTTCCCAACCCTACGCGAATCCATATCTTGCCGGGGTTCTGCTTGGGCTGGTGCTCCTGGCTTCGTTTGTGATCCTCGGCGCCGGGCTGGGCGCCTCAGGCGGCATCGCGCGCATCGGCGCTTCGGTCTCCATGTGCGTTTCGGCCACGCACACGCTGGGCAGCGAGTACTTCGGCAAATGGGGCGCCAATCCGCTGAATTACTACCTCGTGTTCATGTTCGTGGGCACATTTATCGGGGCGCTGTTCTCGGCGCTCCTGGCAAAACGAGTTTGTCTTCAGGTCGAACGCGGCGCCGCATTGCCTGTGAGTCGCCGCCTCGCATACGCCCTCGCAGGCGGCGTGATCGCCGGTTTCGCCAGCCGCCTGGCCCAGGGTTGCACCTCCGGACAGGCTTTGAGCGGCGGGGTGCTGCTGCTTTCCGGCAGTCTCGTGTTTCTGGTTTGTCTCTTTGCCAGCGGCTATGCCACGGCCTGGTTTGTGAGGAGACAATGGCATGATTAACACACTGTACAGCCTCGACACTCTCGGGTCCCCGATGGCCTTCTTTCTCGCATTGCTAATCGGGCTCGGATTTGGGTTCGCGCTCGAACGGGCCGGCTTCAGCAGTTCGCGCCGCCTGGCCGGCATCTTCTATTTCACCGACATGGCCGTCCTGAAAGTGATGTTCACCGCGCTGATCACGGCCATGCTGGGTCTTTCATATCTGCTTGCCTTCGGATGGATCCGGTTGGACCAGGTCTTTCTTATGCCGACCATTTATGGCGCCCAGATCGTGGGCGGGCTTCTGTTTGGCGTGGGATTTGTCATGGGCGCTTGGTGCCCCGGCACGGCGGTGGCCGGCCTGGCTGCCGGCCGGATCGATGCGCTCGTGTTCCTGCTGGGCGCTGTCGGCGGAAGCATCCTGTTCAACGAACTGTTTCCCCTGATCCGCCCCTTATACATGGCGGGCGACCAGGGCGTGCAGATGGCCTATACCGCCCTGGGCCTGTCGCGTAATGTCTTTGTTCTCGTGTTTACCGTGGTGGCCGTGGTTGCCTTCTGGGTGTCGGAGTGGGCAGAAAAGGCGCGCACGGGCTGCGCGCCCTATCTGGGTTCACCATTTCTGAAGGCTTTTAGCCTGGCGCTGGTGACGTTGGCGGCCGGTTTGTTTGTGCTGGCTCCAGCCGTCATTGAGATTCCCGGGAAGTCGGCCGATACGGCCGCCGCGGCGGCCGTAGACGAAAAAGCCCTGATGGAGAAGATGGAGCGGGCGCAGGACCACATCGAGCCCGAAGAGCTTGCCAACCGCCTGATGGCCGGCGAACCAAATCTCGTGGTCGTAGACGTTCGCCCGGCAGCGGAGTATAATGCCTTCCATATTCGCAGCGCGATCAACGTGCCGCTGGCCCGCTTGACAGAGGTTCTTCAGCCCCATAAGAACAAGGGCCTGATCATCTTATACTCGAACGGTATGACGCACCCTGCCCAAGCCCGCGATTCTCTTCAGCGACAGGGCTTCGGCAATGTCTACCTGCTGACGGACGGCCTGCAGGGCTTCCGGGATCGTTGCCTCAAACCTGTTTCGTTGCGGTCGGAGCCGTTGACGGAACCTGACGCCGCCCGGGTCAATGCCTGGCGGGCCTTTTTCGCCGCATCGCCCGTTCCCGCCAATCCCAGCGTCGCCATTGCATCGATCAACGCTGCCGTGCCGCGCGTTGTCGAGACGGACTGGCTTGCGGACCGGCTCGGAACCCCGGGCCTCAAGATCATTGACCTGCGGCCCCAGCCGGAATACAACGCCGGCCACATTCCGGATTCACTTAGCCTTAACGTGGACAGCCTCCGCGGCAACATCAGGGGCGTGCCGTCCATGCTCCTGCCACCGTCTATGCTCGCGGCCCAGTTTTCGCTCCTGGGATTGCATCCATCGGACGCCGTCATTCTTGTATACGGCGACAAGCTGCACGACGCCACCTTGGCCGGTATGGCCTTCGAGCGGCTGGGGCACATGAATTGCGCTGTCCTGAACGGGGGCTACGCCAAGTGGGCGCTGGAAGGCCGGAGCGCAAACGCCGCATTGCCCGCCTGTGCCGAATCAACTTACCAGGTGAAATATGACGCCGACGACTTCACGGTGGATTTTCAGACCGTGGCCGCCACGCTTGGCAAGGCAGGCGCCGTGATCATTGACGTGCGGCCGGCAGATTTCTACGCGGGGAAGAAATCCAATGAAGCCCGCGCCGGCCATATTCCCGGCGCGATCAATCGCCCTTATACGGAGGATGTGCTGACAAACTCCAGCCTGATCGTGTCCTTCAAGCCGACGGCGGTTCTGGCTGAGGTCTATCGCCGAATCCTTCCCGCGCCGGACGCTGAAATCGTTGTATATTGCCGCACCGGGCACCAGGCCAGCCAGGCCTACTTCGTATTAAAACATCTGTTGGGATATGCGCATGTGCGCTGGTATGACGCGGGGTGGACCGAATGGGCCGCGCGGCAGGAACTGCCGGTGGTGAACGATACGCAGTCCCGCGTGCCGGTAAAGTGAGCAAGCGCCTCCCTCAGCCAATGGCGGAATAAACACCCGTTTCCGGTATTTTCATTCTTGAATCGTAACGGCTTGTGCACGCAGCCGCGCACCCCGCCATCCTTTTGTCATTCCGTGTCATGGCCTGTCAGGGGCCGGCATCGACCCCTTAAGCGTTACAGTCGTGATACACTTCACTCCGGCGGCTTGAACTTGGGTGAAACCCCACTGCATCCCCATACGGAACCCCCCGCCTTTACAATCGCCTGTTATAAAATCTTAATATGGCAGTGATGGCCGGTGACCGATTACCCCGTTTTGAGATGGCATCTTGTCATCAACAATGCTTGTCAGAACCTCGTTTCTGGGAAAGCGATATATGGGGCGGTTGGCGCCGCCATGACGACGGAAATCGACCAGCGAAATGCGGATTGGCGCCATAGAGCGTCGCCGGAACTGTCCCGGTGTTCTCCGTTTGGACTCCGTGGGAGCCACGGAAAAAGCCACGGAAGCCTTTTTGGGGCCAAAACGAGCGGTCGTAGATTCTGTCGCAACTTGCTCGTTGGCGGTTGGAAGGAAGGGCCTGCCCTGCGTAGTTCCGAACGAAGAGAGGAACGAATCAGGGTGGCGAGACTCGGAATTGAACCGAGGACACGCGGATTTTCAGCAAGATTCGGCTGAAAACCCGCACTGCCGAAAACGCCCGAAAATTGCGACTTTCCTAGGAAACTCGCAATTTCTTTCCGTCAGCATCGTTCATCTTCCGTCATCTTCCGGCAACCTTGGAGCCCCGTAAGAGCCCCGAAGGAGCCACGGATGGGCTATCGGGGTGGAAATGCGCCCCACCAACACACCTGCCGCCGGTGATTGACGAGTCACCATTTGAGGCATATGTTCTATATTCTACCCCTTTGGGCGGGCACGCTCTCCATTAATGTAAGAGGCAGTCCTCGGAGGACATTGTTGTTGTGAATGATCTAATTGCCGCCGGCCACCCATTCCGCGGAGTCGTGTGGCCCATGCCATCCAATCGGCGCCGGTGATTGGGTTTCACCTGGATGTGAGGGGCGGACAAATCCCGCAGCCTCTACTTTTTACCCGCGGGGGAGATGAGCCGCGGCCCTGCAGATCTCTTCGGCTTCCCCTTGCGGAGGGTCGGGCTCCCGGCGGTTTTGGCTGCCCCCGTATCCGGCTCCGACAGCGCCAGCAGCAGGCCGATCCCGATACACGCGGTCACCAGGCTGCTCCCGCCGTGGCTGATAAACGGCAGGGTGATGCCGGTGAGCGGCAGGGCCTTGATCACGCCGCCGATATTCAGCAGGACCTGGAAGGCCATCGTGGTCACAATTCCCGCGGCCAGCAGCCTGCCGAACGGGTCGGGACTCGTTCCCGCAATCCGGTAACCCCGGGTAAAGAGCAGCAGGTAGCCCGCGAGAACAATGCCGCACCCGGCATACCCCATCTCCTCGCCGATGACCGCATAAATAAAATCAGAAGAGGCAATCGGAATTAACCGGGGCGAGCCGCTGCCCAGGCCGACGCCCCACAGCCCGCCGGCATACAGGGCCGACAGGGACTGCAGGATCTGCCAGCTTTTCCCGGTGGGATCGACAAACGGGGCCAGCCACGCCGCGAACCGCGCCTGGCCGTGCGCGGAAAAAATGAAAATGGCAACCCCCAGCGCCCCCGCTCCGAGAAACCCCAAAGTCAGATACGACACACGCCCCGTTGCCGCCACCAGGAGCACCAGCAGCACGGCGTTGAGCAGCACCAGCATGCCGAGATCGCGCTGCAGAAGGAGCATCCCCATGGGCGCGGCCCAGCCCACCAGCAGCGGAACCCATGGCAGGAATCCCCGGGGCGCACCCGCCCCTTCTTTGCGCCAGCGGGCGAGGGTTCCTGCCAGGAATATGATCAGCAGGATTTTGATGAGTTCCGCCGGGTTGGTATACCCGGGCATGAACAGGGCGCCGCGGTAGCGTTGGCCCAGGAACAGGATCGCGCCCATGAGGATTGCCGCCAGCAGCGCGCAGGGGAAAGCCAGCGGCTCCAGCAGACGGAACCGCCCCCCCCGGAAGCATACCGTGACGGCGAGCATGAGGGCAAACGCCGCGGGAAAGACATAGGTGGCCGGCTTGCCCGGAACCGGGATCGCAAAGGTCCCCAGGCGGAACTGGATAAGCATGCCGAGGCCGGCGAGAAAAAATACCGCGGCCGGCAACAGCGGGTCGCCGCGAAACTTGATCAGCACAAGGATCAAATGCAGGATCGGCATGGCGACGAGGTAGACCAGGAGCGGCAGACTGTTCTGCCAGTGAAGCGGCAAGTTCCCTGTTTTATGAGCGGTCACCAGCAGGTATCCCGCCAGGATGGACAGGAATGACCAGAAGAAAAGCGAGCGTTCCTGGCGGCGTTGGCGCCAGGCATCACGAATTGTGAATGGCGAGCGACTCATGGTTTCCTAAATTCTGGGCACGAAGCCGGACGTCCCTTGGAATTCGGGATGCGGGTTCAGGATGTTCTTCCCGGGGCCATCCCGTTCGGGCGATGGCTCCGGCTTGGCCTCAAGCAGCCCCAGCTTTTTTGCCTCCTTCACCAGCCCAGTGGCCACCGGGAGCGCGGCGGCGGCGCCGTAGCCGCCGTGTTCAATAATGACCGCAATCGCCAGCGCCGGCCGTTCCACGGGGGCCAGGCAGACAAACCACGAATGATCGGCTCCGTCTGGAACCTGGGCCGTGCCGGTTTTTCCCGCGATCGGCAGGTCTTTCAGGTTCGCCCCCTGGCCCGTGCCATGCTCCACCGCCTCCCGCATGAGCTGTTTCAGCTTTTCCGCGACGCCGGGATCCATGATGGCGTCGAGCAGGCGGGGCGGCGTCCGCATCGCCAGCCGCGGAGCATAGGGCCGGCCGCCATAGGCAATCGCCGCCGCGACCAGCGCCATGTGCAGGGGCGTCACCAGCAAGGCGCCCTGACCGATGGATTGCTGGGCAAGGCTGCCCGGATCTTCCGGGCGGACGACGGGCCAGGCGCTTTGACGAACGGCAATAGCGCCCGAGGATCCTTCGAACAGCGTCAGCGGCTGATTGAACAGGAAGCGCTCGGCCGCGCGGTTCAGCCGCTGGCTCCCGAGCCTGACACCCAATTGGGCAAAAAAGACATTGGACGAGCGGGCAAATCCCTTCTCAAGCCCGATGCGGCCCCATCCCGGCCAGGCTTGTCCCCGGCGCTGGTACTCGTAATATTCATGATCCCGGATCGGCCGGTGGCGGGGCCCCGGCGGCGTGTATCCCTCCGGCGGGCAGTCCAACAGATCCGCAAATCCGTTTTCCATCGCGCAGGCGGCCACCATAATTTTAATGACCGAGCCGGCCGGATAGACCCCCTGGGTTGCGCGGTTCAGGAGCGGGGACGCGCGTTTTATCCCCTCGTTGAACAGGGACGCATCAAGGCTTTCGGGATTGAAGGCAGGCGCGCTGGCCAGCACGAGCAGGGAGCCGTCCTGCGGTTGAATGGCCACGACGGCGCCAGGCCTGCCCCGCAACAGCGCGACCGCTGTTTCCTGCAGCCGCGCGTCGAGGGTCAGGCCGAGAGCGTTGCCTTCGGCCTTCCGGCGGTTCAAGATGTTCATGCCGAACCTTCCCAGCTCGTCGCGGGAGGCAAGGGTGGAGCCGTTCAGAAACGTGTTGTCAGCGGCTTCCAGTCCCGACAGGCCGAACATCGGGTCGGCGTAGCCGACCAGATGGCAGAAGCTCCGGCCGCGGGGATAGCGGCGCAGAAGGGGATCCGGGCGGGCACTGAGGGCCAGTTCAATGCCGTTGCGGTCAAGAATGCGGCCCCGGATCATCTCGTTGGCGGGATTGACCGGCCGGCGGCTGTATTTGCGCATGAAGTCCATGAACGCGGGCCGGGAAAACCCCGCCAGCTGCCAGGTGGCCTGGTACAGAAAAAACGCAACGAACAGCAGGACGACGCAGCGCAGCAGCCGGCGCAGGCCTGTTCCGGCGGCGGGTTTCGCCGGGGCCGCAGCGCGGCTGTAACGGAATCCGAGCGCCAGGGTCCAGAAACAGAAAAGAAAAAAGACGAGGGTGAGAAGACTGTTGAGTGCTTGATGCATCAGCCGCCTGCGGGCCGTTGACAGGGAATGCTGTCAACCGGCGTCGAAACATCGGACGCGACAATTCTGAACAAGCGTATTCATAGCCGGCAATCTGTCAAATTCCAGAGAAAATATCAAGAGCGAAGTGAAGCACTGTTTAACTATTGCCGGTTTTGAAAACAAGTTGTTGCCAAACCTCGCGTGCGCCTTATACTTTAAAAAATTATTGCGGTCGCCCTTGCCAGGCGTGTTCCCGGGCGCCGCGGAGGGAACGGGCCGCAGTTCCGGGATCATTTCATTCAATGAATAGCGTTCGCGAGTTGCTGAAAGGCGCCGGTTGGACCTGCGCCCTGGTCCTCATCACCTTGAACGCCGGCTGCGCGTCCATCCGGCCGCCGGCCGGCGTCGAAGCGGTTGAAAAAAAGCTGCTCGTCACGGCATACTGTAAATGCCAGTCCTGCTGCGGCTGGGAACGGTCATGGTTCGGGCGCCCGGTGTATACCAGCGGTCCGGCCAAGGGCAAGCCGAAGAAAGTCGGCGTCACCGCCAGTGGCGCGAAGGCCAGGAAGGGAACGATTGCCGCCGATTTGTCCCTTTACCCCTTCAAAACGATCATGTATGTCCCGGACTATGGCTATGGCCGGGTCGAGGATTGCGGGGGTGGGGTCAAGGGCGATCATATCGAGGTGTTTTTCGGCTCGCACAGCCAGGCGCTCAACTGGGGCAGGCGAACCCGGAATGTGAAGATCTGGCTGCCGTAAGGAACGACCCCGGCGGTATGCCCGCGCCCTTCCATCGCAGCGATCTTTTCTTTCAACCTTGCTGCATCCTGCTCCCGTGTTAGTGTGTCCTGGAAATAGCGATGTGGCGATTTGATGGCCTCGATAAAAGCCGCCAAATCAAATTCGAACCAGACCGCCCGTCCCTTGCTTCCTGCTTCGCGAACAAGCGCCAGGTTCGTGAAGTAGTCGAACAAGGGGCAAATCCTGCCTGGGAGCCCCGAAGCCTATTGTGGGGGATGAAAATGGTAACGGTAAATGAGTTCCAAACGGTTGATAATAAAGGCTGAAGGCAGGGTGGCGAGACTCGGAATTGAACCGAGGACACGCGGATTTTCAGTCCGCTGCTCTACCAACTGAGCTATCTCGCCATGGTAAATCTTTTGCGACAACGGCGAGGATAATATCGGCCACTCCGGTTAAAATCAACGACAATTTTGATGTGTATTTTCATGTCGGTAAATGCAGAGAACGCAGCCGTGTCATGGCGGTTTCGGCTTTACTTTGCCCTGCCGCGCGCATACTTTTTACATCCATTCGTGTCCCCCCATGTTTTTTTGTTGTGTTGGTTTGAAAGCTAAAGGAGAAAGTCATGCCTCTCATTGACATGCCCTTGACGAAATTAAAACGCTACCGGGGCCGCACGCCGAAGCCGGTCGATTTCGAACACTACTGGGACCGGGCCCTGAAAGAAATGCGCGCCGTAGACCCGCAGGTCGACCTGGTAAAGAGCGATTTCCAAACTGCGGCTGCGGAATGTTTCGATCTTTATTTTACCGGCGTACGCAAGGCCCGGATCCATGCCAAATACATCCGGCCCCGGCATTGTACCCGGCCGCATCCGGCGGTCCTGCAGTTTCACGGCTATGCTGGAAACACCGGCGACTGGTGCGACAAGATGAATTATACCGCCCTGGGTTTTTCCGTGGCGGCCCTGGATTGCCGCGGGCAGGGCGGCCAGTCCGAGGATACCGGGGGCATCAAGGGAACCACATTTAACGGTCATATTATCCGCGGCCTGGATGACGGCCCGGATCACCTGTTGTTCCGCCACATATTTCTGGACACGGCCCAACTGGCACGGATTGTCATGGGCTTCCCGGAAGTCGATGCTCGTCGCGTCGGAGCCATGGGCGGCTCGCAGGGGGGCGGGTTGACGTTAGCCTGTGTCGCGCTGGAGCCGCGCATCCGTCGTGCCGCGCCGATGTTTCCCTTCCTCAGCGACTATCGGAGAACCTGGGAGATGGACCTGGCCAAGGACGCCTACGAGGAGCTCAAAACCTATTTTCGCCAGTTCGATCCCCGGCATGAACGGGAGGCGGAAATATTCCGCCGGCTGGGCTATATTGATGTTCAGCATTTGGCGCCCCGCATTCGGGCACATGTGCTGATGGGCACGGGGCTCATGGATGCCATCTGCCCGCCCTCCACGCAATTTGCCGCCTATAACAAGATCCGCTCTCCCAAGGCCATGGTCCTTTATCCTGATTTTGGTCATGAAGGTTTGCCCGGCTTCCATGACAGGGCGTTTCAATTCATGGCAAACCTGTAAGGAGTATTTCATGAATCGACAAGAGCGCTTGACGGCCACTTTGCGGGGCGAGCCGGTGGATCGGCCGCCGGTCAGCTTCTACGAAATTGACGGTTCCGATTACACGCAGGACCCCGATCCCTTCAACATCTATTCCCACCCATCCTGGCGCCCGCTTATTGAACTGGCACGCGACAGGACTGACCGGATTTTCATGGGCGGGGTGGCGTTTAAAAATACGCCGCCCGATCCATTGTCCGCCCTGACAAAGACCGAAACGGTCATAGATGCTAACGGCAGTCGTTTGCGAACAACCACAATTCGCGCCGGGCGCCGCACGCTGACCCAGCGGTCGCGTCAGGATCCGGATGTGAACACGGTCTGGACGCTGGAACATCTCTTAAAAGACGTTGATGACGCGAAAGCCTGGCTGGACCTACCGGAGCAGTCACTGGGCGGCGAGCCGGATACCGCCGGCTTCCTGGCCTCCGAACGTGCGCTGGGTGACGGCGGTATTGCCATGATTAACGTCGGCGATCCGCTGTGCTCTGCCGCCCCGCTGTTTGAGATGGGGCAGTTCACAATTGTGGCCATGACCGAGCCCGAACTGTTTCATCGCCTGTTGAAGCGAATTGCCCGCCAAAGACACTGGCAGACGGAAGCAATTGCAAAGGCTTTGCCCGGCCGGCTCTGGCGCATTTGCGGGCCGGAATATGCCTCGCCCCCATATCTGCCGCCCAGCCTTTTCAAGGAATACGTGGTGCCTTATGCCAAGCCCATGGTGGAAGCCATCCAGAGATACGGCGGGTTTGCACGCATCCACTCGCACGGAAGGCTAAAGGATATTTTGCATCATATTGCCGCCACCGGTTGCACGGGGCTCGACCCGATAGAACCGCCACCCCAGGGCGACGTTGAACTTAGCTTTGTCCGGGAGAAGGTCGGCAACCAGATGACGCTCTTTGGCAACCTTGAGGCCAGCGACATCGAAAACCTGCCGACGCCGGAATTCGAGAAAAAAATCCGCAAGGCCATCCGCGAAGGCACAGCGGGGCCAGGCCGCGGGTTTGTGCTGATGCCGTCCGCCTGTCCCTATGGCCGCGTGTTGTCGCCCCTGGCCTTGGCCAACTACCGGAAGATGGTGGAAGTCGTGGCAGCCGGATGATGGCCCGGCATTATAGCTTTAGGGCGGCGGGAATGCGCGTAAAGGTTTTGATCTTCAGTCAAAGATAAAGAACATTTCCTTGGGTAGGTAGGCCGGGCGCCAGCGCGGATTATCGATTGTGCCCGTCAGACGGAATTCCAGCATCTTGGTAACGGGCAGCATGGCGATCTGCAGAATTCCGCCCACCAGTGTGTTTTTCTTGAGCAATTTAACCTGCACCGCAAAATTCAATTCGCCATTCAAGTGATAATCACCAGAGCACACAAGCGTAATAACCTCGCCTTCGATGATAATGTTGTCCGAATGGATCTTGCCGTCCTTGATTACAAAGGATGCCCGCGCGTCGGTCTGCCTCACGATCAGGCTAAGCCCCGGAACAATATGCCCCAGGAACTCGGATAGCCCGCCGAACAACGGAAACTGGAAAAGGCGGCCGGCACTGATCGCAATCGATCCATGCCCTGTGGCCGCCTGACCGCCGGGATCGTCCAGACATCCTTCCAGTTCCAACTTCCCCGCTAGCGCGCCATGGTACTGGTCTGTTGCATGACCTGTCAGATTGCGCGACAACATTTGAAAATTCACCTCGTGCACATCGGCCTGGATCTGGTAACGCATATTGGTCGAATCCAGGACGGGATACACCGAGCCCGATCCACGGACGAGCCCGCGGTATAAATCCGCCTGCACGTCGTTGATATATGCGGTGTCTTCCACCACGCGCAAGCTCAGGGTACAGTGATCGGCGAGCAACTTTTTCCAGCCGGCACGCTGGGCGTCAACCTCAATATCCATGTCATTGTGCGCCACGCCCATGTAGTCGGCGGTCCCCCAGGCGGCCACCTTGGTCGGTCCTTCGAGCCGGAAATACCCCACCAAGTTCGCGATGAACGGAGCGAGCATCTTGGCCACCGCATTCGGATCGGCCGTGGACAAGCCGTTAAAATCGACGGTTTCCCGGTTGAAATCCAGCCGCGTGCGTCCCTGGACCGTGCCTTCGTTGCGCACAGCAAGCAGAGGCGCGAGAACCAGCGACGCGTTGGTATCCGAAAAATCTATGACAAGGCCCGATTTCATCAGCAGGTTGGTAACCCCGTTATACTGGCAATTGTCCCCCTGGGCCTGGCCGGTCAAGTGGAAAAACGAATTTGTCCCCAACCCGAAAGTGAAATTTGCCTTCGCGCTCGGCGGTTGTTCCTCGAACTGAAACCAATCGATGACGGATGCCTGGGGCAGATTCAACGCATACAGCATGGGTAACAGGGCATTGGGGTTAAAGGCGAGTGTAACCACACCCTGATATTGCCTTGTTTTCCAGTCATACGCGCCGGAGAGATGGAGCGGCCCGCGCCAATGGTCCTTGCCCACGATAGCATCCAGCGATTGGAGTCTCAGGTTCTGCCCGTCAAATTGGAACCGGCCGTTGATTTTCGCCACATGGCTGCCCTCAATATTGGCGTCATTCAACTCCAGAACGCCTTCGCCGCTTGTGCCTTTCAGGTTGAGCTTTAAGCACCAGGCGCCTAGCGTTGTCTTTCTGAAACGGGTGTCCCGCGCATCCACCTGAAATTGGGCATCCAGCGCATTCATATCGGCGGGATTCAGGAAAACAGTCGAATCAACATTCACGGTGCCACTGCCATTTGTGCTCAGCCCGGACTGTCCCCAGGCTGTCAGCAAATCGACCAGGCAGACTTTGCGCTGCGAGGCGCTGTCGGCCGCCGACATTCCGTTTGTCACCGCCGGGCCGATCGACTTAACGCTCTCGCGCGGCAAGACCAGCACGCCCCGCCCGGTCAACTTGATCCCGGGCATTCGGGCGGCACATTCTTTCACCTGCAGCCGCGTCGCGCCTTCATTCCAGATGACACGCGCAAACAGGATCTGGAGGACAAACCGTTCCGTCTGGAACACCTTGTTTTTCGTCGGTGCACGCTGTATTGGCACGGAGACGACGCCGTTTTTGATGAGCGCGCCGGAAATGCCGTTTTTGCCCTTCAGCCAGGCCAGGGGTTGGAGGCGCAGGACGATTTTTTCGGCCTCGAGCAGGGGCGCGCCAATATCACCCTTGCGGTGACAGCAGACATGAGTGGCGATGATGCCTTCGAAGATTCCCAGCTTTACCTTTTCCAGCGTGATCACCAGGCCGCTGAATTGCAGGCGTTTCTCGATATTTCGCGCCAGAACATTCGGCAGACCGATGAGGCTCAAGTCGAGCACCGCCACGAGTACCACGATAAAAATAATAAAGACGCCGTACTTGATTTTGCGCAGTATCATGACATTACCGTGTTATATCCTGCAGAAGCTGGTCCGCCAGCGTTTTAGGAAGGATGAACACAGTCTCCTGTCCTTGTACTTTTGCATAAACGCCCAGGTCTTCGGAGGCTTCCCCCAGGACCAGGGTTTTCTGAATGCCTTCCTGGCCACTCAGACTAAAAGTGATCGAATCGCGTGGGTCTTTTAAGCCGTAAACGCCCAATTCACTGTGCCCGGACCGCTCGAAGCGCACAACGCGCAAGGCTTTCATCTGCTCAAGCAGGGCCGTGATGACTGTCGGGTTGACCGGCCCGGCGGAAGGCGCCGCCGGAACCCACGGCCCCATTCCCTCCCGCGTCACGACCTGCTCGCCATTTTTTTTACGGAGCACGATCTTTGTGACGGTCGTCGGGTTCAGGGCCAGCACCACGCTGTCGCGATAGGCGATCGGGTCGAGTGCCAGAGTGGCCGTCGCCGCCACGGAAAGCTGGTAGACTTGATCCTCATCTTCAAACTTGGCATAGATATATTCTTTGCCCGGCAAAGGCCGGCTCATGGACAGCGTGCGGCCGGTCGGCAGCGTGGCCGCGGCCTGTGTCGTGGACGCTGCGGGAGCCGTCGCGCCGGCCACGCTCTGCGTGGTGACGTCCGACGAGGGAACGACATCGGCCACGCGTACCACGCGCGCCGGCGGTTCCAGGCCTAAGGCCGGCAGATTAGTATTGCTCAGGAAGCCCTTGATATGCATGGTGTTCAGGCGATTGATCAGATCGTCCACGATGCGGTTGTCGGCTTTCCATTGTACGGGCTCCGTCACTTGCCAGTCGCCGGATGCGGTTTTCTGGAGTTGTAACGCCTTTTCGCCTTCCTCGATCCGAATCCAGGCGATGGCCCCCGCTGCCATGAAATAGAGCCGCGAATCACGGAGATCGCTGATGCCTGCATTCAAGGCGTCGATTGATTTTTTCTGGACGGCAAATACTGAGCCGGTCCCGCGATAGGCGGTATAAATCAGGTCGCCTTTCTCGTTGGTCCGACTGCTGAAATACAGCTTGAGCCCTTTCTTTTCTTCATCCTGCCAAATGTTGAGCTGCAGGCTCGTTTCGTCGTCACTCAGCCCGTAGATGGCCGGATCGGCCATGCGCTCGGCCACGAACTGCTGGATTTGCAAACTAAAGAGCTGTTCCAGCAGGCTGGTCACCTTGAACCAATCGGCGCGCGCCATAATGGGTTTATGGATGATCCACTCCGTGCCTTCCCGGATAATCTCGACGAGCGGGCCGCCGAGGCGCTTGATGGTGAGGCCTTTCACATCTGCCGGCGTACCGGATAGAAGCCGTGGGTCGCGGAGATCCGCCGCCGCGCGGGGAATGATGTCCAGCAGATTTGTCGAAGTGGTGATGACGTCATCCGTGTTGTCCACTTGCACATACATCGCATCTTTCATCGGTGAGAGCCCGCCGACCATAATGGTATAGCGGCGCTGTGCATCTCCCAGGACCATGCGGGCAAGGGGTTTGGCCAGGCCGTAATCCTCCAGGGACAGCGAGCGGCTTTCCCGCTGGGCAGCCGTCACGATTTCCCCGCGGGGTAATTTGGCCATCACAGCCAGCATGTGGTTGAGCTTGATATTATTGGCGCGCGCCTCCACCGGTTTATGGATCATCCACTGGCTCTGCTCGTTGGCGCACTCTACGAACAAATCGTCCCGGGAAAACGACCAATAAGTGACATTCTCCGGCTCGATATCCAGCAGACGAAGGTTGGACGGTTCCCTCTTACCTTCGTCCTTCCCGCCCCACTCCACGATGGCAATAAACGCGCCCAGAAGCACCGAAAGGACCAGCAGAAAAAATGTGGTTCGAAAATGCATGCAAAATGTTTGCCTGTTTATTTTCTTCGATGGGCCCAGACTACAAGTCCCAGCAAAACAACCAAACCCGGAAGACACACCACCACAAGCGCCGAGAGCCGTCGCAGTTGGCCTCTGTCCAGGGCCACCTGGATCGTCGCCGGTTCACGCGGCGCGATGTTGAGCGTCTGCTCGCGTTCCAGCAGCCAATTCAGAGCGTTCATGAAGAAATCGGCGTTATACCCTCCCAGCAAGGCCCCGTTTGACACCAGCACCGAATCGCCTATGATCACCAGGCGCGTCGTCTGAAGTTCCACCTCCATGCCGGGCGCGGGTCCTTTCTCAATAGCCACGGCAACCGGCACCGGCCCGCTCTGGTCCACCCCGGGGTCAAATTTCGGCTGAGTCTGGTTGACGGAAAGCTCTGCCCATCCCTGATCGCCGCTCGAGGCCAGAACCGAAACGCGCGGTTTGTCCGCAGGCTTGTCGGCCGTGCCGTTGGTTCCCACCATTGGTTGTACCGATCGGGGCATAGTAAAGATGGTGGTGATATTTTCCATCCGTGTGGTGATGGGGTGTTCCCCGTAGGTGGTCACCAGCAATTGCCGGGGCGCCGTGGCCGAGCTCACCACGCGGTCCGATCCCAGGCGCACGCCCCAGAATTCGAGCATTTTTTCCATCCCGGAGTCCAGGCCGGGATCCACCAGGAGAAACAAACGACCGTGGTTATTCAGGTAAGCTTGGATCATTTCCACTTCCGGGTGCGTAAGCCGCTTGGTTGGCCCCGCGATGACCAGGACGTCGCAATCAGCAGGCACGGCGCTGGTATCGCTGAAGCTCAGCGATTTAACCTCAAGGTTGTTCTTTTCCATGATCCGGGCAATGATGGAATAGCCTGCATAGGGATCAAAATTATCCGTCTGACGCTCGCCGTGGCCGGCGAGAAAATAGATCACGCTTTTGCGGGCCTGCAAAAGGTTCTGGAGGGCGGTCGAAATCGCCTTCTCGCCACAGAACTGCCGTAGAACCTTGGCGCGGCCGGAGAGCGTCGGCGTATAATCGTAGTCGGCCAGGTCCGCCACCGGCACGATTCGGCGCCGAACCCCGGCGTCGAGCACGATTACGTTCGGCTCGCGCAGATCATATTTCAAGGCAAGCTCCTTGCTGCGCACCATGTCACGGTGGGGATCCACGAACTCGATGCGCAGCCGCGCCGAAGCATACTCATATTCCCGGAGCAAGTTTTGCACGTCGCGATAAAGTTCCTGTTCACTGCTCATAAAGGCGATGATCCGTATATCCGCCGAAAGATGGCTCAGCAGTCCTTTGGTGTCCGCCGTCAGGGAATAATGGCGCACGCGGTTTACGTCGAACCGCAACGGGTGCTGGCTGGAAATATAATTCACCATGACAACCATGAGCGCCGCGAGCCCGAGCGCGATCCATACGGTCAAGCCCGTCAAACAGCGTTTAAATGGAAGGCGTAATTTCATAATCCGGCGCTGAAAAAACTATCGAATTTAATGTTAAGGAATTTCAAAGTAACACACATTCTGGATTCCCGCTTGCGCGGGAATGACCCGCTTTGCCCGGAGGCTGCGCGGGGCAGGCAGACTGGATGGACAGTGTTTGTCATTCCCGATCCAATCGGGAATCCAGGATTTTGGTTGCCGCCTTTGGCGGCCTAATTCAAATTCCGGATTTCGTTTTATTTCCATTGCCTCGCCTCGATTACCTTGACCGTGGCAAACACAAAAAACACGGCCAGCGAAATATAGAGCACAATGGGCCGTGTGTCCACGATGCCCTGCGCAAAGTCCCGGATATGCTGGGTGCTGGAAAGGCAGGCGAGCGCCTCCCGTACCGCGACGCCGGGCAATACCAGCCGCGCCGTGTCCAGAAAAAACAGGATGCTGACCGCGATGAAACAGCCAATCGCCGCCACGACCTGACTATGCGTCAGGGCCGAGACAAACACGCCAACGGAGATGAAACAATTGCCGATCAGCCACAGGATCAGGTAGCCCGTGAAGATGGGCGCCAAGTCCATGGTCGCCATGCCTGGCGCCATGGTCTTCAGCAGGATAAAATACGCTGCCGTGGGCATGGTCAACAGCAGAAAAAACACGAGTGCGCCGCCATATTTTCCCAGCACGACTTGCAGGTCCGTCACGGGCGCAGTCAGAAGCATTTCCAGTGTGCCGGTCCGGCGCTCCTCGGCGAATAGCGGCATGGTGATCAGCGCAATGGTCGCCAGCACCGTCACCCAGAAATAAGGCGCACTGAACAGGATTGTCCCTATGCCGATTTGTTCGCCCGGATGCTGCGCCAAAGGACGGCAGAAACTCAGGCCCGATACCACCAGGAACACCACCATAACCACATAGGCCAGTGGAGTGTGAAAATAAGCCCGCAATTGCCGTTTTAACAGTGTTATAATATTAGTCATGATTTTTCACGCCGTAAAATAGGCCCCGCAAGGCGGGGCGACTTTTATTCTGTTCGGATTGTCATCCTGAACGCAGTGAAGAGCCTGCCCTGAGCGAAGTCGAAGGGATCTCTCGCGGCGAGATTCCTCGCTACGCTCGGAATGACAACAAAGACGGATTGAAATTCCT
>JAQUMN010000055.1 GCA_028718125.1 Kiritimatiellia bacterium
GCCAGTTGTTGATAGTTTTTTTCATGCCCGCACACTACCAAGTGTGACCATATCTGTCAGCGAACGTTTGGCGCACACACCGCGAACGTTTGCCGCACAGGGCGAACGTTTGATCGCACCACGACAGCCTTTTTCAATATGTCCGGGCGGCGGGCTGCCGTGCGCCGGCGGGACTGCTCCTCCCGCCAGCGGGCGATGGCGGCATGGTCGCCGGTGAGCAGAATGTCCGGCACGCGCAGGTCCCGGAAGACTTCCGGGCGCGTGTATTGGGGATATTCCAGCCGGTTATCGTTAAACGATTCGTTGACGGTGGCGTCTTCGGCGCCCAATACGTTCGGCAGGAGTCGCACGACGGCGTCAATGACCACGGCGGCGGCCAACGTCCCGTTGGTCAGGATATAGTCGCCGATTGAAATTTCGTCGGTGACCAGGCCCAGGCTGACGCGCTCGTCCACACCCTCGTAATGCCCGCAAAGAAAGATCAGGTGCCGCTCGCGGGCGAGTTCGACGGCCCGGGCCTGGTGGAAAGGGCGTCCCTGGGGGGTCATGAGAATCACCCGCGCGCCGGGTGTGTGCGCCGATTCCACCGCCTTGAAGATCGGTTCGGGCTTCATGATCATGCCCGGCCCGCCGCCATAGGGGCGGTCGTCCACGGTCTGGTGGCGGTTGCTGGTAAAATCGCGCAGGTTGATGACCTGAAAAACAACGGCAGCCTGTTGCGCCGCGCGCTTCATGATGCTTTCTTCGAGGAAACCCCGCACCATGGGAGGGAAGATCGTGATGATGTCAATGTGGAGCGGATCCCCCATTGGAATCACTCGGCGATTTCGAGGACGGCCTTGCGTTTCTGCTTGGCGGCCAGGCTGGTCAGCAAGACCCGCAGGGCACCGATGGTCTTGCCGTTCTTGCCGATGATCCGGCCCATGTCTTCAGGATGACAGCGCACTTCCAGGACAATCGTTTGCCGGCCGAGGATTTCAGCCACAACAACTTGATCGGGATGATTGACCAGCGCCTGCAGGGTATGTTCGATAAACGCTTTCATGCAATTAGGCCGTGGCCGTGCTGGTGGGCGCGGCGTCTTTCTTTAAGGCGGGCGCGGCCATGGGAACGGTTTTGGCTTTTTTGACCAGGCTGCGCACCGTTTCCGAAAGAATGGCGCCTTTGCTTTTCCAGGCTGCGATGCGTTCCAATTTAAGATAGAAGTTGGCCTTGGCTTTTTTTGGGTCGTACCATCCCAGGGTTTCCAGGCATTTTCCATCACGGGGAGAGCGGCTGTCGGTGGCCACAATCCGGAAACACGGGTCGTTATTGGCCCCTGTCTTGCGGCATCTGATTTTAACTGACATTATGATCCTCCAACGCACTTCGGTTAATAAACAACGCCTTCTTACACGATTCGACCGGCCGCTACAAGCAGTAATTTTGGGCATGTTTTTATAGTTTTATTTCACTGCCAGCACCATCCGGTCCTTGCCGGCAAGGTCCGGCCGCACGTGACTTTCGCGGAATCCGGCGGCGCGCGCCAGGTCAAGGACGGCGGTGCCCTGGTCTTCACCGATTTCCAGAAAAAATACACCGCCGGGTTTAAGCGCCTGAAATGCCTGGGCCACGAGCCGGCGGATAACAGCCAGGCCGTCGGGGCCGCCATCCAGCGCCGCGCGGGGCTCACAATCACGCACGCTCCGCTCCAGTTGCGCCCAGTCTGTCGTGCGCACATAAGGCGGATTGGACACTACGGCATCCAGGCTTGCAAAGGTCGTTGAATCTGCCGTTACAACATTCCAACATTCTGCAGAATGTTGGAATGTTGTTTTAGACGGTGCGGCTGACAACAGGTCGCAGGCAACGAAACGGATGCGAGCGGAAACCCCGTGCCGTGCCGCGTTTTCCCGTGCCAGTGCCAGGGCCGCTGCGCTGGTGTCGGTGGCCAAATAACGACCTTCCGGCCGTTCCAAGGCCAGTGAAATGGCGATACAGCCGCTGCCGGTGCCGACATCCGCGACGACCGGTGTGCCCCCCGCAACCTCTTGGGTGAAAGAGGGCGCTTTATTTTGCCATAGCCGCGTGTCCTCC
The DNA here is from genome assembly GCA_028718125.1 of Kiritimatiellia bacterium. Taxonomy (GTDB): domain Bacteria; phylum Verrucomicrobiota; class Kiritimatiellia; order JAAZAB01; family JAAZAB01; genus VSJD01. The sequence continues at coordinate 2,077 of JAQUMN010000055.1, forward strand.
AGCACCCAGGCCGCCAGTTGCTCCGTTTCCGGCCTTGGGATCAAAGCCCGGCGGTCGCAGGCAAACACGCGGCCCATGAACTCCGCCTCGCCCAGGATATATTGCAGGGGTTCGCCCCCGGCCAGGCGCGCCGCGCCCTCTTCAATCTGCCGAACCTGCAAGGGGGTGAGGCATTGTTCCCTTCGTAAGGCCAGTTCAAGCCGGGAGCAACACAGGACGCGGCTTGCCAGCCATTCGCATTTCAAGCGGGACTCGTCCGGGACTGAGGTCTGGACGCGGGCGATAACGGCGTCAAGGATGGAGCCGAGGGAAGCCATGCAGCAACCTACATTTCCAGCAATTGATCCAACGAAAGCGTGGTTTGGGCGTTGTGGTTGTGTTCGTAAAGCGCCAGCAACAAGGCTTCAATTTCGCCCTCCATGACCTTTTCCAGGCTGTAGGAGGTGAAATGGACACGGTGATCGGTCAAGCGGTTTTGCGGGAAATTATAGGTGCGAATGCGCTCGCTGCGGTCCCCGCTGCCGATCTGTGAACGGCGCGATTCCCCCGCCTGGTCTTCCGCTTCCCGCCGCTTCAGCTCCAGCAGGTGCGAGCGCAGGACGCGCATGACCTTGGCCCGGTTCTTGTGCTGGGAGCGCTCCTCCTGGCTGGCCACTACCAGGCCGGTGGGCAGGTGGGTGATGCGCACGGCGGAATCGGTTTTGTTGACGTGCTGGCCGCCGGCGCCGGAGGCGCGATAAACATCAACGCGCAAGTCTTCCGGCTTGATCTCAATCTCGTCCATGTCCTCGGCCTCGGGCAGGACGGCCACCGTGGCGGTGGACGTGTGAATGCGTCCGGATCCTTCCGTGACGGGGACGCGCTGGACGCGGTGGGTGCCGCCCTCGAATTGCATGGCGCGGAACACGTTTTCGCCCTGGATCGAAAAAACGATTTCCTTGTACCCGCCGACCTCGGAGGGGCTGGCGTCGATGAGTTCGGTCGTCCAGCCCTTTTGTTCCGCATAGCGCATATACATGCGCGCCAGGTCGCCGGCAAAGAGCGCGGCTTCGTCGCCGCCGGTGCCCGCGCGGATTTCCATGATCGCGTTGCGTCCATCATTGGGATTGGGCGGCTGGAGTTCGATCAGCAGGATCCGTTCGGCTTCCGGGCGGGCTTGTTCGGCCTTCTCGAGTTCCTCTTTGGCCAGGGCCTTGAGATCGGGATCGGTGCTGTCCAGGTCGATCAATTCCCGGTTTTCGCGGATATCCTTCTGCAGGCGTGCCAGAGTGTTGGTATAGGCCAGTATTTTTTTAAGGCGGGCATGCGATTTAAGCAAGTCCCGGAATTTACGCGGGTTTTCGGCGGCGACCGCGGCCAATTGCGTCTCGCGCTCGGCGACCCGGGCGGTCAGGGCTTCGAGAAATTCGGGGGAGATATCCATGGGAATTGCGGATTGTTGATTTCGAATTGCAGATGAAAAAGTCTGGCTTTAAGAATACCGGAAAGACACAAAAAGGGCCAGGCGGTGAATACACCGACCCCTGGCCCTGTAAATGCTCTGCCGCTATTTCTTGCCGTATCGCTTTTTGAACTGCTCCACGCGCCCGGCCGCATCCACATATTTCGCCGTGCCCGTATAGAAGGGATGGCAGGCGGAACAAGTGTTGACCTGCATCTCCTTCACGGTTGAACGGGTATGGACTACGTTCCCGCAAATGCACGTAATCGTGGCGTCTTGATATTTCGGATGGATTTTTTCTTTCATCCTTGCATCCTCTCTGGCCCTCGCTTCAAGCAAGGGCAACCATTGCCAAAACGGCACACCTAACCACAGCATCACCATGAATGCAAGCACTTTTTACAAAAAAAGTATACCTATTGCTAAATTGCGTCAAGAGCAGTCTCGCGGAGCTCCCGTCGTCGTCAGAAGGCTATGGCGGGCAAGTTGCCACTCCATGAATGCCAATGTTTTCGCGATATTAGAGGGTGCCCCGATCACGCCGCCGTGGGCGGGTATCGGGCCCGCGACGCCGTTTGTTTCGGCATGGATGAAGCAATCATGATATCTGTTGAAGCATCAATGCCCAGACATGCTCGGAATGGGGCAGCCGGGAATGGGACACAGCCCGGAATGGGGCATTGCCATTCCGGATCGTTTCTGGTAAATGAATCTAATTAACCACCAGCACCACAGCACGAGCAAAGGGAGGCGAATATGGCCGGCGGCAGACTCAGACAAGGATTAACCATGGCGCTCTGCGCCGTTCTGCTGTTTGCCGGTTGTCGCGAGGACCCGACCCTGAAAGCCTACCGGCAAGGCGTGCAGGCGCTTAAACGAGGGCATTACGACCAGAGCATTCGCCTGTTAAATAAGAGCATCGAGCTCGGCGGCACGAATGTGCCCGAAGCCTTAATTTATAATAGCCTGGGTCTTGCTTATTCCCGCATCGGCCAACAGGGAAATGCCCTGGGCGCTTTTGGCCGTAGCGTCCGGCTGGATCCAAAATTGTCCGAGCCGATCTATAATACCGGTGTCATGCTGGCTGAATCCGGGCGTGATACTCAAGCGGCGGCTTGTTTTGAGAAGGCGGCCCAATTGGATTCGGCCGATACCCGGGCGCTCGAATATCTCAGCTGGCTTTACCGCCGTAATCAGCGGTGGGATGATGCCCGCAAGGCCCTGAACGATGCACATCACCGCGCGCCCCGCGAACCCCGTGTCCTGACCGCCATGGCGCTCCTGGAACTCCGGGCTGACAATGTGTCGCGTGCTATTTCCTTCCTGCAGGAAGCGCTGGAGCATGATGCCCGTTACACCCCGGCGATTTATAACCTGGCCATGGTAAATCATCTCTGGCTGAAAAACGACAGCCAGGCGGTGCCGCTTTTGAAAGATTATCTGCGCCTGGCCCCGAAGGGGGAGAACGCTACAAATGTCCTCCAGGTACTCCAGGATATTAACAAGGCCGCCGGGGAATCAGCGGTTGCCGCTCCGCCGCCGGAGCTTGAAGAATCAACCTCGCCAGTTGCCGGCCAGGCCGGGAAAGAAAAATCGGCGTCTTTCCCTGCTGCGGCCAAGGTGCCGGCTATTCCTGCCTCACGATCTTGCGAGGAATTACTGCGGGTTGCCCGGAAGCTGGCACAGCAGGACCGCAATGAAGCCGCCATCAACAACTATCTGCTTGCGGCGCGCGAAGCCGAACGCGTGGGCAAGCCTTCGATTCGGGATCAGGCCGCGCGGGAAGCCAACGAACTCTGCGCGCAGAATGCCCGCGCCCATTATGAAGTGGGCCTATACTGGAGCGAGCGCGGCCAGCAGGATGAAGCCCTGCCCCATTTGAAGCAGGCCGCAAATTTAAGCAATACCTGGTACGAGGCGCACATGGCGTTAGCCCGTGTGGCTATGGATAAAAGCGAATTCGATACGGCGGTGGTCTCCTTGAAACAGGCGGACGAGAACTGCCCCGACCGGCCGGAAGCCCTGTGGATGCTGGCAAATCTATATGACCGCAACCTCGGTTTGCCCAGCCAGGCGATACAATCGTATGAACAGTTTAATCAACGGTTCGGCGGAGATGAACGGGTCCAGGAAGGGCGCATGCGGCTGAAAGCTTTAAGGGGCGGCATGGAAGAGAACGTGTCCCCATCCGTTCCCGCTAAAACCAAGGCGCAGACCAGTTGGCAGTGGCTGTTCAAGTCACGGTCGCAGGAGCAACCGGAAAACTGAGGCTGGAACATGCGGCCTGGCCACGATAACAAATATGCGCTTATTGTCATGGCACATCTGCTCCGCCATATAACCAACAACTTTGTCTTGCACTGCCTCTACGCGGGGATGACGGACTTTACCAAGGCGGCCATGCGTTCCTTTAGCAGGATCAGGCCCTGGTGTTCCAACGCCGAAACGACCAGGGCCGCGGGATACTCGCGCTGAAGATCGGGCAGACGTGCAGCCGCCTCCGGCCGGTCGGCCTTGTTCAGCAGGAGCAGGGACGCAACCCCCCCGGCTTGCATGTCCTTCAGCGTGGCCAGCACAACCTGGATTTGTTCTCGCACGTAACGATGGCTGCTGTCCGTCACGATCAGGAGCAGGTCGGCTTCGCCGATTTCCTCCAGCGTCGAGCGGAACGAGGCCACCAGTCCGTGGGGTAAATGCCGGATGAAGCCCACGGTGTCCGTCAGCATGACCTGGCGCTGGTCGGGCAGGTATACCAGCCGGCTCTTGGTATCCAGCGTGGCAAAAAGCCGGTCGTCCACGTAAGCGTCGGCGGCGGTAAGCGCGTTCAGCAGGGTGGACTTGCCCGCATTGGTATACCCGACTAGGCAGACCACGGGCCACGGGCGCCGGGAGCGCGTAAGTGCACGGCGCTTCTGGATTTCCTTAAGCTTGCGTTTCAGAATCGTGATGCGCGCCATCATTGGCAAGCGGCGTAATTGAAAGGGGCTTTCGCCCGGGCCGCGCATGCCGATGCCGCCCGAAAAGCGCGCCTGCTTGACCGAGACCGGGATACGCGAGGCCAAGTATTGCAGTTGCGCCAGTTCCACCTGGATTTGGGATTCAGATGTACGAGCGCGTCGCGCAAAAATCTGCAGAATAAGTTCAGTACGGTCAATCACTTTGATCCCGGCGGCCAGGTCGAGGTTATTGACCTGAACGGGGGAAAGCTCGTTGTCGAAAATCAGCAGGTTGGCCTTCGCTTCGCGGCCGGCCAGCTGGATTTCGGCCAGCTTGCCCTGGCCGATAAAGAACGCCGGGTCCGGGCGGTCACGCCGCTGGGTGATGCTGCCAAGCACGACGGCGCCAGCGGTATCGGCTAGCCGTTCCAGTTCAGCCAGCGAATCGGCCGCTTCCTCCCGCGACTGATGGCCGATAACCACCTGGATCAACAGGGCGCGTTCCTGGGGCCTGGCGGATTGTGTTTTCATCATTTACGCCGTGCGCGCGCTTTGCGGAAGTGGTATATGCGCGAAGCAGTTGGTTCTTGGCGGAAAGCGTCGCGGCGCAGTTGTTTGCGGGTTTTCACATGCGGCGCCTCCTGCCATTCGCGGAATTGCCGGTACAGCGCGTTATCCTCGAAGCCCTGGCATCGCCCCCGTTCCCATTCCCGGCGCGGGCAGGCGAATTTCCAGCAAGTTTTCCCCAGGTTCAGCAGGCAAATGTAACACCGGCTGACCGGCTTCGGAGTGTATCTCATGGAGTTATGATAGCACCTGCCGGGCGGCAGTGTAAGCGAAAAAACCTTGACCCTTGAAGTACTCCCATTATAGTAAGAGCTGCTGGTTGCCGAAAAGGGAGCCGGCCTATCTACTGCCGGATTGTGTAATGGTAGCACAACAGACTCTGAATCTGTTTGTCTAGGTTCAAATCCTAGTCCGGCAACCCATTGAAAAGGTTCCCAGCCGAAGGCTGGTCCGCCTCCGGCGGAAAATCCTAGTCCGGCAACCAATGGCGCCTTTTGTCCGTCCGTGCCAACCCGCGCCAAACCGCGACTATTCCTTTTGTTTGCAGGCTCTTCCGCAGCTTGGGCGAGGGGGAACCCCGTACAGTCTCGGTGTCGTTATAGACCCAAATCCGCCGTGATGACGCCCATGAGGTGATGCTGCTTGTTGTAGACGGGCATGGAGCAGGTCACCATGAACAAACCGGCGCCATCTATGTCATAGTACGGCTCACACCATTCGGTTTTTCCCGACGCTGCCGATTTCGCGTACCAGTCGGCCGTTGAATAGTCGTAACTAGTGGGGGAACCGCGTTTTTCAAATCCGCCGCCGGTCTTCCGAAAAACATAGAATGAAGATTTTTTCCCAAGTTCCGGAGACAGCGCAAAAGCTGCGCCTACAACCCCGGGGTTTTTCGACAGGTAATTTTCAATGTGCGTGTAAATACCCTCGGCGGTGGGAGGAATTTCCTGTAAATCAGCGGCGAAAGGCAGCAATGATTTCTCGATGTCCCTCTTTTTTTCGGCATTGGGCAGACTCACCACGGATTCATGATAATGAACAACCTGCCATGGACCCTCTGTTTTCTGCCAGATCCAGGTTTCAGTCAGATACTCCTCAAATAACTGCCCGGTCTTGTCGACGGACTTTCCTTTCCCGCATGCTATCCAAACAGCGGCATTATTGCCCAGAACCTTGACATACGTTTTATCCATCTTGATGGACATGCTTTTCAGATTTCCATACATTCCCCGAAGCGCATGAGTCAGCTCCTTAAGCGTGTATGGCCTTGAGTCGAAAAAGAATACGGCATCCTTGTCCTGGGTCAAAGGGGCAAGCGTCTTCTCGGCATCGAGCGTTTCTGCTGTTTGCGTCAGCTGGGACATCAGCTTGTTTATTGTGGCGGCGATTTCCGCGCTATCCGGCTTTCCCGCATCGGCATCTCCGGCATGTGAAGAATCCCAGCACAAGATCGAAATCAACATCGTCGCTGCAAACACTATGTTCCGCATAATCCTTCCTCCCCGTCGCGTGTGTCGAACCATGACATTTAGAAACGATGGCGCTGCGCGATTAAGCCGGCCGCATGCCGGCCGCGATTTAAGAATATACCCAATCCCGGAGGAAGGTCAAACCGGGAAATCGCAAAACGCGCGTGCAAGATAACCCGTCCGGATGATCCCCGGAAAGCCTGGAGATTGTCAGGCCTTTGCTCCCGGCTTTTTTGCTTCTTCGCCACCCTTTCCTTCGACATGCCGGGTGGTTTCTTTCAGCCGGTCCGCCAGTTCACGCAGAATGGCGAACATAATCTTCGGGTTTTCACGAAGGACGGTGTCGAAGTTTTGGCGGTCGATGAGCGCTAATTCGGTTCCCGGTTCTCCGGCCCGTGCCTTGGCCGTGCGAGGGGCTTTAAGCAACATGGCCATTTCCCCGAAGTATTCCCCCGTTTTCATGGTCCGGAAATCTTTCCCGTTTTTACTGAGCACCACCGATCCGGCTAAAATATAAAACATGTCCCGGCCTTCGTCGCCTTCCAGAAAAACGACCTCGTTTTCACCCCATACCCGGACAAACTGGTTCAGCAATGTGCGTTGTTTCCGGTTGGGTTTTGACGCGATAAACAGCGTCCGGAGGATCAGGGCCTCCTTGCGCCACACATTGGCCATGACTTCGGTCCCGAAAAGAACGGCTGCAAAGGCGTAATAAACCCAAACTAACAGGAAAAACACGGTTTTGAGGGATCCGAACGTAACGCCATAGCTTGGATTTACTTTCAGCATGAACGTCAGGGCGGGACCCACCATGGCAAGCAATACCGCTGTGGTCAGCGCTCCGGTCAGCAAATGGACAGCCTTGAGACGCACCGGGATAAGAATCAGGAAGAACATATATAAGGCTCCCGTCACGATGAATATGGGGAAAAAGGCTTTCACGAGCCAAGGCTGAACATGGAGCTGCGCCAGCCAGGCCGGCAGGACGTAATGTAAAACCTTCCCGGATGCCAGGGCGATGAGCAGGATAATCAAGACCAGGACGCCGGCCATCTCCCGCAATTTTGCGAGCCAGAATGATGTCGGCTGGTCGAGATGAAAAATAGAGCTGAACTCGCTGCGCATGGCGGCCGCCAGGGGGACCACGGACCAGAACAGCAGGAGTAAACTGACAAGGCTCCAAGTCCTGTTGTGCGCCAGCGATTGGACTTCCCGCAAGGCCGTATCCGCCATGGCGGGAGAGACTTCGGAGATCGTTTCTTGAAGAGCGGTTAAAGCGCTTTGCGATGAAGCAATGACCTGCCCCATGAGGAGGGTTGCCAGCAGAAGGAGCGGGATCATGGCGAGAAAACAAAAGTAGGCCAGTAATGCCGCCTTTTGAGGCCCGCGGTTCCCCTGGAATGATTTCAATGATTCCCAAAGAATCAGGCCGATGCTGTAAAATCCAATTTGCAGTTTGTGGTGCATGCCCGCCCTCAATGACACGCTCCCTCGCTCCCTGTCCGTCAAGGCAAATACATGGTGTAGATGCCGGAACCATTCACTCCACGATAATGATGCCGGCCAGCAGGCCAAACGGAATATCTTCCGGTTTGGCGTTGCTGCCAATGGGATAGATGTCCCATCCCGCACGGGCCGCCATCTTGTAAGCGTCCAGGCCGACGGCCTCCATGGATGGCCGGGACCGCAGGGAGAAGCGGCATTTTTCGCCTTTCAAAGCGGCGCAGTTTTCCTCAAGGCCGCAGAACGTGTGGCGGCATGATCCGGCGCCAAGCCCGAATGCCAGGTAGTGCCCGTCATAAAAAGCCATGGCCTCAATATCCGTGACGATTTTGTAAACTTCCTGGTAAGCCTTGACGCGTTCTTTGATCGTTGCTTTGTCCCTGACAATGATGGCGGAAGGAACTTCCTTCACAAAAAACACGGCTTGACGATATTTCCTCAGCAGACTGCGCATTTCGGCGGGCTTCAGCGTATGGGGCGGGCAGTTGGCGCCCGTTCCGAACCCGAAACAGCGCGGGACCTGGCATTTGAGCGTCACGCGTTCATCCACGATTATGTCAGCGGTCCTGATGATCTTGGCTTTGGTAGCGCCCAATTCGAGGGCCGTGTTTTAATATTTTTGCAGATCGCGGGCTATTTGGGCCTGATCCTTATCCGGCCTGATTTTCCTGAAGGTGAGCTTCATGGCTACACTCCTTGATGATCATAATGGTTAACACCGTCCTCTGGCAATCTTCCTTTGGGGCGCCCCCCCCTGTAACTTTTACCAGCTTGTGACAACCCTGTGCCACTAAAAAAAGTCCGGCCTGATGCAAGGCGTCGTGTCCATATCCATCACCCGCACGCTTTTTGCGGAGAACATTACAGATGCGACCCTAATTGTTTCTCTGGGATACCAGATATTTGGCCACATCTGCGTGGTAATAGGCGGCCAGTAAAGCTGTCAGGGGAAGGAAACAGTTCGCCTCGTATATTTTCGCGCCATGGTCCACCAAAAAATTAACCACAGCCAGACGGCCGTTGTCTGAAGCGAGCATTAGCGCCGACCGGGCCTTGCCGTTAAAATATACCATGGCGTTCACGTCCGCATTCTGGGTCACGATACATTTGACAACATCCAGCTTGCCTTTGTACGCGGCCCACATGAGCGGAGTCATGCCGTCCCCATCCCTTGCATTTATGTCCGCGCCCTTTTTCAAATGCCGGTTAACATCGGCAAGATCACCCGCTCTTGCCGATTCCTGTATGGTTTTGTAAACCGTTGGACCCTGGCTGCACCCTGTTGCGAAGACCAGGAGCAGCCACATAAACGCGAATACAATTCTTGCGGTTATCTTCATGGCATACCTCTCCCTTCGTTTCTAATGAAGGCGCCGCTTCGGGCAAAGTAATATAATCAATGTCTCTATGCCACGAGCATACAACTCGGCCGAGGTGGAACAAGCGTAAATCGAACGGCATAATTCATGCGCAACGGGCACGGAGGTGCAGGGCAAAAACTTTGAGTGAGATGTGACAATTCAAAAAACAGGCTATATTTTTATGATTGGCTGTGATTTATTGTATTGAAACCGATACAAGGGCATCTTTTGGACCCATTCAAGACCGGAACGGGAATATAATATCGCGCCTGCCTGGCAGACGCAATTGCGTCCGTGGTACGCATTTGCCCCAGCAACGAAGCCTTGCCCAGTTATCATCAACAAATTTGTCTTGCACCCAATGCGCAGATGGGAGCGTCTGTGAAGCGGTCGGGGAGGTCAAACGATCATCAATGGTGTGTGCATGGGTCGCGTTATCATGCTGGCCGGATCATGGAACATTTCCTTCGGCAATGTTGGACTTTGAAACTGGCCTTCATGGAATCAGGTTGTCCCCATGCAGAATAAATATTGACTCTTCCCGGCGGAGCTCATTAAATGCATAGGAATTTTCTGTTTTAGGCGGATATGCCTATGGTATGACAAGTGCCGCCGGGTCAGGGGCCCGGCCTGCCCAGAAAAATGGTATAGAAGGCCCGGTACCCTCACCGGGCGGTATAAAAAAATAGTAGAGGCCCGTCCCGACGCTCCAAGAGGTCGGGATCGCCGGGCAGTGTAGTAGTCGCCGCTTCGGGCGGCCTAATTAAATGCTTTTCAGTCCGAGTGACAGATCGGTGTTGTAGTTCGACAAACAAAACACAAATGCAGGGCAAGACATACATGAAAAAAACATCCCTTAAGAAATCCGCGTCAAAAAAGATCGTGACCCGGGGTGCTGCCACCAGGCCGGGTTCAAAGAGCGTTGCCGGCCTGGTCGTCCAGCCAATGAAAAAAATCCGGGCCGGCATGATCGGTTTTGCGGGCCGGGGCTGGGGACATTTTAAGAATCTGCTCATGCTCGAAGGTGCGGAAGTAACGGCGGTCTGCGAAATGAAAGCGGACGCGCTGGAAAAAGCGACCAAACTGGCCGTTGAAAAAGGCCGGCCCAAGCCCGCGCTGTATGGCCCGGACCGCAACGATTACCTGCGCATGCTGGAGCGCGATGACATTGATATTGTCGTTATTGCAACCGACTGGAACACGCACGCGCCCATGGCCGTGCAGGCCATGCGCGCCGGCAAGCACGTATTCCTGGAGGTCCCGGCCGCCGTTACGACGGATCAGTGCTGGGAGCTTGTGGAATCGGCGGAAAAGACAGGCCTAAATTGCATGATGCTCGAAAACGTCTGTTATGGCAGGGAAGAGCTAATGGTCCTGAACATGGTCAGGCAGGGCCTGTTGGGCACGCTCCTGCACGGCGAGGCCGCCTACATCCACGACCTGCGCTCGCAGATGAATGACGGCGGGAATACCATCGGGACTTGGCGGACGCTCCATTACGCGGAACGGAACGGGAATCTTTATCCCACGCATGGGCTCGGTCCCATCGCGCAGTATATGAACATCAACAGGGGTGACCGTTTCGAACGCATGGTCTCAATGAGCTCGCCGGCCGAGGGAAGAAAACTGTATGCCGCCAAGAATTTTCCGGCGGACCATAAGTGGAACAAGATCAAAAAATGGCGCTGCGGCGATATGAACTCTTCGCTAATCAGGACCGCGCTCGGCCGGACCGTCCTGGTCCAGTGGGACGAGACCTCGCCGCGCCCCTATACGCGGCTCAATCTGATCCAGGGCACAAAGGGGTGCTGGGCCGGATATCCAGACCGGCTTGTTGTGGAAGGCCGTACGCCTTCGACGCACGAATGGGTCCAGGGCGATGCGCTGAAACCCTGGTATGACGAGTTTGATCATCCGTTATGGAAACGGATGGGCGATGAAGCGGTGAAAGCAGGCGGCCACGGCGGCATGGACTTCCTGATGATGTGGCGGCTGGTCTACTGCCTGCGGAACGGAGAGCCTCTGGACCAGGATGTTTACGATGCCGCAGCCTGGTCGGTCATCCGTCCACTGAGCGAAGAATCCATCAGGAAAGGGAACGCGCCCGTAGAAATCCCCGATTTCACACGCGGACGCTGGAAAAAAACGCCGCCCCTTGGCATAGTACGCTAACGCCTGTTTGGCATGTTGCATCCTTTTTGGCGGAGGAGGGATGAAGACGCGACCTTTTTCCTTTTTTAGCGCGCCTCCAGCCACCGGACGTGTTGGCGCAGGCCTTCCCGCAGTGGAGTGTTGGGCACTTTCAGTCCGTCAAGCCGTAAGGGTGTTAAATCATAGATGCGATGGCACAAGTAGAATTTCCACTCGGGATGCGCCTTTAGCGCCTGAATTATCGGTAGCTCCTCAACCTGCAGGCCCGCGCCCAGCTCGTCGGCGATCATCCGATAGTATGTGGCGGACTCTACAATGTCGGGCCCTACCGAACAGTATATTTTGCGATTGGCCATGGCGTTTTCCCGGACACTGAGTATCAACGCGGCCAGATCCGGGGCGAATATCGGCTGCTGTAAAAAATGACCGCCGCCGACGAGCCGGAGAGGTTCCCCCGCCTTAATTTTCCGCAGAAGTCCAGAAACACGCAGCGCATCAGGCAAGCAGCCTAGTTCTGACCCGGGGCCGTAGATGTGGCAAGGTCGGAAAACTGTCCATTGCATGTCCCCGACATCGGCCTGGAGCAATTCCAGTTCGCAATGCCGTTTCTTACCGCCATAGGTGTCATCAGTCAATGTGGCAGGGTTATCGAAAGGTTGCGGAAAGCTTCGCCGGGCTGGGTCGAAGACGAAGTCTGTGGAGATGAAAACCAGATGACTGGTGAGGGCCGGGAAGACTTCCAAGTCCTGGCGTGCATCCTCAACTTTGTAGCCGATGCAGTCCACCACGAGATCCCAGTGCACATTCGCGCCGATCACGGCGGCCTTGAAGGCGGCAGGATCCTTGCGGTCAGCGCGCAGGGGAACGACGCCCTCGGGCAGTGGTTTTTGTCCCCTGGTCAGCACCCATACCGCATAGCCCTGGTCGCGGGCTGTCCGGGCAAGCGTCCCGCTCACAAAACCACTGCCACCAATGATAAGAATCTTTCCGGCAGGCATAGTTATACCTACGATTTTGCTTTTGCGGCCCATGTCGCAACCGCATCCGTGATGATCCCGTAGAAAATGCCGAAGATTAACAGCATCGCGGCGCCGAACATGTTGCCGCCACTGAAAGGGACAACGGCGAGCATCAGGCTGAACATCAATCCGAGGACTGCGCCTCTGACTGCCCAATGCAGGCGAATGCTATCCGCAATGCCGATCGTAAAGCCCTGTAAAACCCGGCCGTAAAATATCATGGAAACAAACCAAAGTTCCGGTTTAACATTCGGGGGCGGATGCAAAAGCACGCTTCCGGCACAATATCCGCCGGTAATGACGCCGACAACGAGAGCAATCGCCGCGCGTTTTGTTGTATTAGACATAATATTCTTACTCGCGTTTTACCAATACGGCGAATGGCATCGGAGGCCCGCCACCCTATCATAAAACACAAGCGTTTTCCGCTTGAGGATGTCCTCCGTTTTAATACATACATATTTGCATAGTTTCTTGCCTGTCGGCAGACAGTCCGCGCTCAATGCTAATATGAGAACAATATACCCTGATAAGGATAACGTCAAGGATTTGCCTGCATATTCAGCTTAAGGTCAGAAACGGCGAATTTTTCGCCCGACAGAATGTGCCGATATTTTCCGATTGTCCCGAACATTTCATTGATCCTGATTTCTCGGAGTTTCATAACTCGATTTTTTTGCACCAAGGCGCATTATTTCGGGCAGACAGGGTGAATGCATAAAACCAAAGCGGTGATAATTCCGAACACCGCAGCCAGGAGAATGCATGGCGCGCCTGAAAGTTGATGTGCTGACCCAGACGGAAAGCGGCGAGATCGAAGCAGCTGCGTTTCAATTGCTCGAAAAGGTCGGAGTCTCTGTCGAACACGAACGCGCCACCGCGATGATGCCGCCATCCGGAGTTTCCCGGACGATATCCGGGATGGGCTCAAGCGGGCCCCACGTGCGACCGTCGTTAGGTGAATCGCGCCGCATCCAAGCGCGATAGGCGTCCGATCCGGCACTGGTGTTGAGGATTTCGGTGCGGGCCGGGCCGGTCCCAAAGTAGGCCGGGTTCAGCCACTGGGACACGCCGGGGCCGGGCTCGGGTAGTAAAGCTCGCGATACACACGGATCGAAGGGTGTAGATTCATTATACGGCCCAGTTGTCGCGTTCAGGTCAGGCGCCCCTGATCCTTCCGCAAGGCCGGATTATTGCGCCGGCTTGAGTTTGACGTCCGGATTAGCGGCAAGAATCGCCTTGATCAGCAAATCGGCCACAAGCTTATGACCATTGTCATTCGGATGCATACCGTCGAGAAGAAGATCGGCCGTCACCTGCCCCGGTTGTTTTCCGTACTGCTCAAACGCGGCAAAAACGTCCACTAGCGGCACGCCTTCCTCGCGCGCAATTTTGCGCGCTGATTCGGCATAATCGCGCAGAAGAAGGTTGAAACCATCCGGATCATCGGGTTTATACGGCGGCTTGCCATACAAATTTTTTAATTTTGGCGTCCAGCCCAGTGCGTTGGGTGTAATAAGAATTGCCTGCGCTTTGTGAGCTTTCAGTGTTTGCACAAAGAAACGCAGGTTGTTTTCGTATTCAGCCTGAGCAACGCGCGGCTGGCCGGCAGGCGGTTTCTTCCACACATCAATTACCGAATCGTTAATACCGAATCCAATAAGAACCAAGTTTGGCTCGCGCGCGATTACATCCTTTTCAAACCGGGCCCGGGCATTAACCGTGGTATTGCCCCCTTTCCCGGCATTGATGACCTGAACATCGCCTGATTTTGTCAACAGATTATCCTGTAAAACCCGGGCGTAAATCCTCAAATTGCCGCGGGGCGCCGTAGTTGAGTCGCCAAAAGCCACGATTGTAAATGCCTTCGAATTGGTTGCCGTGTTCATGTTTGTTAATGTTCCCGCATTAATTCCTGCTGCCGCCACGGAAAACATGAAGCAGGTCAAGAATGTTAAACGGTTATATAACGATTCGCCAGACAGCTTCTTCATGGCTTCTCCTCCTATGATTGTCTACTTCCTTCGTCTTGTTTCTGTTCCAAATGATTCGAATTCGGTTCATAAAATGCGGCGGAAACCGAATTCGACCTACGGCTGCAGCGGGCTCCGCGCTGCACTGCGCCCGAAATCCGATTGCTTTGCCCTGCGTACCGGACGCCTTCAAAGAGAGCGTCAAGCGCTCCCCGCAGAAGGCGGGCGAGTACTGCCGTTTATGATGCGATGCATAACTTTATTCAGAACCTGACGAGGCGTCCCGCGCCCATTCAAGGATGTTTTTTGCCAGAATGCCGAACTCGGGTCCGCGGGAGTCCTTTGCGGTAATCATGGAGTAGGTCGAGTCCCAGAGCACCCAGCCTTTGCCATGGCGGTGAAGCAGGACAACGGGCTTGACCTCATACGGTTTGCCGGGCATGGCATAATCTTTTCCGGCATAGCTATAAAGATCCGCTTCAACGACGATATCTTCCGGGGAGGCCTTGTTGAAAAACGAAGAGAGGTAGTGGCTGCGGTAAAAGCCGTTTCTCCCTTTCGGATTCATTTCTATCCACTTGCCTGAAGGAAGATTATCAAGGAAAGGATGCTTCCCCGTAAAGCGCACCCGGTTCAGATAGTATTCTCGCGTATACGTCTCCCGGGCCCGGGTCAATTCTTCAAAAAGCGCCCCGTTCGCCCAGCGGTCGCCGCTATTGTAGTCGCACAGGTAATTGCCGTTCATATCCTCATAGAGCCCGGAATTCTCAAAAAGGTGAAGGACCCCTCCCTGCCTTACGTAGTCCGACAGATTATCCAGATGTTTCCTGTTGAGGAAACCAAGGGCATAAGAAATCATGAAATGCTTTTTGGAAAAATCCTTGAAATTAATCGGCTCATCCAGAAAAGTGAGCGGGTATTCTTCCGCTGCTATATTCATTCCCCGCGCCGTCTTTTCCGCAGGATATTTGCCGAAGCAGGCTATTCCGCGCCCGGTGGTTTTCTCCGTCTTGGGAAGGATAAATACGCCGGGGCATGATTCCTTAAGTTTCGGCGCCGGGCCCTCGTATTGGACCACAATAAACTCCTGGACATCAAAGTCGCGGACAGTAATCTTCACGTCCTGTCCGTCAAGCACGTATTCCGCGCGGCTTAAATCCTCCGGGTAGAAAACAACAGGTTTGGTTCCTTTCGGAACGCGAATAGTAACCTGGCCGCTTTTTACCGGCGCGTCTTGCGAGACAAAGTTGATGAGATGCACAACATAGCGGCCGGGCTGACTTCTGACCGTAACTTCGGTTTGCTTGGGACGATTAAGTCCCTGGAGGACCAGTTCGCCTTTCCTGTCGCCCATGGCAAGCAAGACTATTTTATCAATGAATTCAAGGATGCCCGGGAAAAAATCCTTGTGAACGGTATAGCGCTTATCGCCACCCCACCCAAGGTGGCAAATCCCCAGCCGTTCCGCGCCGACCGAATAGACGCGCCCCTTGCCCACGCTGTTCACGGCAACAGACGTGGCGCCATCTGACCATGATCCGAGTTCGCGAGCAGTAGCCAAGGTATAGCTGAATGCGGAAAGCACCGAGTCGTAGCGAGCCTTCAGCTTGCGGTCATCTCCAGCGTTCAATTGAAAAACTGTGCCTGTTGTCGCGCTGACGCTTGCCAGGCCGAGCAATTGTTTAAGCGAAGATTCCTCCGTGGCGCGTCCCCAACGGTCTTTTTTGCCTACATCACCGAGGGCTATCAGCGCCCCCCCGCGTTGCACCCACTCCTCTATTGCCCGCACTGATTCGGGGCGCAGGTAGCTGTTCCCGGGCAGGATGAGGACCGCAAAAGACTTCAGTTCCTCTTTCGTAATGAACTGTTCAAAAATGGGCTCATACTGAATGCCAAGCTGGGCAAAGGCGCAGTGCAGGCCGTGGCAATTCGCCACAAACCCGCCTTTCCTCGGCCGGACGACGGTTCCCGCCTGGTCCCACATGCTGTCGCGCTCGGAGTAGACGAGAGCGATCTTTGCCGTGGAAGAGGAAGGTGCAAGATACTCCCGCACCTTCCCGATACGCCTGAACATCGTCACGGTAACGTCGTAGTTGCCTTCCTGGTGCGCGGAAGCGGCAGAGCAATAGTCGGGGCGTTCTTTCCAGGCGTAAATCCACGCCCAAATGTGGACTGCGGGCGAGTGCACGGCACACAAGGCCAGGTCCCTGAAAAATCTGTCCGGCCCCGAGCCGTATAAGCCGGCGGAGATGGTCAGGCAAGACGGCCCGCGGGATTGACTGCGCATCAGTTTTGCCCAGAATCCTTCTTCCTGCGCACCGTTCCAATACGGGTCAACGGAAATCGCGCCGCAGGCGCGTCCCAGGCGCGCCACCGAGGCGCGGAAGGGCGCGTGGAGAATATGCATAAAAGAGAGGATGGGCAAGGTTGTTGCGCCCGGCTTGACTGTGCGGACGGCAGATTCAATGTCTGCAAAAAGGGTTTCAAATTGATGGGCGACGAATTCCTCATATTCCATGAAAAACACCGGATTTTCATCATACTGGACAGGTAGTACCAGATGCTTGGCTTCCGGTGCCACGGCCGGTTTTTTTGTCTCGGCTATATCGGTCAACAGATCATCCAGCGCGGCCTGAGCCGGCGGCTTGCCGGAGCCGGGGCCGGCCGGTTTGACATCATCATTATCGGGCAAAATCAACTTGGTGTCGGAACGCGCCGCTGCGGCCGCGCCCATCTTCCTCAGTTCATCCGCTGAATACCTGGTCGCCAGCCATTGACGAAAAGCGTCTGCCGTGATCTCGGTTGCCGAGGCCCGTTCGCCCGCGGCGGCTTCGATGACCTCTTGCGCGCCGATCCGGCCCTGGAGAAAGCGACGATAGGCCTCGGATAATTTAGGATTCTTGCTGACCGTCAGGACGATGGCCGGGGAAATGATGTTCACGGCCGGATTTGTCAACGCATAGAGCCCCATGTTCTGAAGTTGATCCGGCGGGTATTTTTTCAGCAGATGCGCCTTAAAAGCGGCCAGGAAGGCCTCGCTGTTACAATCGGGAGCGTGGGGCTCATCATATGCGAGGCCGCGAAAATGTGGAAGCGCGGCGAATTTCTCGGCGAAGGCGCGGGCTGACGCAATAATTTTATCCTTATCTGCGGGATCGGCGGGGTTTGCATCCTTCGGCCAGCCGAACGTCGGCCAGAATGCCAGATTGTTTTCTTCCAGCAGCCCGGTGGTGGTCTTAAAATATTCTTCCGGCGTCATCCCCACGAAGCCGGCCAGCAGCGCGATCATCTGCTCGTTGCCGTAAGAATTCAAGGTGCCGTCGCAGCCGATTTTGGCTATTTCCGCGTATGACGCCAATAATTTATCGCGCGGATTCCGGTAATATGAGCCGTGCTCAAACATCATGCGGAAGTACGTGCCGTCAAATGTCGGTTCTTCCGCCGGAGCCCCCTGTAACGGGAATAACGCAAATATATAAACGACCGCGAAAACTTTGTAATAGAATTTCATTCCTGCCATTTCATTTTTCCACCATCACGTTTTTCTGAAGGTCGGACGCCCTTGTCCATGAGCATAGTCCCGATTTCTGCTTCCGTAAAGTATTCATATCAGGAAAGATCTGAATTCGTATGTTCACACAATCATTCTGCTCTTTCCCCGTTTTCAAATTTAAGACAACAAAAGGAGAAATAGACAGGTATTCACTCAGTGAAATGTAAATATGATTCCATTCGGCGGCAGCCAATTCAATCCGATATACCACGTGCCGTTTGTCGGAGGATCATTCAGCGCGGACGCGGCGTTCGGAGTATCGAGATTGGCTCTGAACCAG
>JAQUMN010000056.1 GCA_028718125.1 Kiritimatiellia bacterium
AATATGCCGTCGGGCAATTGCCGGCCTCGGGCGATATTCCCGGCCTGGTCCAGCAATTGAAAATTATTGAAGCGCTCTGCGATATCCTGCGGGAGGCGGAAATCACGGAACTGGTGGCAATCGGTCGTGAGAATTTTGAGCAGGCGTCGCGGGGTGCGGAGGCGTCCGGCGGCCGCCGCGGAGCGCCGCCGCCGGAAGCAGCGGGAAGCGCGCCCGGCGATAACAAGATGGTTTACAGACAGCATTTTGAAATATCAATTAAATCCAGGGAAAACGCGGTGATCGCAATGTTGAACCTTTTGGCGAGCCGGCCGATGTTCATGGTTGTGACGCGGGTTGAAATGATCAACCCGCGCCAGGAATACAGCGCCGGCGGCCCAGCCCCGGCCGCCGCTAGCGCCCCGGGCGCGCCCGGCGCGACCGCGGCGTCCTCCGCCCTCGAACGCCAGGTCATCCTGGGCCGTGAAGAACTGGACGTCAAACTGGGCCTGGATGTTTATCAGTTCGCGCCGTCGCTTCCCTTTAAGGAGGGCGGGAAGAAATAAGAAAGGGATAACTGCGAAACACGCGAAAAGCGCGAAAACAGGATAAGCCAACAAACTTTTGGGTGTCCAAAGTTCACCAGTCTGATCCATTTCGTGTATTTCGCGTGTTTCGTAGTTTCCACCTGAGGCGGATCCGCCTATGGCGGAAAAGTCGATTTCAGACAGCTGAGTAACTGCGTTTCTTTTAAGGTCAAATATCCGTGAATATCAGCGAAATCAAGGCTTGGGTCAAATTGGCGTTCGACAAGATCATTCTGTTCGTCGCCTTGTTCGGCCTGCTGCTCTCGCTGATTCTCCTGATCCTGATGGTGGATCGCGAGCGCAAGAAGCTGGAAGATCTAAGCCGGAAACAGGAACAGTCCCAGGGCCTTTCCCAGGCGGCCCGTCTGTTGGATATGGCGTTTCTGGTCGAAGGCATTGAAAAACTGCGGTCGCCGGATCAAATCCCCGCTTGGAGCAATCACCTGATGGTGGCGGAGCTGCGTGTAAGCTGCGTGAAGTGCGGACGTCCTATTCCTGTCGATGCCGACGTGTGCCCATACCGCAATTGCGGCGAGCAACAGCCGGCGGTGGTCAGGAGTAACATCAAGGACAGCGACCTTGACGGCATGCCCGATGAATGGGAGCTCAAGTATGGGCTGAACCCGAATGCGGACGATGCCATGCAGGATGCCGATGCCGATGGGTTCACCAACCGGGATGAGTTCCAGGCCGGCACCAATCCGCGCGATGCGGCCTCGCATCCGCCGTATGCGACTAAATTGCGGGTTATCAAAATCGGGCGCATGCCCATGCCGCTTAGCTTCCAGGGTGTCCAGCGCCTGAGCACGAATGATGTGCGCTTCCTGCTGAAAAATAAGCGGCTCCGTCGCGATACCTATTCCAAACTGGGCGATACGGTGGACGGCTACAAGCTGGTTAAATACGAGGAGAAAAAGGTTAAAGTCAAAAAGGGAACCTTTGAGGTGATGGAAGATATTTCGGTGCTGACGGTCAGCAAGGACGACAAGATGATCCCCTTGACCATTTACCGCGAAAACCAGGGCGAAATTGGCGCCAATCTGATATTTCTGGTGGATCAGACGAAGATGACGGTCAAAATCGGCGAGGTTGTTAAGCTCAAAAATAATTCTTATAAAATTGTTGACATTAAAAAGGATACCGTTATTCTTGCAGATATAAATACCGGTATGGAAATGCCTGTGCAACCAGTTTCCGAGTCGGATAAACAACTGTACCCGGAAATCAGCCCTTTGAAGTCCGATAGTTTGCCGGCTATAAAACCATGAAACCAAAACCGGGTAATGCTACAATGAAATCGTTGGCCATCTCTTATATTGCTCTTGGGCTTCTTTTGACAGGTTTTGCCGTGACCGCCGTTGCCCAGGATGAAAATCCAGCCCCCGCCGTAACGGCGCAAACTCCCGTGGTCGTGTCTTCAATCCCGGAGCCTGTGGTGGAAACACCGGTTAACGCCGAGGTGCCCGTGGCGGCGCCGGTTGTCCCGGAGAATCTGCCAGTTGAGCCTGCTGCAGTCGTCGCGCCCACAATGCCTTCCGCGGAAACACCCAAGGTGACGGACGCTGCCACACCCGCAGCGGCGGAAAAAACAGAACCAGTGATGCAACCGGAAACCCCGGCCCCGGCGCCGGCGGTTGAAAAACCCATAACCCCTGCACCCGCCGCGGAAAAAGATGCGGAATTTCAATTGGATCGCAGTTCGGTGAATGCGGAGGGCGCACCCGCGGCGGAGGCGTCTGCCAAAGGCGCAGCCAGTCCACAACCGGAGGCGTCGTTATGGAGTCGCCTGTTCGGCCGCAAAAAAGATGCGCCGAGCACAGCCGCTGAGGCCCCGGCCGCCGCAGCTCAGGAACAGCCGTCAACGACGGTTGCCGGCGGAGCAGCCAGTCCTTCCACAGCTCCCGCCAACATGGCGGTGGCCGACAAAGTGCTCTCTCAGGAAGAGCTTGTCGCGGCTCAGGAAGAAGTCCGCCGGCAGGCGAAGGAAGTGGAGGCGCTGAAGGTCCTGGATCAGGCTTACCAGGCGATGGGCCGGAATGAATTTGAAGCTGCTTTGAAGTATTTCAACCAGGCTATGAACGTGATGCCCGTCCGCCCGCATACGGTGGAGACGCGGCAGAAGGCCATGCAAAGCCAGGCCGAGTGTGAATATCGCATCGCCCTGAATTATTATAAGGACAGCAAGTATCAGGAAGCCAAGGATGCCATCCGGCGCGCGCTGGGCTATAATCCGGCGCATGCGAAGGCCGCCCGGCTGAGCGAACAGATCAAGACAGACGAAACCCGCGATGCCGAGCGCAAAGCCATGCCCGTGGCCCCGCGCCATTCCGCGGAATACCTTGACCGCTCAAAGCAAATCCGCACATCCATTGACCTTGGCCGGCAGTATTATGTCATCGGCGATTATGAGAAAGCCCGGCGCGAATTCAACAATGTGCTGGTGCTTGACGAAAAGAACGACGAAGCGGCCGCGTGGCTGCATAAACTCTACGATAAAAAATATAATATCGAAACCGACCAGATGGACCGCCAGCAGGCCGAGATGATTTCCCAGGTGCGCGACACCTGGACCCCGCCGGTGAAGCGGGATACAGTCAGCTTGGGCTTGCGCGTCCAGGAAGCCACCATCACCGACGCGGGTAAGCGCCGTCTGCAGGCAAAGTTGAACGGTATCACGATCCCGCAGCTGGAATTCCGGCAGGCCAATATTGTGGACGTCATTAAGTATCTTGACCAGGCCAGCATTGCCTGTGACAAGGATTCGGCGCCGGGCGAAAAAGGGGTGAACTTTATTCTGCAACTTAGGCGCCCCGGCTCCGCCTCGGAAACGGCGCCGGCCGCTGCGGCCAATGGCGGCGGCGAAGGCGAACTCACCGGTGAAGGCAGTGCGGTTGCCATGCCGGCCAATGTGCCCACCGTGACCCTGAGCCTGCGCAACATCGTCCTGATCGACGCCATTAAATACATTACGGAAGTCACGGGGCTGAAATACCGGATTGAGGACAACGTGGTGGTCATTACCCCCAGCGACGTCATTTACGGCGAGCTGGTTACGCGCACTTATAAAGTCCAGCCTTCCATTGCGGAAACGATCATTGGCGCCGCTGGTACCGGCGGGGGCGGTGGCGACAGGATGGAGCTGGGCGCCGTGGCGCAGACCGTGGAACGCGGCGATGTTAAAAAGTTTTTTGTGGATGCCGGCGTGCCTTTCCCGGAAGGCACCTCCATCGTATATAAACCGAGCCTCAACCTTCTGATTGCCAAAAACAC
Source organism: Kiritimatiellia bacterium (assembly GCA_028718125.1). Classification (GTDB taxonomy): domain Bacteria; phylum Verrucomicrobiota; class Kiritimatiellia; order JAAZAB01; family JAAZAB01; genus VSJD01. The sequence continues at coordinate 3,837 of JAQUMN010000056.1, forward strand.
GGCCGATAATCTGGAAAGCTTTGAGCGGATTCTGAAGTCACTGAACGTCGTGCCGGTGCAGGTGGAAATCGAGGCCCGTTTAGTGGAAGTTGCCCAACAGGACCTGGAAGAATTGGGCATTGAATGGCTCCTGACCGATAACTGGGAACTGGCCGAAAACGCCGGCGCCGGCGCCGCAATTCCGCTGGCGGGCCGGGAACGGATCCAGGTAAATCAGAACACCATGACCAAGGGATTGCGCAATCTGGCCCAGGGCGCCAGCGGCATTACGGCGACTCCCGGCGGCAGTCTGGCCGGCATCCTGTCAATTTCCAGCATTCTGACCAATCCGGAAGTGACCATGGTATTGCACGCCCTGGAGCAAAGGAGCGGCGCCAACCTGCTTTCGGCGCCCAAGGTTACCACCAAGAGCGGGGCCAATGCCGAAATCAAGGTGGTTCAGGAATACATTTATCCGACCGAGTTTTCGTTGGTAACCCCTGCCGCCGCCGGCAGTACCCAGGGATCCCAGGTCCCCATGGCCTTTGTCCAGCCCGAGGGATTCCAAACCCGCGATACGGGCGTCATTCTGAATGTGACGCCGACGGTGGGTCCGGACGGATTTTCCATTGACCTGGTCATGCTGCCCCAGGTTTGCGAGTTGACGGAGTGGATCAATTATGGCACCGATTATCCTAATCCAAGCGGCGATGGAACTTATTTCCTTGCCATGCCCCAGCCGATATTCAAAAGCCGTACTATTACCACCAGCATTACTATTTGGGACGGCCAGACCGTGGTCATGGGCGGACTGATTACGGAAAAGCAGACCACGACTCTGGATAAAATACCGTTCCTGGGCGACATTCCGTTATTGGGTTATCTTTTCCAGAGCAAGACCAGTAACAGCCAGAAATTCAACCTTTTGATCTTTGTCACGGCCAACCTGGTTGATCCGGCCGGCAACAAGATCAATAAGGATCTTATTGCGAGCGCCACGGGCGCCGTCGGCGCGTCGGATACCGCGGCGGCCGCAGCCCCCTGAGCTCGGAAATGCAGAATGCAGAACATGCTTGAAGTCTAGTCGCATTCGTGATTGGCCTGCATTTCCTGTTGTATCGCCGGCATTCCGCATTCTTAATTCTGCATTTCTTATCTTATGGCTCCTCCCCGTCTTTTGATCGTGGATGCGTTGGGCATTGCCTACCGCGCTTATTATGCCATTATCGGCCTGGCCACTGCCGACGGGCGGCCCACCAATGCTGTGTATGGATTCATAAAAACGCTCATACAGATTGAGCGAATCTGGAGCCCGTCGCATAAGCTGGTGGTATTTGACGGCGGAACGCCCGCCGGGCGGCTGGAGCTCCTGGCCACGTATAAGGCCCAGCGTCCAGCCATGCCGCCCGCGTTGCGTGCCCAGCTGCCGGTTATTGATGCCTGGCTGGATGCCTCGGCGATTGCCCATGTGCGCATGGATGGCAGGGAAGCGGATGATGTCGTCGCCTCGGTGGCGGCCCGGGCGGAGGCTGCGGGCCTTGACGTCCTGGTGGCATCCAGCGATAAGGATCTCCTGCAAATGGTAACCCCGTCCATTGCCGTTGTAACACCCGGCAAGGTGGCGGAAAAAATCGGGCCGGCCGAAGTGCTTGCCAAAATTGGGGTCCGGCCGGACCAGGTAGTGGACTGGCTGGCTATGACGGGCGACAGCTCCGATAATATTCCCGGCGTGCCGGGCATCGGCGCAAAGACGGCGGCAAAACTGCTCCAGCAATGGCAGTCCCTGGCCAACGCGTTGGACCATATGGAGGATATCGAACCGGAAAAGGTGCGGGGAACACTGCGGGAGCATCGCGAACTGATTGCGCGCAACTTGCTTTTGCTCCGCCTGCAGACCGATATTAATTGCGGAGCATCGCTGGCTGATATGCAGTCACGGCCGCCGGACGTGGGGAGGCTGCTGGCGTTCTATGAGAAAATGGAGTTTCATACGCTGGCCAAGGCGCTCCGCGAACCCACGCTGTTTTGAAGGCGGAGTACCGCCAAACCAGTGCAGCCGGAACGGAGTATTTTCCGCCAGAGGCGGATCTGCCCATGGCATGAAACCGCAAAGAACGCAAGGATAAGAGATTCCGGATTTAATATTCCTTTATCTGCCTGCAATCAGGCTGCATCGCTGGGCGGGCAAAAAACCTGCAGATTTCTGTGCGCTTTGCGTTCTTTGCGGTTAAATAATCTGAATATCTATAGCCGAACACTGAACACCACCTCCCCTAATCATGAAAATCCGTGCGCTTAAAATTATTCTGGCCGTGCTGGGACTGGTCGCGCTGTTTGCCGCGGGGCTGGCCATCCGGCGCGTGGTGCTTTCGGCCCAGTATGAACAGTATGGGCGGCCCTTGCCGTTTAACCTTGAGAGCGCGTTGGAATTCCGGTACGTCCGCATGCTCTTTACGGCCGGGCACATCCCTTGCCTGGATAAGGACGTTCAGGTGCCGGAAGGGATCGTTGTGCGCGAGACCTATACCCTGGGCGCGGAATATGTCTATGCCCTGTCATCGCGCCTGTTTTCCCTGATGAGTTCGGGCCGTGCCCCGCCGCTGCCGCTGGATGAGCGCGTGCGGTGGATCGCCGCCGCCTGGTTTTGCCTGGGTATTCCGCTGATGAGCCTGTGGCTATGGGCTTGGACGCGTTCCGCCTGGGCGGCGTGGATTGCCGGCGTGTATTACGCCGTGTCGCTGGCCGCCGTCATGCGCTCCACCGGCCAGGAACTCCAGCATGAAAATTTTGCGCTGCCGTTGCTCATCGGCCACTGGGCCCTGGGCGCGTTGGCGAACAAGATCGGAAAAGCAAACGTCGAACGCCCAACGCCCAACGCCGAATGTCCAATGCCGAACGCCGAACACCGAACGCTGAACACGGCCTTTCTTGTTCTGTCCCTGCTTTCCGCCTTAATGCTTGCATGCGCCGTGTCTACCTGGGATCTGATTCAGTATTATGTCGTTTTCTGGGTGATGTTGTCTTACATCCGGTTCGTGGCCGGAAGGTATTTCCGGGACACCAGGGCATGCCTGGGATGGTGGCTGACCTTGCTGGCGCTGGCCGGCGCCGGAGCGCTAAATCCCTACCTGCGCGCCCACGCGTTTGCAGGTTCATATGCCATGTTGCTGGCCTATGGCGTGGCGTTGGGCCTGGGTGCTGAGCGGCTGTTCCCCTTCTGCCGGCGACTCGCCCGGCTGCTTATCCCGCTGTTGCCGCTTATTGCGGGTGTGCTCTGGATCCAAACCTACAACGAAACATACAGCCATTTTACGGAGCTGCTTTGGGCCAAGCTCCGGTTCCTTAACCATAAGCCTGCCGATCCCGCGCTCCTGACCTTTGACCAGCGCATACTCTGGACGGCGCCTTTAAATTCTGCAAGTTTGCTCTTGACAGCCATCCTGTTTCCTGTGACATTGTGGCTGTCTTTATTGGCAGGCGTCATAGCCTTTTTTCATGCGCGTTCGCATCCGGATCCCGAAATTAATCAACTACTGGGTTACACGGTCATCTCGCTTCTTGCCTTTGTATTTTTCATGCGGTTCCATGTGTTCCTGATCCTTGGGTTTGCCGCACTGCTCGGATGGTTGGGTTACTGGGTGTCTGTCAAGCGCAGTTTTACCCGCTGGTTGATCCTGGTGCTGTTGCTGGCCGGAGCGGGCGTGGAAGCCGCGCATGTCTTTGACAACCCCGCGCGCTGGGGTAGTGTGCCGGTCTATTTGAATGAAAAGCGGGAACTCTGCCAGTGGCTGCGCACCAATGCGGCCGGCGAAAGGGTCCTGGCCAATTTCGGATTGAGCCCTTTTTTACTGACCTATGCAAATTGCCCCATCGTCCTGCATCCTAAATTCGAATCGCCGGGCATCCGGAATCGGGTGCGCACCTATGGGGAAGCGCTGTTCAAATCCAACGAGGAGGGTTTTCGCGCGTGGATGGAGCCGTTCGGCGCCCCGTATTATGTCTACGCGCTGGGCGAGTTTGCCGATGTTCAGCCGGAATCGCAAATGCGATATTGTGTGAATGCCTTGAATCCGCCGCCATCGGCCGCTGCGCGGCTGTTTGAGCAACGCCCTGAGCAGGGCCGCTATTTCCGGTTTTTGTGGGGGAACGCCAAGTACCGCGTGTTCCGCGTCATCACGCGCGCGGATGAACTTTCTGCAGGGCGTCTGGCGGCGGAGGCTGCGCAGGCCTTGCGCCATGGCCGAAGGCCGGATGCTGAAGACAAGGCGACACAGGCCCTGATGTACGACCCGCAGAATACGAACGCCATGCAGGTTCTCCTGGGGCTGAATACCGGACACTGAACACTGGATTAGTTATTTAAGCCGTTCCCTGATTATGACAGCCAATACGTCAGGCATGCCAAAAGAAGTCCCCGCCGCCCCCTGGTTGCGCCTTTGCGTAACGGGCGGCATTGCCTGCGGGAAAAGCCTGGTGGGCGCGTATTTGGAAGCGATTGGCGTCGCGGTCATCGATGCGGATGCGGTGTGCCACGGCCTTATGCGCGCGGGTGCGCCGCTGTTCGGGCAAATTGTGGCTGCCTTTGGCCGCGAGATTCTTGCGCCGGATGGCGGTATTGACCGCGCAGTGCTGGGGCGGCGCGTATTCGGCGATGCTACGGCGCTGGGCCGGCTTAACGCCCTCCTGCATCCGGCGGCACGCGATGCGATCGAGAGATGGGTCCTCGCACGGCGGGAAGAGGCCCGTCGCAACATGGGCCCTGGATGGCGCGGTGGTGTGGCGGCCATTATTCCCCTGCTTTACGAGGCGGCCTGGGAAGCGGCTTGGGATCGGGTGATTTGTGTTGCCGCGCCGATTGCCCTGCAACGCGAGCGCTTGCGCTCGAAAGGATATACGGAAGAGGAGGTACACAACCGGCTGGCGGCCCAGTTGCCGGTGGAGGAGAAAATGAAACGCGCGGATTATGTGGTTTTTAATGCGGGCACACTTTCGTGCGCTCAAATTCAAACTGTCCAAGTTATGCAACAGATCGTAAACCATGTGGAGAACAGCGATGGAAGATAAACGGAACATGAATGAAAACAAATCCCGGCGCCCGGGACATCCCCTGCGCCATGCACGGGGGCGCACAGCAATGTCTAAAATTTACGTGGAAAATGGTGCCGTGCCGCCGATCCGGCATGGTCATGATAGCGCCCCGGGCAACGTGCCGCCGGCGGATGCAGAGGTCAGAGGTCAGAGATCAGAAGTCGGCGCCGGGTTAACGTCCGTGAACGCGCCGTCCGTGGACCAGGGCGGGGCAAACGGGAATGTATCGAACGGCAACACGCCGGGCAATACCGGCGCAGTCATGACGTCCGCGCCGGTTGAATCCGCCGGGCGGGGCAAGGACCTGACGTTGCATCTCTCGGAGCTCCAGCATAAATCCGTGCCGGAACTCAACGAACTGGCATCCCGTTACAAGCTGGTGGATCTGGGCGCCCTGCGCAAACACGAGCTGATCTTCGAAATTCTCAAGGCCAATGCCTATCAGCATGGCACGATTTTCGGCAAGGGGGTCATCGAGATCCTTTCGGACGGGTTTGGCTTCCTGCGCTCGCCGAATTACAACTACCTGCCTTGTCCGGAAGACATTTATGTGTCGCCGTCGCAAATCCGGCGCTTTGCCCTGCGAACCGGCGATACGGTGGAAGGTGAAATCCGCTCGCCAAAGGATAAAGAGCGCTTTTTTGCGCTGTTGCGCGTGGATAAGGTGAACGATAGCGACCCGGAGAAGAGCGGGCACAAGATCCCCTTTGAAAACCTGACACCGCTCTTTCCCGACCGGCGGTTTATCCTGGAGCGGGAGCAGGAAGAGGTGTCCATGCGCGTCATGGATATCTTCACGCCCATCGGCATGGGCCAGCGCGGCGTTATCGTGGCGCCGCCACGCACCGGCAAAACAGTGCTTTTGCAAAAAATCGCCAACAGTATTTCGAAAAATCATCCTGATGTCTATCTGGTCGTCATGCTGATTGACGAGCGGCCGGAAGAAGTGACCGACATGGAGCGGCACACGACCGCCAACGTATTAAGTTCCACCTTCGACGAGCCGCCGGAGCGGCACATCCAGGTGGCGGAGATGGTCATTGAGATGGCCAAGCGCATGGTGGAATGCGGACGGGATGTCGTCATCCTTCTGGACAGCATCACGCGCCTTGCGCGGGCTTACAACACGATGGAACCACACAGCGGCAAGATCCTGTCCGGCGGCGTGGATTCCAATGCCCTGCATAAGCCCAAGCGGTTCTTCGGCGCGGCCCGCAACATTGAGGAGGGCGGAAGCCTGACCATTATTGCCACCGCCCTGGTTGACACCGGCAGCCGCATGGACGAGGTTATTTTTGAGGAATTCAAGGGTACGGGCAATATGGAGCTGAGCCTGGACCGGCATCTCGTGGATAAACGCATCTTCCCGGCCATAAATATCGAAAAATCCGGGACGCGCAAAGAGGAATTGCTTCTGCATCCCGATGAGCTGAACAAGACCTGGATCCTGCGCAGGGCCTTGAACGGCGTTCAACCGGTCGAAGCCATGGAACTGGTGGTCAGCAAGCTTAAAAAGACCAAGAGCAACGCCGAGTTCCTGATGACCATGAAGGAATGAAAAGCAATTTAGTGATTGAGTGATTGAGTGATTTAGTGATTTAATACCCGTCTGTTTTGCAGCATTCAAGAGTTCCTGGTTCATCGGGTTTTTTAAATCACTCAATCGCTAAATCACTGAATCACTCAATTTCTTAAGGGGGGTGTGCGTGAAGGTAAAAGTGGAAAAGGCGGGGCCGTGCCGTAAAATACTGCACGTGGATGTGCCGGCGGATATCGTGGCCGCGGAATATAAAACCGTGATTGCCGCGTTTGTTAAAGTGGCGCGCGTGCCGGGCTTCCGGCCGGGCCGGGCGCCGCAGGCGCTGGTCGAGCGCCGGTTTGCCAAGGAAATCGACGAGGACGTGCGCGACGCCCTGGTCGGGCGAACATACCCGGAGGCGTTAAAAAAGGCGCCGTTGGATCCCCTGGCGGTATTGGATTTGAACGTCACCTTGAAACGCAATGAGCCCATGACCTACAAGGTCACGCTGGATGTGCCCCCCGAGTTCAAATTGCCGAAATACAAGGGAATCAGCCTCAAGGAAAACCCGATTGACGTGTCCGAGGCCGCCGTGCAGCAAGCACTCGACGCGTGGCTTGATCGGCTTTCGCAATTCGAGGCGGCGGAGGGCCGGGCCGTGCGCAAGGGCGATCTGGTGCAGGTTGATTATGAAGGCCGGTTCGATGGAAAACCCCTGGCCGCACTGGGCAAGCATGTCACCGGCCTGGGGCAGGGCAAGGATTTCTGGGTAATGGCGGATGAAAACGCCTTCCTGCCCGGGTTTGATACGGGGCTCCTGGGCCTTTCCGTTGGCGCCCAAAAAGAGATTACCGTCAATTTCCCGGCCGATTTCAAAGTCCAGGAATTGACCGGCAAGACGGCCGTCTACCAAGTGAAGGTCAAGGCGATCCGCGAGAAGCGGCGTCCGGTGCTGGACGCGGAACTGTTGAAAAAGGCCGGAGTGGAATCCGAGGTTGCCCTGCGGGCAAAGATGAAAGAATCTTTGCAGGATGAGGCCAAACATTCCGAAAAAGAACGGCTCAAGGAAGAAATTATCCGGCACCTGCTGGACAAAACCGCGCTGGATCTGCCCGAAACGCTGGTTCAGGAGGAAGCACGCCATTTGTTTGCCTCCCTGGTTCGCCAGAACTTGACGCGGGGCGTTTCCCGGGAACAGGTGGAAGAAAAGCGGGCTGACCTCTTGTCAGCGGCGACGAGCTCGGCCACGGAAAAAGTCAAGATTGGGTACATTCTGCACCGTATCGCGGAGGAAGAAAAAATCGTGGCGGAAGATGCGGAGGTGGACCGCTCCGTCGAAATCCTTGCCGGTCGCTATCGTATGCCGGCCGCGGAACTGCGCAAGGAATTGGATGAAAAGAAGGAAATGGATTCCATTCGGCACCAGGTGCGCATGGACAAGACCCTCGACTTTCTGCTGGCCAATGCCAAGATGAACGAAGAGGGATTTTTCAGCCGCCTGATCGGACGCTGACGGAATTTCCAATGAAAATCAACAAGGGGAGTCATTATGGGCAATAAGAGCCAAATGTTAGTGCCGATGGTGGTGGAGCAAACCGGGCGCGGCGAACGCGCCTACGATATTTATTCGCGGCTGTTGAAGGACCGCATCATCTTCCTGGGCGGCGCCATTGGCGACGAAGTCAGCAGTCTTATTGTGGCCCAGATGCTGTTTTTACAGGCGGAAGACGCCAACAAGGAAATCAGCGTCTACATCAATTCGCCTGGCGGCTCGGTAACGGCGGGCATGGCCATTTATGATACCATCCAGTTTTTAAAATGCGACGTTGCCACCTATTGCGTGGGCCAGGCGGCCAGCATGGGATCCATCCTGCTGGCGTCCGGGACGCCCGGCAAGCGATTTTCGCTGCCGCATGCGCGGATTATGATGCATCAGCCCTGGGGCGGGGTGCAGGGTGCGGCCTCCGATATCAGCATCCAAGCCCAGGAAATTCTGCGGATACGCGATATTCTTAACGGCATCCTGGCCAAGCATACCGGCAAATCAATCGAGATGGTCGCCAAGGACACGGACCGGGATTTCTTCATGTCCCCCGAGGAAGCCAGGAACTACGGCTTGGTGGACGAGGTGCTCGCCGGACGCAAGATCTCAGACATAAAGAAATAAAAAATTTGTATTTCTGTTCTCGGAGCTGAAAATGGCCAAACGTTCAATGCCGGTATGTTCTTTCTGCGGCCGCGCCCGGAATCAGGTCAAACAGTTGCTCGTGGGGCCGGACTGCAACATCTGCGATGCCTGCGTTGAGTTGAGCCGCAAGATCCTGAGCGAAGGTTCGTTGGCTCCAGGCGCCGCTGCGGCCGTTGCCGGCGGTGCCGCCGGCGCGGCCGATAATGCCGCTTTGCCGGCGCTCAAGGTGCCCAAGCCGCATGAAATCAAGGCGTTCCTGGATGAGTATGTAATTGGCCAGGCATATGCCAAGAAGGTGCTCTCCGTGGCGGTGCATAACCATTACAAGCGCCTTAATCAAGCCGCCCATTTTCCCAAGACCGATCCGCTTTCCAGCGTCGAAATTCAGAAAAGCAACATCCTGCTCATCGGGCCGACGGGCAGCGGCAAAACGCTCCTGGCCCGGACCATGGCGCGCCTGCTTGATGTGCCATTCAGCATTTCGGACGCCACCCCGCTTACGGAAGCCGGCTATGTCGGCGAGGATGTTGAAAATGTGCTCCTGCGCCTGATCCAGGCCGCCAACATGGATGTGGCCCGCGCGGAACGGGGCATCGTATATATTGACGAGATCGACAAGATCGGACGCAAGGCCGAAAATGTTTCCATCACGCGCGACGTGTCCGGGGAAGGCGTTCAACAGGCCCTCTTGAAAATTCTGGAAGGCACCGTTGCCAATGTGCCGGCGCACGGCGGACGGAAGCATCCCCAGGAACAGTTCATCAAAATCAATACCGAGGGCATTCTCTTCATTTGCGGGGGCGCCTTTGTCGGCCTGGAGGATATTGTCCGGCGCCGGCTAGGGTCGCGTTCGATCGGGTTCATCCGGCCGCATGCCGGGGGGGAGCCGGGAGCGGAACACAATCGCCATGCGGAATTCCTCAACCTGCTGCATGCCGTGGAACCTGAAGACCTGATCCGGTACGGCCTGATCCCGGAATTTGTGGGCCGCCTGCCGGCGGTCGTGGCGCTGGACGAATTATCGGAAGATAACCTGGTGCGGGTGCTCACGGAGCCGAAGAACAGCATGGTCCGCCAGTATGAAAAACTGATGGCCATGGAAAATATCAAGCTCTCATTTGCGCCCGCGGCCCTGCGGGAGCTGGCGCGCCTGGCCGTGCGCAAGCATACGGGCGCCCGCGGCCTGCGTTCCATTTTGGAACGGGTCATGCTGGATATCATGTACGAAGCGCCCATGCAGTCTCAGGCGCGCGCGTACCAGATTACCAAGGCGGTCATTGACGAGCACTATGCGCCGGAGGAAGTGGATCGCAAGACCGCCTGAAGAAGAATGACACCAGACGCCGGACGACATGGCAGACGACGGAGCAGCCGATAGGCGTTAATTTCGATGATTCGGCAATTCGTAATCCCGTTCCCGGTTCTTTGTCCTTGGTTCCTGGATATTACGAATCAACCCATTATCGAATCATCTATTTTTCAGCATTCACGCTCAGGTTTCACGCAACGGGCCGGCAGGTTTATTACAATTATCCAGCACCAGGACCAGGGGACGGTGCCGGCGGGCTTCGTCTGTCGGAACTGTGCCGAAAGCCATGATCACCAGCCGGTCGCCAACCGCGCCAAGGCGCGCGGCTGGGCCGTTCAAACAGATCATGCCGTCTCCGGCCTTGCCTGGGATGGCATACGTTTCAAACCGGTTGGCATTGGCCGTGTTCGAAACCAGCACCTTTTCATAAGGCAACAGCTTGACTGCATCCATCAGGTCGCGATCAATCATCAGGCTGCCTTCATATTCCGGCATGACGTGTGTGACCCGCGCCATGTGCAATTTTGATTTCAACATTATTGAAAACATGGGAACTCCTTTAAGAAATATAACTGCCCGTGAGCACGACTGAACAGTTACTGCAAAACAACATAATGGCTACGGACCGTAAAAGCAAGCGTCGGGTTGCACGATGTCGTGTAACACAGGGGTGGAGGAATGCCGGGCTGTCCTTTGTCGCCGCCCTGCTGCTGGCGCCGCTTCTTCCGGCCCGCGAGGTGACCATAACGCTCCTGCATACCGCCGACGTGCACGGCCACGTGGCGGCGGTAAGTTCGGATCGCGAAAATAAACCGGGCGGACCCGGCGTTCCGGGTGGAGGGCTCCTGCGCTGTGCCTCGCGCATCGCGGAAATTCGCCGGCAGGACGCCAACGTGATCCTCGTGGATTGCGGCGACCTGATCCGGGGCTCGCCGGAAAGTTTTTTAACCCGGGACCGGATCATCGTGGAGGCAGTGCGGCAGTTGCGCTACGACGCGCTGGTGCCGGGCAATCACGAATTCGACGGCGGGGTGAATGCGCTCCGCCGGTTCTATGAACGGGCTCAAATTCCCGTGCTGGCGGCCAATATAGGCGGGATGCCGGAAAAGGCTCTGCCGGATGCGCGGCCATTCCTGTGCAAGGACATGGATGGTGTCCGCGTGGCGATCGTCGGGCTTTCCAATCCGCTGATCCCCCTGTGGTCACGGCCGCGCCTGCTCGGCGAGGTGACGTTGGAAACTTCCCTGGACGCCCTGCGCCGTATTATGCCGCTGGTGCGCGAGCAGAAGCCGGATATCCTCGTGCTGGCCGCGCACCAGGGTTGGCGGGAGTGGGGCGACGATCCGGCCAATGAAATTGGCCGGATCGCCCGGGCCTTTCCGGAATTCAATGTCATCCTGGGGGCGCATACGCACCAGGCGGTGGAATGGAAAACCGTGAACGGCGTGGCCTATACCCAGGCCGGGACCTACGGGCTCTGGCTGGGCGTCGTGCGGCTGGTTTTCGATACACAGGCGCGGCGGGTCAAATCAAAGCAAATTCAGCTGCTGGCCGTGGATTCCAGCGTGGCTCCCGATAAGATCCTGGCGGATCGGGTGGCCGGGTCTTTGAAGGAAACAAAGCAATATCTGAACCGGGAGGTTGGCGTTGCGAAGGTCGATCTGAAGCCTGTGTCGCGCGCGCGGGGTCAGTCTGCCATCCAGACTTTGATCGCCGGGGCCATTGCCGAGAAGGTCCATGCGGATGTAGTGATTCACGGAACCTTGTCCGAGGCATACCTTGGCGCTGGGCGCATCAGCATGCGAGATGTCTGGCGAATTGTGCCCTATGACAATTATATTGGCGTGGCGCACCTGACGCTGGATGAGCTCCGTCAGGTTTTGGAGGAAAACAGCGGGTATTTCAACTCCCGTGATTTCCGGGGGGTCTATGGCTTGACCTATGACCTGAAACCCAAAGCGGCGGCGGGAGAGCGCATTTCCAATATCCGGCTGGCTGGAAGCAGGAAGACGGACGATCCTGCTTCGCCCGGAGGCTACGCAGGACAAGGGCGCGTGCGGGTGGCGTTCAACAGCTACGATATGGCCTCGGCAGGCGGTCGGTTTCCGCGCCTGCGGGCTATCCTGGACCAGGATACGTCCCGCCTGGAGGAATCCCCGGATGCGGATACCCGCGAAGCCGTTCTTGCTTATCTTCGAGCGCATCAGCCCCTGGATATCCAGGCGGCGCCCGGCGCACATGTCGTTCGTGCAAGATAATTTTCTGGATAATGACCGGGGCAAGGTTGTGTTGGCGGGGCCGATGCGCCACGCATTTCTTTCGAAACGGACCGGCAATTTTGCCGCATCTGCCGGCTTCCGGCGCTCGCACGGATACATATCCAGTGCTTCGCGCCGCGCGCCGGCATCTACGGTAAACTTATCGATCCTTTTCGAAGCCCGCAGGAGCGGGCGCCGAAATGCGCGGCGCGGACGCCATCGCGCCCGCAGACCCGGGGCGCGATACATCCCCCTCGGAGTTAGGTGCTGTTTTGGGTCGGTGACGGGTGCGGATGTAGTTACCGCCGTAAGGCGGTGGCTGGGTCCACGTGGATTTCCTAAGAACCACGCTCTTACGGGCGCGGCTACGAAAACGCATTCCCATCGCCGCATCCGTCACTGACCTGTAGGTATTGGCGTTTTCCGTTGACATGCAACATCCGCAAGTTCATCATCTTCTTTTAGTATAGTCTTGAATTTTTCGACAGGATAAAAGTAAGACCCAGAAAACCCGATTCACTTCATTGTTCCATCGTCCAATCGGATTTGCGAGACTACAACGACAATGGGTCCATGATTAGCAGCAGGCTTTAACCAATGCCTGCACTCGAACGCGGCTGCGCCAGTGAGGCATACATTGTCATCTGTAAGATATACGCTTATTACGGAGATGTTATAAAACTGTCTTCTATCATCGCACGACCCGACTGGTAAGTCGGGGCGAGGCGATGATTGCTCCGCGGGGCGCATTTCACGACCCCGGTTCTGGCCGGGGTTCGGAACGGATGCGCCAGATTGCCTCGGATGAGGGCGCGCCGGGCGAAGCGCTATACTTGTGTATGCGCGAGCACGGGAAGCCCGCAGACGAGGTGATATGACGCGCCCGTTCCGAATGAAATGCGCGCCGCTATCGATGGAAGGCGTAACAACGTTTGATTGCTGTATAATCCGCCATAGAACCTATTGTGCATTATGAGCAAGGAATGGATTGTTGTCGCGGGCGCCCGCGAGCATAACCTGAAGAACATCACCGTGCGCATTCCGCGCAACCAGGTGACGGTTATCACGGGGCTGAGCGGTTCCGGCAAGTCATCGCTTGCGTTTGACACGCTGTATGCCGAGGGTCAGCGTAAATACGTGGAAAGCCTGTCGGCCTACGCCCGCCAGTTCCTGGAACAGATGCAGAAGCCGGACGTGGACTATATCGAGGGGCTTTCCCCCGCTATTTCCATTGAACAGCGCACGGCCGGATCGAATCCCCGGTCCATCGTTGCCACCAGCACGGAAATCCACGACTACCTGCGGCTTCTGTTTGCCACCATCGGGCGCCAGCATTGTCCCCGCTGCGGGCGGCCGGTGGCGCGGCAAAGCGCCGAGGAAATTGTAGAACGCCTGCTGCAGTTGCCGATCCGGACCAAGCTTTCCCTGCTGGCGCCCCTGGTGCGTGACCGCAAGGGCCAGCACGAGGAGGTGTTCGAGGCTGCCCGGCGGCAGGGATTCGTGCGGGTGCGCGTGGATGGGATCCTCCTTGAGCTGGACCATGTGCCGGAGCTGGACAAGAAAAAAAAACATACCATCGACCTGGTGGTGGACCGCTTGATCATTACCAACCTGATCCGCGCGCGCCTGACGGATTCCGCCGAATTAGCCTTGCGCCAGGGCAACGGCATGCTGATTGTCCTGCACCAGGAACCGAGCGGCCAATGGCGCGAAACGCTCTATTCCGAGAAGCATGCCTGCCCGGATTGCGGTATCAGCTTTGAAACTCCGACACCCCACCATTTTTCCTTCAATAGCCCGTATGGCGCTTGTCCATCCTGTTCCGGGCTGGGCATGCGCCTGCTCTTTGACGAAGAGCTGGTGGTCCCCAACCGCGACCTGTCCATCGAAAAAGGGGCCATTCACGCCTGGCGGCGCGGGGGGCGCCGCCTGATCATCTATTATAACGGCCTCCTGCGGGCGCTGGCGGCCCACTATGATTTCAGCCTGGGCACCCCCTTTCGCGAATTGCCCCCCGCCGTTCAGAAAATTCTGTTTAATGGTTCGGGCGACGAAACGATTACCTTCGGTTATTGGCGGCGCGGCGCCTGGCACAAGGTGGCCAAGCCGTTTGAGGGCATCCTGCCCAATCTGGCGCGCCGCTATGCGGAGACGGAAAGCGAGTTCACCAAAATAAGGCTCCAGCAGTATATGAGCCGCCGGCCTTGCACGGACTGCAAGGGCGCGCGCCTTAAACCGGAAGCGCTGGCCTGCAACGTAGCGGGCAAGTCCATTGTTGACGTGTGCCGGATGTCGGTGCAAAGCGCCCGGAATTATTTTGAGCACCTGGCGCTCAGCGCGCAGGAGGAAAAAATCGCGCAGGAGCTGCTCAAGGAAATTCGCCAGCGTCTGAATTTCCTGGCCAACGTGGGGTTGGATTACCTGACGCTCGATCGCGAAAGCGGCACCCTTTCGGGCGGGGAGGCCCAGCGCATCCGGCTGGCAACCCAGATCGGCTCCGGACTGGTCGGCGTGCTGTATGTGCTCGATGAGCCCAGCATCGGCCTGCATCACCGCGACAACGAACGCCTGATCCGCACGCTAAAAAACCTGCGCGACCTGGGCAATACGGTGGTGGTCGTCGAGCACGATGAGGATACCATTCGCCAGGCGGATTACGTCCTGGATCTCGGTCCCGGCGCGGGCCGGCACGGCGGCGAGGTTGTGTTTGCCGGAGCCGTGCCGGAGCTGCTGGTCGATACAAAGTCGCTGACCGCGCGCTACCTGCAGGGGCAAATGAACATCGAAATCCCCGCGCGGCGCAAGACGCCCGTTGGCGGCCGCCTGACAATTACGGGCGCACGCGAAAACAACCTGAAAAACATTACGGTCGACATTCCCCTGGGCCTCTTTGTCTGCGTAACCGGCGTTTCCGGCAGCGGCAAGAGCACTCTGGTGGACGATATTTTACGGCGGGCCCTCGCCCGTGAATTTTACGCTTCCAAGGAGCGGCCGGGACGCTTTAAGGATATCAAGGGAATGAACCGGCTGGACAAGGTGGTGGTGATTGACCAGTCGCCCATCGGGCGCACGCCGCGCAGTAATCCGGCAACGTACACCGACGCCTTTACGCTGTTGCGCGCCTTGTTTGCCGGCCTACCGGCCTCCAAGGT
>JAQUMN010000057.1 GCA_028718125.1 Kiritimatiellia bacterium
TAACTGGAGCCGCCGTAACATGGCCCCTTATATCCGCGGATCGCCGCCGGTCCGTTGCTCCCCGTAACCGGATCGGGCGCGCCGACAATGACGGTGTCGGCCGGATTGGCGCTCACGGCGCGGATCGTTATGGCGAGCGGACTATATACGCGGTTGGTTAACGTCGAGCCCGCAGTCGCGGCCTTGCCTCCTTTATCATAGACGCCGTTGGTGACGAGCACCAGGTCGTTGGCCACGGCCAGGTCCACCGCCGCCTGGATGGTCTGCTTGGCCGTAGCCCAGTTCGTTCCGTCGCCACTGTCGTCCGGCCGGTTCAAGTCCACGTAATACGTCTTCTGCGCCCCCCAGGCGCCCGGGCTGAGCAACATGATCGAGGCAAAGAGCGAGAGAACGAGGACAGACCTGAGTTTCATTAAACCTCCTTATTCCCCGTGAAAATTTTCTGTCACTCTGTTTTATCCGGTGTTGTTTTTTTTATCGCCGCAGCCATCGCCGGATTTTTCGACGGCCCCCGTCTATTCGCAACATCCCCTTTTTGATGATGAAAAGGTAGGTAGAGACGTCTCCGCGCGCAATGAAAATATATTGCTAATGTTTGTCTTTTATTGCGTTGAAAATCCATGATTAGACCGCCACGCTTTTCTGAAAGGAGGCGCGCCTTTTTGCTTTCAGCGAGGTTGCTCGCATGCCCCGCATGCCAGCGCCGCCTCCTTCGACGAGCCATATGACCCATGCTTGGCGAGCGGCGCTACTATGCCCCGAACTGGATCAGGACAATTATTTTCATGCATCAAGGGGACATTTTAAATGAGCTTTGACACCCTTTTTATTTGGCATAATGGTTCCATCCATGTATGGTTAAAGCGAATTCCAGCATGTTGCGCCGGTGATATGTGAATAACGATCCAGGGCAGTGTGACGCATGATATCAAACGCATCCAATGTTCATTCACGGAAGGCAACACAACGCCTGCCGCCCTGGATCAGGGTTCGGCTCCGCGCGGACGGTCAATTTTCCAAGGTGCACGAAACCATTCGCGCCGGGGGACTGCACACGGTGTGCGAAGGGGCACGCTGCCCCAACAAGCTGGAGTGCTATAACCGGGGCACGGCCACGGTCATGATCCTCGGCGAAACGTGTACGCGCCGTTGCCGGTTTTGCGCCGTCCGTAATGAGCCCCCTCCCCACCCCGTCGATCCCCTTGAGCCCGCTCGGGTAGTCGAAATGGCCCGCACTCTGGGCCTGCGCTACGTGGTCGTGACGAGCGTCACGCGCGACGATTTGCCCGATGGCGGCGCGGGGCTTTTCGCCGAGACCATTATTCAGCTCAAGCGCCTGGAGGGCGTCACGGTGGAAGTGCTGACGCCTGATTTCCAGGGCAAGCGCCATCTGGTGGAGGCCGTATTGGCTGCCGGTCCGCATGTGTTTAACCATAATCTGGAAACCGTTCGCCGGCTCCAACCGGACGTTCGCCCCCAGGCGGATTATGAGCGCTCCATGCAGGTGCTGCGCATAGCGGCTGCCTGGCTGCCTAAGCTGATTGTAAAATCAGGCCTGATGGTTGGCTTGGGCGAAACCGACGACGAATTAATGGCGGCCCTGGCGGATCTGCGCTCCGCCGGCTGCCGCAGCCTGACGATCGGGCAATATCTGGCCCCCTCGCCCCGTCACTGGCCGATAGCGCGATTTGTCCCTCCCGAACGGTTTGAGCACTATCGCCGTTGCGCCCTGGCCATGGGTTTCCTGGCCGTGGCCGCGGGGCCCCTGGTGCGTTCCTCGTACCAGGCGGACCAACTCATGGCCGCGGCGCAGACGATGGAAAATGGCTGATGGACCATGGATGATGATTGTCAATCCATTCCCCATTGACCATTTGCCATGAACCATTTATCATTCATCATTCCTTATTTATGATGGACATGTATACATGTTATCGCATGGCGCAGATTGTCAGCCGAACCCTGCCCCGCCGGTTTGCATACTGGCTGGGCCTGCGCATCGCCGACCATTTTTATGCGTCCGATCATGACGGCCGCCGCGCGATCATGTCCAACTTCCGGCAGATTCTGACCATGCAGGGCATAACCGCTTCGGACAAAACGCTTGAACAAATGGCGCGGAAAAACTTCCAATACTTCGGCAAGTACCTGGTTGATTTTTTCAAGTTTGCGCGGTTTACGCCGACCGTGATCCGGCGTCTCGTGAGTCTGGAACATATCGAGTATTTGGAGCAGGCCGAGGCGCTGGGGCGCGGAATTATATTCATCACGGCGCACCTGGGCAATTGGGAATTAGGCGGCGCCATTCTGGCGGCCATGGGGCGGCGCATCCATGCGGTCTTCCTGCCGCATCGGGAAAATAAAATCAACACGCTGTTTCAAAAGCACCGCAGCCAGCGCGGCCTCCAATGTATTCCGCTGGGACATGCCGCGCGCGGCGTCATGGAAGCGCTGAAACACAATGAATGTGTGGCCATGCTGGCCGACCGGGATTTTACCGCCCACCATCATCCGATCCTGTTCTTCGGCAAGCCGGCGCATCTTTCCAGCGGTCCGGCGCGGATTGCCGTCAAGACGCAGGCCCCCCTGGTGCCGACGTTTCTCCTACGCCAGCCGGATGACACCTTTCTCCTGCGCCTATATCCCCCGATTGTGCCGAACCCCGGAACCACGGTGGCGGAACTGGAGGAACAGATCCGCGATGTCCTGGAACAGGAAATCGGGCGAAACCCCCTGCAGTGGTTTATGTTTGACGATTTCTGGAACCCGAGGAGGAATCATGAATTCGGCCCCGCGCCATGATCAGAAAGCGTGTGTTGTCATCCCGGCTTATCGGGAACAACGGATGATCCGCGACGTCGTTCAACGCGTCCGGAAATATGTTCAGCCGGTGATCGTCGTGGACGACGGTTCTACGGATCGGACGGCCGATGAAGCTGCCGATGCCGACGCCGTGGTAATCCGCCACACCGTCAACATGGGCAAGGGGGTGGCGCTCAATACGGGGTTCAATTATGCGCGTCAGAATCGGTTCGATTATCTGATCACGCTGGATGCCGATGGCCAGCATGATCCCGCCGATATCCCTCGCTTTATCGAGGCCTACGAGCGCACAGGCATTCCCGTGTTGATCGGGAACCGGATGGGGGCGTTAAGCAATATGCCGCAGATCCGCAAATGGACCAATCGCTACATGAGCTGGTTGCTGAGCCGCGCCATGAACCAGTATGTGCCCGACACCCAGTGCGGGTTCCGTCTCTACCGGTGCGATGTTCTGCCGTTTATCGAAGCCCAGGCCACACGCTTTGCGGCGGAGTCCGAAATCCTCCTGCACATAGCATCCCGTGGAATCCGCATGGATTCGGTGCCCATTACCGTGATCTATAACGAGGAAAAAAGTAAAATCAACCCGCTTCGCGACACCTTCCGGTTCTTCCTGATGCTGTCCCGGTATTATCAGGGACGCAAACGGGCGCGCCGCCGGGAATGATTCGGTCAATCCACAATATCATTTTCCTTCTCATCCCCAGTCGTCTGCATTTCATCGTCCGTCGCCTGCTCCGCCTCATCTGAATCTTCCGCAGCGGCTTTCTTCTTGGCCGCGGTATCTTCAAATTTGTGGGTTGCCAGCAGATATTCCTCCCATTCACGGAAGGCAAAATCTTCGCGACGCTTGCGGATATACTGGCCCAGTTCATTCTTAATGGATTCCAGCAAGGTCCGGTCGGCCATGATCCTCGAATCCACATGGCCGATTACCACGCCGCCTTCGATCGGGATTGCGTCGGTCAATTCGCCGGGATTCAAAAACAGAATGTTTTTAGTCAGTTCATAAAACACAGCCGTATCTTCCATGTCCAGACCGGTACGGACCGCAAAAGGATCCGTGGTGATCACTTCCAGGTGATACGGGCGAATGGCCTGCTCAAATGTCCGGCCGCGCCCAAGCGCATCGGCCACGGTCTGGTGAATAGCTGCCGCCGTCTGCGCCAGCTTATTGGATACTGCCTGCTCCAGCGCCGCCCGGCGCGCCGCGGAGCGAACCTCGTCAAACGCGGGTATGCGCTGATCGGTCTTATTCTCAAACGCCAGTAGATAAAACGCGTTGCTTCCGAGTATGGGATAGCTGAAATAATCGTCCGATGTCGGCCGTAGGGCAAAGGCGGCTTTGTTGAAATCCAGGCCAACGGGCAGGCCGGTAATCCGGTCATTTAACGTGAAGACCTCCGAAGTGGCCACCGCCAAGCCGGCAGCGCGAGCGGCCGTCTCAAATGAAGGCGCTTGCCCTTTACGATCCGGGGCCAATGCAACTTCAAATTCAGCGGCATGTTCACCGGCCGCTGTGCTCGCCGCTTCCTGCGCCAGCCGATCGCGGAGCGTGTCCTCCACTTCCTCAAACGACCGGGCGGACAGCAGATCCCCTGTTCCGCGCGTAGTAAAATCTTCAATGTGTTCGTCATAATAACTGCGCAAGTCTGCATCTTCCACTGCGCCTTCATCCAGAAAGCGTGCGAACGGGAAAGTCACATACTTGACCCGCATTTTTTCCGGGATTATAAAGTCGTTCGTGTGCGCCACAAAATAAGCCCGAGCTTCGGCATCGGAAACCTTCACGGTATGCTCCAACTCGTCCCTGGTGAGCATAACGTAACTGACGATAAAAGTGTCATACAACTGGTGGTATACCTGTTCAGTTTCCAAGGGGGCCACCCATGCGGCCTGGGCCAGCATCAGGCGGGCCTTGCTCAACAGGATTTCCTGGCGAATGTGGTTTTCAAACTGATTCTCGGTGGCGCGCAGATTCGCCAGAAACTGTTGAACAAAGGCGGCGTAGCGCTCGCGGCTGAACCGCCCCTTTTCCTGAAAAAAAGGCTGTTGCTGAATGGCGGCCACCACCTCCTCGGAGCTTGATGTGAGGCGCACTTCCTGGGCGCCGCGCAGGGCAATCAGCCGCCTCCAGGCCATGTGTTTGAGTGCTTCGTCAACGCGCGGTGTCATCTTCAACGGGCGGCCCACCATAAGCGACATATACAGGTAGGAATTGAAATAGGCCGAGCTCATTTCGGCGGCGGGCACAGGCTTGCCGTCCAGCATGCCGGCGGCATTTTTGGTTTCCTCTTCGGAAACTGCGCCCGTCTGTGTTTGCCACGCTACGAAAGATAGAATGACAATAAAGGCAAAACCGCTCCACACAAATTTGTTGCGAATCAATTTATTGAATTTGGATATAAACATCATGATAATAACCTCGACCTTGCGTTTAGAAGGAAATACCTTACTGGGCGCGTGCAATGAGGTCAATGCCTAAATTGGGCAGCTAATTATTTCGCCCGTAATCAGGGGTGGATAAAACTTGACTCCTCCCCGTATGTAACCACAATCATGAACGCGACTAAAGCATCAAGTACATTCGAAGATCGCATGGGTCAAAACGGAGTATTATGAACACAAAAATGCAACAGGCACGGGACTGCGCCCTGGAAATGCTTAAACCCAGTGCAAAGGATTTGGAACACGGTCTGGATTTGCACCGGAACTCAATCGTGGTGGATGCCTACGGTTTCGGTCCAGGCACCTCGGAAGACGCCGACCAGCTATTGGCGGCCCTGAATGCGGGTGCTTCGCCGGCCGAAATCCAGAACTTGCGCGAAGACATGATGATGACGCGCAGTGTGACCGATCTGCGGGAACAGGCCGAATTTAAAATGGCTTGGGACGAGTCCGGCGTAACCGGCACATTCCGCAACGCGGGCGAAGAAAGCCAGGGAGCTTTAACCCTGCTCAAGCGCTTTGCCCATTTTACTTATGTCTGCGATTATTTACGGGACTTTACACCCAAGGCGGTTCATCCCGATGATGTCATTGCGGCCAAAAAGGCAAACCGGCACTGCTACATCCTGACCTGTAACGGCGTGCCGTTGACCGAACAATGGAAAACGGTTGAGGAGGAAATGACCTACCTCACGATTTTTTTCGAGCTCGGTTGCCGCATGATGCATTTGACTTATAACCGCCGCAATATGCTTGGCGACGGGTGCGCCGAGCCGGCCAACGCCGGCTTGAGTGATTTCGGTCGGCGCGTCATAGCCGAAATGAATCGCTTGGGCATTATTGTGGATGTGGCCCATTCCGGCTGGCGCACAAGCCTGGAGGCGGCCCGGGCGTCAACGCGCCCGATTGTCGCCAGCCATACCACCTGTCATGCGCTTCAAAACTGCTGTCGGGCCAAGCCCGATGAAGTTATCCGTGCCATTGTGGATGGCGGCGGACTGATCGGCATCTGCGGCATCCCCGGCTTTCTGGGGGGAAGCGGAACGATCACCGCGCTCCTTGATCATGTGGCCTATGTCGTCAAGACGTTTGGGGTGGACTATGTAGCTATCGGCACGGACACAAATTACAGCCCGTCAACATCCGAGTTCGTAAAACGCATCGAACCCCGTTTGCCGCGCAAACGCCCGCGTTTTGAGTCTTTCTGGCCGTCCGGCGACCCTATGTTTGATCCTCGTCTTCAACAGAAACAGCAGCGGCTCAGTCTGGACTGGATAAACTGGCCCATGTTTACCGTCGGCCTGGTTCAGCGCGGCTATGCGGACGCGGATATTCAGAAAATCATCGGCGGCAATATATTGCGGGTGGCAAGGAATGTGTTGCCAGGCAGCCAGGGAAAAACGATAGAAGGTGGAAAACGGTAGAAGTCAAATCGAAAAATGAAACCATATTGAATTGCGGACAGCGGCCGCTTTAATGTCAGTCATAAATCCGAAAATTGAAATCTCTCTGCACCTGCAACTCTCCAGGGTCACTGGGATTATTGTCCGCTCCGATGTAAGCCCCAGGCATCGCCGTCAGAATACGAGGGCTCGCTCGATTTCGGATCGTTACACGCCCACCAAAACCTTCCCTTGGCGTCACCATGCTTAACCGTGGACGGGGGGACCGACTCCAAACGGATATAATAGGTCATGTTGGCCGCCAGAGGCACCGGCGTGCTGAACGTGAATGCATACCACGCCTCCCCGGGTTTCGGAATGTATTCCGACAGCACAATTCCGCTGGTGCCCAGAACCGGACCGACAGGGCTTCCGGGCCGGATCGTCATATAGATGTCACTGCAGTTTATGCTGTCTTTGCGCCCTTGGATTTCGATCCGGGTCACGCTGATTTTTTTCCCCGTCTTTAAGCTCTGTCCGCAATCCCCTCTGTCACCGGGAAAAGAGACCAGGTTGTGGACGAAATCGCCGTTGGTATACATTCCGACGATTCCTGGCACTGTTTTTGAAGCATATCCAGCCGGGATCGTTCCATTACGGCCTGCTGAAGCGAGGGTTGATATTGACGTATATCTAATCGGACGAATTTTATTTTGACTGCCTGGTAAGTTCCGGCTACAAGCAGGGAAAAAAACCCAGGAGCAACAGGGCGGCGACGGCCTTAGGCATGAACGCGGCCACGCGCTCCCGGAGAAAATCTGATCCGACAAAAGCCACAATCGGCTTTGCGCTTTCCCAGGAAACGAGCTTCTTAGCCTGCAGCAACATGGCGCCATCGGACTCGGCTTTGACCATCTTCGGCAGGATGACGAAACAGCTTTCCATCGGACCGTTGGCTATAAAAATCGTTTTACATCTGGAAATATTTTAATGAATGAGAAGCTGGCGTGTGACGTCCAAAAGGGGCCGCGTTTTGCCCTTGATTCGCGACTCAAAGAGGACTTCTTCAAGAAAGACATGCTCGACCTGGGATGCGCCATGGCGGCTTGCCAGTATGACCATCTTGGCGCCGGTTGACCCGCACTATAAACCGGCTCTGCGCTTGGAATTAAACGATAACATAGTCATGATGCAACTACTCTCACAAGGAAGACATAATCCGGCAGCCAGAATTCTATCTTTTGTCTGCAGGCTACTGGGCAGTTACTGCGAGATAAGGACTGAGATTGTGTCGAGCAATTGCTGAGGCTGATAGGGTTTTGTCAAATAGGCATCCGCGCCTACCGTCACCCCCATCTTCAGGTCGCTTTCCCTGGCCATAGCTGTCAGCATTATCAGCGGAATGTTTTCGCATTTTAAGTCTAATTTCAATAGACGCGCTAATTTGAACCCATCCATCACGGGCAACATTACATCGAGAATAATCAGATCCGGATGTTGGTGTACGGCCGCATCAAGACCGCTTACCCCATCTGCGGCCTCAATAACATCGTAGCCGTTGGCTTCCAAGCGCATGCGAAGCGCCCCTTTAAAATCGGGCTCATCCTCGACTATCAGGATTTTTTTGCCATGTTGCATCACGCTTTGCCCACCCTGTAAAAAAATGACGTGAGGGGGAATTTTACCCCCTCACGTCGAAGAGAACTATGACATCAATCCGGCCATTATTCCCCAATGCTGTTTGTCGTATTGGTTTCACATACGGTCCAGGTGCCGTTGCTCTGGGTGTGTATATGACTGCGTTCGTCCTGTAAAGATCCGATTTCCACTCGCTCGGATGAGTCAGGTTAGCCCACACGTTGCTCGCCGCCGGCCAGAGATTCGTGCCGGACAAGCCGTTGGTGCTCAGAATATTCTGAGCATACAGCAGGTGCGTGGAACATCGCAGCGCGCCCAACTGGGACCGATCGGCCGCTACTTTGGCTTGCTCGGTTATGTCAACATACTTCGGGATCGCGATCGCCGCCAGGATTCCCAAAATGACGATCACGACCACCAACTCGATCAGTGTGAATGCATTCGATTGCATTTATCTTCTTTGGCCGGTTAATTCAAGCATCATTTCTGATCCTGAAACCGGCGCCCTTATTTATTACATCGGACTTGGGAGGGTCAGTTATTAAGCGGATTCTTCATGCGGCCCTGATATGGCACAAAGCCTGGTTTGAGCCGCAATAAATCCGCAAGTACCTGCCCAATGGCGGGTTTTCCTTGACTGAGCCATCCTCTCGGAACAAATCAACTAATGGCATCTCCTTCCCTTCGCATCTATGATGCTATTGTGGACATGGTTTATACTACGTTATTTACGTAAAAAAATGACATATTTTACAGGACAAGTCAACAGTAAAAAAACAATCGCAAAAGCATGATAGACAACTGCTTGAAACGATTTTCCGAGGTTACGGCGAATACGCAAGCTCCGTGTTGACCCTTGAACCTGCCGAGTTGCGATGACCCCTAGTGCACCTGGTTGGTCAAGGCTTGGGACGCGCGTCGGCAGGGGCAAGCCAACGGCAGATTTGGTGAAAAACATCGAAAACTTGGGAATTACGAAGGTCAACATGATGATGGCGGCCAGGACCAAGGCGATACAAACCATGATTGGATAGCGCAAGTCCGACTTGATTGCCGTGCGGATTTCCAATTCGCGTTCCATCCACTGCGTAATGCTGGACAGCGCTTTCACCAGGTCGCCGCCGGACTCGCCGGATACGACGATGCTCACGTATTCGCGCGGAAAGACTTTGGGGTATGCCGCCATGGCTTCCGACAGGCGGGAGCCGGCAGTCAGGGTTCGGCTCACGCCGTCGAGAATCTTTTTGAATCTCTTGTTCTCGCTCTGATCCCGCAGAATCTCAATGGTCTGGACCACGGGGATGCCCGCTCACAACATGGTGCTCAACTGGCGGGTGAACAGGATGACATCTTCATCCCGAATCCGTTCGGAAAACAGGCGGGACATTACGTTTTCCGCAGACGCGGTTGCCGGACGAATTTCGACGGGGATGAGTTTGTCTTTCGCCAACTGCTCGTAGGCGGCATCCTGGTCATTCGCCTGGATAGTTCCTTCGACAATCCGTCCGGTCAGATTGCGTGCGCGATAGGTGTAACTCCTCATCGGAACAGCAGTAAAACATAAACCGCTGCAAGCAACAGCAGGATTACGCCCATAATTTTACGCATCCCCATCAACTTTTCGTCAATATCATGGGTCTGGTTTAATTTCTTTTCAAATTCATCCGTCGAAATCTATTTTTTCGACAGGCGATTAGCCGCCCTGAAGACGTTTGGCCAGACCAAAAGCAAGGTTGCCAATATCAGGCAAAGCAGCGCAAACGATATCGTTAACACTTTATACAACCCGGCGATGGCAATCATGTCGAGCGCCTTTCCAATAAATGTTTGTTTGGCAGCATTTATCAGGTGACGCCGAACTTCTCCGATGCCTCCAAAACCAAATTTGTGTCAATCCGCTCGACTTTCTGGGCATAGCCCAGGGCCAGGCTCACATCACAAAGGGTGTTGATCCTGCGGGGGATGCCGCCCGAATTGCGAAAAATGAGTTTGATGGCCTCATCCTGGAAAAGCGGCTCTTCCCGCCCGGCGACCGCCAGCCGGGCTTGAATATACTTGGCCGTATCGGCGTTATCAAATTGACTCAGCGTGCACGTAATGGGAATGCGCTGGGCCAGCTGTTTTACCCCGGCTACGCGCTCCGCCAGTTCCAGGTGCCCCAGGAGAAGCAAGGTCATCAGAAACCCATCCGAACTTTGAAAATTCAATAGCAGGCGAAGCATTTCAAGCACCGCCTGATTATCAAGCATGTGGGCCTCGTCAACGACCAGCACGGTATGCTTGCCGTCCCGCTTATTTTCCGTCAACGCCTTTTCGATGATTTCCAATAGCGCATCGGCCATCAGGCTTGAGCGCTCTGTCGGCAACGCGCCCTCCGTCATTGCGCGCGCGATACTGCGCAGCAGATCCAACGGCGTCATGCCCGGTTGAACCGCGCATGATATCGAGGCATTGGCTTTCCCGATCTGCTGGAGCAATATACGGGATAACAGCGTTTTGCCGCAACCATAGGCGCCGGTCAACAGTGCGCCACCCATGTTTTCAGTGACGGTGTAGGTCATCTTCATAAGCGCCTCGTCGTGTTGAGCCGAGTGGTAAAAAAACTTAGGGTCCGGCATGTTATGAAACGGACGGATGTTCAGCTTCCAATATTCTTCGTACATGGTATCCTCAAAATATACCGTAAACAAGCGACCGCAAGGCGAGCACTTAGCGCTTTTTCTGTGTCAGCCAGTCTGTCATCTCTTTCCGATAACTGTCAAGATCCAAACTAAGGCTTGCCACCGTCGCGGCTGCCGGCAGACTCTCTTGCGCTGCCTTGGTTTCCGGTTTTTCATCCGGGGGCGGCGCCGCCGGCATGTCGGCAATATTTTCCAAAACGGCGATGCGGAGCATCTCCTCCAGGGTTGTGACGCCCCGCCCCGCTTTTTCGATGCCGTCTTGCAGCATGCTGACCATGCCGTCCTTATGCGCTTGGACACGCAATACGTCGGTTGTCACACCGGCGGCAATCAATTCAGCCATCTCCGGGGTCACGGTCATCACCTCAAAAACGGCCGTGCGCCCTCAGTAGCCGGTATCGCGGCACTTGGCGCAGCCTTTGCCATGCCACAACTGAGGCGGCAAAACAATGCCGGCGGCTGTCAGCCGCTGGCGCAAACGGTCGGCAATTGAATAAGGCTCCTTGCACTCCTCGCAGATACAGCGCACCAGGCGCTGGGCCATCGCGCCCGCCATCGAGGACGATACCAGGAACGCCTCAACATTCATGTTGATCAGCCGGATGACCGCGCCGGGGGCGTCATTGGTATGGATGGTGGAAAACAGCAAGTGCCCGGTCAAGGCCGCGCGGATGGCCAATTGCGCGGTTTCCTGGCCACGGATTTCCCCCACCATAATGACATCGGGATCCTGGCGCAGAATACTGCGAAGCGCGGAGGCAAAGGTAAGGCCCGCCTTTTCATTCACCTGCACCTGGGTGACCATGTTAATGCGCCGCTCGACCGGGTCTTCGATGGTAATAATATTACGTTCCGGTGACCTGGCCTTGGAGAGCATCGCGTAGAGCGTGGTGGATTTTCCGCTGCCGGTTGGCCCGGTGACCGCAACCATGCCATGGGGACGGCGGATAAGTTTTTCGACCGTGGGCAGAAGTTTGTCGGAAATCCCCATGCTCTCCAGCGGAATGGTCATTGACCGGGCATCGAACAGGCGGATGGCCATGTTTTCGCCGTTGGTCGTGGGCATGCTGGATACACGCGCCTCCACCGTGCGATTGTCAATTGTAACATTAAAATGGCCATCCTGTGGAATGCGGCTTTCCGCGATGTTCATGCTGCTGATCACCTTGATACGTGAAATTATGAAGGGGTGCAGGTATTGCGGCGGCGGCGGAATATCATAAAGCACGCCGTCAATGCGGAAGCGTACCTTGAGTTGTCCTTCGCCGGGGTCAATGTAAATATCGCTGGCCCGGTCGCGAACAGCCTGGGACAGGATCATGTCCACTAGGCGGCTGACCGGCGACTTGCTGTTCTGCAGGACATTTTCCTGCGATTTCATGGTCAGTGTGCCCGGCACGGAATCCTCGCCCATCTGATCCAGCAATTCCTTGAATTCCTCGTGCCCGGAATAAACGCGATTGATCATCTCGTGAATATCCCTGCGGGCGGCCAGGCATGGCTCAATCGTAAATTTTTCCAAAGCGTTTGTCAGGGCATCAATAACCGTAATGTCGCTGGGATCGATCATCGCAACGGTTAGGGAATCGCCGATGGAAAACAAGGGGAACACTTCCAGTTCCCGAGCCGTCTTTTCGTCAATCAGGGCGACCACTGTCGGATTATATGCGTAAGCCTCGAGATCAACGAAGGGCACGCTAAAAATAGCGGCCTGTTCCTCGTAAGCCGTGCGTTTGGGTAGAAACTCCAAATTGACGATTACTTCAACCAGCAGTTCATGGGTTTCCGCGCTGATTGCCATCGCTTTT
The DNA here is from genome assembly GCA_028718125.1 of Kiritimatiellia bacterium. Taxonomy (GTDB): domain Bacteria; phylum Verrucomicrobiota; class Kiritimatiellia; order JAAZAB01; family JAAZAB01; genus VSJD01. The sequence goes on from JAQUMN010000057.1 coordinate 12,781, forward strand.
TTTATGAGCTATTCCGATAACAATCCCTTGGCGACGAGGCGCTTGGCCAACTCATCGTTCGTCTGCGCCAACATCGGCCGGCTGATGTCCTGGTTCATGGCAATCCTCGATGCGGCGATCGCAGCGTTAAACCGACCCCTTCGGCAAGAAACTTGGCAACCATGGCCAACATTTCCGGAGGCTTATAGGGCTTGGTAAGGTAGGCATCGCCCCCGATGGCCATCCCGGTTTCCCGATCCGTCTGCTGGGCGCGCGCCGTGAGCATAATGATGGGAATTTTACGATATTTTTCATCGAATTTCAACAGCCGGGCAACCTTGTAGCCATCCATTTTCGGCAACATGATGTCGAGCATGATCAAGTCCGTATTCCTGTTCCGGGCTATCTCCAGTACCATGGCGCCATCCTCCGCCTCAATGACTTCATATCCGTTGGCTTCCAACCGCATGCGCAACGCCATCCGGAATTCAGGCTCATCTTCAATCAAGAGAATTCTTTTCGCAGGCGCCATGACGTTACTCCTATATTCCTCTAACTCGGGCCGACCGGTGCCATCCGCATTTTACTCGACGGGTTCCAAATAAATTTTCGGGCCAATGCCCAGCAGAAATTGTATTTTATCCAGGAGTTCGTTGGGCATAAACGGCTTGGCCAGATAGTCATCGGCTCCCTTTTTGATGACCTCGGCCAGCGACGCCGTATCTCCCGAGATTATTAGAATTTTGGAGTCACGCTGGTGCAGGGAAAACAACACCTGCTCACCACGAACGTCCGCCAGATGAATATCGAGAATAACCAGGTCCGGATTGAACTCCCCGGCAATGACCAGCGCCTCGAACCCGCTCAACGATGACTTGACCTCCAGCTTCAAATCGAAATTTCGAAGCATATTTTCAATCATTCGAACAATGGATTTATCATCATCTACAATGAGAATCCGGGCGGGCAGTTCGCTGTCATGCGTCGGAATTGTAAACGAGAAGCAGCTGCCTTTGCCCTGTTCGCTTTCCACGGAAATATTGCCGCCGTTAAACTCCACCAGGCTCTTGGCAATTTTCAACCCGAGCCCGGTCCCCTTGGCCCCGGGACCATCCTGGCGATTGACCTGGACAAACGCCTCAAATATCTTTTCTTGCGCATCTTTGGGAATGCCGGGGCCGTTATCCTCAACGTCAACACGCAGGAAACGGTTTTCTCCCTTGGCCCGCAACTTAATAACGCCGCCCTTGGGCGCGAATTTCTGGGCATTGCCCAGCAGGTTTGTCAGGATATGCTGAACACTCGATATGTCGCAATGCGCTGACGGCATGTTGTCGGGAATATCCAGGATGAGCGACTGGCCTTTGGATTGGCATACGGGTAGAAAATCGTTGCGGAATTGAATCAGCAGGGCCCCAAAATCAACTTTCGTCTTGTTCAACTCCGTCTTGCCGGCTTCAATCCGCGCCAAGTCCAGTATCTGGTTGACGAGATTCGTAAGCCGGTCACTGTTGCGCAGCACCGCATCCAGGCATTGCTTCTGTTTTTCGTTCAACGTGCCGACGGTTTCATCCCGGACCAGCGAAGCGAATTCACGCATGATGGCCAATGGAGTTCGGATTTCATGCGAGACTTCAGCCACAAACTGGGATTTTGACTCGTTAAGCTCGCGCAGGCGTTTTAAAGCGTCCTGGCTCGAAAGTTTAACATGGTGCCGTTCAATGGCATAGCATATGGCACGCGTAAGTAAGTTGATACTCTCTTGTCCTTTAATAATATAATCCTGCGCACCTTCTTGCAACAGCCGGGTAGCCAGGGTTGTATCCCCCACACACGTCAACACGATGATCGGAATTTCGGGGAAACGCCGACAAATCTTAATGAATGTATCTGCGCCCTGGCTGTCGGGCAGGTTGAGATCCAGCATGACCAAGTCAATGTGTCCTTCAGCCAGGCGCACAAGCGCCTTATCGAGCCGGCCGACTGCAAACACATTAAAAACAATGTTTTTGACGGTACGTAGTTGTTCCTTGATCAAGGTAACTTCGTCGGAATTGTCCTCGACAAGCAGGAGATTAATTTGTTTGGAATGCATGTTTTAATCTCAATTTAACTGATCGAGCGCGTGCAGTTACTTAAATCCGGCGCCCTATCCGAGCATGTAATCAGTGGTAAATAGTTGAGTATTATTATTATAGATTAAGAAGGGAAAACACACAAGCGGGAAATGATCGCCATTTGAACGCTAAAAAACTTGACTCTTCCGCGGGCCTGTAACATGCTGAATGCGTTATACGGTTATTTGGAACGGGAAAGCATGGGTGCAACTGCACAAGTTGCGAACGAATGGGCCTGTTGCCCAAATCAGATTCCCGAACGTGAGGTGTGTTTTTGGTTTTTCCGAAGAAGATTGTCGTCGGAACCAGTTTTCCTGTAAGAATATATTGTAAATGAGGTTTTGGGCAACAGGCCCTAATGTTCAGACCCTTGCCATGCTGATTGAAAACACCATTATCCTTAGCCACCGGCTGCTTAAGGGCGGCTACCGGCTTTTGACGTTAAAATCCAAACGCATTGCGCCTATGGTTCGTCCGGGTCAATTTGTGCATTTGCGTCTGCCGTCTCCGGCGGATGCCGTGTTGCGCCGGCCGTTCAGCGTATTCCGGGCACAGGCCGGCCGGCTTGCGATCCTGTATAAAACCGTCGGCAAAGGCACACAAGCCATGGCCACGTTGTGCGCCGGCGATGAAATCAACATCTTGGGACCGCTGGGCCAGGGATTTCCCAACGTGCGCAAGGATACTTTACCGCTGCTCGTGGCTGGCGGCTATGGCATGGCCGCGCTTTACCTTGTGGCGCAGCGCGCCCCGGTAAAAGGGATTGTGTTTGTCGGCGGCGCGGGCGCGGATGATATCCTGTGCGCGGATGATTTCCGGCGCCTGGATTGGGACGTGCGCGTGGCTACGGAAGATGGGAGCGCCGGCAAAAAAGGGCTCGTCACGCGCATCCTGGATGCGTGGCTAAATAAAGAATTGCATGGTCGGCAACCGGAGTTTTTCGCCTGCGGGCCGAACGGTTTATTAAAGGCAATCTGTAAACGCGTCGGTCGGGGCGGTTGGGACGGCTGGATTTCCATGGATCGCCATATGGGCTGTGGCCTGGGCGCGTGTCTGGCCTGCGTACAGAAAGTATGCAAGCGGGATGCGGCCGGCAGGGAAACATGGGCCTGGGCGCGTGTTTGTACGGAAGGGCCGGTCTTCGCGTGCCGGGATATTGTCTGGGACTGAAGACGGACGACAGCCGCCGGACGTCAGACCAGATGGAAATAGAAAAATGAATAAACCCAAACCCGATCTCTCCGTCCGCATCGGCGGCCTTGTCATGCAGAATCCGGTTATGACGGCTTCGGGAACCTTTGGCTACGGGCCGGAATTTGCCCGGCTCATGGATCTCAACCGGCTGGGCGCCATCGTGGTTAAAGGCATCAGCCTTAAGCCCACCCAGGGCAATCCAACCCCGCGTTTGGTGGAAGTGCCGGGCGGACTTCTGAATGCCATTGGCCTGCAGAATCCCGGGTTTGATGGTTTTGTCCGCGACTATCTCCCCTTCCTCCGTCACTACCGGGCGCCGGTAATTGTCAACATCTGGGGACACACGATCAATGAATACGCGTCCATCGCCGAACGTTTCAATGATCTGCCCGGCGTGCATGGCCTGGAATTGAATATCTCCTGCCCCAACATCAAGCACGGCGGCATTGCGTTCGGCACCGATCCCAAAATGGCGCGGCGGGTTATCACCGCTGTGCGCGCGCGCACCCGTCTGCCGTTGATTACCAAACTTTCACCTAATGTCACGGTTATCGCCGAATTCGCGCGCATTGCCGAAGCCTGCGGATCCGATGCCGTCTCATTGATCAACTCGTTTCCCGCCATGGCGATTGATATTGAGGCGCGGAGACCGATTCTGGCCAACATCACGGGCGGGCTGACCGGCCCGGCCATTCACACCATTGCGCTCAAGATGGTCTGGGAGACGGCACGGGCCGTCAAGATTCCCGTGATCGGCATGGGGGGCATTACCTCGGCGAGGGAGGCTTTGGCCTTCATCATCGCCGGGGCTTCCGCAGTCGCCGTGGGCACGGCCAACTTCAGCGAGCCCCTGAGCACGCTGGCCGTTATCAAAGGCATCGAAGCCTACCTTGTGCGGCATCGTCTGCCTTCGATCCGCGCCCTGGTCGGCACGCTGGAAACCGGCGCCGTAATACCGAAACCCCGTGGCCCTGGGAGGCCATGCGCATGAGGTCATGGCGACGATGGCTCACATCCTGTACGCTGGCGGTTTTCCTGATCGCCACAACCAGCTATCTATTCTGGGTGCCCTATGATCCCGTCAGCCTTTACCGCGCCATTCCAGCCAATGCCGTGCTGGTCAGTTCGCACCAGAACCTGGCGCAACGCTGGCCCCAGCTGGCCAGCAATATCTGGCTGACCCCTTTTTGCGTTGCCGAAGAAACATCCGGACAAACCACAAACCCCAACACACTCCGTTCGGTTTCACGACTGATCCGGCTCGCGCGCCGCGATACTTTGCTTGCCTATCTTCCGGCACAAGGCGGTAGCGGCAAGCCGACTTGGATAGCGTCTTCCTGGATAGGAGGCTGGAGCCCTTGCGTGCGCTGGGCCCTGTTTTGGGGCCGCTGGCCGGGCATCAAAGAACTGGGCGCCTTTGGAGGCCGTACGATGTGGATACTGCAATCGCCCATAACCGATGGCCAAAGACTATCGTTTGCCTGTGGCGACGGTGTCTTGCTAGCCTGCTTATCGTCCGATCCGGCCGCAATTCGTTATATGCTCATGGCCTACGACGGATTGATTCCCTCCACCCGGGCAATGTCCGAATTGCAGAAAATGCCGCAACCGGTTTCCCCGGATATCGTGTGGTGCCAGGGGCAAGGTTCTGCCAGCGTGGAACAATTTTCGTTGACCGGCGACCTTATCCGTTTTGATGACCAGGGGCTGTCCGCAACTATCCGGTTGCGGCCAGGCCCGTACCGCCAAGCTCAGCTCGCGGACAACATTAATATTGCCGCCGTGGGGCAGGCCTTGGGAAATTTGCCGGCGCTGGTCATGGCGCTTCCCTTGACCACGATCCAGGATGGGCTGCGCCCGGCAACAACCGATTCTGCCTGGCTCATGACAATCCGCCGCATTCTTCAATCCGATTGGATCCAGCAGGATAACAATGGCCTTGTATTGGCGCTCTTCACCGGGGAGTACGGCGGCGGCTATGGCCGCAAGCCGTTGCGCATGAGCATCCCAGCCCTCATGGCTTTTATCCGCGTGCGACAACCGGAGAACATCCATCGCATGATTGGCCGCGAACTTGATTTTATTAACGCCCGGCATAGACTGGGGCTTATCCAGGATCCCAGCCCGCTGGCCGTTGGCGCGCAAACGATTAATACCATTGAAATCACCAGCAACAAACTACTGGCTGCGTTGGAGGCGGAAGACCAGCCGGCCTATACCCTCGTCGGTGACTGGCTGATTATATCCAGCCAGGCCGGCAGCTTGACCAAATTGATGCAACGGTTTCAGAAGGCGGGTAACGATCCTCCGCTGACACCTGCCGCCTGGCAGGATGCGATGTCGGCCAAAAATACATCGGGACTGGCCTGGCTGGACCTCGATAGCGGCGGAAAGACCGTCCAGTTGGCCTTAAGCCTATGGGGGTTAAGCCAGCGCTCGGCCGATAGTCCTTCAATGCCATATGCCATCAAGGCCGTGCGGACGCTCCTGGATCGAATCCGCCCGCTCCAATCGTGCACGCTGTGGATGGAACCGGAAGGTTCGAATGCGGTTGTGCGCCTGGAGATCGGTCCACGGTCTGGACACTAAGAAGGTGCATTCAGGTCGGGCTCGACCCCGCCATATGCCGGATTCATGCCATAAGGCGGACAATCATGTGCCGTTCTCGCTGGTCGACCCGCCCTATCCCCATGCGTTGTAGGCTAAATGAGAGAACGGCCCCGACTTCTATGAGGTCGGGATTACTGCGTCTGCCTAATGCAATGCAGAGGAATTTCAACTCGTGTAGAGCCGGTTTTTCCGCCACAGGCGGATCCGCCTCCGGCGGAACACCGGCTATGATAGCCGACCACGCCTTCGGCGTGGTAAGTATAAAGTTTACCCCGCACAGGGCGGGGTCGGCTTTACATGAAAAAAGTCGCCCCGTTCCTCGGGGCCTACTTTAACGTATAGGAATTTCAAAGTTATTTACCTATGGGAGGGACGCCATTTCTGGCGTCCGCGGACGACGGAACACTGTCCCTCCAGGTTAACGTTGCGGCGTCAGCTGCCTTCCATGAGAAGGCTTGTCAAGAAGCGACTGACGTGGCGGTCGCTGGTTTTCGATCCTGAGGCATGTCATGCTTCCATTCGCACTCTATAATGGGTCATTTATTATAACCCGGTGCATGGTTGG
>JAQUMN010000058.1 GCA_028718125.1 Kiritimatiellia bacterium
TGTGCCCGCTGCGAATTGTTTCCACCACGCCCTCGCGGCCGGCGCCGTAATCCACGATGCCCAGGATACTGCCCTTAGTTTCCAAGGCGTGCACCGAAAGCGCGTTTCTTCCCATGATGCGCTGAAGCATTTCAAATGTATGCACTCCATACCATACGAGCGCATCGCCGGCAGGCGCTTTGCCCAGCGTGCCGTAGACATACGCACGTTTGATCTCCTCGAACTTGGCTCGCGCGGCATCCATGTCCGGACAGAACGGGAGCGAGGATCCCGACCAAACGCGCGTGTTATGCTCACGCATCAACCGGATTATGGCGCGGCCGTCGGCCAGGTTGAACGCCAGGGGCTTATCGAGAAACACCGGCTTCCCCAGCGCGGCCACCTTTTCAAAGTATTCCAGGTGATATGCGCCGTCGTTGATTTCCAGCATTATGGCGTCGCAGTCCGCCACGGCTTCCTCGAACAGGGTGGTTACGCGCACGCCCCAGGACTCCAGCAGGCTTTGCCTTTTATCCAGGCCGTTTTTATCCTGGAAGGGGGTTTGAAAACGCAGGCAGGTCACCGCGCGCATGCCGGGTACCCGCTGATCCGGAGCACAGGCCGGATCCTGCATGCGCTTGGCAAACTCTATGCTGTGGCTGGAGTCCAGTCCGATTATCGCAACTTTGATCATGACCTGCTTCCTTTCGATTCGTTTACACTGGCGTCCCATAGGGCCGCCGAGGGTTGTTGACTGCAGACTGTAGTCCGCATAGGTTTGAACAGGCAAAAACCTGCAGTCCACGGTCCTCAGTCTACAGTCTAAGCATCCTCGCGACGGGGTCATCCCGCAAGCTGCGGCACCTTCACCGTCTGACCGGTCGTGATGGATTGCCGGGCGGCTACCATCATGGACAGGCCTTCAAACGTTGTCGCCATTTCCACTGGCGCGGGCCCGCCCTCAAAAAACTTCCGGATTTCAATAACACAGGGACGCTTATTGGAGGATTCTTTAATGACAAACGGCACGGCGGCCGTATCGCCTTGCGCGCAGCCGCCATAGTATTTGCAGTTGTTCAGGTTCTCAATCAGACCCTGCCGGCCGTTTCCATAATCAATCACCGTAACAATGCCGTTGGCGTTTTCAGTGGCGCGCGCTGTCCGGGCGCCCGGCCCCATGATCTTCTGGAGAGTTTCAAATACGTGGACCCCGTACCAGATCAAGCCGTCGCCATCCGGCGCTTTATTCAAAACGCCAAACACGTGCCCGTAGCGGGGTTGGGGCATGCGAGCGGAAATATCGACGACTTCCGGGCAGAACGGCAGACCGGAACCGGACCATACCCGGGTTTTATGCTTGCGCATCAGCGCGATAATTGCCCGGCCATCCTCCAGCGTGGTCGCCAGCGGTTTGTCAATGAAAACCGGCTTGCCCAACGCGGCCACCTTTTTAAAATATTCCAGGTGATATGCGCCGTCGTTAATTTCCAGCAGAATGGCGTCGCAACCTTCAAGGGCTTCATCCAGGCGGGTTGTCACCTTGACGCCCCAGGCTTCAAGTTGTTGCTGACGCTTGTCCAGGGTCTCGGTATTTGTGAAGGGGGTCAGGAAGCGCAGGCAGGTGGTTACCCGCAGGCCCGGCACTTTGTCCGGTTCCGGGCAATCCGGCGCCTGCATCAACTTGGGGAACGAAATACAGTGGCTGGTGTCCAACCCGATCATTGCAATTTTAATCATGACCCGCTTCCCTTCTTGTGTTATATATTAACGTAATAAGCCCGCCACGGACGGCAACGGCCCGATATTTACGTGGCGGTGATTGTTTCGCAGACCGATGATTAAGTCAATATGGAAAACGAACCGATATTTACCATTCATGGCGCGCGCGGCACGATGGCGATCTCCGGACGCGCATTCAACCGGTATGGCGGCGAAACAACCTGCTTCAGCCTGGCCACGCGGCAGGGAATTCTGATTGTTGATGCCGGCACGGGAATTATCGCGTTGGGCGATCAGCTGATTAACCGGCGCCGCATCCCGCCCATTACGATCATGTTCACCCATTTCCACCTGGACCATGTGATCGGGCTGCCCCTTTTCAAGCCCCTCCATCGGCAGGATGCCTCGGTTACCATCATGGCTGACCCGCACCGGGAAGAAAATTGGCCGGATTGTTTGCGGAAATTTGTCGCTCCGCCGTTTTGGCCGTTGGCCCTGCGGCGCTTTGGCGCCGCCATCCGCTTCCAGCCTCTACCGCGGCGGAACCACCGCATGCAAAAATACGGCGTTGAGATCGCCTGGTATCCGCTCCGGCATCCCCAGCAATGCCTGGCTTATCGCTTCCGCATCCGGAACCGTTCCATCGTGGTCGCCACCGATCATGAGCTCGATGCTGATTGTGCCGGCAGCGCCTTTACGGATTTTTGCCGCGGGGCGGACGTGCTGATTGCCGACGCGCAATACACGAGCGCTGAATATGCCGCCCATCGCGGCTGGGGGCACGGCACTTTTTCCGCCTGTGCCCGCCTGGCCGCCAGCTCCGGCGTGGACAAGTTGATCCTGACCCATCACGACTGCTGCCGGCGCGACTCGCAAATCGACCGCCTGGTCCACCGGGCACGGCGTTTATTCCACGCTACCCGCGCGGCGCACTCCGGCATGCGGGTAGATTAGGTCCTAATCGGAAACCGCTAAGAAAAACAAGAAAGATATTAACCGCAAAGGTTAAATGAGAAGACTCAAGGAACAAGATAAATATTTTGTTTTGACTTTGTGTTCTCTGCGTTCTTTGCGGTTAATATTCCCTGGCAATTGGGTTGTGGGCCTAAGCCCACCTTAATTTTTTTCCTGCGTCGTAGCCGCAGACGCGATGGTCGCCTCAACCCGCCGCACTTGCGCCAAAATATCCGCCGCCGGGTCACGCCCGGAGATCAGCGTCTTGATGCTGCGTTGGCGCACGATATAGGAAAGGCGCGCGAGCAAATGCAGATGAATGCGCGGCGCCGAACTGACCAGCGTAAAGAGCGCGTAGACCGGAAGGCCATCCAGGGCGCCGAAATCCACCGGTTTATCCAGAAGGCACAGAGTCACCAGCGGCTGGGTCACGCGTATGACGATCGGATTGCGCGGATGCGGTATGGCAATGCCATCGCCGACGGCTGTCGAGGCCAGGGCTTCGCGGGCCAGGAGCATCTGATACAATAATTCGCGGTCCACGCCGTCGGGCAGTCGCAGGAGATTGACGATCGCGCGCAGGACGGAGGGCTTGTCGTTTCCGCCAACCGCATGGAAGATGCCGCCGTTGGCGAGCGCATCCGAAAATGAAGGCATGAGTTCGCGTTCCTCATTTTCAGCATAAAAAAGCGTCGGAGGCACTTTCAGTTTATGGGCGATGGCCCACTCCAGCAGTTCCGCGCGGTTGAAGCGATACTGTCCGCCAATCCGGCTGGCCGGCAAGTCGTCATGCTTTACCCAGCGCAAGACCGTTCGTTCCGAAATGTTAAGTCGTTCGGCCACATCGCGTACAGACCATTGCATAATAAACTTTCTCCTAAAAGCATAACTTGCCCTATGACAAAACCAGGGTTAATTCGCCGCGACCAATCTAAACCTAACGCCTGGAAAATCAACACTAATCCCAGCAGGGAAGTCTTGCGGATCATTAAAAACCAATTTGGATTTGCGCGGGACGTCCGTGGTCTTGCCGCGGAAACTTCACTTGATCTTCGGCGCCTTGGGATTTTGTCCGTTTTGATGGAGGATCAAGTCGGTTACCTTGCCCTGCTTGTCCTTGACAAATATAATTTGCGCATCGACAACATCATAAAAAAACTCGGTTTCGGACTCCGGAAAAATTTCCAGAACGCCCTGGCCGGTAAGCCGGGCCAGCAGCCGGTTGCCATCGCGCAGGATCGTGAAGACCGCGCCCGGTGCAAGCTGGTACTCGCCCACATAGGCGTCATACAACCCAGGGTCCAGCTTGACGGCCCGGCGTATTTCGGGAGGCTTATCGGAAATTTTCTTAGCAGCCTGGTTAAGGCCGTTCTGGTGCAACACCAGGCTTTGCACTTTGCCGCCGGCGGACGTGCTGAAGGTGATTTGGGCGTTGGCGACTTTGTAAAAAAAGTCGGTCTCGGATTCAGGGAAAATTTCGCAGTATTGCTGGCCCGTGAGCTGGGCCATCAACTTCCCGCCATCCCGCCGCAAATTGAAGAAGATGTTCGATGTCACTGCATATCGCCCGACGTACCGGTCAAGGGTCTCCGGTTTCAGATTAATCGCCACACGATCTTTCATCGGTTCAAAGTGCGCCAGCGGGAACCTTGATTCAAGCAGGTGAAGGCCAATGTCATCAATGGAGTTGGCCGAGTTGGCCAGCACCACCACGCCCCGATGCTGCTTCTTATCGAAGCCAATAAAGGCATGGTAGCCGCCCGTGCCGCCGTTATGCCAAATCAGCTCCGTGCCGAATTTGTTAAGGATATGCCAGCACAGGCCGATTTGCATCTCGGGAGCGCCGGCCGAACGCCGCGGCGCCTGCGCCAGCTGCATGGCCGGTTGGAGGGTTGACTGCGTCAGGCCGAGATTTCCCGCGATAAATTTCAGCATGTCGTTTGCGGTGGAGCGTAATGCGCCTGCCCCGGCGAGGGTCGGCAGGGTCCAGTTCGGCACCGGCTCGCGCGCCGGGTTGTGGCCGGTCGCCAGGCGCGCCTTGAGTGCGGGCGAAAGCACGACCTGCGTATTGGTCATGCCGAGCGGCCCGCAAATGCGCTCGCGCACCAGGCTCTCGTAATCGGCGCCCGCCTTCCGGGCGATGATATGCCCCAGCAATCCAGCTCCCAGGTTTGAATACTCGTAGGCAGCGCCGATGTCGCGGGGCAGCGTGTAGCCGGAAATGAAGGCATACATCTGTTCGACCGTGTAGTCGGCGTAGGGGTTGTTCGCATCCCTGGGCGCAAAGTTGTCCGGCATCCGCGGGAGGCCGGAAGCGTGCGTGGCCAGGTCAAGCAAGGTAATCTGGCGGCCATTGCGGGTGGAAACCTTCACTGCGGGCGGAAGATATTTTGAAATCGGGTCGTCAAGTTTCATCTCGCCCCGCTCGACTTCGTCCGCCAAAAGGAGCCCGCTGAAGACTTTCGTGGCCGAGCCGATTTCAAAAACCGTGTTTCCATCGACCATGCGGTCACTGTCGCGGCTCAGCTTGCCGAAGCAGATGATCTGCTGCCCTTTTTCGTCTACCAGCCCGACGACAATGCCCACGCCCTGTTTGGCGGCATCAATGCGTTCGCGCAGGATGCCCTCGATTGCCGCGTCAGCGGGCGTGTTTTCACCGGCATCCAGGATAGGGACTGCCCATAAAAACAGCAGGGCAACAATCAATTTGCGTATCGGTCGTTTCATGTGATTAGTTCCCCTATTGTTTTGATTTGTTTAGGTTTTGGCGTGTGGATTTGCTGCGTCGCGTTTCCCGCCAGTCCGGCTTCAGTCGTCTTAGCGCGGTTGCCGATTTTGCCGATAAGCAGGAAAGTCAATGTTATCAATGGTTTTATGGGTCGGGGCGGGGGGATTTGAACCCCCGACTTCCAGCGCCCAAGGCTGGCGCGCTACCAGGCTGCGCTACACCCCGCTATAAAACCAGGTGTCAGAAATCAGAAGTCATTGTTCAGACTCCGTCATCTGGCATCTGCCATGCGCAATTCAGATTTTACTATAGCACAAGCGCGATGATCCGGCAAGTGAACAGATCCCGATGCAGCATTCATATCGAAACAAGTTCCATAATCAAGGAAGAATTGGTATTCGTGCCATGGGCAGCCTGCCCGCGAGACCGTTCTTGACACAGCCCTGCGATACCGGTCTTCATAGCCATATTATTTCTTGTTACATTAAGGATTGTATCATAAAGTTTAACTTTAACTGGTTGCGAACGAACGCGAAAAGGAAGGCATGCCGTTGCCATGATATTTGTCATCGGGGCGTTTTTCTGGATTCTGGCCCTGGCTGCCGTGGGGCGGCTATTGCATGCAAGCCGCACTGTAATATGGGCACATGCCTGGCTTTGGGGCCTGCTGGTATTGATGGCCATCGTTCTGCTGTTTCGCCCGCATGAGGATATATTTGGCGGCGAGGATCCGGGGTCCTACCTTAATTCCGGCGTTACTTACGGACGCCAAGGCACTTTGTTCCATGTAGACCCCCTGCTTGCCCAGGTGCCCCCGGAAACACGGAGCTTCTTCTACTATGGCCATTCAGGCTATGGAACCACCAAAGATGCCTGCCTGTGGGTGGTCAACACTAACGCGGCCATTCAGGGCCCTCATTTTCAGCCCGCCTACCCTCTGCTGATCAGTGTGGCAACGCGATTGGGCAAAAATTCCTGGTCGCTTTACATAGTCCCCCTGTTTGCCCTGTTCACGGGACTCGTCTTGATGGTGCCGGCCTCCCGCCTGCTGGCGCATCGGCTGGCCGGGCTGATTGCGTTCGGCTGCTATCTGCTCAACCCTCTGACCTTGTGGCATGCCCGGTGTGCGCGCCCGGAGATCATTGCCGGATTCATGGCCTTCGCCGGCCTGGCCCTGTTACTGCTGGCCTGGCAGGCGCGTTCCTGGAAACGATGGGCGGATATTCTGCTCGGAGCACTTTGCATCGGCGCCGCGCCATTCTTTCACATCACCGCCTGGTACCTGGTCATTCCGGCGGCTTTTGCCGTTGGGCTGTTGATCCTGCGGGGGCGCACAGACTTCCTGCTTTATCCGCTGGCGGCGCTGGGCATGCTGTTGTTGTTTTACGGCGAAACCAGATATGTAACGGATTATTATAAAGTCCGCCGGTTTTTTGATGTCGCTTTCGATTATTGGCCGTTTCTGGCGCTTTGCCTGGCACTCCTGGCCGGGGCCAGCCTGGCCGCGAATCGTATCCGGCTGCGCTGCTCCGCCGACCATGCCAGGAACGCAACCGGTGGCAATGAGCTTCCGTCCGTTTCCGGATGGCTTGCGTCAGGCCTGGCCCTGGCTTGCGTCCTGTTCCTGGTTGATGTGTATTTTCACCATGAAAGTATCGGCACGCTTACGATCTTCGGAAGCATGGTCCAAGACTATAATCTTTTGACCGACTGGCGAACTTTTGCCAACATGGTTTCCATGCCGATGGCCCTGCTTATGCTGATCGGCTGGTGCGCATGGCTGACCGGCGACCGGGCCCGCCGGCCGGAGCGGATCGTGCTGGCGCTGATTGTATTTCCCGCGCTCACCCTGGCCGGCACAATGCGGGATTTCATGATGACCCGCTACCTGCTGCTTGCGGTTATTCCCATGGCAGCCCTGTCTCTGGCGGCGCTGGCAACCCGCCTTCCGGAATGGCATGGCCGGCCCTTGACTGCCTGGCTTGCACCCGGCCTGGCCGCTGCCATCTGCCTTGCCGGCCTTTTAAATCGCGCGCACCTGGTGACCCTGGTCGAGCACCAGGGATTCCTGCGTTTCCTGGCGCCGTTCGCCCAAACCATCCGGCAGGATCACGGCATCATGCTGGGCGAATATTCCCGAATCACGGCGCCGATGGAACACATGTTCGGCGTTCCGGCATTAGGTCTTGATAACGAGCGCAAGAATGATTACAGCGCCGCGGAACTCGCATGGGAAACGATTATGCGCAGCGCTCCGCAGCGGCCGGCATTTTTTATGACGCCCTTCCAAACGCCACGGAGCGACCGCTTTGATTTTACCCTGGTGAAACAGGCCGTCTTCCAGGACCAGAAATTGCAGCAAGCCCGCAACGCGTTGCCGACCCGTATCCGGGATAATCCGCTATCGCTGAACTTGTACCAAATGACGCTGAAAGATTCCGTCCGGCCGGCCGCGTTATTAACCAATGCGACGGCGCTCCCGATCGAAAGCGGCAACATGGGGTGGCGCCGGTTTGCCAATGTGCGCGTTGATAAACCGGTACTGGAGGGCATTGCGCTCACCGAGGGGGAACAGGTCAGCCTGGCCATTCCCGAAGATCTTAAATCCAAACTGCAGGGATTGCTTTTTGTGATGTATTCTTCAGATCCCCACCTCCTGGCGCCGCTGTTGAACGGCGCAGGTCCGGCGCCGCGGGGGCGCAAGGGCCTTCAATTCCAGGCATTGGATGACCGGTGGTGGCTGTATGCATGCCATACAAATATTACGGCTGCCTCCAAAATATTGGCGATCAAGGCCCGCTCGCAGTTATTTATCGCCGCCGCGCTCGTGCAAACCCCGACAAACATGGTGTCCGTTTTCTCCGGGTTCTCGAAAGAAATGCGTAAAGAAGTTATGCCGCCGCTGGAAGGCCGATGGTCGCGCGGGGATGCCGCCATATTGGTGCCGGCCTCGGCGCCGGGATATATGCTGATACTGGCATTCACCCCGGGGGGCAATTTGAAAAACATCGTATCGCCGGCGCCCAAGCTGCTGCTGCTGTTAGATGAAGCGATTATGCGAGTTTCGATGGATTACTTCTATCCCGACACCTGGAGATGGATAATCTTGCCCCTTTCACCCGGAAGAAACCGCGACGCGTGGATACGCTTTCAAGTCCATCAGCCATGGAATCCCAACAAAGCAGGATTTCCGCACGACCTGGGCCTCTTTATCGGCAAGCTGATCGTGGCGCCGGATTGAAGACTGACGGCGGCATGGAATCAGACGCCAGATGGCAGACGCCGGATGCCTGACCAGAATCGGGCGACGGGCCAGGACTCAAGCTCAGGTGCCGAGAAACACCGGGCGAATGTGCCGCGCCCACAGGTTCTCGGTCACCTGCGTGGCAATCATGGGCTCGAACCGCGCCAGCGCCTTTATATAACGTTCGCCCATTTCGGCGGCAATCTTATACCCGACATGCAGGAGCTGGCGAAAATACGGATTGTAGTCCGGGCAAAGCTCATCGTGCCGCAGGACTGCGGCAAAACGTTCGCCGTTCCACCCCCGCACATCGGCCAACGCCGGCAGCCGGCTCAGGTCAATATCAATGACTGTGGCATACGGCTTGCACAGCTCACCGAACCGACCCAGCGCCTGCTCGTAAATATCCACGGCCAGGGCCAGCCCGTCGCCGCCGGCTGAAGCCAAACCGATTAATTCCTCCAGCCATGTGGTGCCGGCCGTCTTCAAATGCAGCCCCGCATCGAACCGCTTTAATGCGCGATGCATGGGGGCATACAGCGAAAACTTATCGCTCCCGGAATGGACGCTGAGCTTCAAGGACGCCGGCAAACCCAGCTGCTCGCGCGCATACCGGACCACGGCCAAATCCATTTCAAACTCGCGCGTGAACTGCGCCACGTTGCCGACATAATTCACGCCCTTGTTGAAACGCCCGGTGAATTTCGGGGCCAAGGTCTGCACCGGCACGCGCTCGGCCGCCAGCGCGGCCAGGATCAGCAACAGCTCCATCGGCGATTGGGGGGTATCGCATTCATCCATGGATACCTCCACCACAAACGGGGACGATCCTTTGGCGGCGGCAATGTACCGGTAGAGACGGGCAGCCTCCTTCACGGCAACAATATATGTTTTGCCGACCTGTTCGAGTTTGGCCGCGGTAATGTCCATTGCAGCGTCAAGGCCGGTAACGGACAGGGCGCCAATGAACCGCCGCTGGGCCTTTGTAAAGGCGGCCAGGTCCGCCGGGTCCGGCGGCCGGCCGATGGATTCGGCCACATCCAGCGTAAAAAAATCGCAGGCTTCGAGAAATGCGCCCACGTTTGTCAGGCCGATATGATCGGCATCCACATAATAGGCGCCGCCCCAATTCCGGGCGCGCACCGCCTGATCGGCGGCCCGCCGCGTGTCGGAGGGCTTCGTCCCAATGATCTGATGCTCGCGGTTCGACTTGTTCCAGACCGGCGTTATCGCAACGCCGGTCGCCTGCGCCCGCAGAAAAGCGTCCAGCTGGGCCGCCCCTTGCCGCCCGAACCTGTCTCCAATGCCCATGGAATATTTTTCTAGAATCATATGCAATATCCTTCCGGTTAATTATATGAATGGGCGATACAGGGCTCGAACCTGTAACATCTACCGTGTAAAGGTAGCGCTCTAGCCATTGAGCTAATCGCCCGTTCGATGCGCGCCTGACACTTTATCGCCGGACAATAACAAGTCAAGAAAGACTGATGACTGTAGACCGTAGGCTGTGGACCCAAATTGAATCGGGAAAAAACCACAGTTTATAGAAGCGCGGCTACATCTTTTCCACCACAATCCCTACCGCTTTACGCTCGCTTTGTATTTTACCATCCGCTTCAGCCTGCAGCCATCGGTCTACAGCCTGCTTCTCCCAGCCCTTCCCCTGTTCGCCCTTGCAGATCCGCTTCCCGGATGATATGGTCCGAGTCATGACGACAACGCCAATTGCTCTCGCGGTGCTGGGTTCGGGGAACGGCACAAATTTTCAGGCGCTGGCCGATGCCATCGGCGCCGGCCGGCTGGATGCCCGGATTGTCTGTGTGCTCTCCAACGTGGAGAACGCCTTTATCCTTGAGCGGGCACGGCGGCTGAACATCCCGGCTGAATATGTGTCCCCGGCCCCCTTCAAGACCAAGCTGGATGGAGTGGCCGAGCAGCAGACCCTTGACCGCCTGCGCCATTATGGCGCCGAGCTGATCGCGCTGGCCGGATTCATGATGATCATCAAACCGCGCCTGCTGAAGGCGTTTGCGGGGCGGATCGTTAACATTCACCCGTCGCTTTTGCCCGCCTTTCCGGGCCTGGAGGCCTGGAAACAGGCTTTGGCCGGCGGCATCAAGATCACCGGCTGTACGGTGCATTATGTGGATGCGGGCACGGATACGGGGCCGATTATTCTCCAGCGGACCGTGCAAGTCCTGGAGAGCGATACCGCGGAATCCCTCCACGCGCGCATCCAGGAACAGGAGCACCTCGCCTACCCCGCTGCAGTTCAGCAGGTAATCGCAAAAATCCGCGGGCAAGCCCGGGGCGGATAGTAACCTCCGTTACTGAGGGTAAATAAATTTGTTGACACATAGTGAGGCTTGTCCGCCAAAGGTTAAATGAGATTCCTCGCTTAAGATCGGAATGAACCGTTTCTGCGTGTCATGTCGAGCGAAGTCGAGACATCTGTGCCTAGGTGGCACAACTTTGGCTGTCCCCCGTAACCGAGGCATTGCGTTGATGATATTTTGGAATGGACAAGGTATCCGGTCGCGATATAATGCGTGCAATTTTTGATGGCTCATATACGGAATAAGATTATGAACAAATTGATTATCGGTTTACCCAAAGGCAGTCTGCAGGAAGCGACCTTTTTGCTTATGAAAAAGGCCGGGTTCCTGGTGACGGTCGGCTCGCGCTCCTATGTTCCGAACGTGGATGACCCGACGATCGATGCGCGGCTTATCCGCGCGCAGGAAATCAGCCGCTATGTCGAGCACGGGCTTCTGGATGCCGGGATTACGGGCTATGACTGGATCATGGAAAACGATTCCAAGATCGTTGAAATCGCCGACCTGATCTACGCCAAGCATGGGTTGCGCCCCGTGCGCTGGGTCGTGGCCGTGCCCAATGATTCCCTCATTCGCACCGTGGCCGACTTGCAGGGCAAACGGATTGCGACCGAAGCCGTCGGCCTGACGCGCCGTTATCTGGAACGCCAGGGCGTGCGCGCGGAAATAGAATTTTCCTGGGGCGCCACGGAAGTCAAGGCGCCGGACCTTGTGGACGCCATCGTGGAATTGACGGAAACCGGCTCTTCGTTGCGGGCCAACAACTTGCGGATTATCGCAACCGTTCTGGAATCCACGACCAAGCTGATTGCCAACAAGGCGGCCTGGAAAAACGCATGGAAGCGCGCAAAAATCGAACAGATTGCCATGCTGCTGAAGGGCGCCCTGATGGCGGAAACCCGCGTACTCTTGAAGATGAATGCGCGGCGCAAAGCTGTCCGCGCGATCGTCAAGGTTTTGCCGGCTCTGCACGCGCCCACCATCAACCAGCTGAGCACAACCGGATGGATTGCGATTGAATCGGTGGTCGAGGAAAAAATCGTGCGGGAAATCATGCCCCGATTGAAGGCCGCCGGCGCGGAAGGAATTATCGAGATTGCGCTCAACAAGATCATCGCGTAAGAAAAGAGTTTAACCACGGAGGACACGGATAGTGTCGGACAGTCAGCAGCAGTG
Source organism: Kiritimatiellia bacterium (assembly GCA_028718125.1). Taxonomy (GTDB): domain Bacteria; phylum Verrucomicrobiota; class Kiritimatiellia; order JAAZAB01; family JAAZAB01; genus VSJD01. The sequence goes on from JAQUMN010000058.1 coordinate 12,140, forward strand.
TTATCCGTGATATCCTTGGTAATAAGATCCAAAACGTACATTCGCGTAAAATAGAAAAGGAGGTCCAATGGGATCACTGAAAAAATGGCGTGCTAAGAAAATGTCCAAACACAAACGCCGCAAGCGGTTGAAGGCCAATCGCCATAAAAACATCAGCAAATAAAGCTCGCTGTTCGATCCTGCCCACCCGATGGGTAATGGTCGTTCTGGGTGCGGGGCTTTGTTGTCTTACAAGCTGTCAGAACCCGGGCTTGCGGGGCCCGGTCAATTCACCGGCAGTCATGCGCGACGCCCTTCCGGAAAACTTGAACCTCAGTCCGGATAATGCGTCCATGGCCAGGGCCCTGGCTTATTTCAGCCAAGGTCTTCTCAGGGAGGGGCTGGCAACTAATTCGGCCCTGGAGAGCTACCGGCGTGCGCTGGAGGAAAAGCCGGATTATGACGCGCTCTATGTGCGCGCGGCGCTCATTTACCTCAAGCAGGGCGAAGCCGACAAAGCCATAGCGCTAATGGAGGATTCCTGCCGGCGCAATCCCCGTTCGGTGGAAGCCTGTCTTTACCTGGCCCGGGTTTACCAGGCGCTCAACAAGTCGGCAGAGGCCATCAATGCGGCTGGGCGTGCCATTAGCATCGATCCTGCAAATTCCAAGGGCTATATCCAGCTGGCTTATCTTTACCTCGCGGCCAACGACGAAGCCCGTGCGCTTGCCATCCTGAAAAAAGCGCGCACCAAAGCAGCCGACAGGCTTGCCGTGCTCAGGTTCCTGGGCGACCTGTATGCGCAAAAAACCGTGGATGAGCCGGATATTCCGCCCCGTGATGCGGCCACGGCCATCGCCTATTATGAGGAGGCCGCCGGCCTTCCGCCGGACGACACCTCCCTGCAATACCAGGAACGACTGGGCGACCTGTACCTCCTTAACCGGCAAATGGACAAGGCCCTGGCGGCATTCCAGAACCTGACAGCCCGCATGCCGGATTCCATTCAGCTGCAGAAAAAACTTGCCATGTGTTACATGGCGCTTAACCAGAAGAAAAATGCGGTTGAGGCGTTGAAATTAGTGGCCGGCCGGGAACCGGACAATTCGCAGATCCAGTTGTATCTGGGCGAACTATACGAAACACTGGCAAACACCAACGCGGCCATGGCCAGTTTCCGCGCCGCCGCGGATGCGCATCCTTCTTCCTCCGTGCCCTACCTGAAGCTGGCGTTTTATTACATGAAGGCGGAACCGGAGAAAGCCGGACAAACGCTAAAAGCCGGCCTCCAGCAATTTCCGCAAGACAAAAAACTGCTTGAAATGATGGCCCAGTATTACCTGCGCAACCAGCAGGCGCTGAATGCGCTCGACAGCTTTGTGCGCTTGCACAATTTGCTTCTGCATGACAAAGAACGCCTGCCGGAATCCATGTATTATCTGATTTTCGGTGTCATTGCCCAGCAAAACCAGCTGGTCGCCACGGCCATAGGTTTGTATGAAACGGGGTTGGAGCAGGAGCCCAATCTGCTGGAAGCCTATATCCGCCTGGCCTTCCTGCACCTCGACGCAAACGCCACGGATGAAGCCTTGAATGTGATGGACGAGGCGGTGCTCTCCCATCCTGACGACCTAAAAGCCTGGTATTATTTCGGGCTGCTGAACAATCGGGCGGAGTCCTATCCTGCCGCCGTTAGCGCTTTTGAACGCGTCGAGACGCTGGCCTCCCGATTTGCCAATGCCGGCCTTCTGCTGGACACCGTGTTTTATTTCAATTTTGGCACGGCCTGCGAACGCTCCGGCCAGTTTGCGCGGGCTGAAGTCCTGCTCCGGCGCGCCATGCAGCTGGACAGCGATAATGCCGAAGCATTTAATTACCTGGCCTACATGTGGGCCGAAAAAGGCATCCATCTCGATCAGGCCCTGGAATACAGCCGGCATTCGCTGGATTGCGACCCGGATAACGGCGCCTTTTTGGATACCCTCGGCTGGATTCTGTTTCAACAAAAACAGTTTGCCGCAGCCCTGTCCTGCCTTGAGGAAGCATATTATTTCATGCCGAATGATCCGACCGTCATGGAGCACCTGGGCAATGCCTGGTCCGCGTTGCACGATGACGCCCGGGCCAGGACATGGTGGGAGCGCAGTTACCGCATCAATGCCAGGAATGAACCACTGGCGGAAAAACTGCGCAAGCACGGCGTGGATATCAAACAAAGAATTTGCCCGCGAAAGGAACGCTAATGGACACGGATATAGCTGCCCGGAATCGTGCTGCGCGGCTACAAATCTAACGCGGGCTGCGCCCGCAATCCAATTGTGCGGCACCATACTTTTGTAACTACGAAATGCGCAAAACACGCGAAAGTTAAGCATGAATAAATTGACCGGAGAATCCTGCCCGTATTATTTTCGCGCCTTTCGCGTCTTTCGTAGTGAATCGCTCTTGCATATGCTTCTTGTTTTTATTAGCGGTTCCTGATTTTAACCTGAGTAACGGGTCGTTTGCGCGACTTCACTATCAGTGTAATCCCCGCTCCCAGGCAGAGCAGGATGCCAATCCACTGCCAGATCAACTGCCTCTTATCCGGAGCGTATTTCAACACGACTTCATGCAGGCCCGGCGATGGTATGAGAATCCCCTGACAGATAAAATCAACGCGCCGCACCGGAACGGACTGCTGGTCAACCCAGGCGCGCCAATCGCGGTCATATTTTTCGGAAACGCGCAGAATAGCCGGTCGGTCGGCCGAAACCTTGAGTTTCATATACCCCGGGCGATATTCGGCCATTTGAACTTGGCCGACGATGCCGGCGCCCGTCGGTTCCGGCAATCCTCCGGCGGTTTCGGCGGCCACGAGAACCTTTTGAAATGGAACATAATCCGACGACGCCATCTGCCGGAGCGCCTCGTCGTCCCCGGCATTCTGCCACCCGGCGATCAGCGCAAAGCGAGGGGCGGGCATTTTCAGGCGCAGGACAACGTGCTGGCCCGGCGCCGCGGGCGTAGCCGGAACAACCTTTACGCCCATTTCCGCCTGGGCCACGTTGTAAGCAAATATAATATCAAACGCATCCTTCATGGCCGGGTCGTTCTGGATCTGGGTCCAAACCGTGGCCGGCGCCAGCACAAAACCAACGGCCGAAAGTTGCCAATAGCGCAGGGTGTGCCGTCCCAGGGCTTCCATGTAGCGTTGGTAGTCAACCGGCATGCGCGGCATCTGGGTCACATTCAGGCTTAGAATGTGATAATAAGGGAACACGTAGGTCAGCCAGAAGTTATAAAACCCATCCTGCGTTACCATGACCACGCGGTGTTCCGGCATATCGGATTTTATAATCCGTATGACTTCGTTCTCGTCAAAGACCGACATGGGCATGGTTTTGATATAATGGCGTGAAAGCCAGAGGGCATCGCCCGCAACGACCAGGACCAGCGCCCAGGCGCAAATCCGACCAGCGGCCCTGCCTTGCCACCGGGGCAATGTAAGGATCCACAGGAAAACACCGGCGCCCAGGGTCATGAGCGCCGCATGCCAGAGGGCTGTCGTTTTGTTGCCGACAATGGTCGCGGCATATGTCCCCCACCCCAGGGCACTCATCCGGGCCGTATCCTCATCCGATGATCCCGTTTGCATCAGGGCCCAGATCGCCAGGATACCTCCCAGGACGAAAACACCGGCGACAAAATTCCTGATCCATCCCGGGGTCAAAGGAATGTTAGGGGGTATAGATGTGGCATCAAGTTGTTTATGTTGTTTCATAATAAATTAGTCGTCTATCCCTCCCTCGGCCCTCAGCCAACGGCCTACGGTCACGTTCCCCTACTTAACCTCAAACTCGCGCCGGAAATTCATCGGCTTGCTCGAGTCCGGCCAATCCGTTGTGGGCCAGATACTCAAAGCCTTGGATTGCATGTCAATAAATGCGTTCGGCTCCACCCAGACATAAGGCTCTTCTGGCGGTCCTTTGGTGCCCGTACCGCCAACCATCGCCCAATCGGCATCGTTATAATTCGGCTGGGTCCAGGCGCCGGTTGGATTCGCCCTGTGTTTCCAATCCGTCGTTGTAAACACATCGCCTGAATGCGCGCGCAGGTAAGTCTGAACCCAGCAGGGATATTGACGTGTCTGGACCTGAAGCGCCAGCACATGGCGACCGGGCGCCAGTTCCATGCCCATCGCCGTCATGCGCTCGGGATTACCCGCTTCACCGATAAGTTGGCCATCCAGATAAATCCGTGTACCGGTATTGCAATAGGCGCCCACCAGGACGCGCGTCGTTTTTTCCTGGTACCACAACAACATCTGCGCTTGCTGTCGAACCAGCGCATTGGTGTCGGCGGCCAGTATCTTTTCATATTCCGGCTTGGCAACCTGGAAACCGTCGATTTTTTCGGTGTAAGCCGCCTGCCGCAGTCGCAACACACCGGCGAACGGAAAGCCCGGATATTTTTCCAGGAACCGGTCAATATACTGGCGCGCGCCGGCATAATCCCCGAAGCGCTCATAGTTGCATAGTTCCTGCATAATGGTGGCTTGCCCGAATTGATCCTCCGGTGGTTGACGCTCCCTGGGCGTCAGGATAGTAGCCGGGGCCGGCCGTGGCTGCTCCAAATAATAATAGGCCACGCTTTCCAGCCATCCACTGCTGGCATTGTCAGGACCGCGCTCGAAAATCATGCGGAATGATTTTTGGAACATGACTGGGTCGGACAGGTGCATGCGATACTGCACGGTGCGGAAAAATGCCTTGAATGTCAGGCCGTGCAGGGGGCGCGTCAACACATTCTGGTAATACCAGCCGCCGTTGAAATAATCCTCCAGCCCCGTGCCTCGCCAGAAGGGGGTGACTTCACCATCCCGCCACATCAATTCATCCCCCTCCAGCATCCAGAAGCTCTTGTCCAGGGTGGTGGCGCTCAATATGCATCCGGCAAAGCGCCCCTTTCCGATAGCGGACAGAATCTCGTGCGGGCGGCCGATATCCTGTGGCGTGGACCGGCGCCACGCGGCGTGAAAATAACCATAGCGCCCATCCCAAGCCATGGGCGTGGTCAGCACTTCAATGGCCAGGGACAGCGCCTGGGTGGCCTGATTTTCGAACTGGAGTTCAGCCGCCTTGGCAAACGGCATCGGGAACCGGGCCATCAGGGTGTTGTTGCTCAGGCCGAAAAACATACTCTGGTACTTTGCCCGCCGCCAGACATTGCCGCAGAAATCGCCCAAGGGCGCCTCCACGCTGGCCGCATCCGTATCATCCCAGCGGATACGAAAAACGACATCACGCAGGACACTATCCCAGTTAAGCGGCGGTTGTGGCACCGACGCCGCTTGCAGGGCCTGACCTTGCGTCAGGCCATTTAAACTTGAAGGCGTTATCCGTATTTCCCGAATCATGCCGGGCCCTGCGATCCGGGATAACGTTCCGCTTTTACCGGCAGCCAAATTCAAGACATTCGAATGGGTCACCGCGCCGTCAACCGACGCACAGGCGGAAAGATTAGTCCAGACCCGCCGAACGGATTGCAGGGCCTGGTGATCGCTATCGCTGAGTGTCACCGGCAAGGTTTCGATGCGGGTCCCTTTCGGCAAGGCCGAGTAATTGATCTGGTGAAAAACGCGCGGCCACCCCCCGGGCTTGTAGCCGCCAGCCTGGACCATGATGATCAGCCGCCTGGCATAAGGAACCGGCACATAATTATAGTGACAGAAATTTTCATAGGCGGCCAGAGGGGGCAAAAAAGGCTCCCTTTCACCGCAAAATTGGCGGACCGTAGCGTCAATCCGAGGCGACTTTTCGTTATCAAAATAAAGCCTTATCCTGTGGTCCGGTTCACCCCCCGTGAACCAGAAGCGGGAGACATAGCCCGGCCCCTTCAAATCCGCAAGAATCCACCAGCCCTCAGGCCCCTGCCGCAGGGGATGGTTATAATCGCTGTTGCCGCCAGTGGGATCATAGGAACTGAGCAGCGTCGTATCCGGGAGGTCCAACCGCGCCAGACCTTGAGGATCAGCCAGGCGACTGACCAATTGCTGAAAGGTCATATCATATGCTGTTTTCTTCCCGGAAAAACACCCGCAAAGGCAAATAGCCGATAATGCCGCAAAAACAAAACACCTGACATTAATTGCCCGCAACTTGTCCGCCTTGGAGGAACCGCGCGCACGGAACGCTAACGCGAAAAAATTAAAAAAATGGATTGTTTTCAAGTTCATCCTCGGTCGTCTGCCCTCCCGCCTTCGCCACGAGGGCTACGGCGGGCAGGCCGTAGCGCCTTGGCGCATGAGGGTCCGTTCTGTCGCCCTCAGCCCACGGTCTACGGCCCGCTTCCATCTGTCATCCGCCGTCTGCCCCCCATCCGCAGCATCCCATCCAGTCCATACGCCGCCAGGATTCCCAGCGCCAGCTGGAATATTTGAAGGAACTTATTAGGATTGCGGATGGATGACACCATCGGCAATTTATAAAACAAGGCATATAAGGGAAAGAATTTGCCGAACGAAAGCAACAGCGCAATCACCACCACTGCCCCCCAGAAAATGATCTCCGCACGCCTCGACGTAGTGGCGTAGTGGCGTAGTGGCGTATCGGTGTAGGATTGGATATCCTTATCCTTTTCCCCCTTTACGCTTTTACTCCCACACTCCACTACTTCGCTACTCCCATACTTTCCGCGCGCCAGCACGGAAAACACGGCGAACATCGCCAACAGAATCGGAATGATCCCCAGATACATATTCTCCAGCTTGAAATTCATGAACCCCTGCTGGGTTTGTTCCCAGCCTGCGGAGCGCCCCATCCGTCCCCAATACGGCCCCGCGGGCTCACCGCTGCGCCAGCCCATGTAACCCGGCGCAATAAAATCAATGCTTTCTTCCGGCGGCCAGCTCCATTGGGTTACATAGTCCCACTTTTCCCGCGGCGACTCCGTCTGCATACTGACGGCGCCTTTGACATTGGATGTATAACTGCCAAACATCGTGGAGCCTGCGATTAGTATCGTAAATATGTAAGGGGAGGCGGTGTGTTGATCGCAACATCCCAGACCACTCTTTATGACCGCTGGGGAAGAAAAAAAAAAGGATTATGGACTCGCCGACGTATTTGGCGCGAGTT
>JAQUMN010000059.1 GCA_028718125.1 Kiritimatiellia bacterium
GTCGGCAACGACATTGCGATCGCTTCCAACTGCTGGATTTATCCCGTTTCGGATGGCACCAACGGCGGCTCGGTATATTTCACTGCCAGGAATGTGACCATTAATGCCGGCGGCGGCTTCAATGCCAACGGGTGGGGCTACGAAGGGGGCTCCTCCAACGGATTTGGCCCTGGTGGCGCCATCGCGACGGTCATTGGTGGCAATTACGGAAGCGGTGGGGGCTATGGCGGAAAAGGCGGGAAAGGTTACCGTGGCACCGGTGGCGCCGCATACCCCTGGACCAATGCGCCGCTCTTACCCGGTAGCGGGGGCGGAAACAACGGTCTGTCCGGTGGCGGACTGATATGGATTAAAGCTTCGGACACCTTTGTCCTTGACGGCGTCATCCAGGCGAACGGCAAAGGAGGGACCAGTTCCAGCCCTTACTATTATTACGCCGGCGGCTCGGGGGGCGGGATCTTGATCATCGTGGCCAAAAAATTTCGGGGTGCAGCGAGCGGACAATTGAGCGCCTATGGCGGGCAGGGAGGATTCGTTGACACAGTAAACAACGGCGGCGGGGGCGGCGGCGGGCGCATTGCGGTCTGGCATCGTATTTCTGAAGCCGATCAGCAGGCGATCCTGGCTGACCCCGACAACGCGCTGGCCAATGTGCCCAGGCTCGTGATCGCCACTAATTTCGACGGCACGTATTTTTCGGGCTCTTTCACGGCAACGAATGGCTGGTGCTACAGAGGCGGCGCCGAGACCGGCACGGTTGTCTACTTGACCGTGCCGCCGCCCAAGGGCACGATTTTTTCGGTGCGCTGAATGTGCCATGGGAGGACGACGCTTCTGCCAAGACCGTAGCGCCGATTAACGGGAGAGTGTAAATCATGAATTTGATGGAGGGCGGAGCTCTGCGACGCCGGCTGATGGAAAAGAGCGGTCTCGCAGGAGCTTGACCCTCCATGACCAAGGTTATTGGATTATGGAGGGCGGAGCTCTGCGACGCCGGCGGTTGAAAAGAGCGGTCTCGCAAGAGCTCGACCCTCCATGACCAAGGTTATTGGATTATGGAGGGCGGAGCTCTGCGACGCCGGCAAACGCGATAAGGAACGGGCTCGATCAATTGGAGAAGACATGAAACAACAAGCAGCATGTTTCGGTTTAGCAAGGGTCGCTTGCATTTTCGCGGCCCTGGCGATCGCCCTGCCCTCAGCCCGGGCGGCGACGACCTGGACCGGCGGCACCGGGGACTGGTCCGTAGACGTCAACTGGAGCGACGGTGTTTCGGGAGACGGCACATTTTCATGAAGAACGACGAGGCCATGGTCCCGGGTAATCCTAACGTGTTTATGGAGTGGTGCGGCAGTTTTTGCCGCGCCATTCTCCGGGAGGAAACACTCAAGAAGGTTCCGCCCGGCCAAGTTCTCTTCGGTTCCGACGGCATCCGGCATGATCTCTACCGGGAACTCGGACGGCTCCTCTCCGTGGACGTGCCGGATACGATTCTTGTACCGATCCTGAGCGACACCATGCGCCGCATCCTGGCCCGACAGCGGTAAAAGATATTCCGACTCATATCAATATTAACGAAAGGCCTTCTATGTCTGACATCACAGTGAAATATATTAACGCCCGCTTGACCGATGAAACGCAATACCGCATCCCCTATTGGGAGGCGCGCGCGACGGAGAAGGGGCCCTGCCTGCTGATCACGTCCGCCCTGCACGGCAACGAAATCCAGGGAGCGGAAGTCCTGCGCCGGGTCCTGCCGGCGGTGCGCGCCGGCTTGCAGCGCGGCGCCTGCCTTTTCGTGCCCATGGCCAACATCATGGCCGTGCGGCGGCGTCAGCCGCATATCGACTTTGAGCTGGGGCATTACTACGGCAGCGATAATATTAACAATGTCAATTGCGCCTGGCCGGGAAAAGCCGACGGATCGAATGGCCAGCGGCTGGCGCACGCCTTTTATCAAGACCTGCTTCCCCAGGCCACGCACCTGTTCGATCTGCACTGCTACAGCCGCTGTTGGGCGGCAATCGTTTATGCGCGGACAGGCAACGAGACGAGTTTGGCCATGGCGCGGGCCTGCGCGCTCCGCTTCGCCAAGCATGGCTTCTGGAAACCCGAAATCGCCAAGCGGCCGATTTTCCCCTGCACACAGAGCGATCTATTCTACGATACCGGCCGCACCGGTGTGACCATAGAGCTTTCCGGCCAGTATGGTTTCTGCGAACGCGAAGTCCGGCGCGGCGTGCGCGCGGTCTTGAACTGCCTGCGCTTGCTCCGGATGCTTCCGGGCGAGGTGGAGCGGGATGACCCCCTGATATGGCTTAACGATGCGCAGGAAGTTCAAGTCGCGGCGCCGCATTCCGGCCTCTTTATGCCGGTGGAACTCAACACCTCCGATCCGGTGGAAAAAGGCATGCTTCTGGGGCATATTCTTGACGACCGTGATCTGCGCGAAACACCGATCCATGCGCCGGTCAAGGGATATTTGCATCAGTATGGAGTAATTCGCGGGGTGGGCAGAAACATCGTGTTTGATCCAATGACCATCATGCACCCGTTTGTGACCGAGGGAGAAACCATAGCTGTTATTACATTTGGCGCTTTCTCGTCAGCGCTCACTTGATGCACGTTCCTCTTTGCATCCCTTCCAATCACCGATATATAAAAAAGTGCTTGCATCATCTTTTTCCTTGCTATATATTGTATACATACATTGACTAATAGCCCTTGTTTTTCAAGGCTATCGAGACTCATGGTTACCTGAATTAATGGGATTTTTTATGAAAGAAGACCTTGTGCTCTCATCTACCCGACTGGCTCCCACAGGACCAACGCCGCTCTATCGACAAATTCGGCAGGCCATTCAGGACCATGTCGCCCGGCTGACACCCGGCGACAGGGTGACTACGGAAATGGATTTATGCAAATTGTTTAAGGTCAGTCGGATGACGGCCAACCGTGCGCTAAACGACTTGGCGGAGGACAACCTGGTGACTCGGGTTCGGGGCAAAGGGACCTTTGTATCGGCGCGCCCGAAAACAATTATTAAGCACAAAGCGATTTGTATCCTGACGCCGCATCTCGGTCTGGCGCTCGACCATGAACATAGTCCCAATCATTATGACATTATCAGCGCCATGGAGAAAAACTTCGGCAAACAGGGTTTCAACTTGAACATCCTTACAAGCCGATTCGCTCTTCTCCGTCCCGAGACGGTCGCAACAGTTCCCGCGGCTGCCTATGTGGTGGTATATGCCGAAGAGCAGGACATGCCGTTGTTGAATGCGATACGCGCTACCGGTCGGCCGATGGTGACGGTCAATAGTTTTCTGACGCGCAAGGATATCGACCAGGTGAACGACGACGTTCATGCCGCCGGGTGCCTGGCAACCCGGCACTTGATCAAAAACGGATACGAACAAATTGCCTTTGTGGGCAACCAACCGCCCCTGGGCGGCGCCTGGGTGCATTATAAAGGATATGAGACGACGGTTATAGCCGCCGGCCGGCGGCCCGCATTCTTTGGCGTCAACATGAACAGCGACGAAAAAACCAAAGGCGACATCGTGGCTCAGATTCTACAAGCGCATAACGGCATTGTGACGGGCAGCGACGACATCGGCGCACTGGTCGTCAAGGTGGCGACGGCACTTGGCCGCAGGATTCCCAAGGATGTGGGCGTAACAGGTTATTTTGATTCTCCCCTGTGTGCACAGGTGAATCCGCAATTGACCTCGATCCGATTGTCGCCTCCCAGGGAATTGGGCATCCGGACGGCCATACGACTGAATGATTTAATGCGCTCTCCCGGCAACCCGCCCAAAAATATATTGATGCCGGTTAAACTGGTGGGCCGGGAATCGTCGCACGGGAGATAAGAATCATAAATACGAATTAACAGGCGTCGTCTTTATAAGGAAAAACGACATGAAACATCAGTTGCGTTGGTTTAAATTGGTCCTTCAGCAACTAGTGTACCTCTCCCGAGGGAGAGGTCGATCCCGATCGCGAAGCGCATTGGAGTCGGGTGAGGGAAAATTCGAACAACGCCCCCTCGCCCTGAACTCTCTCCCGAGGGAGAGAGAATGCACTTTGGTATTCCGGTGCATAGATTTCACCAGGATAGTTTACATCGCCGCGGCCCTGACGATCGGCCTGCCGTCCGCCCGGGCGGCGACGACCTGGGACACCGCCGGCAGCGGAGATAAACTGAACTGGTCCGACGCCAACAACTGGAATCCTGTCGGAGTTCCGGGAGACGGGGCGGAAGTCGTCATCACCAACGGCAGCGTGTTGTTGACCAATGAGACGGCGGCGCTCAGTTCCCTGACGATCACCAATGCCACGCTGACATTCTCGAACTGGATGACCCGGGCGATCGCCACCAATGTTACCATTCAAAACATGGGAACCTTCACGCATGTGACCAACTCGGCCACAACTACAAACGCCGACGGCAGTTGGCCGACCAATGGCCGGGTCTGGATCGTCTGCACGAACTTGGACTTGCAGGTTGGAGGGCAGATTAACGCCAAATGGCGCGGGTATCGCGGGGGGGATGCCTTTACGAATGGGTATGGGCCGGGCAGAGGCGCGGGCGGGAACTCGCTTGACTATCGGTCTTATGGCAACGGCGGCAGTTACGGCGGTCAAGGCGGGGTGTCGGCAAGGCCCTGCTTCGCCTCGTACCCGTATGGGATGACCCATGCGCCTGAGATGCCGGGCAGTGGGGGTGGCGGCTATAACGGCAACGGCCACGGCGGCGGCGCGGTGCGGATTGAAGCGGACACCGTCGCCATCAACGGCGCTATCAGCGCCGACGGAAAAGACTATTCGAGCAACGGCGGCGGCGGTTCCGGTGGCGCCATCTTCATTTCCTGTCGGACTTTTTCCGGCACGACCAACGGTTATCTCACGGCCCGGGGAGGACGCGGTTTAGGCACGGGATCTGGCGGTGGGGGTGGCGGCCGCATTGCCGTCAGCTACGATCCGGCGGCCCAGAGCGAACAAGCCACCCAGCCTGCTGTCCGGTTCAATGTCGCCGGCGGATATATGAGCCTCAACGATGGCGCGAACGGGACTCTGTATCTGCCCGATGCCGCTCTGCTTACGCCGGACCTGGCCGGTTTTGAGCGCGTTCGTATTTACGGGGTGACGAACTGGTCGGTAGACCATCTGTCCATGACTAACGGTGTCACCACCAACAATATCGCTTTTTCGGAATCGCGCTTCGTCTTGAAGGTGACCAACACCTTGTTAGTAGACAGCGCCACCTTGCAAGTGGGGAGCGGGCTCGCAGGAACCGAGGATGCGCCCGAGTATACGCAAATCGCTTGCGGCGATATCCAGCTCACCGCCCAGGGCACGAACGCAAGTCGGCTATACGTATATAGCGGACCGACGAATGCCATGACAACTAACTATGGCGCGTACGTCACGGTCGCGAACAATATCACGCTGGCCAGCAATTGCTGGATTTATCCCGTTTCGTGCGGAACCAACGGCGGCTCGGTCTTCTTCAGTGCGGCCAATGTGACGATCGACGCCGGCGGCGGGTTCAACGCCAACGGGCTTGGGTATGAGCCCGGAAATACGAGCGTTGTGGGCGCCAAAGGATACGGGCCCGGCGGGGGCGCCGGCGATTCGTCGGGCAATGGGCAAGGCGGCGGTGGCGGTTATGGGGGCAAGGGCGGCGCCGCCCGCGCGGCCGGCGGCATTGCATGCGGCTACACCAATGCGCCCACCTGGCCGGGCAGCGGCGGCGGTGGCGGGTTGGTTGGGTATGCCAGTAAGCCGGGTGGCGGCCTGGTGTGGATCAAGGTTTCGGGAACGATGACTTTGAACGGGATCCTCCAGGCCAACGGCACGAGCGGAAGCGGCAACTACCGGGCTGCCGGATCGGGCGGCGGGATTCTAGTCATAGCCGGGAAAAAATTCCGGGCCGGGCCGAACGCGTCGTTGAGCGCCGCGGGCGGGAATCAAGATGGAATCTCCGGTGCCCAGGCCGGCGCGGGCGGCGGTGGCCGCATTGCGATCTGGCATCATATTTCGGAATCCGAGCAGCAGACGATCCTGGCCGATCCCAACAATGCGGCGGCCAATGTGCCGAGAATCGTGTTCACCAATGATCTCGCGGCCGCGGGGTTCGGGGGGTCCTATTCGGTCACCAATGGAACGGGAGTGACCTTTGGAAACACGGCCCAACCCGGTTCCTTTATCATTGTGACCGTGCCGCCGCCCAAGGGCATGATTTTTTCGGTGCGCTGAATGTGCCATGGGAGGAGGGCGCTCCTGCCGAGTCCTTAGCGCCGATGAACGAGAGAGTGTGTGCATAATGAATCCGATGGAGGGCGGAGCTCTGCGACGCCGGAGCGGGTCGGTCATTTGATTGGGTCGTAAGAATTTGCGGGACAAGGTTTATGTCTGCAGATTGGTCAAAACATGTAACATGAACAACAAAGAGAAACGTCGCATGAAGATAAAAATCGCCACGATGATTAACTTGGCCTGGCTGGCAATGATGGCGTCAATCGCCGGCGCCGGGAATGTCGGCACAGTGGGGATATTCAAAGATGGGAGTTCCTACGGAGTGGAAGGCGTGGCCAAGACGCTGGAGAAGGAGGGGTTCAAAACCAGGGTCCTAACCCCTAAGGATCTCGGGGATCCCGCGAATCTTGACGGACTGGATGCGATCTATCTCCCGGCAGGCTGGAACGGCACCATTAGCGGTTCCAATGGAAGAATGAACCTGATTGATTTCGTGGCACGGGGCAAGGGCGTCCTTGCCGGCGCGTTCCGGTCCGGGTGGTTTCGCACCTCTACCCGGCCGCTATTTCCTCAAGTGGGTTATACCTGGTCAAAGAACAACGGGCTCCTGATCCTGCCCAGAGGCGACAGCGAACTGGCCAAGGCGTTCGACGGCCCTTATCCGGTGGCCAACTGGGACCATGTGATTGCGCGGGTCGGACCCGAGGGAAGCGTTTTCGCCGTGGACAGCGGCGGGAATCCGGTGGGCATCTGCGGCAACGTGTATGGCGGGCGGTACATCGTTTTCGGCGACTTCTTTCATCTGGACAAGGAGGAAATGGAGGACGGCATACGGAAACGGGTGTTTCTGGCGTGCATCACGTGGCTGTCGCATGCGCCGCAACGTCCGGAACAGGAAATGGCGAAGAGTCGCGCGGTGGCTGAGGAGGAATTCCTGCGCCGGGAGTTCACGTATAACTGGGTGAATGACGAGCCCGGGCCGGATACAACCCCCGGGATGATTCCGGACGTGAAATACCAGCTCGTGTTTCCGTTACAGCTTTTGAAATGCCGGCTGGCGTACGCGGGTGAAAACGCGGGCGACAAGGACAAATCGCGGTTCGCAATACCGGCCGCGAAACTGGACGAGACGATTCAGGCCATCGAGCGCCGCTCGAAAATACTGGCCGGGCGCAAGGGTGCGGAGATCGCATCCATGACCCTCGAGGATCTGAAAGCCGGGTACCCGGTATTTACCGATAAAGTTGCCGTTGAGCAGATCAGAAAAGAGCTGAAGGAGGCGACGTTTTCCGGCCAGGAGCTGAAGCCTTTGACGGAGGAAGTGGAAACATTGCTGGCAAAGGTCGAGCCGGACATCCTGGCGCAGAAACAGAAGCAATGGGAGCTGGACCGTCGCGAGGATTTGAAGAGTGTGGTGGGATTGATGGAGCAGTTGTCCGCCAAAGACGAGAAGACCCGTCTGAAAGCCGTGGCGGAACTGGGGAGAATCGGCAATGAAAAAGCGGCACGCCCCCTGATCAAGGCGCTCAACGACGAAAGTGTCGAGGTTCGTATTGGCGCCATCCAGGCGCTGGCCTGGATGCAGGCGAAAGAGGCGGTTCCCGCCCTGATTGAGCTTTCGGCAAACAATGACACCGGAATCCGCCGCCGCGCGGCCCAAGCCCTGGGGCAGATCGGCGACAGCCGGGCCGATCCGGCGCTGTTGAAATTACTGAACGATCCGGATCATCACGTGAAGCAGAACGCGATGTTCGCTCTGGGCTGGCTCAAGTCGGAGCCGGCGGTTCCGGAATTGATGGAACGGATTAAGAAAGGAAACGTCGAGGATCCCTATCAGCGCGACTTGATGGCCACCGCGGTTCGCGCCCTGGGCTCTATCGGCGACAAGCGCGCCTTGCCCCTGTTGAAGGATCTGGCTGAAAAAGCCAACGATTATCCGGGCGAAGCGAATTGGCGTCCCGGGAAACATAAAAATTTCTACGCCCTTGGAACCTCGTTGGGATTGCAGGGGCTTGCGGAACAGGCCATCAAGCAGGTTGAAGCCGGGGGGATCAAGGAACAAGGGGTCAGGCAGTTGGCCGATCTTAGTCGCAGGACCAAGTTCTATGGTCTGCGCGAGAACTTCAATTTTTTTGCGGGCAGACCGTTTTGTCCGCGGGCAGATATTCGCCAATTCTTCCGCGAGAACCCGAACAGTCTGTTTGCGTTTGTGCGGAGCTTGGGCGCGACCGGCATCCATAACGCCTGGGACATTTCCACGGGGCAGTGGGAGCCTGAAGAATACAGGCAAATCCTGCGGCAAGCCGGCCGATATGATCTCAAATGGATAGACACCATGCCGTCCATAAACAACGGAGTATTTCATGCTCCAAAATATAAGACTTTCAAGCATAACGGCAGCCTGCTGTGCAAACCGACCGCCGAATTCGTGCTTCGCGCCTATGACGATGTCCCGGCCTTTCAGGGGTTCTGGTTCGAGGAAGTCTGGCCCGGCATCGCGATGGCCGATACAAATATGCAGGCGAAATTTCAAGGCTATCTTAACAAGAAATACGGCGCGGAGGTCGAGAAAGAAACGAGCTGGAAACCGGGCGCCCCTGTTGAGCGCGCCAAGGATATATCATCGGATCGGGAGAAGCGGTTATGGGCCGATTTCCTGACCGCGGCCGGCGATTCGCTGATCGAGGAATGGCGCGAGTCCCAGGAGTGGCTGCGCGGTGTGCGGAAAGGGTGCGCGCTTACATTCAGCGAAAGCGAAGGGGTGCCGTTCACCTACATCGGCGATCACGGCAGAGCCGGCGCGGCCATAGAGGGCTTCGGGCCCGAGAGCTATCTCTCGTTCGATCCCAACAGCACGCTGATGATGGAACTGGCGAAGGACGGCACGGCCCGGCCCGTGATGTGCGAGTTCTACAATTGGTATGACCCCTCGCTACGTCATGCGAAACTCGGATTTGCCAAACAACTGATGCATGGCGAGTGCTTCTACAATTTTGCGCTGGAGCAGATCATGGATCACCCGGCGGTTCCGTATCTCTACTACTGGAAGAAGGGGATCCAGAAGCATGTGGAGGATATCTTCCTGAAAGCCCGGAAAACGAGCGCCTTCCTCTCCGGCGCCGAGTCGGCGGCCAACGTGGCGCTGGTGGCCAGCGAACGGACCGAACTCCTCTTCTACAGCCTGCGGGCCGGCTCGGAAGCGAGCGCGACAGGGCCTGCATGGTCTCGCTACTATCAGCAATTGCTGGCGCTGTGGGAAATGCTGCGGCAGCTTGGAGTGCCCGCCGACGCGATCTGGACCGAAACCTTGACGCCGCAGAAGATCGCAAGATATCGCGTGCTTCTCCTGCCGGACGCCAAAAGCCTGACGTCCGAACAGACCCAGGTTCTGCGCGAGTGGGTGAAAAACGGCGGGACGCTGATTGCCACGGGATCCACCTCGCTGTTCGACGAACATGGCATACAGGGCGGGAATTATACGCTCAGCGACGTTTTCGGCGTGAGCTACAAGGGGCATAAAGTCGTCTCCAACCCGGACGATGTCGATACATATTGCTTCATGCCGAAGAAGTATCCATTCAAAGTCGTGGGCGAAGGATTCGATCGCGAGAATCTTTTCCGCCCTGTGATCAGAGAGGCCAAGCCGAAGAAAGAAACCGAGCCCCACGCGGTGACAGGAGAATCCGACTTGCTCCCGGGGATACCGGCGCGATTTGCCTGTGAGTATGACGTTCCGCTCGGATACGATCTGGTGACGCCGGCCGACGCAAAGACGCTGGCCCAGTGGAAGGATGGTTCGTCGGCTTTAACGGTGAATGAATTCGGCCAGGGGCTTGGCTACTTCTGGAGTCCGATCTATCCCGGGCTATGCCACACTATCGGCGATATTGTGTATACGCCGTGCGAATACAAGTTCTGGCCCGGGGTGAAAAACATGCTCGGCGCCATGATCAGGGGCGGACTGAAACACGGGAAAGCCGCGTTGCCCGCCGAGGTAATTTCGGGTCCTTCGGAGGAAGTAGAAGTTGTCGTACGGACCCAGCCGGACAAGCGCCGCTGGATGATTCACGTTCTCAACTGCAATCCAAGGCTCGAGCTGGTGAAAGGTCTGAATCTGATCGTAAGGCCGCCGCAAACAGAAAAGCTGAACGTCTTCTATCCGGACACCGGCGAAACGATCGCTTTTACCGGGAGCGCCGGAGGGATTGCGTTCACGGTTCGGGATTTCGACGTTCACGAGATGATGGTGGTCGCCTATTGAGTCGAATGGGGAAGCAAGCAAAGAAACACAGGAAAATGGCCATGACCTGCTCGAAACAAGACAGTCAACAAACGACATTACAACTGCAACACGCGGAATTCATCGACGGACTGAGGCAGGCAGACGATCCTGCGCCCCTACCCCAGTCTCACGGGTATATCGCTCAAGAGCCCGGCGCCGGGTTGGCCTACCGGTTCCCGGCCGGGACATTGGCCGCCGTTGCATATCTGACCATGGATATGCTCATGGACGGTCGGCACACGGTTCGATTTCGACTGGCTCTGCGGGAAGGCGAAAACGGTCCCATCTGTACTTTCGATTTCACGCTTATCCCGCAGTGTTCGGCCCGTACGACAATTCCGCTGGCAGCGGTAAACCAGAGCGGTTCCTTCCCCAGCCGGACCGGCGCGTTCATAAACCTCAAGTGTTCTGGCGATCGCGTGGATCTGGCAAAGGTGGATCGCTTTACGTTCGTCGTCGGGCTCAAGACCGAATTGCCCGCGCGATGGTGCATGACGCCGATTTGCGGAACGAACGAAATGCCTCCGCCAATACGCAAGTTGACTCTACCCAAAGGACCTTTGCTCGATGAACTCGGCCAGAGCGCCACGTGGGACTGGCCCGGGAAGACTTGCGGCCGCGACGAACTCACGCGCCGTCTCCGTGACCAGTATGACCATGCCTCGGATGCGCGTCTGCCCGAAGGATGGTCCCGCTGGGGAGGATGGCTATCCCATCGCTTTAAGCCCACCGGCTTCTTCCGCACGCACCACGACGGCCGTCGCTGGTGGCTGGCGGACCCGGATGGCTACGCCTTCTGGTCCACCGGGATCAATGGCGTCGAGCTGGAGAACGCGAGCGCTGCCTATACAGGCCTCGAAAAGGCGCTGACATGGCTGCCGGAACGGAACGGCCCCTATGTGACCGCCTTCAACACGTTCGGCAGCGGGCAGGGCTTCAGCTACCTGAAGGCGAACTTCATGCGCGCATTCGATACCGCCTCATGGCGCAACAAGTGGGGCGCGATCACACTGGGCTTTCTGCGGCGGTTCGGCTTCAACACGATGGGCAACTGGTCCGAATGGCGCGTCGCCAGTCTCGGCGGCATGCCGTATGTTCGCCCGCTGGACGTGACGTTCCCGCATACGCCGTGCGTCTATCGGGATTTTCCCGATGTGTTCGATCCGGCTTTCGCTTCGGACGCCCGGGCGGCGGCGGAGACGCTCAGGGAATCGGAAAGCGATCCGGCGATGATCGGCTACTTCCCGATGAACGAACCGGGATGGGGGTTCTCCAACGAGCCGCCTGCCGCCGGAATGTTGTTCGTCTCGCCGCCATGCGCCTGTCGCCGCGAGTTGGCGGAATTCCTGCGTCGAAAATATACCAGCGCCGAGGCGTTATCGTCCGCATGGGACCTGGCCACGGACTTTTCGAAAATCTCCGAAGGCGTGTGGCACGGGCAACTCTCGGCGCCGGCGCTGAAGGACCTGGCGGCGTTCAGCGGCATCATGGTCACCCGGCTCTACGACGTCCTCTGCGACGCGTTCCGCGCGGTCGATCCCAATCACTTGAACCTGGGCATCCGCTACTGCAGCACCACCCCTCCCGACTGGGCGGTGGAGGGGATGAAACGGTTCGATGTGTTCAGCATCAATTGGTACTATCAGCAACCGGACGTTAAGGTCGGGCGCGTAATTGCCGAGCGGCTGAACATGCCTTTGCTGATCGGCGAATGGCACTATGGGGCGCTGGATGTCGGCCTGCCCACCGGCGGCCTGCGCCGTGTGCGCGATCAGGCGGCGCGCGGGGATGCCTATCGCTTGTACCTGGAAATGGCCGCGGCCCAGCCCTGGTGCGTGGGCGCCCACTGGTGGCCGCTCTACGATGAGTCGGCCATCGGCCGTTTCGATGGCGAGAGTTTTAACTGCGGGTTTCTCGACGTGTGCAACCGCCCATACGAGGAGCTTTCCCGGGCCGCGCGCGCCAGTCACGAACGCCTGTATGCCGTGACGGCCGGACGGGAATCGCCGTTCGTAAAAGAGGTCTGGTACAACGTCCGGCCGTGATGGCCGTTGGAATGGGGAGAGAAATGGAGAACGCTTTTCCGGGGAGAAATCGCAATCGAACAGACAAACGAAAGGAAGGAGCACATGGTCATTCATGAATAGGATACCTGCACTGTTTGACGTTAACGGCACGTTTGGGAGAAAATCCACGGGCAAATCCGATTTCCCGACCATCCGGGAACGGCTGGATTTCATGAATCGCCTGGCAATCGGCCGCACGCTGGTCTGGAACGAGGAGGCAAAACAAAACCACTCGCTCGCGTGCAACCAGAAACTGCTGGACGAAATTGCGGCGACCCCGGGCGCCGCAGGACGCATTATTCCTGAACTCGTCGTATCCGGGTTGATCCTTTATGAACGCGACGGCGTTACGGAGCTAAAACAGCAGATGAAAGCCGGCGGCACCCGCGCCCTCAGATATGTCAACGCCCTCGGCGTCGGGTCCCTGTTCCAGATCGAGCCGGTCATCCGCGCCCTGGCCTCGCTCCAGCCGTTCGTCGTCATGAAGAACGAAGAGGCCCCGCTCCTGGATATCCTCGCCTTTACCGAACGGTTCCCCAAGGTGCCTGTCATCCTGACGGAGATCATCTGGCCCCGTTTCAGCAAAGCGCTCGATCTCATGCGGCAGCGCAAGAATATCCTGATTGACACCTCCTGGCTCCACACCACCGGCGCGATCGAGATCGTACTCGAGCATTTCGGCGTTGACCGACTCGTATTCGGCATGGGGTACCGGTCGCACAACGGCGCGGCCATTGCGGCCCTGGCCCGGGCCGACATTTCCGCTCAAGAGCGCGAACGTATCGCGCATGGCAACCTGGATCGCCTCCTTGGATGGAAGCCCGGCGTTCGTGTCGCCGTCGCACCCCCTGCCCCATTGGCCGACACGCTGTGGAGCCGTTGCCTGGACCGAAGACCGCTCGGTGTGGAAATCATTGACGCACATTTTCACCTGGGTCCATCGACCGGCTTCGTATCGAAGGAACAAAAGGAGGAGTGCCAGGTCGAACTGGTCCTCAAGATAATGGACGACCTTGGCATACGCACCGCGATGGTTTCGGGCATTCAGGCCATATTGGGCGATCCGGTGCATGGCAACGACCTGGTCGAACGGATCCTGGCGCCTCACGGCGAACGGTTCAAAGGCTACGTGGGATTCAACCCCCATTATGCCGACGACTTGATCCCGCGTTTCGAGCGTTATTTCTCCGGATCGTATTTTGTGGGATTCAAGATCCTTTGCGGTTATTGGGGAGTGACCATCCCGGACCCGCGTTTTGGGCCCATGTGGGAATACGCCAACGCACACCGTCTGCCTGTGCTGATACACTCGGGGAGCGGGAACTACGATTCGCCGGCCTTGTGTCATGACCTTGTCAAAAAATATCCCGAGGTGTCGTTTATCTTCGGCCATTCCGGCCTTGACGACGCTGGACGGCGCCAGCTGGAGGCCCTGGTCCCGGGAAATCCTAACGTGTTTATGGAGTGGTGCGGCAGTTTTTGCAGCACCATTCTCTGGGAGGAAACACTCAAGAAGGTTCCGCCCAGCCAGGTTCTCTTCGGTTCCGACGGCATCCAGCACGATCTCTACTGGGAACTTGGACGGTTGCTCTCCGTGGACGTATCGGATGAAGTTCTGACCCCTATTCTGGGGACCAATATGCAACGTATCCTGGCCCGGCGGCGGTAAGTTATTCTTTTACAGGGAGAAAATATTCATGCCTAAAGAAGACATTGACGATGTTGTT
This sequence comes from Kiritimatiellia bacterium, assembly GCA_028718125.1. Classification (GTDB taxonomy): domain Bacteria; phylum Verrucomicrobiota; class Kiritimatiellia; order JAAZAB01; family JAAZAB01; genus VSJD01. The sequence continues at coordinate 14,340 of JAQUMN010000059.1, forward strand.
CGCCACTGGCGTTATACGCCGACCGACGAGTATCTGGCCAATCCGCACAAAGGATGCTGTACGTTCCAGCGCTTTAACGGCGATCCGCTGTATCCCGGAACGGCCTGGTCCGAGGAAGGGCCGCTGAACGGCGCCCAGGCGCCGGAGGCTTCTATTGGAATTCCCGGTTTGAAGCCGCCCAGCGTGGTCCGGGGTTATCTGCCAACCACCGTGGCATATTGCCGCTGGTTCTGGGCAAAGCTCGAGCCGGAACAGGGCCGCTACGATTTTTCGATGATCGACAAGGCGCTTGAGGCTTGCCGCGAACACGATCAGACCCTGGCGGTCCGGCTGATGCCGTTCGGATTTGTCAGTTCCGGTCAGCCGGGGCTTCCGGCGTGGTACGACAGCCGGTTCCCGAAGGTTCCCTACGCAAACTGGAAGGAAGGCGTGCCGAACTATAATTCGGCTGAATACCTCGAGTTGTGGGGCAATCTGAACCGCGAATTCGCCCGCCGTTACGATGCCCACCCCCTTATGGAAAGCGTGGACGTGGCCTTCCTCGGTCCATGGGGCGAGGGCGACGGCGCATGTAATCAGAAGCAGATCGATCGTTTTGCCGAGATGTATCGGAAGGCGTTTGTTCATACGCCACGCCTGGCCTTGATCGGCGGCGACCCCCTCACTGGCGACCAGTTGCGCGCCGGCATCGAGCGCGGCAGCGGCTGGCGGGCCGACTCGTTCGGCGACCTGGGTCATGACATGGCCCATCCCTCGCCGCTTCATTTCCGGGTGAATCATATGTATAATTGTTACCCCCGGCGGCTGGCTGAAGCCGGCGCGCAGGATGCCTGGAAATCGGCGCCGGTGCATGCCGAAGTGGGGCTGGTCCCGATGGAGTGGCGCCGCCTGGGCCACGACATCGATTTCATTATCGAACAGGGGTATAAATATCACCTGACGTACTTCATGCCCAAATCCACGGCCTTGCCCGAGCCCTGGATGGACAAGCTGGCTGCGTTCTGCGAGAAGATCGGGTATCGGTTCGTTTTCCGCCAGGCGACCTTGAGCCGACGGGTGCGATCGGGGGAGAAGCTCGTCTTCCGCGCGTGGATTGAAAACGTCGGCGTCGCCCCACTCTACCGGCGGTACGATTTTGCCCTCCGGTTTCAGCAGGCCGACCGTAAACAGATTGTTTCATTTGATGACGTCAATGTTCGCGCCTGGCTGCCGGGCGATGTCTGGATCGATCGCATGATTTCCTTGCCGGAAGGTCTCCAACCCGGGTGGGTGGAGGTGTCCGCCGGCCTGTTGGATCACGTCACCCGCCAACCGCGCGTCAATTTTGCTATCAAGGAGCGGTTCGCCGACCGCTGGGCCCTCTTGGGCGGCTTTGAGGTGCGCGGGTAGAAGAAACGAACATTCTCGCCGGAGCTCGACCCTCCATTATATAAACAATGAATCTGGTGGAGGGCGGAGCTCCCTCGACGCCGGAACCATTCCTTGGTATATTCAGGTGATGAAAGGCAGCCTTCCATGATAACCCGTTATCCCCCGATCAGCGTCAAATGCCCTCATTTTTTGCACGGCGGCGATTATAATCCCGAACAGTGGGCGGACACCCCGGAAATCTGGGATGAAGACCTGCGGCTGATGAAACTGGCCCGTTGCAACGTCATGACCATCGGCGTGTTTTCCTGGTCGCAGTTGGAGCCGGAGGAGAACAAGTTCACCTTCGACTGGCTGGACACCATCATGGATAAACTGGCGCAAAACGGGATCTACGCGGCGCTGGCCACGCCCAGCGGCGCGCGGCCGGCGTGGATGAGCCTGAAATACCCAGAGGTCCTGCGCGTGACTTCCGAGGGCCGCCGGCAATTTCACCGGGAACGGCACAACCATTGCCGCACCTCGCCCGTTTATCGCGAGAAATGCCGCCGCATCAATACGAAACTCGCCGAGCGGTACAAGGACCATCCGGCGCTCCTGGCCTGGCATATATCCAACGAAATTAACGGGGATGAATGCCACTGCGACCTGTGCCTGGCCGCGTTTCGCCGCTGGCTCCGCGAAAAGTATGCGAACGACCTGGGGAGGCTGAACCGCGCCTGGTGGACCCGATTCTGGAGCCATGAATTCAGCGATTGGGAGCAGATCCGGCCGGTGGACCCGAGCGTCCACGGCATGATGCTGGATTGGAAGCGGTTCATCACGGACCAGGCCATCGATTTTTTCCGGAACGAAATCGCGCCCCTACGCGCGCTCACTCCGGATATCCCCGTCACGACTAATTTCATGGGCGTGAGTTCAACGCTCAATTATTGGAAATTCGCCCGGGAGGTGAATGTTGTCTCGTGGGATAGTTATCCTCCCTGGCACTCGCCGCAAGGCGATACCATGACGGCCTGCCAGGCGGCCTTCACCCACGATACTAATCGCTGCTTGAAGGGCGGCCGACCGTTCATGCTAATGGAGAGCACACCGAGCGCCACCAACTGGGCGCAGGTCTGCAAGCTCAAGCGGCCCGGCGCGCATTTGCTGACCAGCCTGCAGGCGGTGGCGCACGGCAGCGACACGGTCCAGTATTTTCAATGGCGGAAAAGCCGCGGCGGCGCCGAGAAATTTCACGGGGCCGTGGTGGATCATGGCGGCGGGGAAAATACCCGGGTGTTCCGCGATGTCGCCCGGGTGGGCGAGGTGTTGGCCAAGCTGGATGCCGTCATCGGGACCACGGTTCCCGCCGAGGTGGCGATTGTCCACGACTGGGAAAATCGCTGGGCGCTGGACTTGATGCAGGGACTTGGCCTGGATCTTCGCCGGAGCAATACGGTGACATGCATGGCGCATTACCGGCCATTCTGGGCGCGCGGCATACCGATGGATGTCATCGATCAAATGTGCGACTTCAGCCGCTACAAGCTGTTGATTACCCCGATGGCGTATATGCTGCGCGAGGGTTTTGCCGGGCGCGTCGAGCAGTTCGTCGCCTCCGGCGGCGTCTGGGTAGCCACGTATTGGACCGGGATTGTCGACGAAAATGACCTCTGCTTTCCCGGGGGCTGGCCGGGCGGCGGACTCCGCGACGTGCTCGGCATCCGGGACGAAGAAACCGACGCCACCTGGCCGGACGAACATAATCGGGTTGTTTTTTCGGCGGGAAATCCGCTGGGTTTGACCGGCGAATACGAAAGCCGGGATATTCACGCGTTGATTCACGCCGAAAGCGCCGAAGTGCTGGCGGCATACGGCCGTGATTTCTATGCCGGAAGGCCCGCCCTTACCAGGAAGGCCTATAAGCAAGGATGGGCTTATTACATGGCGTCGCGCAACAGCGATGCGTTTTTGAACGATTTTTACGGCCGGCTGGCGCGGGACTTAAAACTCCGCCAGGCGCTGCCGGGCGATTTGCCGGATGGCGTCTCTGCCCAGATGCGGGCGGACGGCAAGCGCGAATTCGTGTTTATCATGAATTTCAATGCGGAGAAGCAATCCGTCGATACGGGAAACGAGACGTTCACGGACATGATTTCCGGCGGTTCGATCCGGGGGCGAATTAACGTCGGCGGTTACGGCACATCGGTAATCGTCCGCGAACCCCGTTGAGGCTCAAACCCGATCACTAAATTAACCGGATGTTCAGACGGGAGGTGACAAGATTCAGCAGCTGGCCGGCTTACACGACAAATAACCGTTTGCAAACAAACACGAACGATTTAAACAGCTTACCATGGCAAGGAAACAAGGCATGAAAAAACTCGCATTGATCGCGATGGTAGCGGCGGCGGCAACCGGTTTTGGCGCCACTCTGCCGATGGAAACCCTGGAATTGCGGCTGGGCGGCAAAATGGATTTCAACAACCCGCAGGGCAAAGCGGACTGGCTGCTTGAAAGCGGACTGGGTTATTTCGTGTATGACAACATCGAATTCGGCGGCATCGTGGATTGGGGCTATGATGGCCACGATATGGGCCTCGGGCTGGGCGGCTTTGGGGAAGCCAACCTGGACCTGAACTCGTTCATCATGCCTTACTTGGCCATGCGCCTGGAGTATTGTTTTGGCCCGTATTATCGCAATACTTCGGAGCATGATTACATTCTATGGGAACCAGCCATCGGCTCAAAATTCTT
>JAQUMN010000060.1 GCA_028718125.1 Kiritimatiellia bacterium
GTTTCATTCAGTTCGAGATGAACGCCTACGTTCAGCGGGTGGCACCTGAGTACAAGAACGAGATTCTGAGATATGTAACCCGGTATCAGGCTGCGAATCGTGTTTATCTTTCGATCAACCTGGAGACGTTGATCGCGAGCCTCTTGGAAAAGCGCCAACATAAACTCCTGGATAAGTGGTTTGCTGGCAAGCAGGCGATGGGCGACTCGCAAGCAATCATGTCCAACTTAGCAAAGTGGTTTCCACAATCAAAAAATCATCGGCTCTGGGGCGATCCCGAGCAGTTTCACTCTGTCATCAGGGAGGGTTGTTGGCCTCTCTCACCTTATTCCACGTGGTTTCTGTTCTATTTTGCTGCGGCAGGCAAACACCTGCAGGAGCGTTCGGCGCTTGCTTTGTTGGGTGATGTCTTTCAACGGTTTGAAAATACCGAGATACCCGCGTCTGGCGATTGGTCGCTGGCTCCGTCCGACTTGTGGTCCGATGCCCTTCAACAGGAACTTATCAGTTCCGAGGAAACAGGGCAGCAAGGCTCTATCACTCATGCTTTTGCTTCAGTGTTTGCGCGTCATGGTTCGCGTTTGACACCAGAACTGAAGAAGTTGCTGTGCGCCGTGGTCCTGGCCTCTAAACTTGGGCTCCAAGTTTCCGACAAGGATGAAGCCGTTGAAGCCCTGGCAGAATTGGCCGGCGTCCCGCTTAATGCCGCCGACAAGGGCATTCGGCTCCTCCAAGAAGAATACAATGTTCTTGAGTGGGACCAAGCATTCAAGGCTTTTGATATCCTGGGTGATGCGGTTCCGCGCAATCAGTTTCTTGCGTTCGTCCGGCAACGTGTGGCGAGTTCTTATGATGAAGCTGGGAAAGCAAAACTATTCGCCAGCAAGGCCGCCACCTGGTGTGACTTGCTCGCTGATCTTGATTGTGACTTTGCGGAAGAGAACAAGATAACGACTCGGGAATGGAGATATCAGACAGTAAGTTCAAACCTTGATTACCTGCTTCAGAACATAAAGATAGCTAGTGATCGCTGGGCAACAGCCATGGGTGTTGATGAACCCAGGGGGACGGTGGTTTATGTGTATGTAGAACAAAGTCGCGATCCCGTCGCTATTCTTGCGGATGTCACCAAGATACTCAGATCTGCCGCAAAAGAAGCCGGGGTCACAGCATTTCCCGTTCTAGTAGTCCTGTTGTGCGATGAAACCGGTGCGTTAGGGCAAGCCCTCGCGGAATACGCGGTCCTTGAAGAATCAATTACCGAAGAAGATCGCGTTCGCTTCGGTAATCTTATCGGCGCGCACAAGGAAAAGCTTCATCAGGTCATTCGAGAGCAAATTGAGGGCATGATAAAACAGAGGCGTTATGCAACAGGGCTGAAGGAGGAACTGGAATCACGCCGACTGAGTCCTGCTGGTCGTGAATTATTCGCCAAGATATATCGCACGCCCATTCCATTCCCGTTCGACGGATTCAGCACGACGAAAGGCAATGCCGCAGACACATGTCAGGAGCTGACTATGGAACTTCTCCTTGGAAAGCTTGACTGGAACGGCGTCCTTGCCAAACCCGTCAAATCAAAAAATCGTGCGGTAACAGTCCTCAAGGATGCATGGGATATCTTCAATAAGACTAACGGTACAGTACTAAGGCGCCCAAACTGCTCGATCATTCGGACCATAACCGAAAAATGGGACGATGCCCTTGGCGGGGATAGCAAACGACTTCCCGTTGAGGAAGCACTTAGGATGTTGTGCCAGCCGCCGTATGGTGCCAACATCGCGTCAGCCGGCCTTCTGCTTAGTGTATTTGTTGCTCCACGATCCGAGAAACTTGTCATCGTCCGCGATGGTCAACAATTGGCATTATCACAATGGGTACAAGAAGGCGTATTTCGAGGGAAATTCATTGATCTGTCCTCACTACATCAAGTTGATCTCACGCTCTTAGGAGAATCATCTTCGGAGTGGGAAACTCTCTTGGATGAATGGGAACAATCAGACAATCACCTCACTCGAAAAAGCTGTTTGGAGCGATCAATCGAATTGAAGAGCCGAGTGCCTGTGCCGCCTTCATTGGCATACCGGGAAGTTCATTTGAGGGAGCAGGCATCAGTAGCCCTCGATGCCATCGTGAAGATGGACAGAGCACAGAATGAGGCAATCTCAAAGATTGAGCAAGGGACCGAGCGCCACGATGTAGCTCTGCTAACGTGGGGAACCGCCTCACTGAAAGAGATCTGCGACAAGATGACCGCAGAGAAACCGGCTTGGACCGATTCGCAGATTGCAGAGATCCAGCCACATTACGAAAAAGCCCGACAGGTCATTATTCTCGACTTCCCGGAATGGATAATCCGGCAGGCCCCAAAAACTGATGCCCCCGATGCAATAGGCGATTTCAAGCACAAGATGCTTCACCTTGTAGGCGGCAATCTCAAGAAGCTTGGACTGGAACCTCAAGCTCAACAGGTCGAAGCCCAAACCCTACAGGTCATCAAGAAAGCCGAAACAATAGCTGAAGCCCGGCAATTGTTTCGAGATGTTCAATCCTGGTTAACCGCGCATGGTGAGGTCTTACGCATAGTTCGAGTCGCGGAGATCAGAGCGTTCAAGGAAGTCGGCAGCGATTACGCGAGAAAATTGCAAGGCATGGCAGAACGCGTTCAGATCCCGGAGATAGCGCAAACCCGCACACAACTCGCTGAATTCATGACCAGACTGAAGGATGCAGAAACAGGCATGGTTAAGAGGGCATCAGCCCTTTGGCAGACTAAGATTCACACTGAGGATGACATTGAACGGATTCTCTCAGAAGTCGATTCGCTCATGACTGGTTTTGAGAATCTTGCCAGCGATTTGGAAGACCTTCAATTGATGCGCCGTGCTCTGAAAGTCTACCAGAAAGATTGTCAGCGATTGGCCGATGAGAACCTGACATGGTCTGAACTTGAGAGCCTGTCGGCAGAGCTGAAGAAGGAATGCACGGTGGCTTTGGGCGATGATGAATTGCCGTGGCCGCCAGACAAAACGGTAGACGGTTTTGTGCATGATATCTCGAAGCACCGCAAAGACCTCAGCGCGGCATGGATCGACGCCTTTGAGAAGGAAGTTGCAGGAGTCGCCGATATGAACGCGACGGAGGCAAACCGTCTTCACACGCGAATGAGCAACCCGCCAGCCGTCTTGACTGAACCGCACGCGAAGCGACTTGAACTTGTCGCCAAGAAAATTATCAGTCGCCTCGACGCTCTGAAGCTCGACTGGCTGGTAGAGAAGTTTAAGGAGTTGCCCATCGCTCTGCGCAAGAAGTTCATCCAGATTGTGACACAAAAGAAGACCGACTGACTACATGGGAGCACGATGATATGAATGATTTAAGGGGATCACTATGGCGAAAGTGGGACCTTCATGTGCACACACCTGAGTCCCTTGTGCATCAATATACGGGAGACAATGCGTGGGAACGATTTATCCAGGATTTGGAACGCCTGCCCCTTGAATTCAAGGTTATTGGCATTAATGACTACCTGTTCTTGGATGGGTACAAGAGGCTTGTTGCCGAGAAAGCAAAGGGACGACTTGCAAACATAGACCTGGTACTCCCAGTAATCGAACTTCGACTCGATAAGTTTGGGGGAACCGCCGGCCATCTCAGCAGAGTCAATTTTCATATTGTATTCTCAAACGAACTATCAGCTGAATTGATAGAGCAGCAGTTTCTCAATGCGCTATCCAGCAAACATGTGCTCAGCCCAGAATACGATCATATCAGGACCACTGGAAAATGGGAGGCCTTGCCGACCAAGCAAAGTCTAGCCGATCTAGGAAAACTGATCATCGAAACTGTACCGGAAAAGGAACGAGGCAAGTTTAACGAGCCCCTCATTGAAGGATTCAATAACCTGTGTATCAGCCTTGGAGAAATACAAAAGGCACTTTCGTCACATTACTTCACTGGCAAGTTTATTACAGCCGTTGGCAAGACAGAATGGGCTGATATCAAGTGGAACGATAATTCAATTGCGGATAAGAAGACCATTATTAATGGTGCTGGCCTCGTCTTCATCTCCGCTCAAACGACCGAACATTTGGTAAAGGCCAAGAAGGCACTCACGGATGCCGGCGTTAACAATCGGCTTCTCGACTGTAGCGATGCCCATCATTTCAGTGATTCTGACCAGAAAGAAAGAATCGGAAAATGTTTCACATGGATAAAAGCCGACACAACCTTCGCCGGGCTGTTGCAGGTATTGAATGAACCAGAAGAACGGGTATTCGTGGGCGATATACCCGCTATCATGACTCGTGTTCGCAGCAACACGACGAAATACATACGGTCCGTGCGGATTGAACGTAAAACCACGGCAAACATCTCCGAAACTTGGTTCAATAACGAAATCCCGTTGAACCCCAATCTCGTTGCAATCATAGGTAACAAAGGCAAAGGAAAGAGTGCACTCACCGATACAATCGGTCTCCTGTGCAGTACAAAACAGCACTCTCACTTCACCTTCCTTTCTCCGTACAACTTCAGGCAGGCAAAGGATAACAAAGCGAAGCACTTTCAGGCCACTCTCACGTGGGAAAGCGGCACGTCGATTTGCAAAGGATTAGATGAAGCAGTCGAAACAAGTCATCCAGAGTTAGTGAAATACATTCCTCAGAACTACCTGGAAACGATATGCACCGAACTTGGCCGAATCGAAGAATCGGAATTTGACCGGGAACTAAAGACGGTGATCTTCTCTCACGTAGAGGATACGGACCGCCTTGGAAAGACCTCTCTGGATGAACTTGTCGCCTATCAGACAACTGAAGCGAACGCACGCATCGAGATATTGAAACAGGAATTGCACGATATCAACGAAGATATTGTCGCGCTTGAGCTCAAGACCCAGCCAGGATATCGGCAGGAGATCGAAAACCTGCTTGCAGTGAAGCGCCAGGAGCTAGCGGCTCATGAAACCAGTAAGCCTGTCGAAATGAAGAGGCCGGACAACGATCCTGCTCGCCAGAAAGAAATTGGAGATATAGCCGGGAAGATCGATATCGCAAAGAACCGGTTGACTGAATGCGATAAAGCGATTGAACAGGCTTTAAAAGAACAAGCGCAGCAGGCCCAATTGATAACCGTGGCTGACAAACTGCTCGCCAGAATTGCCAATCTCGAACGACAAGTGCAGGGTTTCATCACAACAAGCCGCGCCGAGATTGAATCCATCGGGCTCCAATGTGATGTGGTGGTAAAATTGACAATCAACAAGGCCCTAATCGATGAGAAGCGAACCACATTTGTGGAGAAAAAGATAGGCATAGAAAAGCACCTCGACAGTTCTCTGGACGGAAGCCTATCGCACAATAAGGAAAAGATAAAGGTTGAGATCGCGACTCTGCAAGAGCAGCTTGACGGTCCGAACAAGAAGTACCAAGAGCATATCACAGCCCTCAAGACTTGGGCCGATATGCGCACGCGCATTGAGGGCAATACGACAAGTACTGGAACGCTCAAGTACTACGTGCATCAACTTGAGAATCTAGCTCAAGTGCCTTCAATGTTGGCAGACTCTAAAGCACGACGATTGACCAAGGCCAAAGAAATCCACAAAGTTATCTCAGAACTAGCAGATGCATACCGGAAGCTATATGCGCCTGTCCAAGATTTTATCACGAAGTCGCCTCTGGCGAAAGACCGTTTTCAACTTAACTTCCAGGTAGGCATTATTGACACCGGATTTATTGAGACCTTCTTCGACATTGTGAGTCATGGAATCGCTGGGTCGTTCTGCGGTGTTGAGGATGGTCTCAAGATGATGCGTGGCATTCTGGCGCGGCATGACCTCAACACTGAGAGTGGAATCGAAGCGTTTCTTTCGGATGTTACTGATGCCCTTGAGAATGACAAACGGCCTGGCGGCAAACCCGTTATAGTTGCAGACCAGATCAAGAAAGGGAAGACCGTCGCGAGCTTGTATGATTTCCTCTTCTCGCTCGAATATCTGACACCGCGATACACTCTGCACATGGGCGACAAGGAGATGGACCAGTTGTCGCCAGGTGAAAGAGGAACTCTGTTGCTCGCGTTCTATCTGCTTGTGGGCAAGGACGACATCCCATTGGTCATCGACCAGCCAGAAGAGAATTTAGATAACCAGACAGTGTTTGAATTGCTCGTCCCCTGCATTAAAATGGCCAAACAACGCAGGCAAATATTCATTGTCACACATAACCCCAATCTTGCCGTTGTGTGTGACGCCGAGCAGATCATATGTGCCGACCTAGACAAGAAGAACAACTATGTGATGAGGTATGTCTCCGGGGCAATTGAGAATCCTGTGATCAATAAGGCGATCGTCGATATTCTGGAGGGCACGTTGCCAGCATTCGTCAACAGAGATTCCAAGTACTTTCCAACAACAACGACATGACCGATCACAGATTGTGTTTTTTTGTGGGTTATTCTCATCCCGGTTTGAGATCCAAGCTGGTAAAATCCGGTATCCCGGCAATCCCTGCGACTACGATGAGATAAATAGGCCGCCTGCATGACAAATTGCGCTTGCATATAGTTCGCATCATGGTAGCTTATAAATAAGCATGAATACGAACTCTAGGATATCGACAAGACAAGCGGTCACAAAAACAATCCGCTGCGCAATCTATACCCGCGTTTCAACGGATGATCAGGCGCAGGGGGAATATAGCTCGCTTGATGCTCAGAAAGACATCTGCGAACACTACATTGCCATTCACAAAGAAGAGGGATGGATTACGGCATACCACTTTGAAGATGCCGGCTATTCCGGCGGCACCATGGACAGGCCTGGCCTTCATGCGCTTCTTCACGAAATCCATGCCGGCAATCTGGACATGATTGTCGTTTATAAGCTGGACCGACTATCCAGATCATTGAAGCAGTTCTACGAATTTTGGGGAGAGGCTCAGCGATACAATGTGAACTTTGCCAGTGCCACACAGCAGATTGACACGGCCACACCGCATGGGATGCTTTTCCTGAACATGCTCCTGAGCTTCGCGGAATTCGAACGCGAACAGACCCGCGAGCGCACACGGCATAAGCTCATCCAGCGCGCCCAGCAGGGCAAGTGGAACGGCGGCTGGGTGCCAACGGGATACGACTACGACAAAAAAAACCAGAAGCTTATCCTGAAACCAGCCGAACAAGAACTTGTGACGAAAGCATTCAACGAGGCGGTTCGACTCAAGAATCCAACGGCCGTGGCCAAGTACCTGAATAAGATGGGGTGGCGCACACGGAAACGAATCCTTGTCCAACAAGACGGCTCAACCAAGGTGGTTGGCGATAAGAGATTTGTCAGTGGCCGTGTGCAGGAGATGATAGCGAATCCAATCTACAAGGGGATTGTCATCAATGGCGGCAAGGAGTACCCGTCCGAACATCCTGCCATCGTGTCTTCGCAACTCTGGCAGTCGGCAAACGAGGCGTTGCGTCCAAAAGAAAAGGAAGGCCCGATCTTTCTGCATCAGGACCGGCATGTTCATCTGTTGAAAGGCCTGTTGAAATGCGGTCATTGTGGCCTCAGTCTCACGCCAAAGCCCGCCGGCAAGAAGGATAAGAACGGCAATCAATACCTATACTACACCTGTACGAACGTCTCAAAAGAAGGCGGAGAAGCCAAGTGTTCGGTTCGAAACATCCCGGCACGACCATTTGAGGATCTGATAATCGGGTACATCGGCGAGATCGGGAAGCATCCGGATATCATTAAGGCGACCATCAAAGCGGCCGACGAGGCCAAGAGCAAGGGCGTTAAGCCGCTTAAAGCCAAACTGGCTGAGCTTGACCGTCGGTTCGACCAGCTGTCAGTAGCTGTAAAGAATTTCATGGACACAGCGCAGAAGGAGGGTGCAAAACGGATCAGCGATGAAATGATCCAAGAAGCGGAACAGTTGGCCGAGGAAAAACGGCAGGTCGAGTTGGAGCGTGAGAAGGTCAAGATCGACATTCAATACCGGGAGAAAGTGGTTACGGATGCCAGGCTGATTTCCGATAGTCTACTGCAGTTCGGAAAAGTGTTTCGGGTGTTGCCGCCGGAAGATCAGAAGGAGTTGATTCGGCTTCTGGTGAAGGAAGTGACTGTTAACCACTTTGCCCCGGAAAAGGATCAGATGCCCGCTGAACCGGGGGTATTCAAGGCGAGAATACGAACTAAATGGTATCTGGTTAACATGACACTTTACGCAACCGACCTGTTTACAGGGGCTTCCCTAAGGGAGGGGGATAAGTTCGTAATGCCTAAGGGTTGGCTCCTCGGGCAGGGCTCGAACCTGCGACCTAGTGGTTAACAGCCACCCGCTCTACCATTGAGCTACCGAGGAATGAAGATGTGATTTCGCGCGGGTAAGCCTATCATGTAGGTGATAGCGGTCAAGCCGAAACAATGCGGGCGAAAGCGCGCTTGCCGGCCTGGACGACACTGCCTTCCGGAATGGCCAGCTCCGCGGTGATATCGGTAATTTTAGTCTCGCCGACTTTGACGGCGCCCTGCTGAATTAAACGGCGGGCGGCGCCATTGCTTTCCGCCAGGCCGGCCGCGACCAGCAGCGCCATGACTCCCAGTTTGCCGTCTTTCCGCTGGGCCATGGGAATCACGACGGTGGGCATCTCGTCCGGCTGTTTATGTTCCGAAAACACGCGTTCAAACTCGGCGGAAGCGGCCACGGCGGCGGCCGGGCCGTGAAACCGCGCCACAATGGTTTGGGCCAGTTCGTCTTTTACCTGGCGCGGGTGACGTTCGTCTTTGACGCCGGGGAGCGAGGGCTCCTTCTCCGGCCTGCCCGCAATGCTACGCATAGCGTTGCAGGCGGGCCGACCGAGAACCAATGCCGCGTAGCGCTCCATCAATGCGTCCGGAATGGACATGATTTTGCCGAACATTTCCCGCGGGCTCTCGTTAACGCCCACGTAATTGCCCAGGCTCTTGCTCATCTTGCGGACGCCATCCAGGCCTTCCAGCAGGGGGAGGGTCAAGACAACCTGCGGTTCTAATCCGAATGATTTCTGAAGATCGCGTCCGACAAGCATGTTGAAAAGCTGGTCGGTTCCGCCCACTTCAACATCGGCTTCAACCATGACCGAATCGTAGCCCGTGATGATGGGGTAGATGAATTCAACGATTGAAATAGATTGTTTTTCCTGGAAACGTTTCTGGAAATCGTCGCGCGCGAGCATTTGCGCCACGGTTACACGGGCGGACAATTTGAGCACATTTTCAAATGTCATGTTCGCGCACCATTCGGAGTTGAAACATACTTCGGTATGCGCGCGATCAAGCACTTTGAACACCTGGTCCTGATACGTTTTGGCGTTCTCGGCAATTTTATCGCGCGAGAGCGGCTTGCGCGTTTCCGAACGGCCGGTCGGGTCGCCGATCATTCCCGTAAAGTCGCCGATAATAAACACCACCGTGTGGCCCAGGTCCTGGAACTCGCGCAGTTTGTTGAGTCCCACGACGTGGCCCAGGTGAATATCCGGGGCGGAGGGGTCGGCCCCGTATTTTACGCGCAAGGGCCGCTTGGCGGCGGCAGCGGTTTCCAGTTTGCGGCGTAGTTCCGCGCGCGATACCAGGTCCACGCTGCGGGCGGCGAGAATGTCGAGCTGTCGATCAATCGGGGTATTCATGACATTAGAAAACTCGATTTAGGCGACCAGAGACTGCAACGGAAAACACTGGATTCCCGACCCAGTCTCCGCCGGAGCGCTTCGCCGAGGCGAGTCAAGTCGGGAATGACAAACAATGTCCATCCATTCTGCCTGCACCGCGCAACCTCCGAGTGAAACGGGGTCATTCCCGCGAAAACGGGAATCCACGCCGTCATCGGCGTGGCTACAAAGATTGAAACAACAAAGACGTCCCGACGGGTGCCGAGACGTCTTTGCTCAAATCCGCTTCGGCGGACGTTATTTTTTCTCTTTCTTTTCGTCGTCCTTAGCGTTCTTCTTCTCGCCGGGGCGCCATTCTTGAACCTGGCCGTTGGCCTGGCTGACCCCGAAGGCTTCATCGAAGGCGCCGGCCAGGTCCACCAGGTCTTCACCCGGTTTGAGCCCGGTCAGCATATCCTCCTGTACCACGAATTCTTCATCAGGCAGGGCGGCCGCCTTGATGCTCAGGCCGATGCGTCGCTCGATGGGATCAATCTTCACCACGCGGGCAGTCACTTCCTGGCCGACTTTGAGAGCGTCGCGCACTTTCTCCACGTGCTGTTCGCCGATCTGGGAAATATGTACCAGGCCGTCAATTCCTTCCTCCAGGCCGATGAACGCGCCAAAGGACGCCAGTTTCGAGACCTTGCCGGTGACCTTCTGGCCGACCTTGTAGCGATCCGCGATGGAGGACCATGGATCGTTCTGTGCCTGTTTCAGGCCCAGGCTGATGCGCTGGTTGCTGGGATCCACTTCCAGGACCACCACGTCCACGGTGTCGGCCTTCTTAAGGATTTCCGACGGATGGTTGACCTTGCGCGTCCAGGACATATCGGACACGTGGATCATGCCGTCAATGCCTTCCTGGAGTTCCACGAAGGCGCCATAGGAGGTAAAGTTGCGGACAATGCCCTTGACCCGCGCGCCGACCGGATATTTCTCCCGCACCGTATCCCACGGATTGGCCGTGGTCTGACGGATGCCGAGCGAGATTTTCTGGTCGGTCCGGTTAATGTTGAGCACCACGGCATCAACTTCCTGGCCAATAGCCAGCACGTCGGAGGCGCGGCCAACACGTTGGATCCAGGAAATTTCGGACACGTGCACCAGGCCTTCCACGCCTTCCTCGATCTCGACAAACGCGCCGTAAGGCACCAGGTTGACCACCCGGCCATGGATGCGGCTGCCCACGGGGAACTTGGACTCGATGTTATCCCACGGGTTCGGCGTTTTCTGCTTTAGGCCGAGCGAAACGCGCTCTTTTTCGAAGTCGATGCCCAGGATCACAACCTCGGTCGTTTCCCCGACTTTGAGAACTTTTGAAGGATGACTGACGCGACCCCAGCTCATGTCCGTAATATGCAGGAGGCCGTCCAAGCCGCCCAAGTCGATAAAGGCCCCGAAATCGGTGATGTTTTTGACCAGGCCGGAGCGCAGTTGACCGATCTTGATTTCTGTCAGCAGTCCTTTGCGTTTGTCGCGGCGGCGTTGCTCGATCAGGTCGCGGCGGGAAAGAACGATGTTGCGGCGTTCGCGGTCAATTTTCATGACCTTAAATTCGAACCGTTTGCCGAGGTAGTCATCCAGGTTGCGCACCGGAACAACATCAAGCTGGGAGCCGGGCAGGAAGCCCTTGACCCCGCTGACATCCACGATCAAGCCGCCCTTGACACGGCTCTTGATTTCGCCTTCCAGCACGCTGCCTTCCTCGCTGTTGGAAAGCACATTGTCCCACATGCGCTGCTGTTCGGCCTTGGTTTTGCTAAGGATGATTTTGCCGTCGTCGTCCTCGATCTGTTCCAGGACGACTTCGACGGGGTCACCGGGCTTCAACGTTGCCAGGTCCCGGAATTCTTCGCTTGCAATGAGGCCTTCGGATTTGTAGCCGATATCTACAAGCACTTCATTATTGCGAATTTCCACCACTTTGCCTGGGACGATGGAACCTTCCTTGAAGTTTTGTAGCGTATCCTCATACATTTTGGCCATCGCCGCTTGTTTATCGTCGCCGAACTGGCTGAGGTCAAAATCCTTGTGAGTTTTACGCTTCATTTCTTTTTCCATTATAACGGGTTACGAACTTTTTGGGCATTGGGTTGTCATGATACCGGCCTGGAAACAGCCCTTTCATTTCCATCCGAAAACTCCTTGTATATCAATAAGTTCCTGCGATTGACAAGCATATTATATTAAAAAAATGCAACGCAGGCTAAAAACAGCGAAATAGGCACAAAGCACGAAATGAGGGCAATCAGGCGGTGGCGTGCTCGATCCACTCGTACAATTCCCGGACGGTGCGTTCGAACACGGGCCAGCTGTATTGCTCGTCGGCCAGGGTCTTGGCCCGGCGGGCCATGTCGCGGCCCTGGTCGGGGTGTTCGATCAGCCGGCGCATGCCGGCGGCAAAAGGCTCGGGTGCCGGGGCGGCAAGCACGGCCACGTCGGGGGTCAATACTTGCGTGTGCGTGGGCAGGTCGGTGGCCAGGATGGGCTTGCCGGACTGCAAATACGAATAGATTTTCATGGGTGTGTTATTGCCCTGAATGCGCGGCGACACGAGCACGTCGGCCATTGAAAACAGTTCCGCCATCCGGCCGATGGGCCATGGACCAAGAAAGTACACATTCCCGCCGAGGCCTGCTATGGTGGCCTTTTGCTGGTAATACCGGATATCAGTTTCTTTGCCGCCGGCGATAACGAGCGATGCTGGAGCGCCGCTTTTCAGCAGGAGGGCGAGACTATCAAGCAGGAGATCCAGCCCCTGGTATCGCTCCAGGTTGCCGATATAAAGAAAACGCGGATGCGGCATGGCAAATAACGCTGGCGGGAGTTCCTCGCGGGCTGTCGGGCCGCCAATGGGCGGAGGGTCCAGTGCCAGGAGCGAAACATCCCGCAACAGGCACAGTTTGCGTGGTGCGTAATGCCGGGCAATGTCCGCCAATGCATCGCAGACCGGCACGACTGCCAGCGCACGGCGGATCGCACGGCCTTCGAACCATTTCAGGATTGGGGCGATCGCCGCCAGGGCCCGGAACTTTTCGGTCATTTGCCGGGGCAGGGAGGAATCCATGTCGAACACATAGGGCGTGCGCAGGCAGAGGCGGATCAGCATGGCCATGAAGACGGATTCTTCCACCGCGTGGACTACCTGGTAATGCCCGCGAGCGGCCAGGCGCAGGGCCTTGGCCAGCACGAATACGTCGCAGACTAATTTTTTGAACGAAAACCCCGGCCGAACGCCGTGCACTCCCGGCAGACGCGGAATACGGTGCAGGGTGACGCCCGGATAGGCGCGGTCGGCCCCCTCGTGGAATGTCACCACGTCAACCTGGTCGCCGCGCCGCGACAGTGCCGTGAGCAGGAGGTCCACGGCGATGGGCGTGCCGCGTTCCTGGTAAAATGGATGCGGAGCCAGGAAAAGAATTTTCATATCATGTTCGACTCGCCTGGGCGAAGCGCTCCGGCGGAGCCTGGTGTTTGCTTAAGGTTTGGTGTTCTCAATTCCGTTCATGGGTTCCCAGCCATTTCCGGAGCCGGCCGTAGCTGAGCAACTGGTCGGTCAGGAAGGTGGTCATGTACTGCAGGGGCACGCCGCCGACGGTTTTACGCTGCAAGCGGTCGCACGTGCGGCAAATGGTCAGCGATTCGATGTCCGTGGCGAAATCCCGGCGCAGTTGCCGGTAAGCCGGGCCGTTCCAGATTTCCTTAAGCGGCGTTTCCCGGGCGTTGCCGAGATTCATCACGGCGTGAAAATCCTGCGGGCAGGGCGTGACCGTGCCATCGGCGCAAATGACCATGGCATACCAGGGAAATGTGCAAACGGAAAAAGTGCGTTTTCCGCCGGCCTCGGGCGTTCCGGGTTCGGCCCAGACATACTCCTCTTTTTCGATGATTTCATCCACGCCGGCTTCCAGGAACTGCTGGTGCAGAGCCTGCGCCGCGGCGGGATCGCCCGCAATGGCGGGCCCAGTCTCGGCATCCTGGTTCCGAAATCGTATTTTTTCGATGACCACGTATGGTTTTTTAAGGCCCAGCTTCTGGCGGAGCGCAACGAGACGCAGAATATTATCCCGCGTTTTCTCGAAGGTGGCGCCCACGCGCACTCGCTCGTAGGTTTCCTTAGTGAATCCATCGAATGAAAACGAGACCAGGGTAGGACCGGCCCCCAGCAGGCGGCGCGCCTTGGCCTCATCCAACAGGGTGCCGTTGGTATGGAAGCGGACTTTGAGTCCGGCAGCCTTGGCGTAACGGATCATGTCAAAAAGCGCAGGATTCATCAGCGGCTCGCCCCGGTGGTGGAGGTTCACGTCGAAGGCAAAATGGCGGGCCTGATCGATTATTTTTTTGAACAGTTCCAGGGGCATAAGGCCCTTGCCGGCGGCGGCCACGTCCTTGTTGGGGCACATGACGCACCGCAGATTGCAGCAGCTGGCCGTTTCGATCCACAGGCGCAGGGGCAGGTGTTGGAGCGCCGCCTGCCGGCGCCGGTAGGCCAGGTAAATTCGGCCCATGCGGCCCATTTTCTGAATTGGTTGCATGGGGATACAATAAAGAAAATCAGATCATATTTAAACAGTAAAATTGTGCTGTTTGCCAGGGCTGCGTCAAGAACAGTCTCGCGGGAGATTCCGCCGTTGCCAGGAGGCTATGGCGGGCAAGCTGCCCCTCCATGAACGCGATATTTTCGTGTCATGGAGGGCGGAGCTCTGCGACGCCGGGACTGCGGAATCCGGTCTCACGGGAGTTCGACCCTCCATAAATTTTTATTTTCCCGCGATATTGGAGGGCGTCCCGATCACGCCGCGGGCGGGTATCGGGACTGCGACGCCGCTGGTTTCCGCATGGATGACGCAACACTGCGCTGTTTGCTTTACATGCATTGCCGGACTTGCATAATCCGAATACAGGTTTTACACTGCCCGTGGATGGGATGATCCTTGTCGGGCAAATGCCCCGCCGGCATACCCGTCAGGCGATTTCCGATCAGTCGATCTGATTTTTCGTGGTATTGCGGCTGTTTTGCCGGGGAAAGGCGCCATGCGCATCAACATCCGATCAATCATCATTGCCGCCGCCATATTGGCGGTGTCGGCGCTCGGATTTTTTTATGCATGGCATTTGCATCAAAAACAGCAGGCTTTGGCCATGTTGCCCATCCGGGCGCCCATTCTCATGTACCATGATCTGAGCGCGTCACAAGATCCATCTACCGCTCAGGACGTTTGGACGGTGCAAGCCGGCAATTTTGCAAAACATCTCCAATCCCTGCAAGCCCAGGGCTACACCAGCATTCTGCCGCATGATCTGGCCGCGGCGCTGCAAGGCCGGAAAAAACTGCCGCCGAAACCGGTGATCATTACCTTCGATGATGGATTGCTCGGCAGCGCGACGATAGCCGAACCGCTGTTAAAGCAATACGGATTCCAAGCCATTGTCTACCTTATCACCAGTAAAGTCGCCGATAGCCCGGAGCAAAGGCTGTTTTATCGTGATGCCCCCTGCCTGACCTGGCCGGAAGCGCGCGCCATGCTCCAGCGCGGTACGCTGACTTTCGGCGTCCATTCCCATACCCACCCCAAAAAAGCGGCCGACACCGCGGCGGAAATGCAGGTCAGCCGTGATTTATTCCGCGCCCGCACCGGCGTCCGCCCGGATTCTTTTTGCTACCCGTATGGACAAGACGACGCCGACCTTGCCAAGTCCGCGCGCGCCGCCGGTTTCACTACGGCGATGATCTGCAATGATGAAGTGGCCGTGCTTGACCACGACACCAATTTGCTCGCGTTGCCGCGCGTTTCTGTTTTCGGCGGCGTCCAGAATTTTGCGGTCCAGGTTCCAGGGTCGGAACAAACCATCCCCAATGTTGCCGGGTGGAATGTGCGCAATACGGGCCGGCCGCTCCCGGTGGCCCCGCGCCTGCTGGGCGCTGGATTGCCGGAGGAAAAAACATGGCTGCCGGAAACCCGCCTGGGGCCGGAACCACGGGAATGGCGCTGGCCGGTTTCCCCCGGCGCCGATTTAAAAAAATTACGCTTGGAAATCTGGGATCGCAACCGTATTCTATTGTTGTTTGCGGCGCCGTGATATGGAGTAGGCGGTCATGTTGAAGCTTTTCTGGATTCCCGATTAGATCGGGAATGACAATTATGCGTCGCCACTCTGTCATTCCCGCGCAAGGGGAAATCCAGTCCAAAATTTGGATTCCTATACGTTGAATTAGGCAGCTGTTTTGCCTCCATGCATTTAAAACCCTCTTATTTTCGCCGCAATTGGCATCGCTGGTTGCTGGCCGGCATCATCCTGAGCGCCATATTCCTGCGATATGGCGGTTTTGACCGCCCGATGGAACTGCATCCCGACCAACCCCGCATCGTGGGCTGGATGGCTCAGACCGCAGAGGACGGATATTTAAAAAACAACGTGTATCCCGGCGGGTTCTTTATACTTTTTAATCAATTCCGGCGTGCCGTCTATCCATTCATCCAGTTGCGGCAGCAGTGGCGTTATCAGTTGGGCGAAATTGACCGGGTGACGCCGCTGCAAGGCATCAATTTTACCCTGGGCCGCCATTTCAATGTCTGGCTGGCCGGCCTGACCTGTCTGCTGGTCTACCTGCTGGCCACCACCATTTCCTGCTCCAAGTGGACCGGCCTTTTCAGCGCCCTGCTTTTTTGCTTTGCGCCGGACCATATCATCCACGCCCACTATGTTGAGACGGATATTGCCATGGTTTTTATGCTGGCCCTGGCCTTATGGCTGTGGGCGCGATTTGCGCAACAACGCACCTGGTGGCTGTTTGCCGCGGCCGCCCTGGCGTCCGGATTCGCCGCCGGCACAAAATACACGCTGCTTTTCCTGGCGCCCCTGGGATGGATCTTCAGTTTTTATAACGCAACAAAGCCCGCAAAGCAGAAAAAATGGCGGCGGATTTTGGTTTTGCTGTTATGCGCCACGGCCCTGTTTGCCGTAGGATTTGCGCTGGCCAGTCCGGCGGTCATGGATTGGAATTCTTTCCGTGAAGGTTTGCGCAGTCAGAGCACGCGCGTGTATGGCGAAGGCGTCACGCTCATGGGTCAAGCCCGCGGTGAGTCTTTTATCCGGTTGCGCAGTCATTGGCTGTGGGTGCGCGTATCCGTGGTGTCCTTGGGCTGGGGCAGCCTTCTGGCCGCCGCCGTGGGGTTGTTGATCGCGGGCACACACGCCTATCGCCGATTCTGGCCCGTTTTAATCGGATTCCCTCTGTTTTATCTTTATTATTTACTGTTCACGGCGCCATGGATACGTCCTCAGGAGGTCATGAATTTTTTGCCGCCGTGGGCCGTGCTGGCCGGCCTGGCACCTTTGTATTTATGGCGGCATTGGCAACATCCGGCTGCCCGGCGCCTGGGCCGGCTGGCGGCCGTCGTTTTGATTCTGGCGGCCACCCTGCCGGTCATGCGAACAGGTTTGCTGACGGCATCTTATTATAAGTGGACCGACACCCGCTATTCGGCTAACCGCTGGCTGCAACGCCACATGCCGCGTACCAGCACCTTGGGCTTGGAGCGTTATACTGACCCGGCGCATCTGAATGTCGGCCAATCCGCTGAATTTATCTACAAGGTTGAAACCGCCGGGACGAACTTGTTTGCAAACCGGAAATTTGACTGCATCCTCCGCAATGCGTCGTCCGACGGACGCGGCATCCGCCATCCGCTGACCGGGGAACGCTACCCGAAATACCAAGCCGCGTTCAACGCTTTCACCAATCAAGCGACACTATTGTGTCAGTGGGGTCTTCTACCGCCGGACAGTGTCAAATTGTCTTTCTCATTGCTCCAAGTGGAACTGTGGTGGCTGGCCGTGCCCACTCCGGACCTGTCCTTGCAACTGCCCCTCGTCCAACCCGGCTATATCAGCCGGCAAGGTCGGGAAACGTTTTTCCGCGCCGGCCATGAACTGGGCAGCACGGAATTATTGCTGGTCGATAAATATCCGCGGCAATGCGTCTTTGGCGGACCGGATATACTGCCCCGCCCTGTTTTTGCGTTGGTTAACACACTGGAACGACCAGCCGATGTCAGGCTGCGCGGATTTGGACGCCGCATCCATCGCCGACTGGCGCCGTACGAAGCCGCGGTGTTGCCGTTGCAACGTCCGTTCTGGCGGCCGCGTCTTGACGTTTTTGAACTGCTCACGGTCGCGACCCGTCCGGAGCCCCACATTGAATACGTGCCATGCCTGTTGCGCCCGGCCTTTGACACGCTCGCCGCCGCCGCCATCCTGCAACAAACCGGCCATATGCGCCAGGCGCTTGACCTGTTAATGTCAACGCCAATGACGCCGCCAACGGAACAAATGACCGCCTTGGTTTACCCGCTGGCCGT
>JAQUMN010000061.1 GCA_028718125.1 Kiritimatiellia bacterium
AGCCGGCACCATCAAAGACCTCTCCTCCGATGCCCGCCTGAACCTCATCATCCGGATGCAAACCGAAATGGCCCTCGGCCTCGGCAAATTTATCCAGTCACAGGATCCCGCCGCCCTCGATGCCGCCCCCGCCCAGGAATTATACCGCCTCGAGGCCCGCAACGCTCAGCGCAACTGGCCCTCCATCTGGCAGACCGCCGGCGGCCAATTCTACGGCGGCGGCCGCATGATCGCCCTTAAGAACGATCCCGTCTGGACCGAAATATCCGACTTCGGCCAGCCATACCCCCCGTTCAAGTACGGCTCCGGCATGTGGACTCGCGATATCCTCCGCCCGGAAGCCGAGGCCCTCGGCGTCCTGGACCCGGGTGCGCCCGCTCCGGATCCCGCTGAAATTACGGCGTTGCCTAAAGTCTCATCCGTTTCCGATCTCTCTGAGGATCTCCGTGCTGCGCTCCTGGACTCCATGCCCGGCGCTGAATTCATAAATGGAGTATTGCGTTTGCCATGATTACCATCGAAATATCAAAAGACGACGCCTCTCCTGCTCTCGACCGCCTGCAAAATTCCCTGGAAGGCGCCGCCGTCCAGGAGTCCATGGGCCGCGCCGGCGTCAACTTGCTGCAAGACCATTTCAAAACCCTTGCCGATGAGCGGCATCGTGATGCCGCCCCTCATAATTTTTATGCCGATGCCGCCCGCTCCACGCATCATTTCACCACGCACGATTCCGTCATCCTCTCTATCTCCAAAACCGGCATCGCCCAACGTTACTTAGGCGGAACCATCAAACCTGTTAATGCCAAATACCTCACCATCCCCTCCCGTGACGAAGCCGTTGGCCGCCGGGCTCGTGAATTTAACAACCTTGAAATGCTCTTCGGCCGCCACGGCCCTTACGCCCTCGCTGAGCGTCACTCAACCGATATCCGCTGGCGTTCGGCCAAGGCACAAAAAGGCTGGGCGCATAACCCGGGGAAGTACAGATATGCGGCTGCCGGTGCCACGCGCGGCGGCGGCATCTTCTTCTGGCTGGTCGAGTCCGTTACCCAGGAATCCGATCCAACCGTCCTGCCCGAAATGGAGACGATCTTGGAAGTGGTGCGTCAGGCCGCAAGCGATTATATCGCGGCGAAAACCGAGGGGAGAAATCAATGAACCTGCGAAGTGGATCCGCGTGTCTCGCGCCCGCAGGCGTCGTCACGTCCATAGGCGTCAATAATATTGGCCACATGGCACACTATGCCCAGCGGCCAGTATGCCCACAGGGCGAACAAAACAACCGGCGCTATCCAAGCCGCGCTTCTGCGATCGCCCTGCACCCATTGCCCGAGTCCGGGAACCAAAATTGAATACGCCCATTTCATGTTTATAGGTTACTTATGCCCGACAAAGATGTCAATATTAAAATCCTGACCACCAAGGATGGCTCCGGCGCGCAGGAGGCCAAGCAGGAAATTGACTCTCTGGTCGACTCCACCAATAAACATTCCCGGGCCAGCGAGAATGCCTCCCTCTCTAATCACCAGCTCGGGATGCGTCTCCACGGTGTCGCCCTCGCCGTCACCGGCGTGCGTTCCCTCGTCTCCGGCGCCGCCGATGCCGTCTCCGGTCTGACGACCGTCATTGGTGGTTTGCTCCGCGCATTCGGCGCGTCCGGTTGGGGCCGCCTGATCATCGTTTTCGCCTCCCTCATTGCCGGCGCCATAAAACTGTTCGAGGTTTTTCGCGGCGGAGAAAAGGATACCAAAGCTGTCGAAGCCCAGGCCAAACTCGCCGCCGATGCCTTCGAGAAAATCTCCCAGACCAACCTTGAGAATCTCACCAAATCAATCGCTGATCTCAATACCGCCCTCGCCCAAACTCTTTCCGCCAGTGATGCTGCATTCGAATCCCTCAAAGCTATGCGCGAGGCCGAACTTGCCGGCGAAACCGCCAAGATCAATAAAGCCGTTGCCTATGGCGAAATGACCCCCGAGGAAGGCGAACGCCGCAAACTTATTCTAACTCGCGAAACAAAGGCCGGCCTGCGCGAGAGTGAGGCCGCTACTCTCAAAAAACAGCAAGCCGAAATCGAAGCCACTGACCGTAAAAACCGCGAACAACTCCAAGCCCTCACCCGCGAGAAAGAACGCCGCGATAAATTCTATTCCTCATCTGAACGTGCCGCCTTAACCGCAGGCGTGGCCACTCCCGATGAAGTTACCACCGGCAACTTCGAAGAGGCCCAGAAACGCGCCGAGGCCGCCCTTAAAAAAGCTCGAAGCAAATTATTCTGGAATATCGGTGCTTCTCGCACGAAACTCCAGGTACTGGATGCTCTTTACTATAGTCCTGTTGTCCCGCCACAGGCTTACAATCCTGATGCAGCCTGGAAAGAACAGGAACAATCCGAGAGCAGACAGGCAGGGAGAATCGACAAGGCCCAGAAAGACCTCATCTTGCTGCAGAATCTCCAGCGCCAAGCTCAACTCAAAAAAGTGGCCGATGAAAAATTCAAGACCGCCACTCCCCAACTTGAACAAGAAATCGCCGCGAATGACGCTCTTTTCCGCAAAAAACAGACACGCCTGAATGTCCTGCCTCTCGAACAGAAAGCGACCGATGAAGAATTCAAAGGCGCTCTCCAGTCAGTTAATACCAAGGAAACCCAGCGCAAAAAAACCGAGGAACTCACGCTCCAACGCGAAGCCCTCGAACGCGAATACCAGAAGGCGGAAGAAGCAAGGAACGTAGCCAAAGCGGGCCAGTTATCTAAAGCCATCGCCGCAACCAAGGTGCAGGAATATGAGACCTCGATCATGGGAACCAAAGTCGAGCCTGCCATGCAAGCGGCGCGGAAGAAGAATATCGTCGAGCAACAGGCCGTTGCCTTCGATAAATTCGCAAACGAGCAGGATAAAAAATCCCTCGAAAAACGCGCTGACCTTGCCCTCGACCAGCAACGTGCCGAGGAACAGGCCGCCCGCATCCAACTCCAGGCCGCCGAAAAAGTCGCCGGCGATAAGAAACTCTCCCCCCGTCAGCGCGCGCAAGCAAAGCAAGACCTTTCCCTCGCTCAATCCCGCTTCGGCAAAGAATCTGCCGACGTTTCCCAGGCCGAAGCCATCGTTGGTAAAATCCGCGAAACCGTGGACCCGGCCGCCCTGGCCAATCTGATCCGTTCCATTGAGTCTCTCGGAGCCAATGTCACCCAGGCCCTTAACCAGGCGGCCGCCGCCGTTAATAACGTCAATTCCCAGGTATCCCAACAATCAAGCCAGATCAAAAATGGCGGCCTCCGCACCAAGTAGTTTTTTCAATCTCCAATCTGAAATCTGAAATTTATGAGCTGGCTTTTAACCTACAACGGCACCACCAAATCCTTCGCGGAATGGGGTCTCTCCAACCTCCGCCGCTCTCGCGTCTCACAGGCCCAGGACACCGTCTCTTTCACCGCCCCCGGCCCCTATGACGCCGCCGAGCTTTTCCCCTACGGCTCCACCATAACCATCTCTTTCAAAAACGACTCCACCGGCGCGGTTGCGCCGTGGTTCTACGGCCGCGTCGTCCAAGTCCCGCGTTCCGGCTCCGGTACGGAGGAATCCATGGACTACGAACTCGCCGGTCCCTGGTGGTTCCTGGATAACTTGGTGTACCAGCAGATCTGGAGCGCCGGCATGCGCCCCCAACCGTACACGTTGGCAGAGGGCGAAGTTAAACTCGGCGAGGAAACCATAGGCGAGCCACCGGATGAGGTCGTCTATGACCTTATCGGCGTCTATAAATCCCGCGTCATACTCGGCCAGGACCCCGCTGGCGACCCGCGCTCCTCCGGCGAGGTCATTGCCGATGTCATTAACTACGCTATTGCCTCCGGCGCCCCAATCCAACTCGATCCCGAGGATCCGATAGAACCCGATCTCGAAATTCCATTCGATGAACAGCAGGATATCACCTGCTCGGAAGCCATCCGGCGCATGCTCCGCTGGTCCCCAGATGCCGTCACTTGGTTCGATTATTCTACCACGCCTTATCCCACTTTCCATTGCGCCCGGCGGTCTGCGTTGGAATCGCTTTCCCTTGCTCTTCAACCAAACTCCGGCTCTCAAATCTCAAATAATCAAATCTCCAATCTCCAGGTTACACCTCGTTCCGATCTCATCGTCCCCGCCATCGTCCTCAAATTCGAGCAAACCAATACGGTCGACGGCACTGAGTACGAAACTCTTGTCACCGATAAATGGCCGGTCGCCGCCACCGGCCGCGAATTCGCCGCTCTGACCGCCACCCTCCAGCTCGCTGGCTTCCAGGCCAATTATGTCACTCAGAAAGTCGTGTCAACATTGATACCCGTTGGTGAGGATGCCTTCTGGACGGCTCATGATCGCACCTATGAAACTACCGCCAATCAGGTCTCAGCCGTTCTTCCTGGAACAACTGCATGGTCGGCCACCCCTTACGACTACGAATTAAAGGAGGGCCAGATCCAGGACTGGATGACCGGCAAGCATTTTCAGGAGGTCACATATACCGCCCAGGTGCGCACGACCACGTCGCTGGATAGCGCAATTATCAAAGAGGAAATCCGCAGCGTCTCATGCACCATCATCACCACCGACTGCCCATCCGGCACCTACACCCGACTGGCCAGCCTGGTCACCGGTGAATCAATCCCTGTCGGCCTTGCTAAAGCCCTTTACGATAGTCTCCATCCCCTGCAGTACGAAGGTTCCATCACCCTGACCGAGGAAGAATGTGGGAATGTAGCCGCCGCGCTGCGCGCGGTGGCCGGCTTCACTCTCAACCTCACCGGTGGCCTCGCTGCCTGGGAAACCATGGCCGCACTGATCCAAAAGGTAGATGAGGATGTGGATTTCGGCCGCACCACGATCCATTTTGGCCCGGCCGAACAGCTATCGCCCCAGGATCTGGTCGAACGGCTACGTGCCAATCGTGGCCGTGGTGTGGCATTCAGCTTTATCAAGCGCACCACCGGCGAATCGTCATCAGGCGCCGCCACTGTGGCCTTAAGCGGCCCAACTCCGCTTCTGAACACAGTAGGCGCCTCCGGCCAGACTAAACTCTTGGTTGTAACCAACAATACTCAGAAGATCACCCTCGATCCCGCCCAGATCGCCGCCCTCACTTCCGCCGTCAACGAACTGAAAATCCGGAAGGTATCCGTTTGCGACAGTGAAACTGGCACGGTCAGGTATATGCTCACCATAGCAAGTGAGGTGTTCGACGAATGAGTATAATCCTTGGCCCAGTTATTCCGCCGGCCGGTGCATCCATTGAGGTGGAATTCCACTTTGGCGGGGAAGATGGACACTGCTGCGATAATGCCCAATTTGACTGGTACCTGAACGATATCTTTGTTGCATTCCTGGACTTCAATAATGCCAGTCCGCCGCATAACTGCGAGTCGATTTATCAAGGCCCATTCAACATAGTCCTTGAAGACTACAACACTGACCCCTGCGGCTTCCTGAAGTTTTCCTTCGTCTGTAAATCGAATGGCGGGACGTATTGCCACGAAGGCGCGAAGATTGACATCACCCAGCCCGATGGCACGATCAAAACCCGATACTTGAGCACTTCTACCCCGACCGTCCTTTGGATCTGCGAACTGTTAACCGGTTACTCATCTCCCCCATGAAAACACTTCTTTTGACCGAGTTATATTCCTATTCCCCGCATCGCCCGGCTGGATATGCTGAGGACGTCATTTCATATGGGAAAGTTGATGGCAACAGCCTGATTCTCTCTGATGAGGCCTATAAGCAGCTCACAGCCAAATACGCCCCTTCCGGCGAGGTGCCGGAAACGGTGCTGTCGAAGGAGCGCCGTGAAATCTGCGAAGCCTGTGACCAGGCTAAAGACCAAGCCTTTGTCTGCCGTCTATTTGAAGGCTGCTGTTTTGGCCAGTGGCGCACCCAATTCACGAGCCAATGTCCGGCATCCCCCCCGAAATGGCCGGCTATAACCGCCTCGGAATCTCCTCCGCACGGCCCCTGAAAGACTCTTTCATCCCGCCTGCAAACGCCCCCAAAAAAAGTCTTTCCGCTTGCCTTCCCCGCTGCCTCCCGCTACCCTCATTATCAAACCATTTGTCATTTCTTATCGAATCGCGCGTCAAAATACAATATTGTTCTTTTCCGCCGCATCCATGATTTCTCCGGCCCGCTGCCGCACCGTTTCGTCGTAGCGGAATCCGCCGCCTTCAACCACCGTTCCGCGGCCCTGAAACAAATGGGCAAACCAGTCAACCGTGTAATGGGTTCTATCCATGGCTTCATAAATATCGGGGAGCGTGCCGCGCGCCAAGACCCCGCTGCAAGCCATCCGGTGGAACCTGCTTCCCGGCCAATTTGCCCCGTAAACCGGTTTGGCCGCCGCCGGCTTCCCCTTGGCCTCGTCGGCCTTTGTCTGCAGAGCAACGACTTTGCCCTCAAAGCGCTTCGTCAAGGCAGCAACTTTTTCTTCCATTTCTTCCTGCCGGGCGGCGAATAGCAAACCTGCAACCTTAATGCCCCTGCTCCCGATGCTCTCAACGAGCTTGTTTTTAAACGCCGCTGCGCCCTGATCCAAAAGATCCGATTCCCGGTTGATTTCTTCGCGGATGCGCCGCGCCTCTGCGGCAAGCTTTCTCTTCCGGGCGCCGTTTTCAAATCCGGCAAGATCTTCTTCTACAAAATCAAGTTTCGGTAAAAACGCATACCGGAAATCATCTATTTGCTCGGCAAGCTCGGAGAACCATTCCCTGGCTTTCCAACCATACCGGTGCAAGCAGGTTATTTTGAAGTTATCAACCCGGATCGTACCGTCCTTGATATAGTGGGGGCTGGCCCAGATGCGCAGAACAAGGTTATGACCGGCAACGGCGGGGGTAACAAAAGGAATCTTCTGTTCCTGCCAGTCGGTGTGCAAAAACTCCTTCAGGAGCGGATAATATCCCCGGCTTCTATCCTTCTTCGCTATGGCGCTAAAATCCACTATTTCTATGTGCGCAGCCGCCCGGCCATCGGTCTTGCAGGCAAAAGACAGTTCGTAAGCGGCATTGGGAGAATACTCAAGCGGCAACGCCTGGGAGATCATGACGGCGCCCTTCGTCCTCTCGGTTTTCAATACAAGGGAACTTTTACCCTTATACGTGTTGGTTTCATCCAAAGCGATCAGGGAGCCATCAGCTCCCTGCCAGTCGGCGGGAATACGGGGGCGTCCCGGACGGGCCGTCTCGAAGTCAGGGTTTTTCAGTTCAATTTCAACATGTTCGCCGGGGAATGCGCCTGTTTTTTTATTGAGAAAAACATGGAGTTCGCTGCAGCAATTGATAACAACGTCATTTAAGCCGTCTTTGTTGATATCCGCTATTTTAATCTTGCGGTATGGCGTTCTCCCTTTAAGGTCGAGCATCAGGTCCGCCTCGGCGGCGTTCCCGGCGAATTTTGCCCGGCCTTTCTGCTGATAGAAAACATCCGCCATTTCGCCGGATGATGAAGTCACAAGCAGGTCGTCTTTGCCATCCCCGTTCAAGTCCCCTGCCGCGATCATGTGCGGCTTGAAAGGAAAGTTAGTTATCCTGCCGGCCTCTGCAAAAGCGCCGTCTTTTTGCCGGCCGTAGATCGCCACGGCCTTTTCCTCGCTGCTGCCCGCCGCTATATCCGGCTTGCCGTCCCCGGTAAAATCGCCAAAAGCCGCATAAAAAAGTTTTTCCCCTTTGCCCAGCACCATGTCCGGCTTCCTGAGTTTTTGCGCGCCGCCATAGTTCGTTTTATGAAGGAAGATATTGATGCCGTCCAAGGACGGCAAAACCAGGTCGGCGTAGCCGTCCTGGTCCAGGTCTGGAAGATACGGCACATTCCCGCAGAAACCGCCAGGGAAACGCCATTCCACAAAATTTTCGGCCGTCTCCTGGTACAAACACACGCCCGAACTGTTAACAATATCGTCAAGCCCCTTGTTGTTGAAATCACAGACCAATATGTCCTGCTGCCACCTGCCGGCAATAACACGGTCGGGAACGGTGCGGAAGAACGGCTTTTGGGAAAAACCGTAAAAAAAGCTCAAGTTATTACTCGGCTGTTTTCCAATATTCACCAGAACAATATCCTTGAGTTTATCGTCGTTGAAGTTGCCTATACCTACCCCGAGCGGACTCCCGCCGGGCAAATCAAGCACATAATCGGCATTCGTTTTGTCGGCCTGGAAAGTGTGGTTGGTCGTCTGCAGGAAGATGTATCCCTTGTGCCCTGCATTCGACTTGCTGCCGGACTGCGTGCATACAATGTCCGGAAGCCCATCGTTATTGAGGTCGCCTATATCAAACCAATACAGATATGCATTGGTGAAACCGCGAATAGCAAAAACGGGCTCATCCGAAATGCCCGCGGCCTGTGCCGGGTTTACCAGGCAGATGACACAGGCGGCAAAAATCATGATCCTGTTTAACATGGCATTTTCCTTTCTGTAGCGTGCCCGCAGAAAACTTCCATGTGTCGCTATTGTTCAAATATAACGCGCAAAGGGGCGAGTGCAAAAGAATTATTCATGTTCCCGGAGAGACCTTTCCCCTTCTGTTAATTATCCGTCGTGTTATCAGGTCTTTGCCCGATGTCGGTCTTAATGATGAACGAGTGCCATTTCAAACCCCGGGATTTTTTGCCAGCTCCCCTCGATACGACCCTCCCGGGTGTTACCGAGCGCGTTTGACAACTTCCGGGGTGTTCCTTCATATTATGCGCTGCCGACCAAGAAAAATCCTGTCCTGCCGGCGTCACGGATATAACAACGGGGGTGGTCTCGGACCTGCTTGACGTCGTCTCAGTCGCAGGGCATAATTGCCGTGTTTAAGCCTATGCAAATGTATCCGCCAAGGCTGATCAAAAAACGGTTCTTCCGAAAATAGCGTGGGATTTTTCATTGACCAAAAACAGGAATTGACGCCATATTAACGCTTGATCATGACTCACTCTTCGTCCGTCATTCCGAGCGAAGTCGAGGAATCTCATGTCCCGCGAGGCATTTTGCGTTTACATGACGACCAACAAGGGACAGACGAGGCTGCATATCGGAGTCACGAACAGCATGGTGCGTCGGGTCCATCAGCATCTATCAGGTGGCGTATCCGGGTTCACGGAACGATACAATCTGAATCGTCTTGTGGACTACGCGCAGCACAACGATCCGCGGGATGCGATTGCGCGAGAGAAGCAGTTAAAGCGTTGGCGCAGAGAGAAGAAGGAGGCCCTGATCGGAAAGATGAATCCGACGTGGGCGGATTTGGCCGCGAGTGTGCTCGGACTCGGGTCGGCACCCGCACCGGGGTGGAAGAGACTGAGATCCCTCGACAAGCTCGGGATGACGGATGCGGGCGCTCGGGATGATGCAGGAGCGAAGCGGTAGGATATCGCCGAGGATAGCACTCAATGCGAAATCCCACGTTAAACCCGGAAGGACCCAAAAAACAGTGAAAATCAAATCCGACAGACGCATCATGAAAAAACAACCGAAGGCAGAAGATAAAAAATGTGCGGCGTCGGGCGATCATGCTCATGCCGAGGGCATTCTAACGCAGGCTGCCGCCGAGGCTTCACATGCGGAAGGCCGGTATACTAAAGCCGAGGATGAGCCGGCCTATGGGAAAACGGCCGAAGGCGCACACGTGGAAGGAACTGCGACGCGTGCTTCCGGCTGGTCCGGCCATGCCGAAGGAACGGCAAGCTGGGCGGAAGGATTAATTGCGCATGCCCAGAATTGCATTTCCCTGGCCGCCGGCAACGATTCGCATACGGAAGGCGTTCAGACCATCACCGGCCGCCGCAGGTATTTCATCAATCCCCGCGACCAGGGCATGGCGTCCTTGAAATCGCATGGCAGCCGGCCATATTTTATTGTCCGCGCAGACGCCGACCTGAATCCGGCGGGGGATTACACGCCGGAATTTATTGATGCGCCCATAATCATTACAAATGGCTGCCATACAATTAACCCGCAGGGAACGACGCCTGCTTTTAACCGGCATCCCACCGTGGTCCTGTTTTCCACCGCGGAAGTTCCTCCCGGAAAATACACGGTATTGCGCTCGCAATATGACCCGGCGAACCGGTTGACCCGGGTATTTTATGACAACCCGGAGCCGGCTTTTCCGGAACCGCAGACCATCATGATGGCTTGCGCCTCTTATGCTCCCGAAGGGAATGACTCCACTTACAGCGACGGCAAGGGGCAGCATGCCGAAGGCAAGCGCAGTAACGCCGCCGGAAACTTTGCGCATGCCGAAGGCCGCGATACAACGTGCTTCGGCCGCTATTCGCACGCTGAGGGTTACCTGACGAAGGTGAACGGCGAATACGGCGCGCACGCCGAAGGTGAGGCGACGCTGGCATCCGGCAACCGTTCGCATGCTGAAGGCGGAGGGACATCCGCTGGCGGCAATGCCGCGCACGCCGAAGGATGGAAAACCGTTGCCAGGGGCGATCATTCCCATGCCGGCGGGCTGGAGACGAAAGCGGTTCATCCGGGCGCCATAATCGTAGGAAAATACGGCGAAACTTCTTGTCCCTACGCCTGGCATCTGGCGGATGGCACCGGCGCGCGCCCGAAAGTTGCCTGCCGGATTGACGGGCAGGCGCTGCATCATTCCGGCTGTCTGGGGACTGGCGGCAATGGGTATGCCGAAACGTTTGCGTGGGCCGACGGCAATGCATCCGGAGAAGACCGCCTTGGCATCTTCGTGTCGGTGCGAGGGGATAAAATCGTGAAGGCCGAGCCTGATGATTTTGTCCTGGGGGTCGTCACGGCAACGCCGGGGGTCGTCGCCGGCGAGATGGAATTCGGCTGCCGCGACAGGGTTGCAGTTGGAATGATCGGGCGGTTGAGCGTTCGGGACAACGGCAATTGCCGCCCGGATTCTTACTGCAAGGCGGGACCCGGCGGGCTGGCTGCCCCAGCTGACTCCGGCTGGCGCGTATTGCGCCGCACCGGTCCGACGGCCATTGAAATTGTTTTCAAGTAGTCAGGCGGTATGGCCGGCACGCGGCTGAAGAAGAAATGAAATTTGGACTGGCGTCAGATTCCAGCCGGCGGCAATGATTTTTGCAAGGTGTTTTTCTTCCGTAAGCACCCGCACCGCGGCCCCGGGGAGGGAACGTGAACTGCGCAGGTTCATCCCGGGAGCAATATCCAGACCAGCCTGCGCGGTGATATCCTGCGCAATGCCGGCCAGGTCCCTCTCCGAAAAAAGATGCAGATCAGGCCTGCATTCATGGAGGCTTAATTGGCCATTGCTGCCCTCGAGCAGTACCCGGCAATCACAATCGCACACAAAGACGAATATTGCCCGTGAACAGTGCCGGCATTTACTGCGCCAGAGTTTGGCATTGCACCATACGCCGTGAGTATAATCCGGAAACGACACGCAACCCCCCTGTAGTTAATACTATCGGACTTTAATCTTGCCGCGCAAAGAACGCAATCCGAAAAGCGGGCTGTGTCAAGAACGGTTTCGCGGGAGTTCCCTCCTTCGCTCGGCAACTGCCGGACTATGGCGGGCAGGCTGCCCCTCCATGAACGCCATTTTTTTCGCGATATTGGAGGGCGTCCCGATCACGCCATGTTGGCGGGTATCGGGACTGCGACGCCGCTGGTTTCGGCATGGATGACACAGCCGTGTCCCGAAAAGATCCTAAGCATTGAATTTGTTTGACAACCTTTCAATACATTGCACAATCAAACAGCCAACTATAAAACATAACACTTGGAGGATCCAATGCCACTTAATTCCAAAAAACCGTCCCGCTCAACCTGGATGCCCTATGTCCTGCCCTGGAATGACGCGCCCCTTGATCTTTCGTTCCTGTACCGGGATGAAGCCCCCGCCGGCCGTCACGGCTTCCTGACCGTCCGGGACGGGCGTTTTGTATTCGAAGACGGTGCTCAGGCCAGGTTCTGGGGCACGTGTTTCAACTCCGCCGCCAATTTTCCTGAACACGGCGAAAGCGAAAAAATCGCCCAGCGCCTCGCCAAGTTCGGGGTCAACCTGATCCGCACGCACCAGATGGATGCCGAATGGGCCACGCCCAATATTTTCCAGGCCGCGCGCGGCGCGCGCCGCAACGATTCGCTGTCGTTCGACCCGGAAAGCATGGATCGGCTTGATTATCTCGTCCATTGCCTCAAGCAGGCCGGGGTTTATATTTACCTTGATCAGCTAACCTATCGCCGGTTCAAACCGGGCGACGGCGTGGATGCCGCCGACCAGCTCCCCCTGGCGGCGAAGCCGTATTCAAATTTCGACCCGAAGCTGATCGAACTCCAGAAAAAGTACAGTGCCGATCTCTGGACGCATGTCAATCCTTACACGAAGCTGGCCTATAAGGACGACCCGTGCTTTGCGCTGATGGAAATGACCAATGAAAACGACTTGCTGGCCAGTACTCCGATTACCCTCGAGCCTTACCGGACGCGCTTCGAAAAGCAGTACCGGTCGTGGGCCGCGCGCCATGGCATCAAGCTCCCGGACGGGGTAGTGGATTTCGATCCCGCCAAGCGCACGGAGCCGATAAAACGCTTTCTGTATGAGACCCAAAGCGGATATTACCGCGACCTGCTAGTCTTTCTCCGCGGGATCGGCGTGAAAATCCCCGTTGCCGGAGGAAATTGGAACACGGGTACGGCCGGCTTGGCGGCATTCGAGCCGTGCGACTTCTGCTCGGCCCATAATTACTGGGATTTGAGCGCCGGCATAAACGGAACCAACAAGTCGCGGCTAGCCGAGCCCACCCACTGGGCGCAGGCCTTCGGCAAGTATCGCCTGCTGGACCGGCCGTTCGTCATTTCCGAATGGGATGCCCCGTGGCCAAACGAATGGCGCGGTGAAAACTCACTCTGGCTTGCGGCGCTGGCCGCGCTCCAGGACTGGAGTGGCGTGGCAGTTCACACGTACCGCTACCAGTCCCACGGCCCGGTGGACCGGTTGGGCGGTATTGTCGTGGGCGGCTCCCCGGCGCGGGTCAACTGGGAAACATTCAATGACCCGGCGAAATTCGGTCTGTTTTACCACGCGGCCCTGCTGTTCCGACGCCGGGATGTGTCGCCGGCCAGGCAGACCCTGGCCATCCACCTGGATGACGAAGCCATCTTTAAAACCAAGGCGAGCCCAAATCATTTTGCGGCGCTTACTCCAGGCGCGGAACAACACAAGACCGGGATGATCCTTCCGGGCCAATCGGTCAGCGCGGACCTTGTTTACAACCTGGACGAATCAGCCGGTAAACCCGTCAAAGGTCCGGTGATCTCCGACACCGGGGAATATGGCCGCGACATCCGCAAACGATATGCCTGGATTGATTCGTCCCGTACCCGTGCGGCCTTCGGTTTCCTGGGTAAGGCCGGCCGCATCCGGCTCCAGGGCCTGGAACTGAAGGTCAAAACGCCGTTTGCCGTCATTGCGATCAGCTCGCTCACGAACGATCCGATTCATAAATCCGCCAACCTCCTGCTGACCGCTGTTGGCCGGGCCGATAATACCGGCGCGAAATACAATGCCGCGCACACGGTCCGGATTGAACTAGGCCGCGCGCCGACCCTGATCGAGGTCATCGAGGCGAAAATCGCGCTGGAAACGGACCAGCCCGCCCTGAAGATTTTGGCAATTAATCCGGAGGGATTCCTGACCGGCCACATTCCCGCCAAAATTGAAAACGGGAAATTGACGTTCGAGATCGGCAAGGTATTCCCGTCGATGTATTACCTGATTCAACGGTGAGTTGTTTTCTCTTTCTCGATTGAGCCGCCCGGAATCGTGCTGTGCGGATACAGGTTGAATTTGGTTTGCGGACATAGCCTGCGCCGCAACCCCCAGCCTGGAGATCGCGCTGGATGCGCCCATCCTGGACGGCTATTCGCGTTCCTTGCGCTGGTAAAGCGCGGCCAGTTTTAATACCATATCCAGCTCGCCGCTCCGACTATGTCGGTCTACTTCCAGATCCTGGCGATCAATTTCAACGTCCTGTTAACCATTTCCTGGCCGCCGGCGGGGCCGATGACAAGATCTTGAGCGCTGGCCCCGTAGCTGCCCCCGTCCACGGCCCGTTGAGTCGGCAAGTAGCCTTTGCCGCCGCAGGCCAGTTGCACGACCAGAGTTTGTTGGGCCGGGCTGCGCTCCTTGATGCGCAGCCCGTAATCCAGGAACAGCTCGAACGGATTGGTCGCCAGGGCCACGTCGCCGATGCGGCACGCGTGCACTTCCACCGGCTCGGTCATCTTCGCGCGCTGGCGTTTGTACCTGTTGATAACGGACTTATGGTACTTGAGCCGTGCGAAATGCGTGGAGGCCGCCCGGTCCGTAACCGGTCGGCCTTCCAGGGAATGGTCGGCCGCCAGCTTCCTGTAGGCGCGCCGGGCCGCAAGGCAGGCGGCCATGGAGATCATCTGGCGCGGTAGGCGCAGGACGGCCCGGGCATGCCGGAACGGCACCGTAGTCTGTATGTCCTTGCGGGCTGTGCCGTAGGCCTCCGCGACGGCCGCGGCGATGCGCGCGCCGATCTGCTGGCGAAGTTCCATCCCCGTGCGCGTCTGCATGGCTTTCTCGATGCGGTGATGCACGAGAATATGCGGCGACTGGTCGCCGGCCGCGCTGCACAGTGGGAGGACGAACACGCCTGCCCCCAGCCGCTTGCGGATTTCGGTGCGGGCCTCGTGCCAAAAATCCGCGGACACGAAATACTTGTGTTCGCTGACCTGGGAGGGGCAGGGGAGGTTAACGACAACCCCGGTTAGTTTCCGGCGGCGGTTCCAGGTGAAGACCATATCCACCCCGGAATCGGAACCACCTTCCCACCCCGCGAAGTCATCGCGATTGGATTGACCATACATCTGCGACGATCCGTCCAGGTAAGCCAGGCGCCGGTTGCGGCCGACAACCGCGTGCCCGAACGCCGTGCTCACGCCGGCTGGCGCGCGCCTCTGCCAGGCCTCTACCACGGCCTGCGCCGCCTGTTCGCAGAAAAACTCGTGGTAATCACTGGGCGCCATGACCTCGGGGCCGAGTTTCGGGTACCAGAAATCGTCGAACACCGGCGCATTGTGCGTGTGGATGGCGCAGAGGATGATGACAGCCGGATCGAAAGAGGGCAACGTCGCGGCCACCTTGGCGCGCACGCATTGCATGACGCTATCCGGTATCAGGCCGTGGTCACAGGACACGATCACGGCCCGGTCACCTTTCGGATGATCTTCGATCGCCAGGGCGGTGACGGTGATCGGGTCATTGACCGCCTGTGAAATTCTGACATAAAACTGGCCCATCAGGCTCACGGGCCTGTCGGGGGTTATGCTGCGCGAACTCCATCCCACCCTCAGTTGCCCGGGCTTGGCGGCCGGCTTGCGGTTGCGGATTGTCTGCCTTACGGATCGCATCAGTCACCTCGCTTTGTTATTGGTTGGTAATTTTGAAATCATGCGGGAAAACGGACGCGGTGAAATGCGTCTCTCCATAAATATCACACCCCAAAAAAATTCACATCTGTCGGATGAGCGCTACAAGATGCTTCTCCATCAAACTGAGGCGGATCCTATGGCATGACAAAGACGCATCAACAGACCTGCCCGCAGTGCTACGCACATAGCAGGCGGGGCGCCGCGGCTACAGCAGGAACCATCTGGAACATAGCCGTTCTGTTGGGGCGTTCGTTATAGTTGCCGCCTTTGGCCTGATTTATACTCAAGGGCAAACGCCTGTCAACCTCGATCGCAGAGGTCGCAGAGGCGGTGTCCACCGGGGTGCATCTGCGATGGTTTTGACCATCCATTTCTCCTCAACGCAGGGAGCTGCATTATAGCTGGCTTAGGAAAATCGTTCCCGAAAGGATTGAAATGATTCACTTTTGGCTGGGCGAAAGGACTGGAGGGCCAATTTTCGTATCGGGTATTTTCCAAAGTGGCGTGCGGCCGCAATGGCGGCATGAACGTGATCCGGAGGGGTGCAGACTGAAATATCATTGAAATAGAGGATCAAACGGCGGTCCACCATTTCGCCTACCTCGACATATTTCCGGCAGCACTCCGCGATCTTTTCTATGGGGCCTTCCTGGAGTAAATGGCTGCCAATTCCCAGCATCAAGGGGATTTTCTGCTCCCGAGCGAATTCCACATAAGGACCCGGCCCGGTTGCCGCCACATCCGGATCCGCGCACAATAATAAATTCGGGCTCATCTTGGCCATGAGTTCGAGCATTCTGCGGAAGAGCTTAGGTTGTCCGTAGAGATAGCTTAGCCCCCAGTTGCCCTGGCTGATGACGGGGCCAATCTTTTCATTCATCCTGGCCACATAAGGTATGACAAATTCCTCCAGGATGGGAACATTGACAATGGGAATGGAGGCCGACGCATCGGCTCCGCTTGCCGTTGCCCGCGGCTGGCCAATGGCTTCCCGCTGGGCCTGGATCCAGGGGATGACAACCTCATCAGTCAAAAAAGTCAAAAGACGGTGAACAAATTGGGGGGCGGTCAGGATGTCCATAAGAAGCGGTTCGATTCCACGGATGTTCACCGCCAGTGAAAAGGGGGAGCAAAAGCGAATGCGGGCCACGAGACCGAGATCGTAGCACCGATTCATAACCTCGAGGACAAAAGGCATTCGGGCCGTTTTTTTAAAATCCGGGGGACGGACCCGTTCCAGGTCCGAATGCTCCCGGATTAAAAAATGTTCCCGGTCGATATCCGGCATACGTTCCGGTTCCCAATTTATCCGCTGTCCCAGGGCCTCCGCCTCGATATTGTATTGGTCATAATAGAAACCCGGCAAATCCAATGCGTAGTACTGATGAACCGCAAGGTTCATCTCCACCATTTTCTTCGCGTCGGTATAATATTCCCGGATATCCCCCCCGTAGAGCTTGGCCACATGCTCGTTAATCTGGGCCAGGATGGGCACAGCTTCCGCTTTGCCCTGGTAGGCGAGATAATAATATTTCTGCCTCTGGAATGTTTCTGGAAATACTTTCATTTGCCGCCATTATTTATTTGCCGTTACCGGAAAGCCCCACATTGTGCGCGGGGCTTTTCCTGGATGTCAACCACTTCGTGCCCGGGGAAATTCTCTTTGCCAACGTGACTGTCGAAAAACTCATTTCCGAGGCGAATTCTCCTCCATGAGGAGGGATTGTCAAGTTAACGGATTATTTAGCGTCATTATCGTTGAAGTGGCGAACTGTTGAGCGGGGCAGTGCCT
>JAQUMN010000062.1 GCA_028718125.1 Kiritimatiellia bacterium
CGGGCAGCTCAATGGTGGTGCAGCAGTTGGTAAACGCGATTTGGTTCGTTGCGTTTATATTATATGCCAGATTGGAATAACTGATGGTATTGACGACGGTTCCTGTTTCATAGGAAGGATTCGTGTAACTGTCACATATCCCGCCATTGCAATTATTGACGACCGTGCAGTTCTCGAGCCGGCCACCCCCCATTTTGACAGCAGCCAAATTCCCGACATTTGAGTTGCACGTGATCACGCAGTTTCGCGCCGTCGCTTGGCTCTTGAAAAAATAAATCCCGCTGCCCCACCGGGTTGGACCGGTGGTGCGAACCTGATAATTCGACGCAATCAGGCAATTCTCCACATCCCCACCGTTATAATTAATGTTCACCCCCCCGCCGCAGGCACGGGCCGTGTTGAAGGTAATCGTGCACCAGCGTGCTGTCACGGCATTTGGTTCCAGGGTTGATGCACCCATCAACGAAATTCCACCGCCCCCATAAGAAGGATCTGCGTGGCCGGCATAATTTGACGCAATCGTGCAATGCTCGATCATCCCGGTAGTTCCATACCCAAGGTGCGCGCCGCCTCCGATCAACGCCGAGTTTGAGATAATCTGGCAGTGGGTCATCAACCCCAACACAGCCCCGACGTTATTAGGCATAAAAAAACCGCCGCCGTATGATTGCCCCTGGCAATTTTTAATGATGCAATTCGTGACCAGGAGCGCCTTGTAGGCATAAAGACCGCCGCCATTACCGCCGGCTCCGCCGTTTCCATTCTGCAGCGTCAGTCCGTCCAGGACGGCAACCGTGTTGCTGATACACATGACGCGGCTGGTATTGTTGGCGTCGAGGATAGTGCCTTCGGGATCGGTGGTCCCCCCGTTCCAACTGCGCAGGACAACCCCCTTGGTGACCAATAGTTGATTTGTCAGGAGGTACTGCCCGTTGGTAATGAAGATAATGTTGCCGTCGTTGATATTAATGGCGTCATGCGCCTCCTGGATATTGGTGGCCGCCGTGATCCAGTTGGTAAAAGGAAAGACCGGCGCGGCTGCGGGATGATCCGGCGGCACCACGAACACGTTGGTGGCATTAGCGCTCAGGCACAGAACGCACATAACCAGCATGCTTGCCAAGCATTTAATCCCGAACGCGGCCATGCATCTCTTGCTCATCATTGGTCTTCCCCATTGAAATCCCTGTTACCGCCGCGACCGAACTTTTTGTGTGAAAATAGTAAATAAATCGCCTCCTGTCAAGAAATCTTGTCAACTATTTCGAATAAGGCTTTTTTTATTGCCCCGTCCGGGTGCTCCGGTTACAATTTTAGTCGGTCATTGCCTTTCAGGGGCGGGGCAAGCCGCCTTGGTCTCCCGCCTCGCTGAATAATTACAAATAAACAATGAAATCAATTCGCTGGTCTTTTCCTTTGCTGCGCACCCACACAGGCATCGCCATGGGCAACGGTAATTTCGGCGCCCTGGTCTGGGGACGCGCGCGGTTGCATATTACCATCAATCGCTCCGATTGCTGGGATCACCGGCATGAACAACACCTGCTCGAAGGCATGACCTACGCGGCCATGCAATCGGCCTTTGCCACAGGAGGCGGGCAGCGTCTGGGCGATGTAACCGGCCAAGGGATGACCTGCTGGCCGGCTGGACCAACCCGGCAACCGGCGGACACCTTTATTCCCGGTCCCTTGCGCAAAAAAGTTTTGCCGGGCGATTACACGCCGAGCCGATTGCCGATGGGGCGCTTTGAGTTGATCCTGAAGGCCGGCCATGTGCCGTGGCGCGGCGAACTGCAGAGCGCGACCGGCCAAGTTGTCATCACAATCCGTGCCCGGTCCGGACGCGCGGCCGGCGCCGTCCGCCTGCGCATGCATCCCGAGCATCCCGTCCTGATCGTGCATGATCCCAGCCGGTTGATTCGGAGCGTGGTTGCGCGGCCGGCCTGGGAATGGCTCAGCGGCTGGTTTAAAAGCCGCCAATTCCAGCGACCCCGCCGGGTGCGTCAGCCGGGCATAACCGGTTGGGCGCAAGCCTGTCCGGCTGACCCGGCGATGGCCGCCCTGTGCCGGCGTGACAAAGATTGTTTCTGGATTGCCATGGAACGCGGTCCAAACGCCGTCGCGGCGCTTGATGCCGCCCGTACGCTCCTGGCCATGTGCCGGAAAAACGGGCGGAAGAACTTGCTGGCCGCAAGTGATCGCTGGTGGCGCGCGTTCTGGCGGCGCGCCCCCATGTTGCGGCTGCCCGAGCCTTTTTTTAATGATTTTTTTGTTTACGCCTTATACAAGTTCGGATGTGCCACCAATCCCCTCGGGGGCGTACCGGCAGGTTTACAGGGCCCGTGGATTGAGGAATACCAGCCGCCGCCCTGGGGCGGCGATTATCATTTCAACATCAATATTCAGCAGATTTACATGTTGGCTTTCGGTTCCGGCCGGACGGAACACCT
Source organism: Kiritimatiellia bacterium (assembly GCA_028718125.1). Classification (GTDB taxonomy): domain Bacteria; phylum Verrucomicrobiota; class Kiritimatiellia; order JAAZAB01; family JAAZAB01; genus VSJD01. The sequence goes on from JAQUMN010000062.1 coordinate 2,451, forward strand.
GCTGCCGCTATTTGACATGCTCGAGTCCTGGCGCGACACCATGCGGCATAACGCACGGGTGCTGCTGGGCATCGAGGACGGGCTGCTCATGGGCATGCTGACCACCGATCGCGGCCGGTTGTTATATTACGGCGCGGGTTGTGTTTTGGACCCCACGGTGTCGGGCTGGACGGCCCAGTTGTTCTGGCTGTATTACCGGCATACTGGCGACCTGGACTTTCTCCGGAAGCGGGCCTATCCTTTCATGGCGGGAGTCATGCGGACCTTTACGGCCATGCTCGAAGAAAAGGATGGCCGGCTGTCTTTACCGCTGGCGGTATCGCCGGAATTTGCCAACGAGCAAGGCCAGCGGCTGGGACGCGATCCTTCCGTGCAACTGGCCTGCATCCACATGCTGGCCGAGGCCCTTGGCGAAGCCTGCCGGCGCCTGGGTATCAAGCCGCACCCGGCGTGGGAAAAGGTCAGGCAACGCCTGCCCTTGTTCACGCTTACCGGTGAAAAAGGCCAGGAACGGATTGCCGTGTGGCAGGGACAGGACCTGACGATGTGTCATCGGCACCATGCGCACCTGAGTTGTATTTATCCGTTCGATTCACTTGGACAACTTACACCCGCGACCCAGCACATCCTTGACAATTCGCTGGATCATTGGGTTTTAAAGGGGATGGGACTGTGGAGCGAATGGTGCCTGCCCTGGGCGGCCATCATCCAGGCCCGCATGGGATTCAGCGAGGCGCCCATGGTTCTGATGCGCCTTTGGAAAGAGGTCTTCGTCAACGAAGGACTGGCCACGGTTTATCTGCCTAAGTTCCGTGGCATCACGGCGCACCGGCGCGCCGACCTGATCAAGCCCCGCGAAACCAATGAGGTCATGCAGCTTGACGGGACCATGGGCGGGGCCACGGCGCTCATGGAATGCCTGGCGCACCAGCACGGCGATGTCGTGCATGTGTTCCCGGCGGTCCCGGCAGAATGGCGGAATGTTTCTTTCAAAAACATACGCCTGCCGGGGCCATGCCTGGTCAGCGCGGAAAAAAAGGACGGGGTTGTGCGGAGCGTTCAGATTCAAAGCCTTGGCGGCGGCCCGTTGAAGCTTGTGGTCCATGGCGCAACGCGCATGCGCTGCGTCGGTCGTGGCCTGCGCAAACGCGGTGTAACATTTCCGGCCACGCTGACTTTCCAGCCGAGCGAGCGCATGGACCTGGTTGCAGGGCCTGCTCCTTAATTAATCAGGCTGGATATTCGCCGGTGCCTTGTTATGCTCATTCGAATGAACGGCATGCTGGTCATCTCGAATGTCTTGTATTTCCTGGCGCTCATCAATCCGGTGAGCAAGGTGTTTATCCTCTGCACGCTCCAGCCGCCGTGCTCGCGCCGGGAACTGGTCATGCTGGCCCTGCGCTCCACGGTGGTGGCTTTCCTGATCCTGCTGGTACTGACGGTATGCGGTGATTTTCTGCTGCGCGACGTCTTCCGCGTGAATATCTATTCGCTCAAGGTCGCGGGCGGGCTGGTGCTGTTTCTGATAGGGTTAACGGCCGTCCGGCGCGGGCGGTTTTTTGAAGAAACGCTGGCCCACACGGCGGATATTTCCATCGTGCCCCTGGCGGCTCCGCTCATTGCCGGGCCGGGCACAATGACCGGCGCCATTTCGTTTGCCTCTGAGCACGGGGTTGTGTTGACCTTGATCTGCGTAACGCTTGCGCTGGCCATCAACCTGGTCATCATGCTGTTTTCCGCACGGATCGGCGGAGCTTTGGAGCGCGTGCATGCCACCGGCCCGCTGATCCGAATCACCGGCTTGATCGTTGCCGCCGTGGCCGTGCAAATGGTGCTCGACGGCCTGGGCAACTGGATCGTCGCCTATCCGCGGTAGGAAAGCCGCCAAGGCGGGCTTAGCACCCGCAGCCCGATCATGTTTCAAAAACGTGTATCTTTACGGACAAGACGCTACGCCGCACAAGCGCATTGCAGCGTGTAAATAACACGCCTGGCCAGGCGCTCGTCGCCCTCAGACCAAAACGCCGGCAAGCCCATTGCCAGGCGCGCCGCATCGCGCTTGCTTTTTGCGAATATTTAGGTTTAATCCTGAAGCGTGAACGACCGGAACTGAAAACCTCAATAGTTAAGGATCCATGAATAATTCCTATCAGCAATTTGTGGCGACCTATGCGCGGTTGGTTGGCGAACAATACCCGCTGGGAACCGCCAGTCCCTGCCCCCGCGTCATCATCCCGCGGGAAGCCCCGTGCGTGCTGCTGTTTTCGCCGCATCCGGATGACGAATGCATTATCGGCGCCTTGCCCCTGCGGCTGATGCGCGAGCGGAAGTTGAACGTGATCAATGTGGCCGTGACGCAGGGCAGCCGCAAGGACCGGCAGGATGAGCGCCTGGCGGAACTGCGCCATGCCTGCGATTACCTGGGGTGGGGCGTGCTCCAGACGGCGGAACGGGGCCTGGAAAAAATCAATCCGGCCAGCCGGAAAGAAAATCCGGGCGCCTGGGCGGAAAGCGTGGGCGTGATTGCCGGGATCATGAAGAAAAAACAGCCGCGCCTGATTTTTGTGCCGCACGAAAAGGACTGGAACAGCACCCACGTGGGCACGCATTACCTGGTCAATGACGCGCTCAAAACCATGGATGAAAATTTCTGCTGCGGCGTGTGCGAGACGGAGTTCTGGGCGCCCATGGGCAATCCAAATCTGATGATCGAATCCAGCGTGGCGGATGTTACCGACCTGGTCACCGCCCTGTCGTTCCATGTGGGCGAAGTCAGCCGCAACCCGTACCACGTGCGCCTGCCGGCCTGGATGCAGGATAATGTCCGCCGGGGCGGGGAACTGGTGGGCGGGCAGGGAAGGCATGCGCCCGATTTTGTCTTTGCCACGCTATATCGTTTCCGGTCCTGGGTGCACGGGGAATACAAGAAGGCTGACACGGCCGGCAAGTTCGTGTCGTGCAACGATAATCTGGAAAATATATTCGGCTGACCTCAGCGCCAGGAATCCACCGAAACCACCGGGCGGCACTGCCGGTCGTTGATTTCCTCAAGGTCGCTGAATCTGTCGCCGTCCGAATCCGCGCGAAGCGGGCTGGTTTTCCAGGTATTAATTTCCTCGTAATCGGAAATGCCGTCGTTATCCGCGTCAGGCGCCACCGTTACCCGCACCTTCAGCGTTCCGCGCACGCCCAGAGGCAGGGAAAAATTATTGCGGAACTTCAACTCTCCGGAACTGCCCGCGATCACATTGGTCTTCTGGCCGATGAAATAGACCATGTTCGTATTGTCCCCGAGCCGCATCAGCAGCCCGTAGGCCGGCGCGCTGACGCCCAGATGACTTTTTATCGCGTCCGGGTTGCCGTTCGCTCCGTATTCGGCAAAGGAATCGCTCCATTTGCCGGTGGCGGCACAATGAATGATATCGCCCCGGCCGGCGTGGATTCCGCTGGGTTGCCACAGCCGGCCGGCCTGTACGGTGACCAGGTACTCCTCCGGCCGGTCCATATCAGCCCGGGGCGTCGTGCAACCGGCTAGTGCCAGTGCCAGCAGGAGCCCGCCGCCGAGTGCGCCAAATCGCGGAATCACTGAATCGCTGAATCGGTAAATTTCCTTCATCCGTTCTTCTTTTCGAATTCCTTCATAAACGCCACCAGGGTTTCGACGCCTTCCATGGGGCAGGCGTTATAAACCGAAGCCCGAATGCCTCCGACGGATCGGTGCCCTTTCAGGCCTTTCAGGCCCTGCTTGGACGCTTCCTTGACAAAGGTTTCTTCCAGCGCTTCATTGGGCAGCCGGAAGGTGATGTTCATATCGGAGCGGTACTCGCGCCTGGCTGTTCCCTTGTAGAACCCGCCGCTGTCCAGCAGGGCATACACAAGCGCAGCCTTTTCCACGTTTTGGCGATGCAATTGGGCCAGGCCCTTCTTCAGAATCCAACGCGAAACCAGCATCATGATATAAATGCTGAAACAGGGCGGGGTGTTGTAAAGCGAGTTTTCCTCGATGAACGTTTTATAGCGCAGGATGGTCGGCGCCGTGGGCGCGGCCCGTTCGGCCAAGTCCTTGCGGATAACCACCAGGGCGATGCCGGAAGGCCCCAGGTTCTTCTGGGCGCCGGCATAAACCAGGCCAAACTGGCTGATATCAAAGGGGCGCGAGAGGATATCCGACGACATGTCCGCCACCAGCGGGGCCTCGGTCTTCGGAAACATTTTCCATTGTGCGCCGGAAATCGTTTCGTTCGATGTCAGGTGAACATAGGCGGCGCCCGGGGTCAGCTTGAGTTCGGTCGCCGTGGGGACGCGCGTGGGGATTTCCTTGCCGCAATCGGCAGCGACGTTGACCTTACCGATATGGGCGGCCTCCTTGATGGCCTTGCCGGCCCATGCGCCGGAATTGATGTAATCAGCCGTCTGGCCCGCGCCCAGCAGGTTCATGGGCACCATGGCAAACTGCATGCTGGCGCCGCCGGCCACGAACAGCACGGCATAGTCATCGGAACAGCCCAGCAATTGCTTGTAATTGGCCACGGCCTCGGCATGCACCGCGTCGTATTCCTTGCCGCGGTGGCTGCTCTCCAGGATGGACATGCCGGAGCCTTTGAAATCCAATAATTCGCTCTGGGCTTCCTGCAAAACCTCATGCGGCAGAACGGACGGGCCGGCATTGAAATTGTAAACGCGCGACATGTGATCCTCCTCCTTGGGCAGGCAAGCGCCTGCTTATTAATTTAATGTATAGGAATTTCAAAGTTTGGACTGGATTCCCGCTTTCGCGGGAATGACAGAATGGGCAGGCGTTATATGTCATTCCCGATCCAATCGGGAATCCAGGATTATAGTTGCGACGTTAACCTAATTCATGATTTATGATTGCTGATTGCTGAATTATGTTGAGATGCGGATGAAATGCAAGTGGCATCTTCGGGGCATTGGGGCATGACCAAGACTGGGACGACAATCATTCGGGGGTGGCGCATCTGCCCGGCCAACCTTACCTTAATCAGTTACACCAAGAAATATGCCTTACACCCGGAAAAACACGTTTCCTACAGCCGAAAAACGGCGCCCAGCCGCTGGCCCAGCAGGCGATTGGCCAGCAGCAGGGTGATGCCGAGGAACAACATGGACCAGACGCCGAGCGCGGCCGCAAGGTAGGGGCCGTTGCCCAGCACCTGGAACAACTCGTAAAGCGCCTTGGTAATGGGAAAATAGGCCTGTTTCTGGGCCAGCATCAGCGAATCCGAAACTTCCAGCATGGCAAAGCTGAAAGCCAGCAGGCCGCCGGCCATCAGGTTGGCGCTGATCAATGGCAAGGTTATCCGGGCGACAGTCCGCACCGGCGGGCAGCCGAGATTCCTGGCTGCTTCTTCCAGCGACGCCGAAATCTGCTGCAGGCCGGCCACCGCTGCGCGCACCACATAAGGCAGGCGGCGTATCGCGTAGGCGATGATCAGCAGGACAGTCGGATTCTCGGTCGGATTCAGGCAGGCAAACAGCCGTCCGGGTTGGCTCATGGCGATATAGCCGAACGCCAGCACGATGCCGGGAACTGCCAACGGGAGCATGATCAGCGTATCCAGTGCGCCGCGCCAGCGTAGGGAACTGCGGACAATGACTACGGCCGCGGCGACCCCCAGGATGAGATCGGCGCCCATGGCCATCAAGGAATAAAAACAACTGTTGCGGATACTGGGCAGGGTCAGGTCATGCCCAAGCGCCTGACGATACCACTCGAGGGTCCATTGCGAGGGCGCCACGCTGCGATACCACGCCTGGCTGAAGCTTGTGAGGATGACGCCGATATGCGGCAGGATTGCCAGCAGGAACACGATCGCAAACAGGCTAAATGCCGCGCCGGCGCGCGCGCCCCCCAGTGGCCGCGCACCGGCCGCAGTGCTTCCCTTGGCCATCATCTCGTAGCCGGATCGGCCGAACACTCCTTTGCCGAGAGCGTAGAACCCGGCCGAAGCCGCCAGCATGACCACGACCAGCGCATACGGCAAAGGACTGGCTCCGATATCCTGGATGCCGTTATAAATCTGTACAGCAGTTACCCGCGAATAGTCGAACATGAGCGGCGTGCCCAGCTCGGTAAATGACCAGATGAAAACCAGAGTGCCCCCGGCAAACAGGCCGGGCATCATCAAAGGCAGGGTGATGCGCCGGAAGCGCCGCCAGCCGGCGCATCCCAGATTTTCGGCCGCTTCTTCCAGCGAGGGGTCCACATTGGCGATGGCCGCCACCGCGTTGAGGTAGAAAATGGGATACAGGTGCAGGGCTTCCGTGACCGCCACCGCCCAGAAGCGTCCGCGGCCCAGCCAGTCGATGGCGTGGGACCAGTCCATCAAGTTCAGATTTACCAGGACGGTGTTAATTACGCCGTAAGGTCCCAGGATCTGGCGGATGCCGATCGCGCCCACAAACGGCGGCAGGATCATGGGCAGAAGGACGAGCCCGGTCAGCCATGTTTTGCCCCGGAAATCGAATCGTGCCGCCAGCACGGCCAGCGGGAGGGCTAAGCATACCACCAGGCCGGTTGTGGCAATGGCCAGGGCCAGGCTGTTGAGCAGGCCTTCAATATACAAGGGGTTTTGGAAAAGTTCACCGAAAAAAGCCAGGGTCCATTGGCGGTTGAACACGAAGGCGCTTTTCACCGTCAACGCCAGCGGCCAGACAAAGAACAGGCCCAGCAGGCTCAGGATGACCGCCGCGATGAATATGGCGCCGTTATTTTTCATGGCATCTCCGCCAGGGCGCGGGCTTGCCGGTACTGGCCCCGGAAAAAAAGAATCCATTCCCGCGTCAAGCGCGCTTCGGTTAATTTGTCATTCAGCTGTTGCGCGGTGAACGTCAGGGCTTGGCCGTATTCCGCGTTGGGCGGCAGGGCCATCAGGGCGGCAAAAGCTTCCGGACAGGCGGCGGGGCCGCCATGGCGGTTAATGGCTTCCCAGGCGCCGGCCAGCTCAGGATGCGTATCGATGCACATGGCTCGAATCAGGACTCGGATAAGCCCAAACAGCGGGCCGGTCCATGCGGACTGGTATGTGAATCCGCCGCCATGCGCATAGGGCAGGGCGGTTGGATCGGACATTGTCTGCAGAAGGGCGGGCGTATACATATCTTTGCGGACCGGGAGCCGGCGCAGGGCGTAGCGTTCCGGTCCACCGGCGATTGCCGGGCCGCCGCTCTCGCCGACGCGCGTGTTCCAGAGGCGTTGCCCCTCCGGGCTGAGGCAAAAATCAATGAATCGCTCCGCCAGCTCGCGATGCGGGGCGCCCCGCACCAGGCTGATCGGGTCCACCGAGACGGAGGATCCGCCGTCGGGAGTGATATAAACCATGCGATCGGAGTGTTCGTTGCGGGCGATCATTTCGCTTTCAAAACGACCATAAAAATCAATGCACATGCCGGCGGCGGCGGCGCCCTGGGCGACGTCGAGCGGCACTTTGCTGGCGGAGTCGGTAAAGTAACGGGCATTGGCGCCGATCCGGCGGATGACCCCGAAGGCGCGCCGCCATCCTGCGGCCAGATCCTCCGAGGCGGCCGTTGCCGCCGCAGCGGCCATTGCCGCCTGGCTGGCCCGGGCGCCGCGATCGGTTAGTTCGGCCAGCAGTTGCTCCTGGATCAGCATTTCAAACGCTTTGTTGATGGACCCGCTTTTGGTGGGGTCGGCCAGCGCCACCAGGCGGTAATAGCTGAAATCAGCCAGGTCGGTCCAGCCTTGCGGCGCGCGGGGGATGCCGTGATCCGCGAGCACATCCCGGTTCCAGCAGATGCCAAAACTGCTGAGACAACAACCATACCAGCGGTCTAAAGGATCGTAAAACATTTCACCTGAAAATGTGGCCGGAATAATGGCGTCAGTCAGCCATTCCGGGTGACGCTGGCGCAGGCCGCAGGGGGCCGTGTGTCCTTTGCGGGCCTGCTGGGCATGGTCATACTGGCCGCCGCCGAAGAACAAATCTATGCCAATGCCGTTGTGGCCCACGCGCTTGGCGGCGGTAAACTCGCTGTCGAGATACCGGACAATATCACTGGTGCCGCCCACGTTGCGCCAGTCGATCTTCACGTCCTCGCCAAACCGTGCACGGTGCCAGCGCTGAAAGGCCCGTTCGAATTCATACCGCACGGCCTCATTATGCGGGGAAAGGATCACGAGGTTGCGGGCGTCGGCGGAGAAGGCCTCGCGCTTCGGCTGAAGCAGGAACGGAACCAGGAGCACGAGGGCCAGCGCCAGGAATAGCAGGATAATAGAAATGCCGGGTCGGTTCATGTCTTCACTCCGCCGCCAGCATGACCACATCGTCCGGATTTACATGGAACGGGATTTCGACACCCGGCGCGGCTGCCGCCGGCCCGCTTTCCAGTGCCTTCAGGATAAAACCATCCGGCATTCGTATCCAGGATTCAGTGGCCTCCCCGAGGTAAATGGTTTCCGTCAGGCGCCCGGCAAAACAATTGAGTCCGGCGCCCGGGGGTGCGCGCAGGCGCAGGGCTTCGGGCCGGATGGCCAGGGCAACCGCCATGTCCGGCAGAAACGCATCGCGCAGATTGCGGGCGGTCCATTCGCCAAAGGCCGTGACGACGGTGGCAAAGCCGGCTGTTACGACGCGAACCTTGCCCGGAACCAGGTTGGCACCGCCGATAAAGTCGGCCACGAACCGGTTGGCCGGACGCTCATACAAGTCGCGCGGCGAACCGATTTGTTCCACGCGGCCCTGGCGCAGGACCGCGCAGCGGTCTGCCATGCTCAGGGCTTCTTTCTGGTCATGGGTAACATAGATCGTGGTGATGCCCATGCTCTTGACCAGGCGCCTGATCTCAACGCGCATTTCCAGGCGCAGCTTGGCATCCAGATTGGAGAGCGGCTCGTCCAGGAGCAGGCAGGCCGGATCAATGACCAGCGCCCGGGCCAGTGCGACCCGCTGTTGCTGCCCGCCGGAGAGCCGGTTCGGCTTGCGCTGTGCCAGGTCCTGCATGTGCATGGTCGCCAGCATGCGTTCGACGCGCTCCCGCCGCTCCGGTGCGGGATAAGATCGCCCCGGCACTGTCAGGCCAAAGGCCACGTTATCGAACACCGTCAAGTGCGGCCAGAGGGCGTAGTTCTGAAACACCATGCCAGTGTTGCGGCGATGGGGCGGAAGGTCATTGACGGGTTGTCCATTAAACAGGATGCGGCCATCGTCCGGTGCGCAAAATCCCGCAATCATGCGCAAGAGGGTGGTCTTGCCACAGCCGGAAGGGCCCAGCAGGAAAAAACATTCACCGTTGCCGATCTCCAGGGACACGCCATCCACGGCTGTCACCGTGCCGAAACGCTTTGTCAGGTTAGCCAGCGTAATGTTCATAAAAAAGGTCGCATCCAATCAGCCGGCTGCAGTCTATCGTTTGGTCTTGAGAGGGTCAATGATGCAGTGGGGTTCCGAAAAAACTTGTCCCAATAATCGGAAGGATCTACTATGCACTCAATAGTGCTTCGATGCATAGTAACTCGCACCGCATTGGCCGCGGAGACTTTGTCCGCATAGGATCGCGCCGGCGCCCCATCATGGGCGGGTGAAGCGCCGACCGAGGCGTTCCACAGATGCCGCCATGGACGTTAACATCTATTATAAAGGAGCCCTTCCATGCATAAACGATCTCTGCTCGGCGCACAATGTCTGATCCTGATGCCGTTGCTTGCCATAGTGGTGGGCTGCTCCACCACTTATCAGACGTATCACGCGCAACAGTCCGGTTTTCTCGGCGACTATTCTCAACTCCGTAAAGGTCGTGGCGCAGAGGCCCTTTGGGTTTATCTCAATACCAATTGCAACATTCTGGCCTATACCAGCATTATGGTCGATCCGGTCACGCTCTATCTCTCCAGGGGCAATCGGATGCACAAGTTGCCCAAGGAGGACGTGCAAGCCATTGTGAATTATTTCGCTGCTTCCCTGCGGGAGCAGCTGGGCAAGGTCTACCCGCTGGTAGAGCAGCCGGGACCCGGGGTGCTTCGTTTTCGGGTGGCGATGACCGACATGCAGGAATCTAAAGTTTTGCTCGACACTGTTTCCACCTTGGTTCCCATCGGCCTGGCGGTCAGCGGATTGGAGCGCGTGGTCATCGGCAGACCTCTGACGGTGGGCGAATCACGCATGGAATTGGAGGTGCTCGATGCCCATTCCGGCGTCCGTATGGCGGCCTTGGTGGACGAGCGCGCCGGTTCAAAGTTCACCGGCAAATTTGACAAGTGGAATAAATGGCAGGATGTGCGCGATTCCTGCGATTATTGGGCGGCGCGCGCCCGCGACCGCTTGGCTGAATTTCGCGCCCGCAAGCAGATGCTCGCCACAAAAGCCGGGGCGCCTCCTGCCGGACAGTTCTAAGGCAAAATTAATCTGGAGCAAGCACCGGCAGCCTCTTCCCGCCTAAGGCAGGTCCGCCTGCCGGCGGAACTACTTTGTTTTCTTAAGCGCCGCCCGCTTTTTCTGGATCAACTGCTGGGCGATCATGATGACCGTGTTGGCTGACCAGTAGAGGACCAGGGCGGAAGGCATCATGTAAAACATGACCAGCATCATGACCGGCATGAAGAACAAAAGCATTTTTTGCTGGGTCGCGTCCGTGGCCGGCGTCATGGATTGTTGCCAGGCCTGGGCCCCCGCCATGAAAATGGGCAGGATGTTGAGTGGGATCGGCAGAATATCGGCCAGCAGCCGTTCCGGCTCGCTGAGGTCCTTGATCCAGAGGAAGTCGGCAAAGCGCAGTTCGATGGCGCTGCGCAGGACGACGAAGAGGGCGATAAACACCGGAATCTGGATCAGCATGGGCAGGCACCCGCTCACGGGATTGACCTTGTTCTGCTTATACAGGGCCATGGTTTCCTGCTGAATTTTGCGCGGATTGTCTTTGTATTTCTTCTTCATTTCCGCGATCAGGGGCTGGAGCTCCTGCATTTTCTTCATGCTCTCGGTGCTCTTATGGGTCAGAGGCCAGAACAGGATGCGGATCAGGATCGTGAGCAGGATGATGGCGATTCCGTAATTGGGGATCACGGTGAAGGTGGCATTCAGCACGATGAGCAGGAATTTGCACAGCGGCGACCACATGCCGAAATCCATGACATCTTCCTGATGCAGGCCCAGTTTCCGCAGGAGCGAAAACTTTTTCGGGCCGGTATAAAGTTTGAGCGTCTGGGTCGCAGATTCGCCCGGATTAAGGGTCCGGGCAGGGATCAAAGCCTGTGCGCCCACGGCCTGGATTTCAGCGCTCTTCGGCGCCAGGCTGGGGTCATGGGCCTCGCCGGGCGCCAGGGCGCGTTCCGCCATCAATCGGTAGCCCGCGGTGCCGCCCTCAGGCACAAGGATCTGGACAAAAAACTTGCTTTTTACGGCCACCCAGTCCGCCGGCGTATTGGTATGCAGGATGATGTTCCTGGGCACGCGCTTGTCCGCATCCGCCTGCTTTTTGAAAAGCTTGGGCAGGTCGCCGGCCCAGTATTTTACCCCGTCACCACCGCTTGAATTGAGCACGTCAATGCCCATTGATTCCACGCCGGTGGTTTTGGATTCTTCCTTGCCGAGGCGCATGGCGCCGAGTTGAACGCCGCATTCCGGCAAGGTTGCTACCTGACTGCCTTCGTTAAAAAAGGTGTCCCGGGCGATAATCTGATAATCGGCGCCGAACGAAATCAGGCGCGTAAAACGCAGCCCGGCCGATGTTGTTTTTTCCACGCGGAGATTGCCGGCGGCATCCTCCCGTTCAAGCGTAAAATCATCGGCGGCGGAAAGCTCCGGGAACCCTGCATAGGTCAGGGCGGGTGTGTTCGAAAAATCCAAAACCACCGATTCGCTGCGCTTGTTCACGGTTTGCCGGTACTGAGGAAGTTTGGCCGTGATCAGACCGCCGCCCCAGGACGAAAACGTGAGCGCCATTTCCGCGTTGGTCAGGCTCAGGCGCTGCTCGGGCTTGCGCGGTTCCCGGCGGGGAGGTTCGGGGATTGTGCTTTGGAGCGGCGGGTTGCTTGCGGGTGCAACCAGCGCCGTTTCATTCGATATCGCCGTCACGGCCGACTCCGGGGCGTTATGCAAATCAGTTGGCATGGCCCGGGACTGGGCCGGCGTTTGATTGGTCGGCGTAGCGACGGTTGCCTCCATAGCCGCGGCCGGCTTGCCGGGCGAGGGCTTGGCCTGGAAATAACGGGTGTATACCATCGGCCAGGCCAGCATCAGGGCGAATAGGACGACAATGATAATCAGGTCTTGTTTTTTCATGATGGGCTATGACGTTCAGTTGTCAGTAAATAGTTCGTTGTGCCTGATACTTCGTTCTTATGTCATCCGCCGTCTGTCTTTCCCCCATTCAACATTGGGCGTTCGATGTTGGATGTGGGGCGTTTGCTTCGCTTCCCTCACGGCACGGGGTCTACCCCGCCGGGATGGAAGGGGTGGCACTTGCCCAGCCGCACGACTCCCAGGACGAGGCCCTTCAAACATCCATGCTTGTGAATAGCTTCACGGCAATAGGTTGAACACGACGGATAAAACCGGCAACAATTCCCCAGCAGCGGCGAGACGGCAAACTGGTAGATGCGGATTAGTATTTCTAATAATTGGCGCATTGGTCCGTCCGAAAAAAACAAAAATCTTTAGCGCTGATTACACTGATTCCACGGATGCTTTTTTATCCGTGCCCATCCGCGCTATCCGCGGTCAATTAATCAGGTGTCAAACCCGCCTGGGCGGCCAGCCGGTTCAGTTCCTGAACCAGGTCGTCCCACGCGGCCTTTACGACGGCGGGCCGTGCCACCAGTATGACGTCCATAAGACCCTGGAAGCCATGCCGGTTTAATCGGAAGGCTTCCCGCAAACGGCGCTTGGCTCGGTTGCGCATAACCGCCGGCCCGATTTTCCGGCTGGCCACGACGCCCAGGCGCAAGGCGGCGTCCGGGCCCATGTAACACCACATGACCATGAACCGCCCGACGAACCGCCGCTGTTGCGCGTAGGTCCTTACAAATTGCATGCGCCTGGTCAGGCGCCGGCGCCTGGATAACCGGCAACCAGCCTCCGCAAGAGCGCTTTTTCCGTCGTCCCGATCTCCCGGAGAGTCGGGACTATGGCGGACAAGCCGCGCAGACGAGTCAGGTTGCCGCGTCCCGGTGTTCATGGATGCTGCCCCCTGATTAAGGATGGCCCCCCGCCCGCAATGCTGCGTCCGCCAGCCGAAGGACGCAGCATTGCGGGCGGAGGAGCCGGCCTAATCAACCGTCAATCGCCGCCGGCCCTTTTGGCGGCGGTGTGCCAGGATTTTGCGGCCATCCGCCGTACGCATTCGGGCACGGAACCCATGCTTGCGTTGCCGTTTTTTAACGGATGGGTGATAAGTGGGATTCATGAGCGCTCCTTGGTTTCAGTTGTCAGTTATCGAAAATATGAAATCCGTCTTGCCGGTATTCAATTAATGGGTAATTAATCCATGTCTTTGCGGTCTTGTCAAGCTCGCGCTCGAATTAGCTTGAGTTGGCATAGGCCTTCTGGTATTCACACCCCTTCGTGCGTCGGGCGGGCGTAGCGAATGCCAAGCCGGCGATGATGTATGAAAACCAAGGGCCGAAGAGGAAAATTCCATGGAAACGATCAAACAGTTCATTGACTATTTTCTACATCTTGACCGCTATCTGGGGCAGGTTATCGCCGCTTACGGTTTGTGGACCTATGGGCTGCTCTTTGTCATTGTTTTCTGTGAAACGGGCCTGGTGGTCATGCCTTTTCTTCCGGGCGATTCCCTGCTGTTCGTCGCCGGGGCGCTGAGCGCCACCACCACGCTTGAAATCGGATGGTTGCTGATCCTGCTCATCGCCGCCGCAGTCCTGGGCGACGCCGCCAACTATATGATCGGGTACTTTGCGGGCGAGAAGCTGGTCAGGACCAGGCTGATCAAGCAGGAACACATGGCCCGGACGCACGAATTTTTCCAAAAGCACGGAAAAATGACCATAGTTTTGGCGCGGTTTGTTCCAATTATTCGAACGTTTGCGCCGTTTGTAGCGGGAATGGGTAAAATGGGCTATGCCGAGTTTGCCTGTTATAACGTTACGGGCGGGATTCTATGGGTGAGTTTGTTTGTCACGGCGGGAAGGCTGTTCGGTAATCTGCCGGTGGTTAAGCAATATTTTTCCCTGGTGATCGCCGCGATTATCGTGCTTTCCGTAATTCCCATCGCCTATGAGGTGTGGCGCCAGTGGCGCGACGCAAAGCGAAATAGCAAGCGTGCCGTGACCCTGTAACGCAAAAGGCGTCCCGATCATGTCCCGACCTCTCGGAGAGTCGGGGTATCGGGACGCCTTTGTGCTTAATGTTGAGCTGCGGCTTAGAAATAACAGCGCACGCCCGTCTTGAGGCCGATGTCATTGTTCTTGGAGTCTGTGCCCTGGACGAAGGCCTTTTCGCTGGCCAGATCGAAATACAGTTCCAGGTAAATGGCCACGCTTTCCGAGAGAAAGAATTTTGAGCCGATGGCTGGTTCCCATAGAATGTAATCATGCTCCGAAGTATTGCGATAATACGGGCCAAAACAATACTCCAGGCGCATGGCCAAGTAAGGCATGATGAACGAGTTCAGGTCCA
>JAQUMN010000063.1 GCA_028718125.1 Kiritimatiellia bacterium
CGTTTGTGCTCTTGCGCCGCCTGCGAAGCCTTGGCCTGCTTGACGATCGGCCGGAGTTGGGCAATTGTTTTGTCCGCGCGGCCGGCGAGCGCCTTCAACTCCTGTTCCGGCAGAAGCTTCTCGCGGATGGCGTCGCCGTTCAGGAACAGGGCCGTTTGCTTGGGCGCATATTCGCCGCGCTGGGCAGCCCTCTTCATGCTTGTTTTATCCTCGTCGGTCTTGCCGGGCGTTGCCTCGATCAATTGCAGCACGTTGGAATAATTGAGAACCGGGTTGTCGGCAGTCAGTTCATCTACCGTCATCCGGCCGATCCGGGCGGTGACCTCCGCACTTTCCTTCCGGAAATTGGTGTCCAGCGTGTCCACGGCCTTCTTCAATTCGTCCGCTGCCGCCCGGCAATCGTCCAGCGGCTTGCCCGAAAGATACGTGCACATGTATTGCAGGCTGTACAGGCGGCTCTCCAGCGCAATCGCCAGCTGGTTGCGGATTTGCGGCAATATGCCCGGGCCGCGGTCAGGCCCACGTTCGTTAATGGTCCAATCATAAGTTTTTTCGCGGCGCAGAAAATCCAGGTCGGCCCGGGACTGCAATTTTGTTTTTTCACCATCGGAAAGCTTGGGCGCGGAGGTCAGCCAGTCCAGGGATTTCAGCAGGACCGAACGCGCGGTTCCCTGCATCGGCGCATTCGTGGCATCCGCACCGATAAAGGCGCCGAAGACCAGGTAACGCCCGCCATAGATTTCACCGTAGACCCCTATTGCGTCCTCGCCGTTGACGGCAAAAACCTTGCCCAGCGGCCCCACCTTGACGTTCAAGTGATCCCAGCTTCCGGGGCAAAAGGGCTGGTCGATGGCCTTGGCCAGCTCGCTGTCGCCCCGCGCGGAGACAAACGGGCTGTTGACCCGGTTGTAGGTTGCGCCGACCTCGGGGAATAGCGGACGGTTGGCGGTGCGCGAGTAGCCGCTGCGGAAGGCGCCGGCCAAAATGCCCTTGCCGCCGGCCACGAATTTCACCAGGTTGCGCCTACCCTTGAAATCGGCGAAATAATAGGCATTCCATCCGCCCGGCAGGAAGATGACATCCAGGGCGGCTGTTTTGCTTTCATCCGCCAGGTCTTTGGCTTTGAGCATTACGGTTTGCCAGCCTGCTTCATGGATCGTTTTCAGCATGCCGTCGGTGATATATGACCTGCCGTCGTCGAGCAGCCCGAGCGTGCCGCTCCAGCCCGTAGCGCCAGTTATCGCCAGCAATCCCAGCACAATCCATGTTTTCATTTTGTTCATACCGCTTGTTTCCTTCTCTGGAGTTATCGCTTAATGCGGTTAGTTAACATCTTGACGTTTCCTTAATTCGTGACAGGAACCCGGATGGGCTCAATAAGTCACAGCCCGGCGCAGGTTTTTTAGATGGCGACGTCGTTTCCTGCACTGCAGGCTGATTTGCTTGAGGCATGAATCTATTTGATTAATTGCCGTATGACAAGACTATTACTCATATTTTCGGCCAGGTTTCCGCCCTCCACTCCCAGGCCAGCGGTCGCGGTAATCATGGAGGAAGTCTGGTCCCAGATGACCCAGTCCCGGCCGTAACGGTGAAGCATGACAACGGGTTTTACCTCGTATGGTCTGCCTTTGCCGGGAACACAAGAATACCCGGGCGGGGTTCTTTAAGCTCCGGCGTCCGGCCCTCGAACTGGACAACGAAAAGCTCGTGCACGTCAAAATCGCGCACGGTGACCATGACGTCCCGACCATCAAGCGTGTATGTCGCGGCGCTTGAATCTTCCGGGTAAAAAACCACCGGCTTCGTTCCTTTCGGAACGCGAATGGTTACCTGTGCGCTCCTCACCGGCGCGTCTTGCGAGACAAAGTTGATCAGCTGCACAACGTAGCGGCCCGGCTGGCTTCTGACCGTAACCTCAGTCTGCTTGGGGCGCTTGAGTGCATGCAGAACCAGCTCGTCCTGCCTCTCTCCCAGAGCCAGCGCTACGATTTCATCAAGGAATTCAAGGATGCCCGGCAGAAAATCCTTGCGAATGGGAAAACGCCTGCCGCCGCCCCACCCAAGGTAGCATATTCCCGGTCGCTCCGCGCCGACCGAATAGACGCGCCCCTTGCCCACGCTGTTCACGATTACCGCCGGCGCGCCATTTTCCCATGTGCCCAGTTCGCGGGCATCAGCCGGGATATAACTGCATGCGGGCAGAGCGGCGTCATATTGCACCTTCAATTTGCGGCCATCACCGGAGTTCAACTGGAAACTTTGACCGGTTATGCCCCGGGCACTTTCAACGCCGAGCAACGGTTTAAGCGAGGATTCTTTTGTGGCGCGTCCCCAACGGTCTTTTTTGCCGACATCACCGAGGGCGATCAGCGACCCGCCAGCTTTTACCCACGCCTCTATCGCCTGCACTGATTCCAGACGAAGGTAAGTATTTCCCGGAAGGATAAGCACGGCATAAGGTTCCAATTCCCTGCCGGTGATGAACTGTTCAAAGATGGGCTCATATTGCCGGCCCAGCTGGGCAAAGGCGCAATGCAAGCCGTAGCAGTTCGCAACAAACCCGTTCTTTCTCGGCCAGGCAATGTTTCCGGCCTGGTCCCACATGCTGTCGCGCTCGGAATAAACGAGGGCAATTTTGGCCGTAGAGGCGGAAGGGGCAAGATACTCACGCACCTTTCCTGCACGAGCGAATATCCGCGCCATGACGTCGTAGTTACCTTTCTGATAAGCCGCGGCTGATCCGGGAGAGTAGGCCGGACTTTCCTTCCAGGCGTAAATCCATGCCCAGATGTTGACCGCGGGTGAATGCGCGGTACACAGCGCCAGGTCCCGGGCAAATCTGTCCGGTCCCGTGCCATACTTGCCGGCGGATATAGTCAGGAAAGACGGTCCGCGGGACTGGCTGCGCATCAGTTTTGCCCAGAAGCCCTCCTCCTGCGCTCCATCCCAGTAAGGATCCACCGAGATCGCGCCGCAGACGCGCCCCAGGCGCGCCACCGATGCGCGGAAGGGAGTGTGCAGAATTGACATGAAAGAGATGACGGGGAAGGTTATGGTGTCCGGCTTGACTTCGCGCACGGCAGTTTCAATGTCCGCGAACAAAGTTTCAAATTGATGCGCGACGAATTCCTCGTATTCCATGAAGAGCACCGGATTTTCAGCATAACTGGCGGGCAGCACAATGTGTTTTACTTCCGGCGTTTTAACGGGTTTTTGCGTTCCGGTTTCTTTGGTCAGTAATTCGTCCAGCGCGGACTGAACCGTTGACTTGCCGGGGCCGGGTTCGGCCGATTTGACATCATCTTTATCCGGCAAGATCAATTTGGTATCGGAGCGCGCCGTCGCGGCCGCGCCCATCATCTGCAGTTCCTCCGCCGAATATTTGGCCGCCAGCCACTGTCGAAAGGCATCCGCCGTGATCTCCGGCGCCCGGTCCCGTTCGCCTGCGGCGGCCTTGATGTCCTGTTGCGCGCTGATCCGGTCCTGGCGATAGCGGTGATAGGCCTCGGCTAATTTTGGATTTGCGCTGACCGTCAGGACAACGGCCGGGGCAATGAGCTTCACGGCCGGATTTGTCAGCGAATTAAGGCCCATGTTCTGAAGCTGGTCCGGCTGGTATTTTTTAAGCAGGTATGCCTTAAAAGCGGCCAGGCAGGCGGCGCTGTAACAGTTTTGAGCGCTGGGCTCATCATAGACTATGCCGCGAAAATGCGGCAGCGCGGCGAATTTCCCGGCGAAGGCGCGGGCGGACGCAACAATTTCTTCCCTTTTATCAGGGTCAATCAGTTCGACGTTTGGCGGCCAGCTGAAACCAGGCCGGAATGCCAGCTTGTTTTCTTCAATGAGCCCGGTGATAGTGCGAAAATATTCTTCCGGCGTCATCCCGGCGACAGCGGCAGAGCGCGTCATCCTGTCGCCGCCGCAGAGATGCGAACCGCTGTAAATGCCGTCACAGCCGACTTTGGCCATTTCGGTGTAGGACGACAACAATTCCTCCCGGGGCTTCCCATACGATGAGCCATACTCGCTCACCATGCGAAAGTAAGCGCCGTCAAGGGTCGGTTCTTCTGCCTGATTTTCCCGGCAAGCGCCGGTCGCGAGCGCAGTCATAACCGCAATTAAACAATAGTTAATCCGCATGGGTTCGTTTCCTTGTCATGTAATATTGTTAAATTCCGCGCCGGTCGTTTCTATATTAATCATAATCATGCGATTGCCCGGATTCCTCTGCATCCGGCGGCTATTGGGTGAAATATTCCGGCAGGCCGCGAACGGATTGTTTCAGCCGGAACACCGCGCCGGCCCGATACTTTCCGTAGTCAGTTTCATTCCACGGATGGTTGGCCGTGGTTATAAAAATATTGGAGAAATTCAGCCCGCCGAAAGTCACACAACTGATTTTAGCGATGGGAAAACGGTATTCCTGCATTTTTTTGCCGGCGGGTGAATAGCGCACCAGGCGGGAACCGTTCCATTGTGCCGACCAGAGGCAGCCTTCGCTGTCGATGGTCAGGCCGTCGGGGACGCCCTCGTTTTCCGGAACTTTTATTAATGCCACGCGGTTGGCGAGAGGCCTTGCGTCCGGGACATAGTCATACCGATAAATGACTTTTTCGTTTGAGACGGTAAAATAAAAATATTTTCGATCGGGTGAAAATCCCATGCCGTTGGGCATGCCGGCGGTAGCCGGTTCCAGGCAGGAAAAGCGCCCGTCCGTTTCCATCCGCCACAGCGAGCCGACATCGCCTTTTTCTGCCGGCGCGATGCCACAGCATATCCGGCCGGCCGGATCGGCGATAACGTCGTTAAAACGGGTATGCGCCGCCGCCGGCAGTTCGGCCTGCTGAACGGGCGTTGCCCCGGGTTGCCAGCGCCAGACCCGGCCCTGCGCCGCGAACAACAGCAACGCGCGGTCGCGGGTGAAAACCATTCCGCCGATTTTACCGATCTCCAGCCGGAACCGTTCAAAATCATGGGTCGCAGCGTCAAGCCGTTTTCTGAAAATCTCTCCGTTAACGATATCGACCCAGTAAAGGGCCTGGTCCGTTTCGTTCCAGAGCGGTCCCTCTCCGACCAGGCAACGGCAGTCGGCAAAAATTTCAAATGGGTTGGGAGTGGTCGTGATCAAGCGATGGTTCACTTTTTATGGCGTCAGCCATAGGCCGCCGTTGACATTAACAGTTTCGCCGGTCATATAGCTGGACTTGGCCGTATAGAGCACCGTCCGGGCAATCTCTTCAGGATCGGCGCCGCGCTGCAGCGGAATTTTTTTGATTTTCTCCTCCAATTCCGCTGTCGTCAGGTTGTTACCCACGTTTTCAGTAATAATCATTCCCGGCGAAACCGTGTTGACGGTAACGTTATAAGCGGCGGCCTCGACGGCAAAACAACGGGTTAATTCGTTCAGTCCGGCCTTGGAGGCTCCATACGGCATCATGATCCTGGGGACCGGCACATGGCCCTGAATCGACGATATATTAACGATCCGGCCCCATCGGCGTGCTTTCATGCCTTCGATGGCGGCCAGTATCGTCAGGTACGGTCCGATCAGATTGACGGCCAGCATTTTGGCGAACCATCCGGACTCTGTGTCGCCGGGGCGGCGATGGTATGGGTTGAGCCGGGCGTTGTTAATCAGGATATCGATGGGTTTAAGGGTTGCGAACCGTTCGCTAACCTGGCGCTCATCGGTAATATCGCATTGAAACAGTTGCGCCGAACCGCCGCGTTTGCGAATATCGCCGGCAACAGCCTCCGCTTTTTCAACGCCATGCGCGCAATTAATGTAAACATTGCAACCTTCAGCCGCAAATATCCTGGCGATAACTGCGCCCAAACCTTGCGAAGCGCCGGTTATCAGCGCATTTTTACCTCGAAAACTTTCTTCCGCTTTCATAAATGCCAACTCCTGAATGTTGCGCGTTCCTGCATTCATCCCCGGCATCTTACGGCGGCAAAATTCCGGGCGCGCATTGTTCCCGGTCACCATATCATCGGCTCCGGCACCCAGTCCGGGCGCCTAGTCTGATCGAAAACGGCGCTCATCTCGCCGGGTTTCTGCTTGTTATGGGAGAGATTCCCGAATTGCTTGAGCTTTTCTTCGTCGATTTCGACGCCGAGGCCGGGGCCATCCGGTATTTTCATGCATCCGTCTTTGATCTGGAACCGTCCGCCTTTAATGATGTCGTCCTTGTAATGAATGTAATGTGTATCGATCGGGAATTCGATCTTGGGTGTGGCCGCCGTGACATGCAGGTTGGCGGCGGTGGAGATGCCGAGTTCGGCGCCGCTGTGGATTGTCATGCCCAGGCCGAACACGCTGCAGACGGCGGCCAGCTTCTGCGTCGCCTTAATGCCGCCCCACTTGTGAATGTCGCCCAGGACAATGTCCACGGCCTCGAGCCGGATGCCGATCGGAAGCTGATCGAAGTCCACTATGCACATATTTGTGGCCAGGGGGGTATGGAGGTCCTTGCGCAAACGGCGCATATTTTCGATGCCCCAGGTTGGGTCCTCGAACCATTCCAGGTCGTATTTTTCCATCAAACGGCAGGCACGTAGCGCAGTCTGCGGCTTCCAGGCGCCGTTGGGATCGATCCGGAGTTTGACCTTGTTCCCGAGCATGTCACGAATGCGGGCAATAGTCTTGATGTCGGTATCCGGTGAAAAGATTCCTCCCTTGAGCTTCAGCGTACGGAACCCGTAAGCTTTTACGCTTTCCACGCAGAAACGGGCGATTTCCTCCGGGGCCGAACTTTCATCGGCCGCGCTATCACCGTCGTATTGCGGAAAAACATAGCCGGAAAATTCGATCGCGCTGCGGCATTTTCCACCCAACAGCTTGTAAACCGGCAAATCGACGGCCTTGCCCATCAGATCCCATAGCGCCATTTCCAGGCCGCCGAACGCGCAGAAGGCGCTGTAGCCGGTAAAATACGGGGCAATGCGGGTTTTGCGCAGGAATGTTTCGATCTCGAACGGATCAGCGCCGAGCAAATGCGTTTCCATGCTCTTCAGCAGGGACTTGACCACTTCGCTGCCCTTGGTTTCGCCCAGGCCGATAATGCCCGCGTCGGTATGGATGCGGATGATGTTGCGCCGGGTCTCGAATCCGGTCCCCCAGGCCCACCGGATGGGTTTTAAGAACGGTACGCAGACGGTATCGATTTGCACACCCGTGATTTTCATGACTTCAGTTCCTTGGCAATGTTGTTGACGATCGCTTTCAGTTCCTCGGTTCGATCATGCTCAGGCGCCATAAAGGGCATGCGGGATTCGCCGTAGGCGAATCCCAAATGGACCAGGCATTGCTTTAAGCCGGCGATGAACCCGACCTTCAAGACCGCGTCCCTGAGTTGATTGACCAATGCCTGGGCGCGCTGGTCCCGCAGTTGCCAGATTCTGGCGAACAATTCCGGGAAAACGTTGCCGATAGCGGAAATTACGCCGCTGGTCCCGAGTTGCCGCGACTCCAATGCAAACGCATCGTTGCCGGTAAAGAGCAGTTTGCCCACTCCGCCCTGTCGGAGCATGGCGACAATGCCGTCGCGATTGCCGGTGGAATTTTTCATGCCGGCGACAATGCCTTCCGCGCAAAGCCGCGTATAAGTTTCCGGAGTAATCTCGTTGCCGGCAAATTGCGGGATGTTGTAACACAACAACGGCAACCGGCAGCGCCGCTTGATCCCGCGATAAAACCGGAATATCTCCTCCTGGCGGTATTTATAGTAGAAGGGCGAAGTCAGAAGGAGGGCGTCCGCGCCGATTTCCTCCGCGTACTGTCCGGCGGCGACGATTTCTTCCGTCCCTGCCGCGCCAATGCCGCAAAGGATGGAAACCCTGTCCCGGCAGACATCCGCAACCGTCTTGAAAATGCGTTTTTTCTCTTCCAGCGCCAGAGCCAGGAATTCGCCCGTGGTGCCGCAGGGGCAGACGCCGTCGCTGCCCCGCGCCAGCAGGAAATTCAGGTGCCTGCGCATCTCGCCGTAGTTTACTTCGCCGTTTTTAAACGGCGTCAGCAGCGCCACATAAGCGCCGTTTTTCAGAACATTGCTCATGTTATTCTGTCATCCCTGCTTCTTAAAATGCAAAATCCGGCTGTCAAGGTCGCCGTTCAGCAACACCCGCACGCCGATCTCCATCAAACCGCGTCCGGAACAGGGCCGATAAGCCGGTTCTTCGCAATTGCAGAAAGCGTCGCGCGGTGACGGATGCTTGCCATAAATATCAATGCCGTAGATGCCCTCCGGATCCAAAGCTTCCAGAAGCAGATTCGGCAGCTGCCGGTTGAACTGGATTCCATGTCCGAACACGCAAAGCAGCGCCTCGGACGCATCCGGCAGGACATATTCGAACGCAGCATAAAAATTCTCGCCGTAAGCAGCAAGCCGATGGATCTCACCCAAAGCGACAATGTGCCGCACTTTTTTATAAAGTTCCACATACTGCCGGTATTCCGCAAGTTCCTCGGCCGTAGAGCGGTTCAGCGGCATGCCGAGCGCAAACCAGCTCATGACCGCCGCATGCGCCATGAAACGCGTCGGAATAATCCGGTGGTTTACCAGATATGTCATGTCTTCGCTGATATGGCAGCCGCCGCCTGCCATTTTCGAAGGATGCAGATAGGTAAAACCTTCGTGGATGTTCAGAATGTCCAGCGTATCCTGGTTGTCGCTCCGGTTGATCCGGGCGAAAAACTCATCCATTTTCAGATCCGGCCGTCCGCTTCCTTCCGCGCAATTTTCAAAGAAAACCCCGGGGAAATCCGCCCGCAACCGCCGGAACAATTCATAGACATTGCGCACATACTTCACATTCATCCGGCGCCGGTCCGGGGCCTCCGGCGATATCGCCAGGCGGTTCAGGTCAACCTTGAAATAGGCGATATCGTTTTCAGTGAGCAGTTGCTTCAGCACGCCATAAATGTATTCCAGCACGTCCGGGAGGGCAAAATTCCACAGACTGTAGTTGGCGTTATCGATCCGCCATTCGGGAAGCTGGTGGTATATCTTGCTGGCCGCGTCGACCCGCTCGAATTCCAGCCAAAGCCCGAATTGCATCCCGTTCTTATGCACGGCATCAATGATGTTTTTGAATCCATCAGGGAATTTCACCTTGTCAACGGTCCAGTCTCCCATGCTCTGCTGCCAGCCGGCGTCAATGATGAACAGCTCGATGCCGACCTTCGCTGCCAGAGGGATCAGCTCCATAACATTATTCTCGGTCACCTGCTTGCCGCGAATGCAGGAATACGTGTTGAAAACAGTCGGCATGACTTTGCCACGCATGTTTCCCGGATACAGGTATTTCTGCTGGTAGCGGTGGATCTGCCTGCTTGCGCCGCCGAAGCCCTCACGGGTGAAGCCGCCGGTAAAAACCGGCGCGCTGAACGATTCGCCGGGCGCGAGCGCCAGTTCGAAATCGTAGTTGTTCAGCCCGCCGACAACCCGGACGATGTCCGTTGAGTCGGACGCAACGATCATCTTCCAGCTGCCGCTCCATTGCAGGGCGCCGAACCAGACAATGCCTTCTTTCTCGGATGCCCGTCCATCCTCGTCCAGCGCAAAAAAAGGCACATGGTTATGCCCGCTGATTCCGGCCCGGCCTTGCAGGACTTTTTCGCCCGGTCCCAGCATTTCCCGCTTCACCTGGTATTCTTTTCCCCAGGCGCCGTGCAGGTGCGTCAGGCGATACTTGCGGCAGCGCGGCACATGCCAGGCCGCCGAAAAAAGGTTCTCCAGCACGATTTCCTTGTTTCCCTCATTGACGACTTCCACCCAGCGGTTCAGCAGGTCGCATTCGGGAATTGCTTCATAGTGCATGGTCAGGCGGATAGCCGGCGAGCGATAAGTCGCCGCCAGATGTTCGCCGTCGATTACATGCCCCGTATATTGGAATTGCAGGGCTGTAAACTCGTCGGGCTCCCGCACTTTCAGGCAGGGTTCATAAACCAGATAGTCGCGGCCGTAGACCGGAAATTCGTCCCGGCTCCGCCTCGAACGCTGCTTGTAATGCCCCATATTGTGCCAGGAAACCTCGCCGGGTTCCGGCAGATCCGCCGTGCGTTCGATCCGGCCGCCCCAGTGCAGGTTGACCGGAATGCCTTTTTCGTCCAGCCCGAAGGCGTAACTGCTGTTGTCCGTCGAAAGGAGAAACAGCTTCTTTTGTTCATCGATATTAATCGGCATCTTTCAGTTTCCTTATTTTGGCGATGGCAGCCGGCAATCAGTTGCCGACAACCGCTCGCTTCCATTCCACCACGACCATCTCGTGAGTGTCAAACCCGCGAATTATAAATTTTACGCTATCGCCTTCCCGAACATATTTGACGGCCTTCCTCTGCGGGTAGGGGTAATATGCTTCCGTGATTGATTTCCCCGGCAGGTTCAGTTTTACTTCCACGTTTTCGATAAGGTTGACCCTGGAATCCATGTTGAGCAAATGAATCATGATCCTTTTTTGTTTTTCCTGAATCTTTAGAACCGCTTCCACATAATACGGGCAGTTGGCGACTTCCATGGGCAATTCTGCATGCGCAAACTCAAGCCCGCGCCTGACGGTGGCGCCGATTAGCTCTTTGGCTCCATCCCAGAATTCCAGGTAGAGCGGGTCCACGGTCACGTCGATCATCTTATGACTTAATCCGGGATAGATGGGGGAAAGAAAAATAGAAAGCCCTTTGCCGTATTTGTTTTCCACGATTGCCGGGGAACCATCTTCCCAGGCGGCAATCGTTTTGCCTTTCGCCGGCTTGATGACATCATAACCGATGGCTTGCTCGTATTCGGCGGTCGCTTTCCCCTGTGCATGCTTCGTGTATTCCTCTGCAACCAGTTTGAGCTTGTCCACCTTCGCCGGTCTTTTGTACCTGCGCAGGAAACGCCGGAAGTCTTCCTGGTTCTGCATCTCGGTTTTCTCGTAATCCGCGCCGAACACATCGGATAACGCATAGTTGGCCAGAGTTGTGTCCCATTGGTCATGGAGACTCGCGCTGCCGCTTGAGATCAGAACGCCGCCATTTTTGACCCAGTCCTTCAACAATTGCGCATCCCTTGGTGACAAAGACCTGGCATCGGACAGGACCGCCACTTTATATCGGTCCATCTTTTCCGGCGTCAATGTCTCCAGCCATAATATATCAACCGGCAAATGCAACTGCATAAGCGCCTCCCATATACCCTGCTGGTTCTGGGTGTAACGATGCGTCTTGCTCCCGGTGCCGTCAGGACTGCCTTTGCCATAACTCAGGCTGGCAGTTCTGCCTGAATAAAGCTGGGCAATGAGTTTCGGGGTTTCCACCGGTGTCAGATAATCGCTTAAGGCCTTTCCTTTCCGGAACTGCCGTTCAGCAGCCTCCCAGCGTCCTTGCTCCCAGGTCCCGCAGCCCCCGTTAACCGATGGAGCATGCTTGAAGATACTTCCCCACCACGATTCAAAGAAGAACTGGCCATGCAGGAAACTGGAGGCAAAACCGCGTTCCACCCGTGCCGGTGTGTTGGCCATAAAGGCGTACCACTCTCCGATGACCGGCCGCACCTCACCGTCAACGTGCATCTCCAGGTCGAAGTTATTTACAAAAGAATGCTCGCTGTAAGTCTGGGGGCCATTGACGCCTATCGCCTGGGTGACGCGTGGGTAAGCGCTGATATACGTGGCGTGGCCGCTTCTATACCTTGAGCTCAGATTGTAGGCGAGATAGGTCCCCTTCCGCAAAGCGGTCAGCCATTCCGCGGACTCCTGCCAGACCTCTACACCTTTGTCCGCAATATACTCCATATACTCGGCCCATAAAAATTGCTGCTTTCGGCCTTCGTCGGTGGAAGGCGGGCATTTTACGCCGGCAATATCCTTTATGCCAAAACCGGCCAGTTCGTTGGCCTTATACTTCTGTATAAGATATTCGCGGAATGCCTCGTCGCTGCGCAGTTCCTCGCTCCACCAGAGAGTCTCTTCCGACCAAAAACCTTTCAGCGCCGGGTGCCCGCCCCACTGGAGCACGTCGCGCTCAAATCCCGCCTTATCCAGTACGGCTGTTCCTCTCCTGTACCAGCCCGGAAGGAAAGTGAGATCCCTCTCGGATAGATAGTCAAGCCACTCATCCACGATGGGTGGCGCTACCATATGCTTTTTACCCCGATCGCCTTTTTGAATAAGGTTTAGAGTGCCGTGTTCTATGAAGCCTGCCCCGCCGCCGGCGCTGGCATAGTCCGCGGTCATCCTCCAGTCCCTGGGAAGCCGGGGATAGCAAAACGGTCTGCCATAGAAAGCGTTGTATCTCCGGGTCAGCCCGTAGAAGTTCCCGCTCAGGCTCAAGAACCCCGGCTGGCTCACGCCGCGCTCTTCACGTCCGCCTTGCTCGATCTCCTTAAGCGCCAGTTCAACCGCGTCATCAACGCTTAGACTCGTGAAATAGAGATTGCCGCTTTCTTCTTCCCTGTGTTTCCGGTGAAATTCCGAAATTACCGGTGTAGCGCTCCTATCGCCAATATGTCCCAAGGCGCGAATTGCGCAGATCATGTCCTCTCTTGTCCAGCCGCCTTCGCTATCCTGTTCATAGACAGGACCGCGGACTCTCCCGACTTCGTCCAAGGGCGCAGCGAGTATTTTCTTGAGGGGGCCGACGGCTTGCTTGTCTCCCAGCCACCCCAGGGACAGGATCGCGTTTTGGCGGACGAAACGATCAGGGGCCTCCAATGCTTTCAGGAGCAGATCCGCGGCGGCGGCATCGCCGATCAGGCCTAGCGCCTCCACGGCGCGCCGCTTTGTCCTGATATCCGGCGTGTTTTCAGCCAATTCAAGCAGAGATGAAACCGCTTCTTTGGCCTGCATCCAGCCCAGGGCATAAATTGCATTGCGGCGCACGGGATATTCTTTGTCTTCCAGGGCTTTGATCAGGGCGTCTAGCGCGCGCTTGTCGCCAATCCTCCCCAATTCCAGCGCCGCATCTTCCCGTGGCTTCGCGTCCCGGGACTGTAGCTCAGCCATCAGGCCCGGCACCGCCGCCGCGTCCCGCCGGCCTTCTTCGGCAATCTCTTTCCCGGCGGCCTTCTGAATGTTCGACGCCAGCATTTTCTCCAGGCTGATTACCTCCGCTTCCACCGGCGCGACCAGGCAGGCCGGGAGCAGTTGCTCGCGGCAAGCCTCCGCCTGTTTCCCGTAGGCCGCCACCGCGGCTTTGTTCTTCAGGATGGACAAGTCGCGAACAGGCTCTCGCTCAAGCTCAGGGATGGACATCTTCAGGATCGCGTCAATCTTCTGCTTCTTGGCCTGCGCATAGCTCTGTTTGAGTCGCGCATGGAGTTCCAGAACGCCTTTCTGCACCTCCAGGAGCCGCTGCGCGCTCTCGGTCTCGTCGATGAAGGGTGAAAGCCGTTCGGCCCGGATCATGAGACTATCCAGCTTTTCTTCGATGGGATACATGGCTTCCGCCAGGATTCCCACGTACCAACTGATCCCCTTCTCGTCGTGGGTCCAATCCAGCACCTTTTCCCTGCGCAAGACCTTCAGTCTCACCTCGGCGCTTATGTTGGTGCCCCCACCGGCTGATTTGCACGCATTCGCCGTCGTCCACCCGATGCTATTCAAGAGCAGTTGTTTGTCGTTGGCCGGAAGCGGACTCGCCTCTTTCCCTTCTTGATCCAGCCCGATCCAGGGGCCCAAAAAAACAACCCGGCCTTTGCCGACATCGCCGCAGGCAATTAATATGTCATCATTGGAATCGCGCGCGATAATTTCTCCCTCCGGTCCCAGCCGCATTACCGCATGGTCCGTTCCGGGAGTCATAAATTCTTTCGGCAATCCTTTGGCAATGGGATGGTTTGTGGCGACCATGATGCTCCCCTCCACATTCGATTTATTGTAACCCCAGGCTATTTCCGGGAAGATCGGCCGGATGCCGCTACGCCCCGCCCAACCGCACCGGAACATGGAAAAAATCACGCCGCCGCCCCGGTTCTGCACGAATTCAACGACGTGCATGCGCCCATCCAAGTCCAGCCAGTCATAGACGTTCCACCCGCCCCCGAAAAACAGGACATCATAGCCGTAAATGTTGCCTTTGGCTGCGTCCGCCGCAGTGAAGGTTTCCGTCTCCATGCCTGCCGCATTCAACGTCTTGGCCAACTCCGCCAGCGCCACCGATCGGTTGTCCTTGAACAAGCCAACCTTCACGGCGGATGCTTCCCAAGTCCATAATATCAAACATATTAAGATCCCGCATCCCGCCGTTTGCCGGAATTGCTTCATATTCATTTATTCGAGTTTCCCTTAATTGTGGACTTTCGCACCCCTTACAGTCTTTTTGCATGACCGTGAAGTGAATAATGTCACGGCTATGCAATCTAATCCGCTTCAATCACGCTATAACACCGGACTAATCCGGCCGGCACTTCAATAACCGTGGCGGCGCCCGATTTCCGGACAACCAGCTTTTTCGCTCCGATCAGTTCGGGTGAACGCAGAATGGCTTGACGACAATCGCGTCTTATTTTTAGCAGCATGGTCCGGCTGCCGCCCGGTAATGTATCCGCCCGCGGGAAGCGGAGCGGGGCGGGAATGGGAACCGTCTTGCCGCTGTCCAGGAGCGTCCCGGCCGCGTTGGTGATATGGATGACCGTATGAGCCCCGCAGGTCCAAACCCCGGCAATGAATCCTTCGGGAACTCCCTCGGTTTCAAACGGCGCATCCGGCGCCAGAGATTTAACCGCTGCCTGCATCAAACGCTTCACGCGCGAGTTCATGGTGAAATCTATTTCGGCAAAACGCCTGCCGAGCCCTCTGTCCAAATCTGTATCATTTTTTCCAGTACGTTTTTCAATGCGTTTGTGCCGGTTAATACACACGATCCGGCCCGGTTTTCCCGCGAAAACGATCACCGAGCCTTTGCCATATCGGTGACGGAACAGAGCCGGCCCCTTCCCGCCGGCGAGGGTCATTAATTCCTTCGCATTTTTACGTAGACTGAAAACCGCCACGGGCGCCTGTGGGCAATCACACTTGGCAACCGCCAGTTGGTTTTGCTTCGTCGTAATCCAGGGTGGGGACTTTTGGCGGATTCCGCGATATTCCGTCTGCGCCAAGGCTTTGCCGGACGCGTCCGCGCCAACCAGGTCGCTGAAAGGATATTTTTTCCGCCAGGCGCCGGTCTCGTCCTTCAAACCGGACTGGTGGGTGATGATGAGCTTGCCGCCCTGCCGCGCGAATGCTTTCAATGCCGTGACGGCTTTATCGGATAAACATACGGCGTTGGGGACGATGATCAGGCGGAAGCGGTCGAAATACCGCCGCTCTTCCAGGTCATTATCCCCGAAAGTGTCAAACGGAATGTTGGCCAGCGCCAGGACTTCGCACCAGCCCGCCCAGCAGTCGGTCGAGGCCGGATCGCTCATCCGGATATAATCCGGTTTGGCATCCTGGTCGCCGTGCAGCCAGACTGTTCTTGCCGAAAAAAGAACACCCACCTCCGCTACCGATTCGGGGCGCGCGTTAAGACGGGAATGCTTTTTCTCGAAATTGAAAGGGCGGGCAAGCATGGCGGCTTCCTTTTTCAGCTTCATGCCCCAGTTCGTTCCCCAGTAGTTCTGTCCCCAGGTTTTCGTCATGGCCCAGCAGAAAAGGTTTTCCTCGGCATTGTGCGGATAAAAGAGGCACATGGGCGGCGCGCCGTTGCGCCGCGCCAGGGCGCTGCGCTGCGACGATTCCGCGCCGATTCGCAGCCAGCAATGTGCCTGCGGTTCCGTGCTGTTGACTTCCGTAAAAATCGTGCTATAGCAGCCATCCAGGTTATCCAGCGCCAACCCCATTCCTCTTGAACCATAGCTGTTGGTGTTACAACTGCAATAAATCGGCCTGGCCAGCTCAAGCCCGAGGCTGCGGAAGTGATCGAAGACCCGCTTCTGGTGCTCCTGGTGGCAGCGGATGCGCCAGAGGACCCACGCCCTGTTGGCCGGGTTGTCAATATTGCCATAGAAGTTTTTGTCATCTATTCCGGAGGGCGGCATTTCATAGCCGGTATCCTGCTTGAACTTGTCTCGGCAATGGATACATCCACAGGCATAATCCTTGAGCCAGAATTGCACGTCATCGGTCATAATGCCGTCAACGCCGCAAGCGTAAATGGCCTTTAAATGCGCAAAATACAACCTCTGCCAATCAGGATTATTGTGACAGAAAGGATAAGCCAAATAACCGCTCCGGGCGAACTGACTTGTACGCGGGTCGATCTGACGCATGGAGGAAAATTTCAATCCCTTGTATTCCTTGTCGCCATCGTTCAGTATTTTCAAAAAACCGGAGTGCTTTTCCGGATTCTTCTTTATATAGGCAAGGATGTTTTGCCGCTCTTTTTCCCCGACCGGATGAAAAACGCCCAGCGCACTGTGATGTTCCACGACTTTGATCGCATGCCGATGACAGGCCGCGCAAAGGCGCCTGAGCATGCACAGCATCTCCGGCCACTCATCCACAAAGTTCCAGCGGAAATGGAAGGCGCCAAAAGTGATTACGGCATTAACGCCGCTCGCGCGCAGCTGGCGCGCTTTCTTTTCAAAATCACGCTGTTTGAAATTAAATAGCTCCTCATCGCTGAGCCACCAGCTCGCCCAGCGCGCGTCCCGGACCCATTCAACCTGTTTCGGCAAGCGATTGCTCATTCCGATGCCTTTCTTTTACCGCAGACTTTAGAAATATCGTAACTGCTCAACTGGTCACAGTAAGTCAGCCGTTCTTTGTCGACTATGGCCGCGACGAAGGTTAGGCAGGAATGCCCGACTTGCTTTTCAT
>JAQUMN010000064.1 GCA_028718125.1 Kiritimatiellia bacterium
ACCGTCTGACCAACCAGCTGATGATTACCAAGGGGGTTGTTTTGCGCAGCTGGAAGGATGGCGCCACCGCGCCCGCGGAGACCATCCTGGACGGCAACAACGACGGCAAGGCCTTGAGCAACCGCGTCATGACCGTCAGCAACGAGGTGGCAATCCTGGACGGCCTGACCATCCAGAACGGCTACGTGGATAGTCTGTACGGCAGCGGTATCTTTGTTTACAAGTGCCTTCTGATCACAAATTGCATTATCCAAAACAACAGGCAGCAGATATTAGGCTATGGCGGCGGCGGCATTTGTCTATATCCCTTATGGACGGGAAAATTGACTCACTGCCTGATCAGTTCCAATTATGCCAGCCGGGGCGGCGGGATATTTGCTTTTCCAGGGTCTGCCGGAATAATCGAGCATTGCACGATAATTTCAAATTATGCGGCACATGGTAATAATCCCCACGGGGGTGGAGGATTATACTTGTGTGGCAGCTCCGATGCTCCCTTTCCGGCAAATGCCGTGACTACGCGCTGGTCCACGATTGCCTTCAACACGGCCAATGCCTGCGGCGGTGGTGTGGACATGTATTTCAACGGCGGTGTCGTTGAAAACTGCATGATCGTGTCCAATTATCAAATGAAATCAGGCATCCGGCGGGGCAGCGGAGTTTATTTTTATTTCGGCACCGGACAAGGCATCGTACGGAACTGCCTGATCGCGGGGAATTCGAATGCAGCCAGTTGTGACGCCGTCCACATGTGGGCGGGGGGCCGGATGGAGAACTGCACGGTCGTCAATAATCGCAATGGCGGGATCGGCGGTTTACCTGTGCCAACCTACTCCGCTGCGGGGACGGGCGTTGTCGTTAATACGATCATTTATTCCAACGCGGTCTACAATCTCGTCTACACTAATCAAGTTGAGTTCACCAACTGCTGCGCACCCGATGAATTACTGGGCGCCGACAACATCACCGGCTACCCGGCCTTCGCGGATCCGGCGGGGGATTTCCGCCTGACCTCGGATTCGCCCTGCATCAATAAGGGGCTTAACCTGGACGGGATGGATGGCGCCCTGGACCTGCTGGGCAACCGGCGGATTCTCGAGCGCGTCGTGGATATCGGCGCCTATGAATTCCTGCGCCGCGGCATGGTTGTTATCGGCCGATGACCGGATGAGAGGGCGGGGCCGGCGTGCGGCATATAATGTATGGCTGCGGAATCCCCGCGGGCGCGATCCGGAATTGATGCGCAGCGCAATCCGGATGGGCAATGGCAGAGTGTGCCTATCGCGATGAAATTGCCGCCTTTGGAGAAAAAACATGACTGACTGTATTCTCGGAACCCGCACGCTGCCCATGGATGATGCTTGGGATGTAATTGTAGCCGGCGGCGGACCGTCCGGATGCGCCGCCGCCATGGCGGCGGCGGGCGGGCGCAATGCGCACAAAGTCGATACTGAACGGCTGCGGCAGAAACTCAAGGCATACGGCGCGTTCCTGCCGGATGCGCCGGCATCCGGCAAGGCTTAAAAGTCCGACGGATTCCCACAGTGCGCTTTAGTTTTTGTGGTATTGCTTTTCAGGTAGGAGGCGTTTTGATATCGCTTTTTTGTCGACAGCGGCCTCGCTTCCGGGCGGACGATGTTTTTTGTTTTTGATCTATTGTCCATTCGTGACACGTTGGAAACGTGCGGAACAGAATACAAATTGAAATTTTTTCGTGTGGGCTAAGCCGTATCTGGAAGGAACAACGCCATGTCAATTGCCGTCATGTTTGAACGAGTCATGAACCGTGCGCTACTTGGTTTGGGTTTGCTCTGGGCATCCGCGGCCTGCGCCACAAACGTGTTTGTCGTGCCGGAAGGCACGCACGCAGTGCAACCCGAATGGGTATATACCAACTGGGCCACGGCCGCCACCAACATCCAGGAGGCGCATGACGCCATCGACATCAACGACGGCAACATCATATTCATCACCAACGGACTATACCGTCTGACCAACCAGCTGATGATTACCAAGGGGGTTGTTTTGCGCAGCTGGAAGGATGGCGCCACCGCGCCCGCAGAGACCATCCTGGATGCCAACAACGACGGCAAAACAGTGAGCAACCGCGTGATGGTCGTCAGCAACGCGGTGGCAATCCTGGACGGCCTGACCATCCAGAACGGCTCCGTGGCTAATGACTACGGCGCCGGCATCACTATTTACAAGTGCCTCCTGGTCACAAACTGCATCATTCAAAACAACATTTCGATGGGGACAGGCTACGGCGGCGGCGGCATCCAGGTATGGACCCCGTGGCTGGGCAAGATCACGCACTGCCTGGTCAGCTCCAACTATGCCGGCCGCGGCGGCGGGCTGTTTGTTAATAAAGGATCGACCGGGATCATCGAGCATTGCACGATAATTTCAAATTATGCGTCACATAATAATAATCCCTACGGGGGTGGAGGGTTAAACATGGCTGGCAGTAGTGATGCCCCCTTTCCGACAACTGCCGTGACGGCGCGCTGGTGCACGATTGCCTTCAACACGGCTTACGCCTGCGGCGGGGGAGTGAACATCTATTTCAACGGCGGGGTCGTTGAGAATTGCCTGATCGCATCCAATTACCAGGTTCGCACCACCGGCAGCATACGGCGTGGCAGCGGGGTCCATTTTAATTACGGCACCGGACAAGGCATCATCCGAAACTGCCTGATTGCATGCAATTCGAATGTTAATAATAATGCCGCCGTCCAAATGTATTATGGCGGGCGGCTCGAAAACTGCACGGTGGTCAACAATCGAAATGGCGGGTTGTCCGGTATATGGACCCTCGGCGGCGGCACGGGGTGTGTGGTCAACACGATCATCTATTCCAACCTGGCTTTTGACGTCCTTTACACGAACGAAGTTGAGTTCACCAACTGCTGCGCGCCCGATGAATTACTGGGCGCCGACAACATCACCGGCTACCCGGCCTTCGCGGATCCGGCGGGGGATTTCCGCCTGACCTCGGATTCGCCCTGCATCAATAAGGGGCTGAACCTGGAAGGGATGGACGGAGCCCGGGACCTGCTGGGCAAACGGCGGATTCTCGAGCGCGTCGTGGATATCGGCGCCTATGAATTCCTGCGCCGCGGCATGGTTGTTATCGGCCGATGACCGGATTGATCGCGGCATGGGCCGAGCCTGCTCAGGCGCTTGTTAGACCTCAGGT
Organism: Kiritimatiellia bacterium; assembly: GCA_028718125.1. Lineage (GTDB taxonomy): Bacteria > Verrucomicrobiota > Kiritimatiellia > JAAZAB01 > JAAZAB01 > VSJD01. The sequence continues at coordinate 3,200 of JAQUMN010000064.1, forward strand.
TAAATCCATCTATAAAAGCAAGGAGTAACCGGATATGCGGAGCGCTTCAATATTAACGCTGTTGATTTTTGTCCTGGCTTTGTCCGCCGCCCACGGGAAGCCTGACCCGGCCGACCAGATGACCATTGCAAAAGACGGTAAGCCCCTGGCCGTGATCGTGGTCCCGGATAACGCCGGTCGGACGGAGAAATTCGCGGCGGAGGAATTACAGAAATACCTGGAGAAGATTTGCGGCGCGCGCCTGGAAATCATCCCGGAAAACAAGATGGTGGTGGAGAAAGGCGTGGGGCCGAGCAGCGCGCGGGTGTTCATCGGCAAGACCACGGCGGCGGAGCAACTGCGCAACATGCTGAAAAAACGGGATACGGACGCATTCATGGTTAAAATTGAGCGGCAGCAGATCGGCGAGTTCGTACGGCCGGGGCAGTGGGATGACCGGCCGGGAACCTGGCACGACCTGTTCCTGGTAGGCGCGGAGGATCGCGGCACGCTCTATGCCGTGTATGATTTCCTGGAGCTCGAGCTGGGGTGCCGCTGGCTGGCGCCGGGCGAGCTCTGGGAGGAGATCCCGCGGCAGGCCACCATCGCGGTGCCGGCGGGCGCGCGCCTGGAAGAGCCGGGCATGAAATACCGCCAGGACAATTCCTTGGTTTCTTCCGACTGGGGCCTGAAGCAAAAAGCCAATGTCAGCCGGAGCCTTGGCTGGTCATTCAAATGGATGGATGTACGCTATCGTGATACCGAGCCCCTGCCGATAGACGTGTGCGGATGGACGGCGGTGCATGCGGCGCCGCGTATTCTGCTGGGAGTCAGCCGCGAAAACCCGGAATGGTTTGCTCTGGACAATAAAGGCAAGCGCGTCATGAGCCAGATGTGTTTCAGCAACCCGGAGGTGCATGACTTGCTGGCTGAACGGCTGTCGCAGCTCCTGCGCGAACGCCCACAGCTGGATTTTGTCGAGATGGGCTGCGCCGACGGTATAACGCTCAATTATTGCCGGTGCGCGCGTTGCCTGGAGTGGGACGCGCTCGGCTCCGCGCAGCGCCAGGGCGGCAAACGGGGAATGCACACCCACCGCTGGCTGGCGATAGTGAACGCAGTGGCCGCGCGCCTGGCGGAGAGCGATCCCGGCAAGAAACTCATCGCCGGCGCTTATGCGTCCTACCAGGAGCCGCCGGACCCAGCCGTGATCAAGCCGGCCACGAACGTGATCGTCATGTATTGGAGTTGGGATGGCTGCCGCGTGCATGGGTACGAACATGCCGCGGAAGATGAAAACCGGTTGCCGGAAATGACGCAGCACTCGAAGCATCGGCAATGGATGGAAGCCTGGATAAAATTGACGCCCGCCGGCATGATCATGTCGGAGTATGTGCAGCGCAGCAGCATGGACGGCATCGTCGGGACCAACCCGCGGCGGTTTGTGCAGGATATGCGCTATTTGCATAAAAAAGGATTTATCGGCTACAACGCCTTTGACGATCCGATCCAGTGGGGCATGCAAACCGTCAACCGCTATGCCGTTGTCAAGGCCATGTGGAATCCGGATATCGACGCGGACGCGTTGGTCAAGGATTTTTGCGACCACGCCTTTCACGCGGCCTCGCCCGACATGCAAAAATTCATCAAAACCATTGAGGATGCCATGCGAGTGTCCGGTTGCAGCCATGTCGCGGCGACCAGCTGGATCAAGCCAGAGGCGATTGCCGCGGCGCGCGGTCATTTGGATGCCGCCCACAAGGCGGCGGCCGGCGATGAAACCGCCGCCGTGCGCCTGCGCGAATTCGAATGGCATTTCCGCTATTCCGAGCTGGCGGGGTCGGCCATCGAACTTTGGTTCCGGGTTGTCAGGGGCGACCGCGATCCCGAATTGATGCGCGAGGCGATCCGGCTGGGAGAGGCGGCGATTGCTTTTCGCTCGGAAATGCTGCAAAAATACCCGGACGTGAGGTTTAGAACTGCCTGGCGCATGAGCGGATACGTGGAAAAGGATGGGAGCTGGCGCAATCTGCTGGCACAGATGGAAAAAGATCGAAAATAGCGCGGCATTCCCCGTGAAGGAATACAATTAAAATGGAACAATCATATTGCGGCCTGGAGTCACTCGCCTGGAGCAAGGTCATCCAGATGAACGAACGGAAATGGCGGGCGCCTTTTTCGGTGCATCTTCCGCTGCATCCGCCGCATGCCAAAACATTTGTTTACGCGGACTGCGCCTTTAACGCTTATACGCTGCCGGTACCGCCGGACATCCGGACGCATGCTGATGGACTGCGGGAACTGCTGGACGGCATCGAAACCATGATCGTGCAGTTCGCCTTCGAGACCCCGGCGTTTGTGCCGGATTTCAGGTTGGCGCGGGTTGAACTGGAACAGGACCGTTTCCCGCTGGCGAAGCTGTCATATTATGCCTGGCGCCTTCTTTACGAAATCGAGTATTTCTGCGCGCGAGTGGATGCCGGTCAGAGCGCCTTGTGGATCAGGGCCTCCGTAACCAATGACGGCACAGAGCCGCGCGACGCGCACGTGCGCGTCAAGGTCAATTTTCAAAAGGAAAAACAACTTTTCGATTATCACTACAGGCCATTCTACTGGGACGCAAGCAAATGGCGCCCCGATCATTCGGTCGGATTGTCCAACGGCGTCGAAATTCATCGCAACGGGCAACTGATCGGGCTGGCCAAACCCGGTGATTTCAATTTGGCATGGGAGGAAGCCGTCAGCTTCAAGGACGATAAATATGATGACAACCATACGCCTAATTTTGTGCAGCCCTGCATGCGGCTGAAAGAGGCGCAGGACCTCCTGCATTTTAACGGCGCGCTGGCGCCGGGCAAATGCAAGACGTTTGCGCTGGCGTTGCTGACCGATCACGCGGAGATCACCGCGAAACACCGGGATGCCTTGCGGTCCGCATCAATGCCGGCGGCGCGGCAAAGCGCGCTGGCGGAATTCAAGGCAATTGTCGATCCCGCAACGCGCGCGCAGCTGCAGTGCCCGCAGGACGGCATGGACAAGATATTCGCGGCGCTGCAGGTCGGCAATTATCAAATGCTGATCGACTTCAAGAACGACAAGGGATTGCAGCCTTGCCAGGGCGGCAGCAGCGAGCGGTTCTACGTCTGGGTGTGGGAGGCCATGTGCATGCTGATGCCGATGCTTCCTCTCGGGCATTTTGCGCCGGTCAAACGCGTTATTGAATTTATCTTCACCTTGCAGGATGGCGGCTGTCCGCCGGACGGTAAATTCACATCGCTGGCCGGCGCCATCGGCACCACCGGCCCGCGCTGGATGAATGCCACCGCGTCGGCGCTGGCGCTGGCCGCAGAATATTACCGCTATTCGCACGACAAGAATTTTCTGGAAGCATACATGGACAGAATGCTGCGGGCCGCCTACTGGATTATCGGCGAAATTCGCGCCACGCGCAAGCTGAACCCGGACGGCACCCGCCCGCCGGTGTACGGCGTGCTGCCGTCAGGACGCGCCACGGATGGCGACATCGGGTATATCGTGGCGTTTTCGGACGCCTTTTCCTATTATGGCCTGGAGAAATTTGCGCAGCTGTTGCGGATGGTCGCCAATCCGCATTCTGCGGAAGTAGCCGCAGAAGTGGCGCAATACAGGCGGGATCTGGATAAGGCCGTTGATCACATGCGCCGCGCGGATGGATTCATTGACCGCAAGATAGTTCTGGAAGGCGACGGCAGCAAAATTGCCCGCGGATTCAATAATATATGCGGCGCGCAACAACTCGCCTTTACCGGCGTACTGGATGCACAGGACCCGCGCTTCCGCCAGTATGCCGAATACTGCGAGAAAAACACCTTGCGCGGGTTTTTCACCGGCGCCATGGACTTGGACGTGATGTATATCGGCGTTGGCGAACATCTCTGGCAGCATGCCTGGCTTTGCATGGGGCAATGGCAAAAGGCCTATGCCGCGCTCCAGACGAACCTGAAGTATGGAATGACCCATGACGCGTTGTTGGTGCAGGAACGGTTTTCATTGTCCAATCCGGCCTTCACGCCCTGGCAGCCCAACAGCAGCGGCAACGGGCGCCTGCTGGAAATGATCATCAAGCAGTTTTATTTTGAATATTGCGACGTCAAGCACGGTGAAACGGCGGTGTTTTTCGGCGGAATGCCGCCGGCCTGGTTTGAAATCAATCCGACAATGTCTCTGAAAGGACTCTTTACGCCCCAGGGCCGCCTCAGCGTGGAAACGGCTGGATTTGAGTTCAAAATCAACTGCCCCGGTTTTTCCCTGCGCAATAAAACCATCCGCATACCGGAATATTTTGATGTCAAATTCGGCGGGGACGGAGCTCAAATGCTGGGAGGTGGATTTTTCAAGGTAGTGCGGGATACGCAGACGCTGACCGGGATGCTGACGGCCGTGGCTGGTTAAAGTCGAAAAGGGGCTTTTAACAAGGGTTGACTTGCCGATCGCGTTTGTGGATGGCAGCGCCTTGTGATTTTCATGCCTTGTGATTTTCATTGCTTTTTTATCGATTCCAATAGTATAAAATTTGTTTGAACGCAGTTGGAAGGAAGCCGCCACGCGCGCCCGCAGAGACTATCCTGGACGGGATGGATGGCGCCCTGGACCTGCTGGGCAACCGGCGGATTCTTGAGCGCATCGTGGATATCGGCGTCTATGAATTTTTCCGCTGCGGTACGATTTTAATCGGCCGCTAATATGTCGCAGCGATCTGGTCGTGCACACCGAAAGGCGGGCAAGCCGCAACGGCGCATGCAGCCGCTACAACATTCAGGAGCTTATTCGTGAGCAATAAAATCAAGGTTGGGCTGGCGGGCTGTGGCGGACGCAGTGCGTTGGGCAGGGCGACGCGCATGGCAATTGGCAAAGGGATTGTGGTGAATGTGGCTGATCTGCTGCTCCAGGATCGAACGGCCGGCGCACAGGGGGCAATGCCATGACATACGATGTGGTGGTGGCCGGCGGAGGGCCGGCGGGATTCGGTGCAGCGGTGGCCTCCGCACGTAACAGCGCCCGGGTTCTTTTGATCGAAGGCACGAATTGCCTGGGGGGCATGCTGACCAACGGGCTCGTGGGCATGATCCGGACCGCCGGCGAGCGCGGCGGGATTGTCAGGGAATTAATCGATCGGCTTATCGCTGTTGGCGGCGCGTCTGAAACCGCGACGCATGTATATGTGGCGCCGGGTGTGGCGCGCACCGTCACGCTGGAAATGGCGCTCGAGGCGGGAGTGAAGGTGCTGTTTCACACCATGGCCGCCGGGGTGGAAATAGACGGCCAAACTGTGCGCGCGGTGCGCCTGGCAAATAAAGGCGGCATCCAATCCGCGCACTGCGGCATTGCAATAGATGCAACCGGTGACGGCGATTTGGCCGCCTGGGCCGGAGCGCCTTTTGCAAAAGGCGGTGATGACGGGCGTTTGCAGGCGGTCAGCCTGAATTTCGACCTGGCCGGCGTGGACCTGGACAAACGTCCTCCGCTGGAAGAATTCAAACGCATTTGTGCCGACGCCCTGCGGCGGGGCGAAATTGACCTGCCGCCGCCCCATCAAACCCTCGCCTACGGATTCGTGCGCCCGATCGATCCGCCCGGGTATTTGCATTTTCAATATGATATGGCCTTTGGAATTGATGCATCCAATGCGCTCAGCCTTTCGGAAGGGGAAATCCTATGCCATCGCAAGGTGTTGCGCATCTGGGAGTTTCTTCGCAACCGGTTTTCCGCCTACCGCAACAGCGTGGTGGTCAATGTTGCCAACTACCTGGGGGTGCGTGAAACGCGCAGGATAGAGGGATTGCAACGCCTGGAAGAAGCCGATATCCTGGAAGCGCGCAAACATCCCGATGGAATCGCCAGGGGATCCTGGTACATGGATGTCCATGACGGAATCCAAAAAACTCCGCAATACAAAAAAGCGCTGAGCGTTCCGGAAAACGACTACTATGAGATCCCTTACGGATGCCTTGTGCCGCGAACGGTGGATGGGCTGCTCGTTGCCGGACGCTGTATTTCCAGCACGCGCATGGCCAACGGATCGCTCCGCCTGCAGATCACCTGCATGAACCTGGGCCAGGCGGCCGGCACGGCAGCGGCGGTGTGTGTTCAGCGCGGCATCAGTCCCCGGCAAATGCGGGGAGCCGACTTGCGGGATCTCCTGAAACGGAACGGCATGGACCTGTAAATTGAACGGCGCAAAGCGCTGATGCCAAGCGCAGTTCTGGCGGATAAATCTGCGGAAAATTAAAAAAACATTAAGGAGGGGGTATGTCTAAAAACATGTGTTTGCTGGCTGCGTTGTTGTGCGCCATTGCGGTGGAATGCCGCGCCGCGCCCGGGGATGTGGTAACGGGAGCGATAACAAACAAGGGCCCGGCAGACGTGCCGGCCTTGATCGAGGCGCTCAAGGCGCCGGCGATGGGGACGCGCTGGAATGCAGCCTTGCTTCTGGGCGCAATCGGCGACACGTCCGCCGTACCCGCCCTGGTCGAATGCGCAGCCAAGGATGATAACGCGCGCGTGCGCCGGCGGGCCATTGAGGCCCTCGGGCAATTGCGGGATGTTTCCGCTGCGGTAACGCTTATGCAGGCGCTGAAGGATTCCGACCAGTTTGTGCGCCGCGACGCAGCACAGGCTCTGGGTAAACTTGGCGACAAGTCCGCCGTGCCGGCGTTGATTGTGCTGCTGAAGGACCCGGAAGGATTTGTGCGGCGCGACGCGGCGCGGGCCCTGGGTGAACTCGGCGATCCGGCCGCCATACCGGCCTTGCAGTCCCTGGCCAAGGAACAAGCGGCGGCATACAGCACCAATGCGCCGTTGGCGTCGGAAGAAATGTCGCCGGCAGCGCGCGAAGCCTGTTTTGCGCTGGGGCGGCTCGGGGGCGCCAGCGCCGTTCCGGCCCTGGCGGAAGTTATGAAGCACACCACGGTGGAGGTGCGCGTGCGCGCAGCCACGGCGCTGGGACAGGCGGGCGCGCCAGCAGCGCCGGTATTGGCGAAGGCTCTGTCGGACACAGAGGCTAGCGTGCGCATGGCGGCGGTCGTAAATCTGAAAAAAGTCGGCGGCGCCGCGGCTGTCGCGGCCTTAGCGGAAGCGCTCAAGGATGCTGATTGGTCCGTGCGCCGGGCGGCGGCGCGCTCCCTGGGTGAACTCGGCGACAAGTCGGCGCTGCCGGCCCTGAAGGCGGCGCGGGAGGCCGGCCAAGACAAGGCCTTGAATAAGGATACGCAGGCGCGCGTTGCCGGCGCAATTAACGCCGCGATAAGTTCCATTGAAAAAAGGAAGGAGTAACCGGATATGCGGAGCGCTTCAATATTAACGCTGTTGATTTTTGCCCTGGCTTTGTCCGCCGCCCACGGGAAGCCTGACCCGGCCGACCAGATGACCATTGCAAAAGACGGCAAGCCCCTGGCCGTGATCGTGGTCCCGGATAACGCCGGTCGGACGGAGAAATTCGCGGCGGAGGAATTGCAGAAATACCTGGAGAAGATTTGCGGCGCGCGCCTGGAAATCATCCCGGAAAACAAGATGGTGGTGGAGAAAGGCGTGGGGCCGAGCAGCGCGCGGGTGTTCATCGGCAAGACCACGGCGGCGGAGCAGCTGCGCAACATGCTGAAAAAACGGGATACGGACGCATTCATGGTTAAAATTGAGCGGCAGCAGATCGGCGAGTTTGTACGGCCGGGGCAGTGGGATGACCGGCCGGGGACCTGGCACGACCTGTTCCTGGTAGGCGCGGGGGATCGCGGCACGCTCTATGCCGTGTATGATTTCCTGGAGCGCGAGCTGGGGTGCCGCTGGCTGGCGCCGGGCGAGCTCTGGGAGGAGATCCCGCGGCAGGCCACCATCGCGGTGCCGGCGGGCGCGCGCCTGGAAGAGCCGGGCATGAAATACCGCCAGGACTATGCGCTGGGACACTATGACTGGGCGCTGAAACAGAAAGCCAATAACGGCCGTCGACTTAACTGGATGCTGAATTGGATGCCGGAGCGTTACCGCGAGGTTGCGCCCTTGCCGATCGACGTGCGCGGGTGGGAGTCGGCGCATGACACTCCGCCGATGGTGCTGGGAGTGAGCCGCGAAAACCCGGAATGGTTTGCCCTGGACAACAAAGGCAAGCGCGTCATGAGCCAGATATGTTTCAGCAACCCGGAGGTGCATGACCTGCTGGCCGAACGGCTGTCGCAGCTCCTGCGCGAATGCCCGGAACTGGATTTTATCTCGATCGGCTGTGCGGACGGCCTAACGGTCAATTATTGCCGGTGCGCGCGTTGCCTGGAATGGGATGCGCTCGGATCCCCGGAACGCCAGGGCGGCAAACGCGGAGGACACACCCACCGCTGGCTGGCGATGGTAAACGCCGTGGCTGATCGCCTGGCGGAGAGCGATCCCGGCAAGACGCTGCTGGCGGCGGCGTATTCGTCCTACCAGGAACCGCCGGACCCCGCCGTGATTAAGCCGGCCACAAACGTGATTATTTTTTACTGCACCTGGGACGGGTGCCGCCTGCACGGCTTCGAACACGGCTCCGACGACCCAAACCGGGCACCGGAAATGGGGGCGCACTCCAAGCATCGCCAATGGATCGAGGCCTGGCGGGATATAACCCCGGCGGGCATGATCATGCTGGAATACGTGCAGCGCTCGAGCATGGACGGCATGGCCGGCGCCAACCCGCGCCGCTTTGTCAAGGACATGCGCTATCTGAAAAAGAACCGGTTTGTCGGTTACGCCGGGTTCGCGGCCCCGCTTCCATGGGGCCTCCATATCGTCAACCGCTACGCCGTCGCCAAGGCGATGTGGAACCCGGACATCGACGCGGACGCATTGGTCAAGGATTTCTGCGAACATGCCTTTCACGCAGCCTCATCCAATATGCAAAACTTTGTCAATACCATTGAAGACGCAATGCAAACTGCCGGCTGCAATCATTGTCACGTGACCCTTTGGATGAAGCCGGAAGTGATGGCCGCGGCGCGCCGGCACCTGGATGCCGCCCATGCGGCCGCCGCCGGCGATGCGACGGTTGGAAAACGCCTGCGCCAGTTCGAAGCCCATTTTCATTACATGGAACTGGCCGGACCGGCTCACAACAAGTTTTTCCGTGTTTATTACGGCGAGCGCGACCCGGAGTTGATGCGCGAAGCCATCAAGCTGGGCGAAGCCGCGCTGGCATATCAAGCGGAAATGCTGAAAGAATACCCGGATGAGCCCTTTCCTACCGGGGGGAAAATGCGCGGCTACGTGGGGGCAGACGGGGATTGGCCGAAGTTACTGGAGTCAATTGAAAAAGCTAAAAAATAACGCCGGCCGGCATTACGGTAAAATTTTAATGCGAGCAAACAGGCTCGGTAGTATTAATTTGTTATGGCAATAAGTTGTTCGCGCGAAGCGTGTGGCCGTCCCGGCAACCGGTCAACGCCCGCACGTTATTATTATGAACCGATTCTGCCGCATTGAACAATTGCTCGGGGGCGAGGCGCTGGAGAAATTAAAGAACGCACGCGTGGCGGTCTTTGGACTTGGCGCGGTGGGCTCGTATGCCGTGGAAGCCCTGGCACGCGCAGGCGTTGGATACCTGCGGCTGGTGGATTGCGACGTGGTGCGCCTCAGCAACTTCAACCGCCAGCTCTATGCGCTGGAATCCACGCTGAACCGCCCCAAAGTCGAGGTGGCCCGCGCGCGGGTGCTCGATATCAATCCGGCCTGCACTGTGGAGGCGCACCAGGCGTTCGTGGATGGTTCCACGTCAAAAAACCTGCTGGCGCAACCGCTCGATGTGGTCGTGGATGCCATTGACAGCGTAGCGCCCAAGGTGGCGCTGATTGCCACGGCCGTGCAAGCCGGATTGAAAGTCGTTGCCAGCATGGGGGCGGCCACTCGCCTGGATCCATCAAAAATTCGCGTCGGCGATATTGCCGAGACGGATGTATGTCCCCTGGCAAAATTTGTCCGCAAAAAGCTTAAAGCGGCCGGCGTTGAGCGCGGGGTGCGCTGTATTTATTCCATCGAGCCACCGCGCAATACGACGACGCCGATTGCCGATGAACCGGAAACTTTTGTTAAAGGGCGGCCGAGGAAACCGATCGGCAGCCTTTCCTATGCCACGGGCATGTTTGGCCTGCTGGCTGCGTATGAGGCGATAAAATTTATTGTTCCGTTGGACGTTGGTGAGTAGAGTGTCAAAGAGTGTTCGGTGTTCAGGGTTCGGGTTCGGACGAGCATACGGCGGCTACACAAGGTTTGTTTGGAGCGTATTGAATTGTTGAGAATCCGTTTGTGTCTGAATACCGAACTCCGAACACAGAACACATTCTGGCCTCGTGTTTGTCGTATTAACAACCCAAGGAGTCCCGATCATGAATTGTGACGCGCTGAAAAAAGCCATTCGCGAGGTTCCGGATTTTCCAAAGCCGGGGATATTGTTTTACGACATTACCCCGATTTTGGCGGATGCCAAGCTGTTCCAGCAAGCAATTGCCATCCTCTGTGAACGGCATGTGAAGCAGAAGCCCAAAGCCGTGGCGGCCATTGACGCGCGCGGATTTATCTTCGGCGGCGCGGTCGCCCGCAAACTTGGCGTGGGGTTTATTCCCATCCGCAAGAAAGGCAAGTTGCCGTTCACTACCATAGACGAATCCTATGACCTGGAATATGGCTCGGCAACCATCAGTATGCACGTGGATGCCGTGAAAAAAGACGACACAGTCCTTATCGTGGATGATCTCCTGGCTACGGGTGGAACGGCGGCGGCATGCGCCCGATTAGTTGAACGGCAGGGCGGTAAAATCGTAGAGATTGCCTTCCTTATCGAATTGGCCGGACTTAAAGGCCGCGCCAAGCTGACCCCTTATCCTGTTTTTTCGGCTATTGTTTACGAGGGATGCTGAAATACAGCAGGAACAGAGTATTCAACCACAAAGAACGCAAAGGTCATAAAGATAAAAGATTACGTATCTCTGTGCTCTTTGCGTTATTTGCGGTTAATATTGTTTTGCCCATCCGACTCACCACATTGGAGGTACTGAAGCCCTCCACCAGGGGAATAGTCTCCAGGCGGCCGCCCCAGCTTTCCACCAGGCGCCGTTCCTCGCGAACGCGCGCTTCTTCGAAGGACCCGCCCTTGACGTGGATATCGGGCCGGATTATGGCCAGCAAGGGCAGGGGATTATCGCCCGAAAAGGGATAAGCCATGGTCACGGCCTCTATAGCATTAAGCGCGTGCAGCCGGAACCGGATGGGGAATATCGGACGAGCGGCGCCTTTGTAGGTCCGCACGGAATCGTCATCATTGACCAGCACCAGCAGGCGTGCGCCCAGATTTCTTGCTTGCGCCAGCAGCCGCACGTGCCCGAGGTGAAGCACGTCAAAACATCCGTTGACCGTTACCAAGGGCTTGCCCGCCATGGCGGGGCCGCCGGATGCACCGGCAGACAGGAACTGCTCCAAGTCATGTCGACTAGGCTGGGGGGCCATGGCAGAATCCGGGACCGATATCGGGGTTCGACCATCCTGAATGGCCTTTTGAATGTCGGAGGTAAAACAACCTGGGATCGGTGGCAGGTCCACGACACGGTTGGCCAGCTTGCGCGCTGCCACGGCGATGGGACCGGGTGTCTTTGACCTGATGCAATCTACGAGTGTAAAGGGACGCAACCTGGCAAAAGCCGCTTCGGCATTACCGGGCGAACATGTTGCGGCCATGGAAACAGCACGCAAATGGGCCGCAATTTCGAGGCGCACGGCTACACTGGACATGGCCTTGTCTTGGTCGGCGCCCAATGCCACGGGACTTGCTGAGGTTACGATAACGCAAACATGGCTGGCCTGGCGCGCAGCTTCCTGGATGGCAGCCAGGTTGCCGGGGTGCAATAAAGCGAAGGTGCCCGTAACAACAGCCACTGTGCCGCCCGCATCCGCAACATCCTTGCGCCATGCGGCCCATTCCTGGAGCGGCAAAATCTTCGGGTGTTGCAGCCTGGTCATTGCTTGCCCTTTGCGCATGGATATCCTTTTGAGGGCACGATCTTACTGTCACGCGTCTGCAAAAGCAAGATGGCTCATGGTTGTTCCTATGTTCGTATGAATTCCATCAAGGGGCCATAGTGCGAGTGGCCACGCCCACTATAGCAGCCCTGGTCATCTATGGCGCCGCCGAAGACGGGTGAACTCCGCACAGGTGGGATAGTCCCAGGGAAAAGCCTCTTTGCTATTATTAGAACTTGCCCCCGGCCGCCCCCGACGGTTTGTTAAGCATGATTGGATTTGCCTCGCTTTTTGAGTCGCCCGGCAATCCCCTCGTCACCGCGCCATCAGCGCAAACACGCCCCAGCCCAAGTATTCACGCGTATACGCGGCATAACGTCCGGGTTCCGAGGTCAGTTGGGCGCGAACCTCTTTGGCTAACTCGTCGCCGGGATTGGCTTCGAGCCATCGGCGCATTGTGAGCCACTTGGCGGCCTCGTACCTGTCCCAGCCGTCTTGGTCTGCCAGAACCATTTCCACGACGTCGTAGTCGAGATCGCCGAAAGATGCAAGCAGTTCTGGAAGCATGAGAAAGTCGGATATCGAACCGGCAAGGCAACCCTTGGCAACGTCTTCCGTCGGCGGCAACTGCCGCCAGTAGGGCTCACCGATCAGGATGATCCCTCCAGTGCGCAGGCTCCGTGCCAGAAGTTCGATAGTGCCGGCGACACCACCGGCGATCCAGGTGGCACCGACACAGGCTGCCACATTGACCTTCTCGTCAGAGACATAGCCGGCAGCATCGCCATGGATGAACTTGACTCGATCGGCGACACCGAGTTTTTCAGCGCGGAGTTTCGCTTGCTCGGTGAACAACGGGCTCATGTCGATGCCGGTGCCGATGATGCCGTGATCGCGTGCCCAGGTGCATAGCATCTCCCCCGAACCGCTGCCGAGGTCGAGCACTCGGGTCTCCGGTTCCAGACGCAGTGCCGCGCCGAGCGTGGCGAGCTTTTCGGGTGTGATCGGGTTGTGGATGCGGTGAGCACTTTCAGTGATGTTGAAGATTCGAGGAATGTCCATGGCGGAAACTCTCCTTACGGGTGTGAATAGATTCGGTCACTGCCAACGTCGCCGTTGAAGGTTCGCCCGAAGCGCAGCGGAGGGCGATACCTTCCGACAGCTGGTTAGCATTTCAATTCCGTCCGATCAGTTTTTGAATTTGGATGGTAAGCATGACAGCCCCGCCTCCGATCACAAACGTCATGACGGCCGTCAAGAGGGCGGCAAGCAACCGCGACATGTGATGCACGAGCATGCCGTTGGCCCAAACCATGCCAACCATGAGGAACAGCATGACCCACACTGCGGCCATGCCGAGTTGGGGCATGAATCCGAGTACGACCATCGCCACAGCATACACGCCGAGAATGATCCCGTTCCGCTTGAGCAGCGCAATCCAGATTTCCTTCATCATTTCTTCATGCGAACGTGACTGTCGAAAAACTCATTTCCGAGGCGAATTCTCCTCCATGAGGAGGGATTGTCAAGTTAACGGATTATTTAGCGTCATTATCGTTGAAGTGGCGAACTGTTGAGCGGGGCAGTGCCTCAG
>JAQUMN010000065.1 GCA_028718125.1 Kiritimatiellia bacterium
ACATCGCCATGCCCCAATTCAGTTATCGGCTTGCCGCTACAGGCGGCTATGAACCGCCGACACCATGCCCGGTAGGTTTTTTCGCTTGTCCAAGCCAGATTCTTTTCACGAATGCGACTGACCAGCGACTTCTCCCAGGATGGCCCGCCCAGATCGCAAGCTCCCGCTGTCGGAACATCGTTCATCTCATAGGTCCGGTAAGATCCAATCATCCGGTTTGCAGATTTGACGGAGACCTTGGTTTCCTGCGGCGAACAGGGTGCCCCTTGATCCGTTTTCGGCTCTGGCCGCGCCTCCTCTTGCCCTGCCGCTTTCATCCGCAAACTGCCCTCTTGGTAGTACCAGCGCAACGCCTCACGCCGTATTTCGAATCGGTCCGGAGCCAGGTAGGACTTCTTCCACTCCAAATGCTCCCTGAACGTCTCGGCATGCGGCGATTTACCGGTCTCCCGGAGCCAGTATCTGAATTTTACAATGGCTTCGCGATAGGCGCGGCGCCGATCCACCGGCACAGACGCCCGTAAGGCATCTTCCCAGTCATCAAAACAGATCGGCACGTTGTCCATGTGCTCCCCGAGGTAGGCTTTATGCGTATTATTATATCGTCAAATCGCATTTCTGCATAAGTTAATTTTTAACATTTAGCATAAAGCCTACTTGGACGGCAAGCGCAAAACATGGCGCGTTGACACATGGCTGATATGCAAGCATTTAGACCCTTGACTATTGACGCACGCGTCCATATCATATCTTAGTTGCGCAGGGGAATGTCCCCAGCGCGAAGTAGGCTCAATAACACTTATGCGAAGAGTAATTATAGGAATCATCGTGCTCGTCGCGGCGCTGGCCGTCGCCGCTTTTATCGTGGCACCGGCCATTCAATGGGACGGCGCTGTTTTCCGTCAGGTCAACGTGATCGTACAGACAGGCGACGGCTCCCCTGTCTCTGGAGCCAAGGTCACTTTCCGCGATCGAGAGTATGATTGGATGATGAAGGAAACGAATGCCGTCGCCCACATGACTCCGGCCGAATTGAAGAAGTGGCAGAGCGAGCACTACGCGTCGGGCATTGCCGACGCGAACGGTAGCTTTGCCTTTCGTGCAGTATTCCCAGCGGGGGGAACCCGCGTCTTGTTCTGGGACAACGGCCGCTTCACTCTTCGCGGTACTGTCATTGTCGAGGCCGACGGCCACAAGACAATCGAACGCCCTCTCTGGGAATATGCCGGTCAGAAAAGCCTGCCGGTTCAGAGCCATCGGAGGAAACCAATCGTGATTCAATGCAAACTCGAAGGAACAAACTCGCATAACAACGGCGCGGACCCTACTCGGTGAACCCGCGGCGGGTTCACCTCGAGGGTCACGCCGGACGTTCCCGCGACGACCATTTGCGCGAGTGCGCAATCCAACACGACGCTTGTTTTCGCTGCACATGCCCCTCGTTGGAGCGTTGTCGAATGTCCCCGCGAATGGCCACACGAGGCAGATGGTAGCAACTCCCTGCTCCGGTGTGTTTCCTTCGTGGAAGCAGAAATTGCAGGGGCCAAATCGTTTCTGCGTACAAGATCCTACCGGATTCTCGAAGGTGGACCGAAGCGCGATGTTCCTCATGTTGTCGTTCCGTATCCCGACGCCGCAAGGGACTCCTGGACGATCTTCTTTGCGAAGGACACGCTAGAGCCGCATTCGATTGAGAGAAAGGGCACTGAAGGCAAACGGTATCTCATCCAACTCGATCCGCGATCCGGCTTGCTCATCAATTTCAGTTCTGCCACCGTTTCTCTCGGCTGCGATCCACCTGGCATCCTACGTGGATTTGCCGTTCCCATTCGTGACAAGTTTGAATACACCCTCATTTGGAGCGTCGGAAGTCATCATCTTGAGACGGAAGCAGTCTACGATTGGGCCAAGCGCGGCAAAGTGATCACAAAATGAGATGCGAACAACGGCGTCGTGCGCTACCTCGCGCCCTGCGGCGCTCGGATGCACACGCCGGCCTTCCGCAAGCAAGCTTGCTACAGTCCATCACGTGGCCGGTCAGCCCGGCCCCGTTGGACCAGAAGATGAAAACTGATGAGAAATCCAAGTGGTTTCACGTCTGGGCGACACCACTCTTGTGGTTGCCATGTGGAATCCTCTCGATGGCATTTCGCGGAGACAAGAACCTGGCATTCTACTTCGCCACGTTCCCTGGAGCATGGATGCCAGAGCTGCTGAACCTGCACTTTGGACTTCCAGCATTCATATCGCAGGCGACGGGAGTGCTGCTCGTGGTTGCCGGCCTTGGCTTGGCCATGGACCTTGCTGGAGTCTACCGGCGCGTTTACGTCTTCTACGTGCCGTTCGCCCTTGTCTCCGCGCTGTTGACCATTGGCCCGGGATTTGACCTCGCCTTCCTATTCTTCGCTCTGTGCTGGACCGTGTACCTTGTCAGCATCGTTGCGATTGTCGTCGGACTGATTCGCAGAGCGATCAGGAAGAGAGGTCCAACCACGGCCCGAACCGTACCGTTGACCCGCGGCGGGTCAACGTCCGGTTAGGCCGGACGTTGGACCGGAGCAAGGATATCAATGAAACCATGGCATATCAGATTCATCTCTTACCTGATTTTGGCTGTGCTCTGCGCGACTCTCAGCTTTGCGTTTCAGGGGCCCATCCTGAAAATATGCACGCGTCTAGACAAAGATAATTCAGGACTTGCCGAAATCCAGTCAATCGCCGAAAAAAACAAAATCTTGCCGTCCGATATTGTCTTTGCCCTCCAAATGAAAGATCCTGCAAGTTTTCCACTGTTGCTATATGGTCAACTTTTCTATTTTGGGTACGTTTTGGCATCATTCGGGCTCGTGAACGCATTGGTCAGTCGAATCTTGAAAACGAAGAATAAGGGCCTCGCGGCCCTTATTTCATATGGATTCTGGATTCGCCTGATCGGCGTTTTTACTTTCCTCTCGTCGGTGAACTTCTTTTACCAAAGGGCAATGGAACTTGCGGGCAAGCATCAATTCGAACTCGGGGCATTTTGGATGGTTAGGTATGGGCAAGAACTCCTGGCTGCCATAGTTGCCTTGTTAATTATTTGGAAAGCTGACTGGATTGCGGAAATACTCGGAAGATTAGGATCGTCCAACAAAGTGCCGGAACGTACCTCGGCCCCAGGGGCCTCTGAGGTTCAGCATTAACGTTCCCGCGACGCGAAGCGCATCGCGGGAACGGGGCCGGTCAGCCCGGCCCCGTTCGTGCAAAAGGATTAGTGAAAACAGGAGAAGAAAATGGAAGATAAACTGTATGTCACGCCGAATGAATTCACGGGCTCGGATGTCGAGCGGATCAATCAGGCCATAGAAGCCGTCGCCGGCACCGGCCGGCGCGTGGTTATACCCCGGCGAAACCGGACGGGGGACGGGGAACGGGATGTGTGGGTGCTGGATTCCGCCATACTTGTGCAGAGCGATACCACGCTCGAGCTGAACAATTGCCATATAAAACTTTCCGATCGCAGCCGCGACAACATGATCCGGAGCGCAAATTGCGGCCTGGGGATAACCGATATCAGGGCTATGCGCGGTATCTATATTTATGGTGTCGGCAATGTTGTGCTGAAGGGCGCAGATAATCCCCGCGCAACCGGTGACAGCGCGAAAAGACTTGTGAAAAACAATGAGGATGCACATGGTGAGTTTCACGCAAGCTATGGCGCCGACGCGGGAGTTCCCGGCGAAAGCCAGAAGGGGGATTGGCGCAATATCGGAATATTATTGGCTTGCGTGGAGGATTTCCGTGTCGAGAACCTGAAAATTAAAGATTCACACGCTTGGGCTATTTCACTGGAACGCTGCGCATCAGGTTACATCGGCAACATTAAATTCAATTCGCGGGAAGGCAAGGTGATTGACGGTGAGCATAGAGTGATTCGCAATCAGGACGGACTGGACCTGCGAGAGGGTTGCCATGATATTACAATTGAAAACCTCTCCGGGAACACGGGCGACGCCATGCTTGCTCCGACCAACTTGGCGGACCCGGACGGCGGTGAACCCGGAAGCCTGGAAACCACCGAGGTTAGTGGTTCGAAATACAGAGGGGAAAGCGACGATCTCTACAACATTTACATGCGCAACATCAGTGGGCACAGCGTTGGTGGGCACTGTCTCGTTTTACTGCTGAACACACGCAAGGGAAGGCTTTACAATGTTGTCTTGGACAGCGTCATAGACACATCACCGGCTGATCATCCCTGCGCGGCAACCGTTATAATCGGTTCCAAGAGATATGGCGGTTTGGTGCCGCTGGGTTGCACCAGACGGCTTTTTATAAGCAATATAAGCGGCGCTTCAAAAAACACCATCCTGATTGCCGGCACGCTGGCGGATTCCTTCATTACGAATGTTGTTCACGGTGGCGAAACCGGCGATCCGGTGACATTGGACATAGATGCCAACCAGATGCGTAATGTGGAAATGAGCAACTTGATCTCGCCGGGATAGCGGCACATGCCAGCAAGTTCCGGATGCGGGTTCCACGGCTGTGACTTTGTTTGGGCGGGGCATGGGGCCTTCATTAGTGATTAACGTGAAGTGTGACTGAGGGGTGATGCTCGGCTGATTCAAGGGAGCAGGACACTGACAAACTGGAGCCGAATATGCCGTCGCAGGATATGCCTCGCAAGCTCGGCAATCCTGAACGGCGGTGTTGGCAGGTGCGTTGCCCGACTGGAAGAAGTTCGATTTAAGAGAAAACAACGTCTTGACGTTATGGAGTTGTTGCGCTATGTTGTCATAAGAAATGGAGGTATAGAATGACAACGCTGACCAAACGAGCAACAGTTTATCTTGAACCGACTCTGCACAAAGCCCTTCGCTTGAAATCGGTCGAAACGTCGCGATCCCTCTCGGACTTGCTCAACGATGCCATCCGCAACGAGCTTGCAGAAGACGCGGAGGATCTATCTGTTTTTGACGCGCGGAAGAATGAGCCCACCATGGTGTTTGAAGATTTTGTAAAGGAGCTCAAGCGCAATGGCAAGATATGAACTGCGCTTTCGCAAATCGGTAAGCAAAGATCTGGATCCAATCCCGAAACGGGATGTCCAAAGGATTATAGAAGCTGTTCGAGCCCTTGCCGAAGATCCGCGCCCCCCGCAGTCGAGAAAATTGTCCGGCGCAGAGAAATATCGACTTCGATGTGGAGTGTACCGCGTGCTTTACGAAATTCAAGACGATGTCCTAGTGGTCTGCATTGTGAAAGTCGGGCATCGAAAGGATGTGTATCGGAACTGAATCGAACGGCGAGTTGACCGGTTGAGCCCGGCCCCCCGACTGGAAGAAGTCGCGGCGTGCCGGAAAAGAAATAAAAGGAAGACGCGCCGCGAACCAGCCGTTGGACCGGTCCCTGTCACTCGATGCTTGAGCCGCGCAACCGCGGCTCGGCATCTCGCGCCAGCGCCGGTCAACTCGCCGTTCGACATTTAAATGAGAAGAACGATCATGGATGCCGCTTATCATCGCAGGCGCCTGCGCAATCTTGCGGAGGCCGGACAGGCTGTTTGCACATGCTTCCGAGAGCAGGCAATCCACGGCTATCTTGCCGGGCAGGTCACTTATAATCTCGGCGAGTACCCCGCTCCTTTCTCAATCGGTCCGACCCAATATGATGAGCATCTACTGCGGCAGTTTGCCGAACACGGGGTCCATTTGATCCAGATTCACGAGGAATGGTGCGATTCGCAGCGGCGCCTCGGCGCGGATAAACTGAGCAGTCATGATCCGGAAGGTCTGGGCCGGTTCGTTGAGTTGGCACATTCCTTGGGCCTGAAGGTGATTTTGTATGCCTCCACCGGATTCTTCGAGGCTACGGACCCGGATTTCGACCCGGAATGGGCGCACCCAAAGGCACATCTAGTGGAGTTGTTTTACGATTATGCCGAGTGCTCCCCCGCCCACCCGGGCTGGCGTGCGTATGTCCTTCCCCGTTTGGAGCGGGTGATTACGGAGTACGGCGTCGACGGACTCTACAATGACATGGGCTACTTCCCTCTCCACAAATTGGATCTTGATCCAACTGTTCATATCTCGCCGGCACCCGAAACGCCCGAGTGTGACGCAGCAGCGGAAGACCTGCTAGGACTGGTCATGGATCTCGTCCATCGGCACGGCGGAATCCTGAAGATTCATGTCGACACCCAACGCTCCGTGGTTCGCAACGGACTCTACGACTACCTGTGGGTTGGTGAAGGGGTGCGCGACCTCGACGGTCTTTGCCGGAACACCCGGGGGTTGAAACCCTATGTGGTTCCTTGCCCGGACATGAGCCGAGCCGTGATTCAGGACGAAAACGATCTCTACCTCTATTCCGTGCCGTACCTGCAGTTCCCTCTGCGCGTGGACGGCCGTCCATGCACCGGTCAACGTGCCGCCGTCAACGGCATGAACTACCGCCGAGGCGAGAAATGTTTCTGGACCCGGCACATGCGCATGGTTTGGCGCAACTTCCAAGAGCATCCCGACATGCCGCCGATGTACGGATGGTGGGACAGCTTCCCGGGCCGCCCCGAGGGACGCAGCCGCTGGCTTCATCATTTCGACCTGTACCGCCCCATGGTGAAGAACGGATCGCGCGCCTGGCTGGAGATTCGCGACAGTTCGTTATTTTTTTCGAAGATACCGGACGAAGTGACCGTATCCCTTTTCGTCAATGATGCCATGTATCTTGTCCTTGCCAATTACGGGAAGTCCCCGGTGGATATTGTCAGCCGCTGGCAGTGGCGGAATCGAGAGACGGGCCAAACGGGCGATACCCTGACGCTGATGCCGGGCACGTTGCGTTATTATGAGAGGGCAGATGTTGACGATGGTGGAGCCCCCTCCGATCAATGACAAACCGCCAGCAGGGGAAAAGAACGGGAGGTCGAATCGAGCATCAGGGTCACATCTATACAATACACATTGAGGATTAACGTTTAACAGGGAGAGGTAGTACAAGAAGGGCATGACAAGACCCTTGCGAATCAATATGGCAGGCGGGTGGTATCATGTGACCGCCCGGGTCAAGGGGAAGCAGAAAGAGTCACCATGGCAGGCGTTAAGAGCCGGGGTAGTGCTGGGGACGGAAGCGTTTCTGGAACGTGGGGATTGGGGCCGCGACTTGGTGTTGGCCATGGCGCGGCGACATTGCGCAATGACGTTCAAGGGACTGGGGAAGGCGGCCGGCGGGGCGCGTTCTGTTGCTGTAAAATAAGAATTTGTAGGAGACGTATCGTTGGATCACATCTGTAATGTATATTGTATAGATGTGACCCTGATTTTATCCGGATGGGGTCAGATGCTGGATTCATTATTTCGATGTTCCGAATGGCTCGCTGTACCTGGACTTGTTGAACAGCAATGGAGTGGCCATCGCGAGCGCAACCAACCTCTTTGGGAACCTGCAACAAGGGAGCAATCTGGAGGCGGTAGTCTGTCTGGACATTCCCCTGCCGTTGGAGGCGGCGGTCATCCAATTGCGTCGCGGTAGCGGGGAAACGCGGGTTTACGAATCGCTGCTGTATGTTGACGAGAGCGGCGCGGATTTGCAGGGGCAGGCCAGGGCAAGCTATTATTATGCTGCGACTGGCGGCGGGGGCATGAACGACGGACGGGCGTTGCAGGCACTGAGCGCGAAACTGAATGGCGCCCATGGCGTCAATAATCCGGCCGATAATCGCAGAGGGCGGAGATCGGCGGTCGGGAGCCGGGCCGGCATGGCCGGGGCGGTGCATCTGAGGGTGTTCACGCATTTGGAATAAGCCCGCAAAAGATGCAAGGAAAGGTAGCCCGCTAAATACGCCAAAGGACGCTAAATGGAAAATAAAATAATGGAACGGTTTCCTGTTGGGAGAAAAGCACCTTCTTGGCGTTATTTCGCGTATTTAGCGGGCAAATTCTGCATTCTTCTGATATTCACCGGCTGCGTGCGGTTACGGCCTGGCATAAAGCCGGTGGAAAAGGTCCCGGAAATAGAAATCCACGCTCAATACGCCGTCTCGTCCGAGCCTCGGATCGGGTATAACACGTTAGAAGTCTATATCGTCAACCGCGCCACGAACACCATTGTCTTCACCGGAGCGGAATTGAATGGTAAACCACTGCCAAAAGTTGAGTCCGACAAACTCCGTAAACTGCTCACCGTCAGTCTTAGTGAAGGCGAGGAAATTCCATTGACCGATCCCGGATTTCCCGAGGACAGTCCGGTGACCTGGTGGCAGTATTATCCCTGTAACACGGTCAAGCCCGGGGGGGCAATAGAATTTCAGGTTAATTTCAAGGCAATGCCAACCGGCCGTCAGGAACTCCGCCTGCTGAGACAAAATGGCGAAGCGATTATTGTCGCCGTGCCACGCTTTCGCCAGCCCGATAAGCGTCTTACGGCAATAACATATTCCCTGGATGGCAAGCGGATGTTTGTACAATACGCTTCACGCAAGGTTGCTTTGAAAAAGTTGTCTATTAACAATAATAATATCTGCAACTTTAAAATCCTGCAATCAGTTGAAGGAAGTTCTCCCGACTTGGCCGCCTTTGATGTTCCATTTGAGTTAGAGAATGGAGATGTCCTGCATGTCCGCTCTGAATTCGAGGATGGTTCCCGTCGCGATGCTCTTGTTCGGGTTTTATTGGGCATAGCCTTGGATGGCGGATTCAGTGGGGGAAATAATGAGCAAGCCATCCGTAAGGAATATGGATTGGATGACTATTCAGTGGTGGAAATGCTGCCGTTTGATGTGGCCTGTTCAGACACGCGCGCGAACAAAAAAGGCATGTCGGCTCCGGCGCTTACGGAAGCGAGGGCAGAGGTATTTTCGAAAAATGCAACCCGGCTTGGGGCTGTGAATTACTGTGCGGCTTTTTACCCGGAATTAGGCAACATCTATGGCCAAATCAGCGATGCGGTGTATGCCAAACCGTATCAACTTGGCTGGGGAAAACAGCCGGCGCGTTTTATCGAGGCAGAAGAACGCCGGGCGCTTGAGGAAGCAGAATCTTGTCAGCCGCGTCCGTGGTTGTGGATTCCGGACCGATTTAATCGGAGCGGACGCTATATGGCTTCTGGTGAATTAGAGATGCTGGCGTGGCTGATGCTGGAGCATGGCAGTAAGGGCATCAGGTATCACTATTGGAACAGACTGGTTGCCGAGATAATGACCGAACATCCGTGGTTGCTGACAGGGCTGGCGAAACTGAATAAAGACATTGTGTTGCAGAAGGAAATACTCTCACCGTTGGTCTGGGTAAGCGAAAGGACGTTTGAGAAGGAAAAAGTAAAAACGTATGAATCCTGGTCCGGGGATAAGGGCATATTGATTCTTGTTCGTAATCTGGACTACCGAACCGAAGTCGGAAAAGCGAAAGGGCAAGAGCCGAAATTCAACGTTGTGCCAAAACAGAACGTGAATATTCCCGTCAGCCTGCCGACTTGGTTCAAGAATAAAAAGGCTGTGGATTTATTGAGCGGAAAATTATTGCCAACCGAAAAACAGGACAACGCAATACAAATTAAATTAGACCGGCTAGATGCATTTCGTTTGATTGGGATGGAGTAAAAACGTGGCAAAGCGGAGGAGTCCCAAAGAGGCAAAGTGATAAAACCGCGGGAACTTTGTTGTTGCGTTGACACTTCGAATTTTTGTCGCTTAGGAGCTTGGTTGCTTCCTTAAGAAATGGAGGAAAAAATGCAATTCATGAAAAGGCTAGTGAAAGATAAAACAAGCTTGTTAATTGCCGGCATGTCCCTGGTGTTTTTGTGGGGGCCGATGGAAAATGCGAAAGCGATTGTATGTCCGGAATGTCAGGAAGAGGTGGATGTCCCGAAAGGTTGTACTCCTCAAGGACAAGGTCATACATGTAATTGTAAGGGAGGAGGAACCACTAGTTATTCCTCGCGTACTGAAACCGAGACGAGCATTACAACAATAGAGGGCTGGAAATGCAACGAATGTCCCGCATACCATGAAGATGTGTGCGTTACGGACAAGAAATGCAAGCCCATAAATCCTCCTGGCGGAAACGGCGGCGGTAGCGGCAACAAAGGCGGCGGGACCGTCGGTGGTTGCACGTCATGCGGCGGCGGAAATAACGGGGGAGGGAATGGTGGTGGCAGCGGGGGCGGTGGAGCAGGAGGCAGCAGTCCGGCTGTTGGATGCGTGAACAATCGTTTTTCATTGGGATACGATGAGTTGGGCAGATTCATGGGGTATTTGTGGATATACGCGGATACGCCTTCCGTGGAACTGGCGAAACCGGAAGGTCTGCAATTGCTTGCGTATGAGGATAAACTGGATGTGGTTACAGATGATAGTAACACTAACATATTGCGGCAGGTAAAAAGTCCGGCAGCTTTGGCTGACATTGTCTGGCCATTGGAAGGGCAGACCTCGTCCGTGCCTTATTACCGGATTGATTTCTATCGCAGTTCAGATGTCAATGAAGGGACGAATGGCTATTATCAGCCGAATGCCGGCGCCAACCCGTATGCGCAGTATTACATTGAGAATATGAGCGGCCTGTCCAATGCATGCACCGAACTGCGAATCAGGGGCGGAATAACCGGCGGCATTACAACCAATACATACACTTACCAGACCAATGGGAATGAGTCGGGATGGAGTCTGGCCCAGGCAGGTGGATTTGTCTACCCAAGCAAGCTGAGGGTCTTGAACGGGATGAACGAGCTTGTCGATACGGAAACGATGCGCGACAGCGGCCAGAACGTTGTTTCCATGATACGGAAAACACATCGGGTATTTGCCTGGGGAACCTCGGTAGTGGAGAAGGCGGTTGATCCTAATGGCGTCAACCTGCGGACGACCGTGGCTTACTACGAGAACGAATCGGAAACCGGCAGATATACGCGTGCAAGCATGCTGGTGAATCCGGATGGTTCCTGGAAAAAATATGACTATGACGAATTTGGCCGTGTGACCAAGGAAATTTTCAGTTGGCTGAACACGGACACGAACGTGTCGGAAAACGATGCAAGAGTTATCGTAAAAGATTATACATCTGTTGACACAAATTATGATGATTGCAGCATCAAGTTGCTAAATCCACGGACTGAAATGGAGAAAATAGCCGGGGTTGTGGTGGCCAAGACCTGTCATGTATATTACGAGAACGAATACGGAGAAATTGTTGAAATCAACGAGAAATGTGCCGATTCTTCGTATGCCTACGGTTCCACGAACAATCTGCGCGAGACGATCATTTATTATCCGAAGAGCAGTACGGCCGCGTCGTCGGAACAGATTAAAACGCACGAATATTCCGATGGGAAACGCGATACGTTCACCTATGAATATGGAATTTTCGTGTCAAACGCCAATCCTGCCCAGGCTTCTTTCGCCGCTAATGCGACCGGAGACTGCATACGCATTACATCAGTGCATGACACCACGAACGGAACTGTTACCGGTAAGTCCACAAAGGAGACGGTTGTCAATAATGCCTTTGGCAGCCAGTTGATGTACGAGACTTATGTCTGCACAAGCAGCACGAATTATACCCGCATAGGTTGGACGGTAACCGCCGTTGACAACCTCGGACATCCGATTCGGGTGGATAAATCCAATGGAACATATTCAGAGGCGACATGGAACTGCTGCGGCAGAGAATGGGAAAAGGATGAGAACGGTATTGAATACAGCTATACCTACGATGCCCTTAAACGCCTGACCCAGAAGGTGAAGCACGGCATTTCCGCAGGGCAATATCCCGCCCAGGCCGATCAATATACCACCTACACTTATGACGCTGAAGGAAGGAAATTAACCGAAGTAGTCAGCGCTTCGGGACTCAGCCAAAGCCGCACCAATCAATACGATCTGGCTGGAAGATTAACCAATTCCACGGATTTTGCCGGACTGCCCACAATCACTGCTTATAGCCAGGATGGCCTCACCGTTACCGAAACCCTGCCCGGCGGCTATACACGCATCACCGAACGCTACAAGGACGGCCAGGTAAAGAGCATCACTGGCACAGCCCAGATGCCGCAGTATTATGCCTGTGGGGTCAACGAAGATGGTACAAAATATACCGCAGTCTATTCCGCCTCGAACAATTCCCCCGTCTGGGTGAAGACAACAACCGGCCTTCTGGGCCGCACCGCCAAGGTTGAGAAACCGGGCTATTCCGGGACCGAGGTCACGGAATATTTCTATAATTCCAAAGGGCAACTGGTCAAAACGACGACCAGCGGCAAGCCCGACACGCTCTACGCTTACGATGAAATGGGCAACCAGATTCAATCCGGCCTGGACATCAACGCCAATGGCGCGCTTGACCTTGCCGGGCTTGACCGCATTTCCGAGTCGGATACGTCCTATGTGTCCGATCAGTCCGCCTGGTGGCTCCAGACCGTGAACAGAATCTATGCGACCGATAACAGCGCCACGCCCATCACCAACGGCATCACCCGCCAACGTCTGACCGGTTTCAGCGGCAATCTCGTGGCGGAAACCGTGGCGATTGATGCGTATGGCAATCAAACCGTTTCCCAGACAACTGTGGACCGGGCAAATCAACTTTCTACACAGACCACGGCCGTTCCGAATTCTTCTTCGAACATTGTCGCGGTTACCGTCAATGGACTCATGCAGTCGGCCACGACAAAATCCGGGAATACCGCTTTCTACGGATACGATGCCCTCAGCCGTCGGACCGGCGTATCCGATCCGCGCGCTGGAATTGCTACCACGCATTACGACAGCCACGGCTGGGTTGATTACGTGGAAGATGCCGCCAGCAATCGTACGTGTTTCACGTACGACAGTGCCACTGGCCGCCGGATCAGTCAGTCCGATCCCTTGTCCAATACGTCCTATTCGTCCTATACGTCCCATGGTCAGCTTGAGAAGACTTGGGGCTCTGGAACCTACCCCGTCAGCTACGAATATGATGCCTATGGCCGCATGACCAAGATGAACACCTATCGCGGCGGCACCGGCTGGAGCAATTCAACATGGTCCACCAGCCCCGGTACTGCCGACACCACGGAATGGATTTATCACGAAGCCTCCGGCCTCTTGACCGCCAAAAAAGATGCCGCCGGCAAGCAAGTTTCCTATACTTATGCCACCGGCGGCAAGCTGGCAACGCGTGTCTGGTCGCGCAACAGCGGCACAAATAGCCTGGTAACGACCTATTCGTATTCCGCGAATGGTGATTTGACTGCCATAGATTATTCCGATTCGACTCCTGCCGTATCATTCACTTATGATCGTCTCGGAAGACAAAAAACAGCAGAGTCAAGTGTGAACGCTCATGCCTTTGCTTATAATGGCTTGCTGCTTGATACGGAAACAATAGTTTCCGCTGCCGGCACGAATATTATTGACCGTTCTTATGATAGCCTTGGAAGATCAACGGGTTTTACTCTGGGCTCCGATTATTCCGTAGCCTATGGTTACGATTCTGTCGGTCGCTTCTCCGCCATTAGTTCATCCGTGCAATCCGTGTCATCCGTGGTCAATTACTCTTATTTGCCAAATTCCGATCTGATCTCCGGGCTGTCGTCAGTCGTCGGTCCTCTGTCGTCTGCTTCCACCCGTTCCTACGAGGATCACCGCAACCTGATGATGCAAATCAAAAACCAGGTTGGCAGCACGACGATTTCGCAGTATGATTACGTCAATGATAGTGGCGGTCGCCGGACGTCAATAAAATACAGCGGTACGGCATTTGACACCGGGAACTCGTTCAATCTGTATGGCTACGATTCGAGGAACGAAGTACAGACAGCCGATCGGTACTGGGGCGCGAATGCGAACGACACATCCGACCCGGTTGAGGACCAGACGTTTGCTTACAATTATGACAATATTGGTAACCGAACGGCGTCATTGAGGAAGAACGATGAAATGGACTACACGGCCAACAATTTGAACCAATACAATCAGCGGACGATTCCGGGTGTGATTGACGTCCTGGGGTCTGCCGAGACGAATACGACGATAACGGTCAATGAGTTGGCAGCCAGCCGGCATGGGATGTATTGGTATAAGGGATTATCGGTGACGAATGACAGTGCATCCGTTTACCAGGAAGTCAATGTGGTCGGCGTTTACAGTCCTCCCGACACGAACGATCCGGAAATCGTGACCAGTGTCACCGGCCACGTGTTCGTGGCTAAGACCCCGGAGCTATTCACATATGACGATGATGGGAATCTCTTGTCCGACGGCCGGTTCGCTTACACATGGGACGCGGAAAACAGATTGATCGGGGCAGAGACATTGACGAATCTCCCGTCCAGTGTGCCGCGTGTAAAACTGGAATTCATCTATGACTACATGAGCCGTCGAGTCAGTAAGACCGTTTCCAACTGGAATTCATCCAGCAACGCGTATCAAGTATCCAGTGCCCGGTCCTTCCTCTACGATTCCTGGAATTTGATTCAGGACCGCGCCACGCTCGACGCTACACCCTCCACGAATTCCTACGTCTGGGGCTTGGACTTGTCGGGTTCGCTCCAGGGCGCCGGCGGCATCGGCGGACTTCTTGCCGTCTCCAAAGGCACAAACGCTTATGTTACCGCCGCTGACGGTAACGGGAATATTTCGGACTACGTTGATGGTCAGGGCACGCTTGCCGCCCATTACGAATTTGACCCATATGGGAATCTTATCGTGGCGACAGGGGAACATGCAGACGATTTTGCGTTCCTATTCTCCTCCAAGTATCTGGATCGTGAAACAAGTCTGTATTATTACGGCTACAGATACTACAGCCCCAGTTTGGGCCGCTGGTTCTCAAGAGATCCGAGAAATGAAGTTGGAAGTCTCGGCTGGATTGCAAAACAAAAACTATTGAACCAAATTAAATCTCTTTTCCCGACAGCCAACGATAAAGATACGATGAACATTTATATGTTTTGCTTGAATAACAGCCTGAATCGGTATGATTATTTAGGCGAGTTGTCATGCACGGCAAAATACCTTAGCATCGCGGGTTTGGAGGCACAACAGTTGTCAGTTTTAGCGGCTGAAATATTGACGCAGTCAGCCGCAGCAGGAATGGCTGTGGTGGTTGCCGCAGATGGTGTTATATATGTTCAGGCAGGTTCGGTAACCTTAGCGACATATCTCGCATTACAAGCATGTTTGTTCGCACAAAGAACAGATCTATGTAAAGATTGTGATGTCTTCCAAGAAGCATATGATTTTGCTGTGACAGCGGAGCAAGTAGCGAAGGAACATTTTGAACGCGATTTGAAAATACTAACGGACATGTATCATTTAATTGCTGATTTGATGGGCCAGTATGATGAACTGCAGAATGCCATTAATGATTTACGCGCACAGGATTGTAGTTTACCTTAGAAGGAGTAAATAAAGATGGGAATAATATTTTTCATTCTCTGGCTCTTAATTATATTATTTATTTGCCCGATAGCTATTCCTATTATAATGCGCCTGTTTATATTTAAGAAGTTAAACAAACGGTATTTAAGCATCATTTGTGCCGTTTTATATGTTTCTATTATGATAATGTTGTCGCATCATCTTTTAAGTGGGAAACAAGGACTTGATGACGTAACCCGACTTGTTTTTATTGGCACGTATGTCATATCCATCGTTTTGTGGGCGATGCTTGGATGGAGATTAGCGTCTTTTGGGATATCATTGGCTGATCGAAGCAGGACGGGTAAAGGTATAGGGGTCCTATAGGGGTTCAGGGGATTCGGTGACAGAAAGAACTGATGGGAAAATGAATCGAGGATGAGAAACGCGGCATGATATTTCAAGGCAAGATAATATGTCGTCGGCAAAACGCACCGCTTGAGAGCAAAAATAAGATGAAGTGACAGACCATGGCCATCGAAGCCATAGGGTCAGCCCTTATATTAAAGAATAACGATTTGCGTGATGATCAGGATACGGGCTCGCTACGCTCGCCCGAAGCCGCGCCGCCGCGCTCGCTGACACTCGCACAGGCGCCGCGCCGTAAGACGCTATGCGCGCCACGCCTGCCCGCAGTGGCTTCGCCACAGGCGATGCAGGCGGGCTGACGCCGATCTTGCGTGGTTGCCGTGGCGATCAGCGCGGGGGCCAGCGTATGCAGGGGCGCACCGCTATGTCCGGCTTCGCAAGGCTACGCCGGGACTGGGCGGGTTGGCCCACGTCGCATAATGGTCGTCATTATGGTGTGCCTTGCAAAGGCACCCTGGGAGCGTGGGGTCAGCCCCAAGAATAAAGATTAACGCGACACACCAATATTCAACCCACCTTTCCGAATAAAGACGGCTCGCTACGCTCGCCTCGCGGCCGGCAGCGGCTCGACTACGTTCGCACGCTGCCGTCCGATTACGCGCAGCGCGCCACGCTGACGCCCAACGTGACTGTCGAAAAACTCATTTCCGAGGCGAATTCTCCTCCATGAGGAGGGATTGTCAAGTTAACGGATTATTTAGCGTCATTATCGTTGAAGTGGCGAACTGTTGAGCGGGGCAGTGCC
>JAQUMN010000066.1 GCA_028718125.1 Kiritimatiellia bacterium
TAGTCGTATGGCTTGTAGTTCGGCATGCGTTAGGCTCCTTAAGTTTATAACTCGAAGTCTAACACATCCGCAGATCGGTTCAATCCTTTTGCCCATCAAAAATGACTTTTTCGACAGTCTCAACGGCAGCCCTCAGCCTACTCGCCTGCCGCTCCGGCAGGCGAGTAGGCTGAAGGGCCTGGTTGGCACTCTATTTCTTTATCTTTATGAAGACCATTTCGTCGCCTTCAATGATTGTCCTCAATCCATGTGACGACGCCCACTGTTCTACGAGTTTCACAGAATCCACCCCGTTCGCAGGTTCGGCACGAAACGCCGTATTTATCAGCATTTCGATGTTGGATCTGTGGCCTCCGCGCTTCTCGGCGCCCTCAAGAATGTCGTTCATGATGGATTCATAAGGGCCCATGTATTTGTCAGTCATTGTCTTGTTCTCCATTCATGCGTGCCAACGTCAGTGCTGAGGATCGGCGAGCTTTCGAGCCGTATCCTCCGGCACTTTGTTGGCCAGTCATGTCCGTTAGTTAATGCATAGGAGCTATCTACTCGCCGGAATGAGTCGCTTGCGCTCCTCCACAGGGATTCCAAGTCGATCACAGATAGCCTGACGCTCGCTTTCCGTACGAGGAAACAGGTAGAGGTGCTGCATGACCGCGCACTTGAGTAGCAGTGATGCGATCAGATCTCCCTTCACATCGCGGGCGAGTGAGGCGGCATCCTCAATAGGGAATGCCTGCTGGCATGCAATCTTAATGGCAATATCAAGAAGTCTAGCCCCAGGTGACGCCAGTTTAGTCCGGACTTGCTCGAACGTCTCGGCCAAGTGTCTTGTCGCCACTGCACCAGCGACCTCATGCATATAGATGTCCGGGATGAAGACACTCACATAGAACAGAGTTCGTCGCGCCCATCGGAGCTTCCTGTCCTCGTCCCAGTCTTTGTTCAACACCAGTTGCCCGAGGTGATGGGTAAGCTCGTTGATATCCACCGTGAGTTTCGCATAGAACCTGTGTATTGCGCGAAAAGAGAGAAGGTATGCCTCCTCCGCCAGCATCAACTTGGGCTCCGCTTTCAGCGACCCGTAGTAGTTCCGCAGAATCTGCCCCAGCAGGCGAACGACCTTGATGGACATGATGAAGTGCTCAATCGAGTCAGGGTCCTTGATTTCCTCCTCAATATCATACCGTATCTCGTCAAGCCCGACTTCTGCCCCCGCCTCAGGTGGTTCGATCTTGTCGCGTGCTTCCAGTGCCTTCCGACGCTCCGCCCCAACATCCTTGTCCCTAAGCATGAGGTCCGGAGCCTCGTCAAGTAATGCCAATAGAGCCATGTTGGGCCGCTCAAACTGCTCTGTCTCCTCGCCTGGGAAGACGGCCTTTGCTGTAGTCACGACCTGCTCCAGTATGAAGGGGTCTTTCGAAAGATGTGTCAGGAATATGATCACATTGCTGAACTCATCCTGATAGACACGAGCACACATCTTGGAGATGCATCCTCTTATCTGCGGTTCAGTGATGTGATGCGCAAGATATCTGGCCAGGAAGAAGTAGTACACATAGGGGTAACGAAAGCGATAGGCTCCCTCTTTCTCTGAAAGGATCTCCGCTTTAACGAGTCGCGTAGTCATGTCCGACATGGATGGTCGGATTTTGTAGGCGTCACAGTAGCCAGTGTGAAATGCCTCAAGCTGCCGCAACGTGACACTCCTTACATGTGCGCGGAACAGATGAAATGCCAATTCTGTAATGTAGTTGTAGTAGGCATCAACCTCCTCGTTGCGCTTTACGATGCCCCGCAAAGCCCTTGTGATTAGGTACTCGTAGTAGTAGCCATACGCGCTCGATTGTATATCGTGCGGAATCTCATCATCATAACTCTGCAGTATCGTCAGCAAGAACATGGGGTACGAAGGGATAAGGTTCTTCCCGAGAACTGAATCCATCGTCAGCTTCAGTTCGTCGTGCTCACGTGTTAGGTCCTGGTGGGTAATGCTCTCCTTCTGTCCAAGCTCGATCCACCGTGTTATCAAATCACTCCGATGAACATTCGAGAAGGGCAAGAGTTGGACCTTCCTGATGGCGGAGGCGGCCCCCTCTGGTACCGGCTCTGGTGCACTGACGGACCATTCCTCAATGGCCAACATTGGATCGCCAGTGAGCATCACCTTAGGGTACCTTGTGCAGATGTTGCTCAGAAGCTTCTGCCGGTACTTTGCGTTCAGAGGAAACCGGTGCACATTGTCTATCACCACTACAGCGTCTTTCTTTGGGAGCTGTCGCCATAGATCCACGTCCGCATCGATGTACTGTTCAGAAAACGACTTTTCGAGCAGCCTTTCAAGGCTGGACATGTCTTTTACGCGCGTGTTGTTTGCGTTAACGTAGACTGGCACCAGGCCGGCGCGATAGCTATCCTCAATTACCCGATAGCATAAAGAGGTCTTGCCGGAGAGGCTTAATCCTGTCAACAGCACATGGCATGGTCCGTCCAGATCGAACGACAAAACTGTGGAGCTAAACCGCTGCCTATTGTCGTCAACAATTTCCTGCAAGTCCGGCGCAACGTAGATATCCGCCATTCGAAGGTGCTGAACACGAGGGTGTCGGTAAGTGGCACCTGGGTCTGCTAATGTCTCGGTCCATGACGGTCGCAGAACAAACCGACCCCGCCCATCCTTTGTTTCGGGGGTCAGGATTCGCCATTCTACTTCAGTAGCTTCCGAATGGTAGTGGTCCTGAACCCAAGTGCGTCTGTCGAAGGCATATCGTCTACTCGCGGGATCGACAAGCAGAACACTGTAGCCTCCCGCGAGGCTGCCACTGCCTTCAAACAGTACCGCGCCTTCAGACAGGATAGTTGAAAGGCCCTTTGTGATGTCGGTGCTGCTGCGCAGTGCAGCAATGTGATCATGGCCTGTAAAGACAAAATCGGTTACGCGATCGAGAGTTGCGCGCACTTCCCGTGCGTTGCCAGGTTCAAGCCATTGCAGAGAATGATGCATCAGCGCCACCTCACAGCATGTGCCTCCAACGCGCCGCAACCCTTGAATGGCCAGACTGGGGACAATGAGGCCGCCCGGTTGTTCATCCAACTGCGAACACCATGCGGTATTGAGTAGGTGCAGTGCAATCTCGCCGCCTTCTGTCTTCACCACTTGGCACGCGTAACCAGTCGTGCAGAGCGCAGAGACGATATCATCAGGAACACCGATCTTGCGCGCGAACATCTGGTATTCACTCTGCACTATGCAGCATAGAGTCACGACAGACGCGTCCGCCTTTGCTGTTTGCGCCTTGACGCATCCGATAAGCGCATCGCGCGCCCCGGATGTAAGGGCGAAATCGCAGTCATGGTTGCCGGGTACCACTACGACGTGAACTGACATGCCGGCTGCTTCCGCTGTGTGCCGCCATTCGCCGAGTACCGCCAACGCGGCGTCATATTCGGCTCGTTTGCCAGAAAACGTGATGTCACCGGTGACAGCCAAGACCAGGTCGGTAACCGAGGCAGGATATGCGCACAGACTGCGAGCCATCTCTCTGGCCTGTGCGGCACTCACTGTCTGCTGCCCTTTCAGGTGGAGGTCGCTAATGTGTGCTATTGCAATGGTCATGCCGTTCTCCTTCTCTGGCCAACGTTACGGCTCAGCGGCGGCAGGCATCATGTCGTACGCTGGAGCTGGTTTGTTGGAAGTTGTTGCTATTCTATCCCCAGCCCGGCGATGATGTCTTTTGCTTGTTCTGTTTGATCTTCAGGGACCATGACTTTCATGCTTCCTGCGCCTATACTCATTCCGCCCATTTGCACGGAAGAAAAGTGTTCGTTATCGACGTAGCAAGTGATGTCTGCTTGCTCCAATGCCTCGCGAATCATTCCAGATTGAACAGAAGTACGTGGCTGGAAAACAGCGATAAACTTTGTGTTATCCTGATCATTCATTTTTTTGCAACCAACGTTCAGAGGTGGTCTGACACAAATCCACCAAGGCATAAAGTTTTCCGAATCCCGGCTCGCTTATCTTCCTTTGTGACTTTGTGTCTCCGTGTGAGATCCATTCCGGCTACTCTGTTCTTTGTCTCGTTTGGTCGGTTGTTTTATGTTGCAATATGCCGCTGTCATCCAGTAGGTTGAAATACAAGCAGTGCAATATGTTAAACGATAAGACGTTTATGCGATTCCCTGATGGCTGTCAACGAAAATCCCCGTGTTTGTGTTTCATAACAGAATGAAACCGTGCAGTCTTTTAAATGGTGAAGCGAATCATGAGCCATCGTTTCAGATGAATATCAAACGCATCCATGCCGAAATATCCGGCCGGGTCCAGGGCGTCGGATTCCGGCCGACGGTCTATCGCCACGCCGTGGCCCTGGGTCTCTCCGGTTTTGTCCGCAACACGCCCTCGGGGGTGGCGATCGAAGCGGAAGGGGACGCAGCGGCAGTGGACCGGTTTGTTGTCCAACTGCAGTCGGAACCGCCCCGGCAGGCGCGGATCGAAGCGCTCCAGATCAGCGACATACCCAGGCGTGGCGAGCGCGCACCGTTCGAAATCAAAATCAGTGGCCGGTCCGGCGATCTGCAGGCCGGGATGCCGCCGGATTTGGCCACCTGCCCGGATTGCCGCGCCGAATTATTCGATGCCGCCAATCGCCGGTTCAGGTATCCGTTCATCAACTGCACGAATTGCGGGCCGCGCTTTACCATTATCCGCGAATTGCCCTATGACCGTGAGCGGACTTCCATGGCTGAATTCCGGCTGTGCCCGGCATGTAAGCGAGAATTCGAAGATCCGGCCGATCGCCGGTTCGATGCCCAGCCGAATGCCTGCGCGGTGTGCGGGCCAATGGTGGAGCTGATAAGTGGACGACAGACGCCAGACGACGGCCTGCCCGCCGAAGCCTTGGCGAAGGCAGGACGACAGACGGCGGAGAGCGGAAGACAGACGGCAGACGACGGAAAGCGGACGACGGAGAGCGGAAGCAAACGCCCAGCGTCCAACGCCCAATGCCCAATATTGAATGAAGAGGAGGCAATACAGGAGGCGGTGCGATTACTCAAGGCGGGAAGCATTCTCGCGGTCAAGGGGGTGGGGGGATATCATCTATGCTGTGATGCCATGAACGGCGAGGCGATTGGTCGTCTGCGCGCGCGCAAGCACCGGCCCGCCAAGTCATTGGCCGTCATGTTCGCCAGCTTGGATCAGATCCGCCGGTATTGCGAAGTCAGTGCCATGGAGGAACAGGAACTGACAGCGCAAGCGGCGCCGATTGTCGTGGTGCGCCGGAAGCCGGGAAGCGATTTATTCCGACCTGCATCACCTGACACCGACGACCTGGGTGTCTTTCTGCCGTATGCGCCCCTCCACCATCTTCTGCTGGCGGCGGTCAGTCCGCTCATTATGACCAGCGGCAACCTGGCGGAAGAGCCGATTGCCAAAGACGAACAGGAATTGAAAGCCATTCTCGGGCCCGTAGCCGATGCCGCGCTCATCCATAACCGCGCCATTTTGCGGAGAAGCGATGATTCGGTGTTAAAGATTGTCGTGGGTCAACGCCTGTATCTGCGGCGTTCGCGTGGCATTGTGCCGGATGCGATTGGCCTGCCGCTGGAAGGGCCTGCGGTATTGGCGTGCGGCGCGGAACTTAAAAACACCGTCTGCGTAACGCGCGGCGCCCAGGCCTTTCTTTCCCAGCATATCGGCGACCTGGATGATTACCGGGCGTACCGGTTTTTCCAGGAAACCGTGGAGGACTTTTCATCCCTGTTGAAGGTGAAACCGACAATCGTGGCCCACGATCTGCACCCGGATTACCTGGCAACCCGCTACGCATTAGCCCGGGAAGGCGTCCGTCTGATTGGCGTCCAGCATCATCACGCGCATATTGCCGCCTGCATGGCGGAGCATGGGCTCACGGAGAAGGTCATCGGCGTGGCGCTGGATGGAACCGGCTACGGGCCGGACGGCACGATCTGGGGTGGCGAATTCCTGGTGGCCGATTTGAGCGATTTTCAAAGGGTCGGGTATTTCAAGCCCTACCGGATGCCGGGTGGGGCGGAGGCGATTCGGCAGCCCGCGCGCATGGCGCTCAGTTATGGGCTGGCCGAACTGACCGAGAGCGACCGCCGCGATTTGCCGGCCTTGTTGCCGAGTCTTACTGAAAACGAATGCCGGGTGCTGGCCGGCATGATCGCGCAGGGTGTGAATGCGCCCTGGACCTCCAGCGCGGGACGCTTGTTCGATGCCGTAGCCGCGTTGCTTGGGCTGGGGGAGGCCATTACCTACGAGGCCCAGGCTGCTATTCGCCTGCAAACCCTCGCCCGACCGGATGGTGTTCCGCCCTATCCCTATGCGATTGAAACGAAAGACGGCGGTTTCCAGCTTTCGTTCGGCCCGACTATCCGGGCGATTGTCGCCGACCGGCGTGCAAACGTGGATTGCGGTCGCATCGCGGGAGGGTTCCACCAAACAGTGGCGGAGGCGGTTGGCGAGCTGTGTAGCCGGATCCGGGACCGCGAGCGGCTGGAGCCGGCATCCCGGCTGGAGCCGACATCCCGGCTGGAGCCGACATCTCGGCTGGAGCCGACATCTCGGCTGGAGCGGGTGGCGCTTTCCGGCGGCGTATTCCAGAATGACCTGTTACTGACGCTCGTCACAAATGGTTTGCGTCGGCGCAGGTTCCAGGTTTATAGTCATCGCCTTGTGCCGCCCAATGACGGCGGAATTGCGCTCGGCCAGGCGGCGGTGGCGCTGGCGAGGACGGACAGACAACAGAATGAAGAGGTTATTTTGCAAAAAGCAAGTGCAGACTGATATATAAGCTGCGGCATTCAATCGAAAATCGGCAATCGAAAATCGGAAATTCAGAGATGTGTTTGGCCATTCCAGCAAAAATCATCGCCATTAACGGCGAGGAGGCGGTCGTCGAGATGGACGGCGTGCGTCGGACGGCGATAGTGTCGCTTGTCAAGGACCCGCAGGTCGGCGATTATGTCCTCCTGCATGCCGGTTTCGCCATCCGCAAATGGTCCGAAGACGACGTGCGGGAATACAACGAAATCATGCGAGACATAAAAATCATTTGACAGGATTAACAGGATGTACCGGATCAAGACGCAGAAAGAATTCGTTTGTTTTGATCGCTCCTAATCCTGTTAATCCTGTCAAAAAACCATTATGCCTATTCACCATCTGGAAGCCATTCAAAAGCTGGCGGAGCGAATGGGCCGCCCCGTCCGGTTAATGGAGGTGTGCGGAACCCATACCATGACGGCCTTCCGATCGGGGCTGCGTTCGCTCCTGCCCAAAAATGTGGCGCTGCTTTCCGGGCCGGGCTGCCCGGTATGCGTCACGCCGGATGATTTTGTGGATCGGGCCATCGCCATTGCGCGCCGGCCCGATGCAATGATAACGACGTTTGGAGACCTCCTGCGGGTGCCCGGGACCGAAAGCTCCCTGGAACGCGAGCGGGCCCGGGGCGCGGATATCCGGGTGGTCTATTCCGCCCTGGATGCCCTGGCGCTGGCGGCAAAGCATCCGGACCGAAAAGTTGTTTTTCTGGGTGTTGGTTTTGAGACTACGGCGCCGACGGTGGCCTGGTCCATTCGCAAAGCGGCCAAAGATGGTGTCGGTAATTTTCTGGTGCTCTCGGCGCACCGGACCATGCCGCCGGCCATGGCCGCGCTCCTGCGCGGGGGCGAGGTGGCTATTGACGGGTTCATGTGCCCGGGCCATGTCAGCGCCATTATTGGTACGCGGCCTTATGCGTTTATCTGCCGCGACTATTCCCTTCCCTGCGTGGTGGCCGGGTTTGAGGCGGATGATATGCTGGCGGCCATCGAAATGCTTTTGAAGCAGTTGGCCGAGGGCCGGGCCCAGGTGGAAAATCAGTATACGCGCGGGGTGAGCGCCGATGGCAATGTGGAGGCGCAGGCCATCCTGGCGGAAGTGTTTGAATCCTGCGATGCCGAATGGCGCGGGCTGGGTATGATTCCGTTGAGCGGGTTGGGTATTCGTGACGCGTATCGCGAGCATGATTCCCAGGCGGTGTTGGCGCCCAAGGCGTGTGCCAGGCCGGCCAAGCGCCCCGCGTGTCTTTGTGGGGATGTCCTGCGGGGCGCCAAGCTGCCCACGGCCTGCACGCTTTTCCGGACGGCCTGCACACCGGAGACGCCGGTGGGCGCCTGTATGGTGTCGAGCGAAGGCGCCTGTGCGGCCTATTACCGGTATGGAAGGATGGGCGGCAGATAACGGCGGCAAGGTTGGATTGTCGGAGCAGATGCGCCGCGCATTTCTTTCGAAACGGGCCGGCGATTTTGCCGCATCTTTCGGCTTCCGGCGCTTGCGCGGATACGTATCCAGCGCTTCGCACCACGCACCGGCATCTGCGGCAAACTTGCCGATCCTTTTCGAATCCCGCAAGAGCGGGCACCGAAATGCGCGTCGCGGATGCCATCGCGTTGTTCTGCCGTAGGCAGGCAACGCGATAAAGCAAACGATGATGCACTATAATTCCATTCATTTGAGTGTTGAGATTGAGAGGTGAATTTCGTTTCACTTCCGATCTTGACAAGGTAGGCTGAATATCTGATATTCAGTCTACCTGAAAGAGAGGGATATCATGATTGCCGAATTAAGCAAGGTCGGGAAACGGGGGACGCTGGTCATACCCGCCGGACTGCGTCGCCGGTTCAACATGATGGCGGGCAGCGTCCTCATGGCCGAGGAAACACCCGAGGGAATCCTGTTGCGGCCGGCTGCGGTCCTGCCGATCGAAGCGTATACCCGCGAGCGCAAGGCGGAGTTCCTGCTGTCAAACGCCGTGGATGCCGCCGACCATGCCGGCGCCGCCCGGGCGGTTAAAGCCATGGGGCTTGATTCGACGAAGATTAAGCATCGCAAGCCCGCCGGAGCCTGACGCATGCAACGCGTATTCCTGGACGCCAATGTCCTCTTTTCCGCCGCCTATCGTGAGCAGGCGGGACTGTTGCGGCTGTGGCGGCTGGCCGGCGTGGAACTGATGACATCGGACTATGCGGCGCAAGAGGCGGCGGCCAATTTGATCGATCCCGCGCAGCGCAACCGGCTGGCCAACCTCCTCAAAACGATGGTGCTTATGCTCCATACTCCCGGGATGCCACCTTTGCCGGCCGGCGTCCGTCTGCCGGAAAAAGATGCGCCGATTCTGCAAGCTGCCTTGGCCGCCGGCGCCGCCATTTTATTGACAGGCGATATAACGCATTTCGGGCGCTATTTCGGAAAAACGGTAGGGGGCGTCAGGATTCTGTCGCCCGGTGATTTTCTGCGTGAACGGGAAAAATGATGACGGACGACCGACGACCGACGACGGATGACGGACTAGAAAAGTCAAAGAATAAGTTGTGGGAAAACAGGCGCGGACTAATCAGATGGCATTTAATCATAAATCGGCAATCGGCAATCGAAAATCGGAAATGGATCTGGTCCTGCTCTCGCACGGCGGGGGAGGGCGGCGAACCCAGCAATTGATCCGGGACCTGATTCTCGAACACCTGGGTAATCCGATCCTGGACCGGCTGGATGATGGCGCCTGCCTGGACGTGCCCGAACGCGACCTCGTTTTCACGACGGATTCCTATGTGGTCAGCCCGATTTTCTTCCCCGGTGGAGATATCGGCAAGCTGGCTGTTTGCGGGACGATCAACGACCTGGCCATGCAGGGCGCCGCGCCGCGGTATCTGAGCCTGGCGCTGATCCTGGAAGAGGGCATGGCCCTGACTGACCTTGAGCGCGTGATTCAATCGGTGGCGCGCATGGTGCGGGAAACCGGCGTGATGGTGGTGACCGGCGACACCAAGGTCGTGGAACGCGGCAAAGGCAACGGTGTCTTCATTAACACCGCCGGGATCGGCATTCGTTACCCCGGCGTGGATACCCACGTGGCCAATGCGCGCAGCGGGGATGCCGTCATTCTCACCGGCACGATGGGCGACCATGGCGTCGCCGTCATGAGCCGGCGCGAGGGGCTTAACCTGGAAACGGATGTCGTCAGCGACGTTGCCCCGCTCTGGGGCATGATCGAGCCCCTGCTTCGGGAAATTCCGGGAATCCATAGCCTGCGCGATCCCACGCGCGGCGGTGTGGCGGCGGCCCTGGGCGACATGGCCACGGCGGCAAAGGTCGGCATCCGTATCCATGAGCGCGCCTTGCCAATCCGCCCGGGCGTGCAGGGCGCATGCAAGCTGCTGGGGCTGGATGTGCTCAACGTGGCCAACGAGGGCAAAGCCCTGGTGATTTGCGCCCAGGCGCAGGCTGATCGTGCCCTGCGTATCCTGCGCGCCCATCCGCTGGGCCGTAAGGCCGCTGTCATCGGCACGGTAACCGCGGAGACGGCGGGGATGGTGCTCCTGGAAACTGCATTTGGCGGGGAACGGATTGTCGAGGTGCCGTTGGGCGAAGATTTGCCGCGGATTTGCTGAAGGACGCGCCGGATAATCCGCGGTCATTTTTATGCTTGCGTTGGAAAAGGCGCGTATGTATTCTTTCGGAAAGTTGCTGGTTATTATTCTATAGGAGAGGCAAAATGAATATGAAAAGACTGGGATTGGTCATAACGGCGGCGGTGACAATCGTAACTTCCGGATGGGCGCAAAGTGAATCCATGCGTCCGTTGTTCACGCGTGAAAACCGCTTCCCCGAAACGGGCAAGGCGGAGGTCGGCATTTTTGCCGGCTATGCGCAATACGATGAATATTTCGTCTCCCAGATTGCTCCCAAGGCCTACGAGGGCGTTTATGTGAATAAAAACGCCGACCCCAAGTTGAAATCCGCGAGCCTCGTGCCCTACGTCAAGTATGGCTTGCTTAAAAACTTGACGGTTTATACGAAGGTTCCCGTCAGTTACAACAAATCGGATGCCAAGGACAAAAACAACACCGGGTTCAATGACATTGCCGTCGGCGCCGAGCTGCTGGCCTATGAATATACCTACAAGTATCCATGGGTCATACCCTATATCGAAGTTACGTTCCCGAGCGGCGACGAAAAAGAATATATGGGTAACGGCGAGATGGACGGCATTTTCGGCATTGCCGTCGGCACGACCACCTTCGACAAATACACCTGGATACTCGATGGGCGTTATGATGCCAACGTCAGCGACAACGGCCGCTTTGAAGGCGCGGCATCTTTCATCTGGGACCTGAGCGACCAATTTTCGGTGCTGGCCGAAGCCAAGGTGACGGAGAAAGCCCCGGGCAGTCCCAAGGACGTGCCGCTCTATTTTAACGGGGGCATCTGCTATCGACCGATCGAGCAGCTCAGCATTAACATTTATGGCGGCACGAGCGCCAATGCCGAGGAAAACGGCCACGGCACGCTCAAGGTTGCGTATAGTTTCTGAGTCAAGTCTCCGGCTGCCGGCCTTGTGAGATGCAGAGGGGCAAACGATGGCATTTGTCTTTAGCGCGGATGAAATCTTCGAAATGGCCGAACAGATCGAGCGCAATGGCGCCGCCTTTTACCGGCTGGCGGCCAAACAGTTCCCCGCCCAGCAACGCGTGTTGACGATTATTGCCGAGCAGGAAGACGCGCATTGTGCCACCTTTTCCGCTTTGCGCCGGCAGCTCGCGAGCAAGGAAAAGGAAGACGCCGTGCATGATCCCGACCAGGAAGGCGAAGCCTACTTAAGGGCCATGGCCGATCGCCGCGTGGTGGATGTCAGCCGCCAGCCCAAGGATGTTTTGAAGGGCGCGGAATCATTTGCCGACATTCTGGCGATTGCCGTCGGCATGGAAAAGGATTCGATCGTCTTTTACCTCGGCATGCAGGAAATGGTTGCGCCCGCCCTGGGTCGGGACAAGGTGGATCTCATTATCAGGGAAGAAAAGAAACACATTGTTATCCTGAGCCGGCTCTTCGGTGAGCAATCCCCGGCGTAAGATAGTTGCTTGTTAACAATTAACGCTTGTGAACATTGCGCGCAGCCTGATCATCCTCTTCTGGCTTTTCATGACCGGGTGGCTGATCCGGTATGAAGCGTTTCCTCGCTGGTTTACGGCCTCCGCGCCGGGCTATCGCTCGCTTTTCAAGAATGGACCGCTCATCCTCGACACGTGGATGCAGGTTGAATTCCGGAACGCCCCAGTCGGCTACAGCCACACCTGGGTGGATAGCGACGTGGAGTCGCCCGGCGCTGCCTATACGCTCCATAACCAGACCGTGCTCAACTTGAAATTAATGGGGCAAATCCAGAACGTGAATGTCATGGCCGGCGCCACGTTGGATGCGGGTTGCGCGCTGCAGAAGTTTTATACCGTTGTTGCTTCCAGCGTCTATACCACGCGGATCGAAGGCAGCAAAACCGGGGACCATACCTTTGCCGTTCGCATCCGCACGGATAGCGGCGAGCAAACCGTGACGTTGACCATTCCGGATGACGTCATCCTGTATTCTCCCGTGACTGAAATGGCCCTGGCCGGCCTGAAGCCGGGCGAATCTTTGGGATTGCGGGTTATGGATCCCGTGACGCTGGCCGTATCCGATATACGCGTGGAAGCCCTGCGCAGGGAAAAGCTGCAATCAGCCGGGTGCGAACAGGAAGCCACTGTGCTGAAGATGGTGTATCAGGGATTGGAAACGCTGTCCTGGATGGATTCCGAAGGGCGCATCCTGCGGCAGGAAACACCCTTCGGCTGGACTATGACCTTGAGTTCAGCCAATGATGTGTTTGCTTTCAAGCAGAACGCGGTTCTTGCCGATGACCTGTTCACGGCCATGGCGGCGCCCTGTCGCGGCCGGGTGCAAAACCCGCGTACGTGCCGGATGTTAAAAATTAAAATAAACGGCGCGAGCCTCATTCCACAGGATTTTGCCAGTCCGCGCCAGATTGTCGAATCCAAGGCCGACCGGCATTTTGTCCTGACGTTGCGCACCCAGGCGGACCCAAGCCGGGCAGGTGCGCTTGGGTCGGCGCCGGAGGCCCTGAAGCCGTTTCTGGCTTCGTCGCCTGCAATCCAGGTCGATCATCCTTCCATTATCCGGCAGGCCCGCGAGATTGTCGGCGATGAGACCAACAGCTGGAAAGCGGCGCAGGCCATCGGCGACTGGGTCTTTAACGCCATTGAAAAGAAGGCGTCGGTCAGTCTGCCGTCCGCGCTCGATGTGCTGGCGCGGCGGGAGGGCGACTGCAACGAACACGCGTATCTTTTTGTGGCGCTGGCCCGCGCCGCCGGGCTTCCGGCCCAAATCCATGTCGGCCTGGTATATTCCGAGATTGCCGGGGCGCCGGGGGCCTTCTATTATCATGCCTGGCCGTCGGTCTATGTCGGGGAATGGGTGGAACTGGATCCTACCCTTGGGCAGAAGACCGTGGATGCCACGCATATTTCGGTGGCACAGGGCGAGATCGCCGACCAGTTGAAAATAGTAAGCCTGATGGGGCAGGTCAGCGTGGAGATCATGGAGGAGCGTTGAGATTTGTTGACAGGATCAACAGGATTATGATCGCAATCGAGCACTTGACCAAAACCTTCGGAGCCTTGCAGGCCGTCAAGGACCTGTCCCTGGCCATTCCGCGCGGCGAGTTGTTCTGCTTCCTCGGGCCCAACGGCGCCGGCAAGACGACGACCATTAAGCTCCTGTGCGGATTACTGAAGCCGACCGGCGGCACGATC
The DNA here is from genome assembly GCA_028718125.1 of Kiritimatiellia bacterium. GTDB lineage: Bacteria > Verrucomicrobiota > Kiritimatiellia > JAAZAB01 > JAAZAB01 > VSJD01. The sequence goes on from JAQUMN010000066.1 coordinate 13,648, forward strand.
CGTATCCAGGGGATCGATATTCAGGCCGATCCGGCAGCGGTGCGGCGATTGATCGGGTACATTCCCGACACCCCTTTTCTCTACGAGCGCCTGACGCCGGCGGAGTTTTTTCAATTTATCGGAGACCTGCACCGGGTTCCGCCGGAGCGGGTGGAAGCGACGCGGGCGCGGTTTTTTCCGTTATTTGCCATTGAGGAGTATGCGCAGACGCTGATCAAGGACCTGTCGCATGGATACCGCCAGCGGCTGATTTACGCGGCCACTTTCCTGCATCAACCCGAGGTGCTCTTCATTGACGAGCCGTTTGTCGGCCTCGATCCGTTCAGCATTCGTTTAATTCGCGACCTTCTTCGCGAGCGGGCCCGCTCCGGCACGACCATTTTTCTGACCACGCACATCCTGGCGTTTGCCGAGCAGTTGGCGGACCGGATCGGGATTATTGCCGGCGGTAGCCTGGTGGGCTTGGGAACGTTGGCTGAACTGAGGGCGCGCAGTTCCGTGCAGGGGCCGCTTGAAGATATTTTTTTACGGCTCACCCGCCCGGAAGGCTAAGTAGAATATACTCGCTGATAACAAGGATTTCACGGATGAAGACGAAAGCTGAAAAAACGAGAAGGTTACCTGTCTCCGGTGGCGCCATAGGCGACCATGGGAAAAGGTTTCTTTTCAATCCGTGCTATCAGTGTAATCCGTGGTAAAAAAGCGGAAATATTTATGCATGCCTTGGCGGTCTTATTAAAAAAAGACAAACAAGTCCTGAGCAACCTGCGGCGGCAGGCGCGGGAGCAGTCGGTCTTTAAAGTCGTTTTCATCCTGTTTTTTGCCGGCGGGATGCTGGCTGGGCTCTGGTATATGTTTTTGGAGGGGTTCCGGTTCCTCAGCGCCCTGGGCGGAATCGGGGTGATGCTTATCCATTATCTCTTTGCGCTGTTCTTTTTCGGCCTGGGCCTGATGCTGATTCTTTCCAATATCATTACGACCTATACCACGGTCTTTCATTCGGATGAAATTCCCTTTCTGCTGTGCCGGCCGATTATGCCCGGCGAAATTCTGCTGCACAAGTGGCTGGAAACGACGCTGATTTCATCCTGGGCTTTCTTTTTCATCATTATTCCGTTCATTGGCGCCTTTGCCTGGCATGAACGTCTTTCGACGCTGTTTGTTCTTTGGACGTTTCTTTTTTCGATTCCGTTTGTCCTGTTATATGCCGGGGTGGGTACGCTGATCACGTTATTGCTCCTGCGCTGGTCGCCGCGCTGGCGGCCGCAGGTCTGGATCGGGGCCGCTTTGCTGGTATTGATCGGCTGGGGGGGCTGGATGCTGTTTGGCGCAGGCAAGCTGCGGACTGACGATGCGGCCTTTATTCTTGAGCGGTTTGTGCCCGGGTTAAAATTGGCGGCTTTTCCGTTGTGGCCGAGCGCCTGGGTGGCCGAAGGGATCATGGCATTGTCCCGCAACCAGTGGCTAAGAGGCGGCTTGTTGTTCGGGGTCCTGCTGGCCAATGTCCTGATGATCGGTCTCCTGGTCGAGGGCCTCGGCAGCGCCCTGCTTGTCCGAACCTGGCAACGGACCCGCGCCGGCGTCCTGCGGGTCCCGTCCGCAGCGCGCCCCGGAGTAATGGCGCTGGAAGCGCGCCTGGCCTTCCTGGCTCCCGATGCCCGCGCCCTGGTCAGCAAAGACTTGCGCAGCCTGCTGCGCGATCCGGCGCAGTGGATTCAAGGCCTTCTTTTTTTCGGCTTGCTGGGCCTGTATTTCTTCAACCTCCGCAACCTGCACTACCATATGTTGTCGGCCGTGTGGCGAAACCTGATTGTATTTCTAAACATGTTCAGTCTCTCGGCCGTCATGTGTTCGTTCTGTTCCCGGTTTATCTATCCGCAGCTGAGTTTGGAAGGCCAGGCATTCTGGCTGATCGGGCTCGCGCCGACCACGATGGGGCGGGTGTTAAAAATCAAGTTCCTGGCGTCCCTGGTCGGCATGCTGGCTATCAGCGTTGTCTTAATGGCCGTGTCTACCGCCTTGCTGAATGTCGGCTTGCGGGTTTGGGTGACGGCGATCAGCCTGGCCGTGGCGATGTCGCTGGGCCTCTGTGGGCTGGCTACCGGGCTGGGCGCCGTGTTTCTCGACCTGAAACAGCGCAATCCGATGGCGATTATTTCCGGTTTTGGCGGCACGCTCAACCTGGTATTGAGCCTGGCTTACATGACGGCAGCCATTTTGCCGTTCGGCATGCTCTACCATTACTACACGCTGGGGCGAATCGGAGACCGCGTCCTGCGCGAAGGCACGGTGATAGCAGCGGCCTGGCTGATTGTCATTACCCTGGCGGCCGTGCTCCTGCCGTTGCTGGCCGGGCGCCGGAGCCTGATGCGAAGGGATTATTAAGAATTTCAAAGTTTGGACTGGATTCCCGCTTCTCGCCTGGACGTAGCGCTTCGGCGGAGCCTGGTCGCGGGAATGACAGAATGGGCAGGCGTTATATGTCATTCCCGATCCAATCGGGAATCCAGGATTATAGTTGCGGCTTTGCCGCCTTCCATGAGAAGGCTTGTCAAGAAGCGACTGACGTGGCGGTCGCTGGTTTTCGATCCTGAGGCATGTCATGCTTCCATTCGCACTCTATAATGGGTCATTTATTATAACCCGGTGCATGGT
>JAQUMN010000067.1 GCA_028718125.1 Kiritimatiellia bacterium
CGGATTTTAAACAGCACGTTGGCCATGTTGGCGCTCCGCTCCTCAATACGGCAATTGGATAACCGCCTTGTTCATAAAAGTGATGCCGATGCCGAGAATCGTGACCAGCCCCATGCCGCAACCGAATCCCGCCGCCAGCACAAGGATATACTGGCGCCACTGCGGCCCGATGCGCTTCTGGAAATAGAAGCGGCCGATCAGCGCGCCGATCAACTGCGGAATCAGATAGTGCGGCATGGCCTGGCCCAGGCCGCGCACCACGCCGTAGGTGAGGAAAATCGGCGCGCCGATCCAACTTAAGCCCGAAAACAGCGCCACGCCGGCGCCCAGTCCGATCAGCAGATAGAGCGGCTTGAACGCGTCCTGGAAGATGGAATATTCGCCCATGGTTGAGGAAAACATAATGCAGGAGTTGGCGGCGTTCAGTTCCCACATCTGCTGGGCAAAAGGATAGACCGAAGAGGGCACTTCCGCCATGCTCCAGATGAAATTCATATAAAAGAACGAACTGAACAGGATGATGGGGAAGAGAATGACCTGGGTCTTCCAGATGCTGGTAAACTTGGTGCCGGTCAGCTCGCATTGGCGGTAAAAAACGGTCATTGAGCCGTAATTGGAAATCGGAATGGGCAGGAACCAGATTTTCACTCCCTGATAGCCGCTCATGATCAGGCTGGCTTCCCGGATCATGGGGATTTCCACGACCTGGCCGGCAATGCCCTCCAGGCGGGCGGTGACGTAACTAATGAGCGGCGTGTAGAGGAACCCGAAGAACAGCAGGACGATGAACACGCCCATATTCTTCTTTTCCCACCCGATCAGATACATCGATACGATAATATAGGTGATCGTCACCAGGAAATAGCAGGCGATAATCCATTTGGCGCGGATATCGCCGCGACCGGCCGGCGTCATGGCAGAGGACTTGATCGCAAGGGCCTGTTCGCCGGCTGCTTCCCGCCGGCGTTTGCGCACGCTTTTATAGACTTCAAAGAATCCAACCACGGCCACCGCCAGAGAAATGCCGATGCCAAAGCTGAAATAAAAATCAACATTGTTATGGAACATGGTTTGAATTGAATCGTCCCCGGAGGTCCAGGAGGGCAGTTTGCCGAAATAATACAGGATAGGATTGGCAATAATGGTGGCCAGAAGTCCCAGGAACGACCCGACCATGGCATAAAACGGCAGCACCATGCCGGTCAACAACAGGCCGAGATCCCAGCACATTCCGGTGGCCACGGCCGGTAGAACGCCCTGCGTATTGGCGGTGGTATCCGTGAAGGGAATTTTAAGCAGCTGAATGGGCGTGCCGGTCAGGGCGCCGGTTACGGTGGGCAGAAGCAGATAAATTGCGCCGAAGGCCAATCCGATGGCGCCGCCGATGGCAAACATGCGCCAGCGCCAGCTCGTTTGGCTGTCCTTGGTGCTTTTCGCGTCGGTCTCTTCCGCCAGCGCCATAATGCCCTGGGCGCCTACGGGCGCCATAGGGAATGGCAGTTTTTCAACGTCGCTGGTCAGACGAAACAGGCCGTAACCAAGCACCATGTTGGCCAGGCTGCCGAAAATGGTGCTGAAAACAATCAGCCCGATGGCCGGGAGCCAGTCCGCGTGAAAAAACGTGCGCAGGGCGTAAGAAGGCGAGGAGAGGGCCGGAGCGAACCAGTTGGGCAATAAATCGGCTATGCCGGCGGCCTGGGCGGATTGGCTCCGGATAAAGAACTGATTCCAGAGCAGACCCGAAAACGGCGCGCCCATGGCCGCGCCCGCCATATAAAAGAGCACAAAAATTTCCGATCTTTTCAACTGCGTCTGGGCGCGCCGCGCCACTTCCAGGAACAGGATCACCGTCACCCATTGCGCTGCGCCGCCGATGCCCTGGCCCGCCAGCAGGCCCATATAAATGGCGCCCGGCACCATGAGCAGCGCGATAAACAGAGCGCCGATCAGCGCTTTCCAGGTAAAGCCTTCATCGAAAGTGGAAGGCACGTTCATCAGGTTGCGGAATTCCTCCAGCTCGTGATCAACCTTTGCGGCCCGCGTTGGTCGGGTGAAGGCCGGGGCGCTCATGGCGCCTCCTTTCCAAGCGCGCTCAGGGTGCTTTGGCGATAATGTTCCATGGTGCCGTGCGGCAATGAGCGCCAGATCAGGAACTGCCGCCGCAAATCGTCCAGCAGCGCCTTGTTCGAGCGCACCCAGTCGTTTTTCTGACCGGATTTGCGCGTCAGCTCAATGGCCACTTCCTCGATGCCCTCGATTTCGCCGGGCACGCTGTGCAGGGTGAATTCCTGGGTGACGCCCAGGTCGAATGGCGCCAGGGCCATGCTGGCGTGCAGGCCGAGCGACTTCGGGTCCGACCCGATGATCCGGGTATCTCTGGCCATGAAAAGGCCCAGGCTGGTATCGGAAAAGTTGTCGAAATGTTCCTTAAGGAAACTCAGTACGCCGATGATGTCGTATTGTGAAACGGTGAACGGGAAGGCGATGGTGAAACGGTCGCCATCAGGAGATGGCAGGCGCCAGCTGCGCAGGATGCCGGGATTGGCGCTGCGCGAGGCTTTGAAGGCCGGATAGATGGCGGATAGAAGCACGGTGGCCATGACGATCATGATGGTGATAATCGCATTGAGCGAAGAATAATTCATTTCCGGGATACTGCGCAAGATGCCGAAATTATACATGAGGATCATCGCTTTCAGCATGGCTTGGGCAAGGAGGTAACCGCCCAGGCCGCCGATGAAGGCGTAAACCAGGGCCTCGGCAAAGAAAAGCGTGGCAACGTGAGCGGGCGCCAGCCCCAGGGCGCTGAATGTATAAATTTCGCGTTCACGGTCGGCGACCGATCCCAGCATTGTGCCGAAAATTACCAGGCCGCCCAGCACAATAGGGAGCAACAGGTCTTTAACGCCATGCGTGGCCATAGTGGGGGCCAGGACATGGGTATATACGCCGTCGCCGTGCGTGGCGGTCACCGGCGTGGGCAGACAGCGCGCCATATCCTCGGCGATTTCAAGCGCCTCGCCGGCGTTGTGGGTATACACGTTGATTGCATGCAGTGAGGCGCCCATGCGCAGGGCCGTGTCGCGGGAAACAATCAGCGCCTGGTCGGGAGGCAACGCCACCCAGTCCTGCCGGCTTTGCGCGGCGGCCAGCGTGGCCGCGCCCATGTCGCTGGTTTCAACGTCCGTTTTCTGCTGGTTTTGCGAACTGCACATGGCCACGAAATCCACGGGAAGAATGCCGGCGCCGTCCAGGTCTTTGATCGCAATCGTCCGCGAGGCGTCCAGGCAACCGGCCAGGCGCAGCGGCACGCCGGCTACGCGAACGGTATCGCCGGGTTTAACCCCCAGGTTGGCGGCCATAGTGCCGGTCATGAACACGCTGCCCGTGAGCGCGCCGGCGTTGTCACCCAGCAGTGCGCGCAGGTCGGCGCGCCGGGCAATTTCGGCCGCCTCCAGGCCCAGGATCCCGCGCAGTTCCATTGGCCGCGTACCGTCTTCGCGGGTCAGCAGGAGATAACTGGCCGTCTTGGCGTTGGGCGCAATATTGGGGAACCAGAACCGGCCAGCGACCGTGGCGGTGTTTCCCCATCGGTTTTGCACGAGTTCGAGCATGTCGGCGGGGAGCGCGTCCCAGTCCACGTTGTGCGTGGCCGCGCCTGAATATTTCGGCGCGGCGCCCTGATAAAAGGATACTACGCCTATGCGCAGGTCGAACGAGGCGAAGTTGAGAATCGTGAACGTCAGGAGCATGATCGTCACCGCCGTCAGCGCGGTGCGCAGCGGCCTGCGCCGCATGGTGGAAATACCCATGCTCATGGCGGCCATCATGGTGCCGAAGCGCGAAACATCCGCCGTGTGCACGGTGGAGGTCAGGCCCTGTAACTGCTTAAGTTCCTCCTCGAACTTGCGCATCAGGATGAAAATAACAAATCCGGAAAGCAGCATGAGGGCGAATGCCAGGAAGATGATGATCGGTTGCTGCGACACCGCGAATGCCGGATGCACCAGGTAAATGGCTATAAAGGTGCCCAGGAAAAACGCGCAAAACCAGCCGATCTGTCGATAAATGTTGGTCGAGCCAAGCAGGAGCCGTTCCAGGGCGAAGGCGAAGGGAATGGCCAGGAGCAGGAGAATGAGCACGGCGCGCACCAGGTCGTTAAGCGACTGGCGCACCGCATTGTATACCGGTTGTTCCGCCAGGAAAGCCGAAGCCGTCAGCGCCTCGCGACCGGCGAGGCCGGCCTCGTCCTGCGCGGCCTTCAGCAGGTCTTCGGCGCGGCCGTGCAATTCCTCGATCGAGGTGTTCATCACGCCGCGCTCGCGCAGTAAATTTAGCCGATATTGATTAAGTCGCCAGAGATCCGCTGCCGAGTGCGCGGCGCTCCGTGGAAATGCCCAGGGCGTGAGCAGGGAAAGACCTTGTCCATACGGGCTTTCCCCGCCCGGTTTTGAAGCGACGGCATCGGCAGATGCCGGGGGAACAAGGGAGTCAGGGCCGTTGATCAACAGGCTTATCGCCGGTCCGAAGACCTTGATCTGTTCGATGCTTCTGTCGCAATACCAATAGACAATCCCGTCGCGGGTGGCGAAATACGAGCGGTTGTCGTCCAGCTGCGTATCGGAAATGGCGTTCAGCACCTTGGCGCCGGCCAGGGAGCTCAGGCTCAACAGGCCGTCCTTGGGAATTTTGGTATGGGGCGGAAGGAAGGCCGCGCCATAGCGCCGGGTCCAGGTTGGCCGGCCGTTGACCAGCGATGACATCGCGCAGGGAAAAACCGTCAGGCGATTTTCCGCGGCGGTAGCGGAACTGCGCTGGGAATAACCGCGGACTTCGCCGCGTTCGTCGAATTTAACCGCATGGCCTATCCATTTAAAAGGGGGAAGCGGTCCGATTCCATAGGAGGCGTTGGCGTCGCTCATCAAAAGCACCAGATTGTTGAACGCGGTCAGCATGGTTGCCGGTGACGGGTAAATGCTGACGACGGCATGCGGCAGAGGTTTGGTGGCCATGGCGCCGCCGGCGCCGGCATTCATTACGGCCGGACCCTGGACCTGGCCGTTATTCCATTGCGGCCAGCTGTATTTCCGGTTCGCAACGATCACGCGGTTCAGCGAAAGCCCTTCCTGATCGGCCGCGGCCGCCAGGAGCGCCCCGATTTCCGCCGCCTGATTTTCGATTGATTCAAGCTTGAGGGTCGCCGGCGTGTCGTCCGGCGTGCCTTCGCGTGCAAGATTTTCCTGGACAGTGCCGAACGCGATATTGTAAATGCCGAACAACCCGGCAATCTCGCCGCTATGCACCAGCGGGCCCGCCCAGAAAATGCGGCTGCTCATTGAAGCGTTCACAGTGGCTGTTTCAAAGAGCGCCGGTTTCGGGATGCGTTCGGCGGCCGCGGCGAAAGTAGCCTGGACCTTGTTATACAAGCCGGCTTCATCATGGCTGGAATGAAAAATGGAGTCGCCGCCGACGATCAGTCCCCAGCGGGGAGTAGTGTCGCCCAGCAGGAGCGAAGCGTGCAGGCTGATCCAGCCGGGATTGACCAGGTTTATAACGGCCGTATCGCCTGCCAGCGCTTGCGCGTTCTCCGCCAGTTCTTTCTCGCGGGTAGCCATGTTGTTGCGGATTGACTCGGCCAATTTGGAAAGCGTGGCGCTGCATTCGGTTTCGGCTTTCTCAAGTTTGCCGCGCGAAAGCATGCGCCGGACATTATTGAAACGTTCTTTGGCGGCCTGGAGAATGTTCAATTGGTCTTGTTGCCTCTTAATGTTCTCACGGGCAGGCCCTTCGGGATTGGTTTTCAGGTCGCGCTGCAAGAGGGCGAGAAAGCGATTCAGATCCTGAATCGTCAGGTTAAGATCGTTGACCTGTCCGGCGGCCTCGAGCATGAAGCGCCGCACAATTTCGTCCCGGGCGGGGGACGGGGCAAACCAGGCGTTATTGGAGAGGTTGAAACAGGTGCTCAAGCTTTGCAGGTGTTCACGTTCCGCGTTCAAGGCCTGCTGCCGGGTCGCCAGCTCCACGGGGGCGTGCTGGTTTTCCATCGCCCGGTAAAAGGCCGATACGCCGGCGTGACCCTGCGCCTGGCCGTCGAAAAATGCGATCAAGATGTCGCGCCGCGGGCGCTGGCGGTTGAGCGCTTCGGCGATTTTAAGCAACGCGGCGCAGTTGGCGGCCCCGCGCGCTCCCGGCGAAATATCCGGCACCTCGCCGAAAGTATCCAGGTTGGCAGCGAGCACGATAATTTCGCGCTGCTCCAGGGAAAAGACAGGGTTAGTCCCGGAGATAAGCGCCAGGAGATTTTTCCCCTGGCCCGGTTCCCAGGTTGCCTCGCTGAATATCGTGGCCGTGGCGCCCTCCGGCAGGTCGGCTGCCTTGCCCGCATAATAAAAACGGGGCACGTTGGCGGGTGCCGCGGTTCCCAGCGGGAAGCGGAAGAGCGGGTCGCTGTTGGATGCAAAAATCACGGCTTTGGCTCCGAGCCGGAAGGCCCGTTGCAGACTTTGCGGGGAGTTGTAATCCAGCACCACGATTTTGCCGTCAGGGGAACGATTGCCGTAATCGGTTAAGTTGCCGGGGCCGGCGTATAAGAGTGTGCCCGTGATGCCTTCCGGCGGCGTAACCGGCGGGATTACATCGTTAGGGCGGGCGGGTGTCAGCGGCAGTGTCCCTGCCGGGGCGCCTGCAATTGCGAGGCGCAGTTCGCATCGCCGGGTTTTCAGGCAAAGCGCGGGAAAAGGCTGGACAACGGGCTCGGCGCCGGTAATCGCGCGCAGGCGGCCTTTAACGTAATCCTGCGCTGCGGCCAGCTCGGGCGATCCGGTCAGGCGATGCGCTCCTCCGGTCAGGGCGCGGCAATCTTCGTCGAATTGCGGCGAAATTGCATGTATCTGCGTGGCGCCCAGCAGCAGCGCCGCCGCAATGAAACCGGGCCGCGGGCGGGCGAAATAAAATCCTGCCCGGCAAGCTTGAATGGAAAAACTAAAATTCATGGTCAAGCGCGCTCAGCGCTGAAATTACGCATTCTGCCTTTCCGCTTAATCCGTTTCGTTATTGATGGCGCCGACTTCAATTTTAACCTCGGCGCGCCGGGCGACGCGCTCGATTTGGCCGTCGCGGATCCACATCAGCCGGTCGCACATATTGAGCATGCGGGTATCGTGCGTGGCGCAGATAATGGTGACGCCGCGTTCCTTGTTCAAGCGATCGAGAATGTCGAGGATTTCGCGCCCCGTGTGCAGGTCAAGATTGCCGGTCGGCTCGTCGCATAGGAGAATGGACGGCAAATTGGACATGGCCCGCGCAATCGCCACGCGCTGCTGCTGGCCGCCGGACATTTCAATCGGCCGATGGGACCAGCGGCCGGCCAGGCCCACGAGCGACAAGAGCTCCATGCCGCGCTTGCGCGCCTCATCCGGGGAAACGCCGGCGAAAGCCATGGGGGTGGTGACATTTTCCAGGGCGGTCATATAGGTGATCAGGTTAAACTGCTGAAATATATAGCCGATCTTGCGGCACCGCAAAAAGGCAAGCTCGACAGCGGTCAATTGGGCCACATCCACTTCGTCAATGAACACCCGCCCGCTGGTCGGGCTGTCCAGGCCGCCGACCATGTTGAAAAAAGTGCTTTTACCCGAGCCGGATGGGCCCATGATGGCGATAAATTCGCCGTTGTAAATTTCTGCGGCCACGCCGCGCAAGGCATGCGTGACTACCTTTTTCTTGATGTAGTTTTTTTTAAGGTGCAGCGTGCGGATAATGACGCGCCGCGCCGCGCCCGGCGCGGCGGCGGGCGCGCCGGGTGGCGCATGGGACGTTATGATTTCGTTTGTCATCGCACACCGATTATATGCATAGGATTTTTCCGCCGGAGGCGGATCCACCTATGGCGGACAATCCGTCTTTGTTGTCATTCCGAGCGTAGAAGAGGAATCTCGCCGCGAGAGATCCCTTCGACTTCGCTCAGAGCAGGCTCTTCACTGCGTTCAGGATGGCAATCCGAACAGCATAAAAGTCGCCCCGCCTTGCGGGCCTAATTTGATCCTTATTCGATCCGCATGGCTTCCATCGGCGCGAGACGGGCGGCGATGGAAGCCGGATAAACGCTGGCTAACGCCGCCAGGACTATGCCGGAAATCACCGCCATACCCATGGCTATCAGCCACTGGGTAACGGGGAACGCGGCGATGAGCAAGGCGCCGAAGGCGCCCAGCATCCGGCTGAATCCGATCAAGCTGCCGAGCAAGCCGCCGATCATGCCGCCCACCAGTCCCAGCACGCAGGCCTCAATTAAAAAAAGCACCATGATGAACCCGTCGAGCGCGCCCAGGCATTTGAGCGTGGCAATTTCCCGGAAACGCTCCGTGACGGTCATCAGCATGGCGTTCGATATGCCGGCGGCGCAGACCAGGAGCGATACCAGCACCAGCCAGGACATGCGTGTGCCGATGCCCATAAAGCCGCCTTCCGTTTCCCCGGTTTGTTGCAGGGCGTCGTCCAGCGCTGCGGTTTCCGCCTTGAGCCGCGCAAGTTTGGCTATCCGGTCCGGCGTAATCCCGCCAAGGTCGATTTTTGTTGCGCCTTTCACGGCGTCGAGATACCAGTCGGCGGCGCGCCGGTTAAGCAGCAATTTCCAGATGGTCGGCATGGTAATGTCGCCCGGCAGGATGTTGAGGTAGGCGGAGATCAACGCCCGTATTTCGGGCCGTTCAATGGTGTTTTCCAGCCGCTCCATATCCTGCAGCTGGCGCGCCTGGTCGGCAATCGCCGCCTCGGTCTGCTGGTCGAAACTGCAGAACCCGGCGGTCCGGATAATCTGGCCGCAGCTTTTTTCGGAGTTGATAAAGACCTGGTCGAGCGGTTTGCCCTGCAGGACGGTCGAAAGGCGGGCGACGGCCGCCGTCCAGCCCGATTGAATTCCCAGCGTTGTTTTCCTGGTTTCGGGCCAAGTCCGCAAAAATTGCCGGAACTCTTCGGGAGAAGCGGGTAAACGCACGGATTTCATCTGGCGAAGTGATTTTTCAAATTGGGCCTGTTGTTGCGGATTTTGCAGGCGGTCGAAAATTGCCGTGCCGGAGGCGCTGCCCGCCAGGACGCGACGCTGGCCGTAACCGATACTGTCGAAAAACTCCAGGTAAGCGGCGGCATGCTGCGCGGCGGCGGCGTAGGCCGCCATCTCCGGCCCGGAGAGCCCTCCCAGATTGCGCAATTCCTGGCCCAGGGAACTGTTGGGCGCTTCGGCGGCGGCCTGTCGCAGAATCGTTTCCGGCGCGCCTGCGGCGGATAGTCGCGATGCCCAGCGCATGGTCAGGCGATGCTCCGCGGTCTTTTGCCCGGCAGTCAGCGCGATGGCCCGCGTGCTGACCGCCTCGCACAGCACGTTCATCATGAAGGCGATGGCAATGGCGATCACCGCCATGGTCACGACCGAACGGAACAGCCGGTAGCGGATGCCGTTGATGCAGATTTCCAGCACGCGCCAAAACCCCAGCACCGGCTGATTTTTCAGATCAATTGTTTTCATAAATGTTGCTCGACGGCGATAATTCCGCGCTGGACCAGGGTCTTCAAGTATTCGGTCACGGCCGCGCGGGCTTCGTGAAAAGTCAGCGCATAGCGCTGCGCAAATTCATCCACGATGGCTTCCGTTGAATGTTGGCCATCGCAGAGCTTCCAGATCGTTACGGCAACCTTGTCCTGCAGATGATAGCGCCGCCGCAGGCCGGGACGGATGAGCCAGGACAACGGCGGGATAAGCCATTTCATTTTTTTTAATTTTACGGCGATCTGCACCGTCCCGTCCGGCTGGAGCGCCACTTCGGCGGCGGAATTGGGATAAGGCCGGCTTTCCAGCATCGGCCGCCAGGCGATCGCGCGCAATGACTCTGCAGATATCATGTTGCGGCCAATCATCCAATCCTCCGCAGTGTGTCGCAGCAGGCTAAACGCCGGCCGGCCAGCGCCCCGGCGCCGGCTTTTGTTTCCCCGCCGATGACGGCTAAAAAATAAAGGCGGCCGTCGGCCGGACAAATCCAGGCGGCGGCCCGATAACTCTGGCGTCTGCCAACCAGGCGGCCGAAACCATTGGCGCGGCGATCGCCGCTGATGGTTTCGATAACGTGCCCCCCGACTTTTTCAGATGACGTCTGCAGGATGCGAATATCGGCATCCGCGCGGCGGCGCAACCAGTCTTTAACCGGCGCACCCAGCCATTCGGCCACCATGCCACGGCGTTCGAAATGTTCCTCGCGCCCGGTTTCGCCGTGCGGGGGATTGAAAGTGAACCGGGCATTGGCGCATTGAACCACGTTCCGGCTCAAGGCCAAATCGGAGGAGACGCGCATATCCAGCCCGAAAGCCCGCCAGCGCCGGAAGCCCTGTCCGGTTGCCGGCGCCGGGTGCACGGCGCGCAATATGGCGCCTTCCAACTCAAGATCGCGTGCGCCCGGCCAGGGGAACACCAGTTGAATCAGGCACTGCTCGTCTTGAAAATAGCGGCTGAAATGGGATAGGTGCCGGCCGTTTCCACCCGCCTGTTGCGCCTGGAGCGCAGCTGCTGCGGGCGGGTCGGCCACGCGTGCGGTAAAACCGTGCCAGGCGTCAATTGTGGCGGGCAAAATATCTTCGGCCTGGCCGCTGCGCTTCAGTTCCGCCAGGTACGCGTTGACCATCCGGTTGAAGTCGGGCGCTCCGGGCACAACATCCCAGCAAAATTGCAGGCGGTGCTGGTAGCGGTCGGCAAAAGTGCAGCGGCCGGAGCGCAGGTTTGTGCAAAAAGCCAGCATTTCCCAGTCGTCGGGAAGTTCGAGCTTAAAATGGCGCCAAATAACAAACTGCATAATTCCGCCTTTTTTTATCCCGGGAAAATAAAGAAACTTTTCGGCGGCCGGCCGGTGACGAAGAAATAAACGGCCCCGATAATGATGATCAAAACGCCGGCGGTCAGTTCGCCGGCAATCAATCCGAACATAAGCGGCTTCAAGCGCCGGTAAGCGGTATGGCCGCCATACTTGGTGACCAGCGATTTAACCAGCCAGCCGACCAAAAACGCGGGGGCAAACCATTGGCCGGGATAGGTGTTCCAGATCAGGAACATTACGGGGTGAATTGGCCAGCGTGTCCAGCGCAGGCGCGCGGCGGTCAGCAATAACACTAGTCCGGCGCCGATGCCCAGGACCAGCAGCATGCGCGGGCTGGGCGCCATCTTGCGGAAATGTCCCCAGCCTGAAATGGCGGCGGCCTCGGCCAACAAGCCCTGTGATTGCAGGCGCTGTTCCATCATCACGGTTTCCTCGATCGGCATCTTTGGCACCGTCACGGTAGCCCAGCCGTCCGACATGTTGGCGCCGCGATCGTACTGGAAATACAGGGTGACCGGTATGGCCACGGCAAACCCAATCAAAAGGGCCGCAATGGCCCATTTGGCGGCCTTGGCGAGCATAATCTTGCGCAAGTCAAGCAGTTTCAGGGAGTTGGCCATGAACGGCATGAATGCTTCGCGCGGGTCAATGAGCAACACAACGGTCATGATGCCGATGATCAGCATGGTTTGCGGGCCCAGGGCTGGCGCCCCAAAGAGGCCTAAATAAATAAAATACGGATACGACACCGTCTTAATAAAGAAAATTCCGGTTTCCGCGACGATCCGCGACATTACCAGGAAAGTCAGGATAATATGGCAGGCCAGAATGACTGAGAACTGCCAGTCGAGTTTGCCGAAAATGCTCGCATAGGCCACAAATACGCCCATGGCCAGAATAAACAGGCGCGCGCCCCAAATGGAATTCGGGTCAGGCTGGTTCGTGACCGGCAGTCCGACGGAGCGGCGCAGGACATCGTAATAATAGCGCCTCCCGGTATAAATGAGCACTAGGAGCACGCCGATATAAGCGCCGAACGAAATAAAATTGATAATGCTTTCGCCGTTGCTGCCGTAAACGCTGATACCGTACCCGGCGAGGACGCCTGCCACCAGGCACCACAGATACGGGCCCAGACCAAGCGCCAGGGAAACGTCCGAGGCGAGGATATAGGCAAATGCGATTACGGTAAAGAAAAGCGTGGGTGTCAAAAGCGACCATCCGCCGCCTTGGATAAAGGTCGGAAACAGTTCGGCCAGGCCCAGAAAGTTCAGTTTGATTGGAATCGGAACCATCTTGGGGAACCACAGGCAGGCATAATTATTAAAATGGATCAACATGACGGCGCCCGCGCCGATCCAGAACAGGCGGTTGCGGAAGATCGGCGCGGCAGTCTCGCCGTCGTCGGGAAGCAGCGTGTTGGTGAAGGCCGCGATAGGGTAAGGCAATTGCTCGTGATCTGACCATTGGCGATGCACTACCAGCGCCAACCCCAGCAAGCCGATCCAAAGCGACAGGATCAACGGAATCCAGAAGGCCAGCGGCCGGATCCAGGCGCGCCAGGGCACTTGCTCCATGGTAATGTGACGGTTGCCGACACCCTTGCCCTGAATAAACCCGCTCAGGACTTCGTTTTCATTGTCCTTGTTTACATCGGCAAGCATGGCGGCAGGGATTTTTTCGACGATGCCGCCGGTGCGCCAATAGAGCGGCTTGGTCGGGTCGTTGGGTTTCTGCCAGGCCGGCGAAGTGTGCTCGTAAAAATAGGGCATGATCAGCGAACTGGTGAAAGTGCGCATAAGCCCCGAGCCGGGAATGCAGCAGGCCGCCAGGGTCAGTGCCAGCATCACGGCGACTTCACGGCCGGACAGCGCCAGCCGGGGGCGGAGCCGGGCCAGGAGCGGGTTGATCACGACCAGCAATAAAATGGTGAGGCCATAAACGGAGATCGGCATGTTGTTGCCGATGAATTGGGTCTGATGCATTACGGCATCATTAAAATACGTGACACCGCAAATGAAAGCCGTGCCGAACAAGCCTAAAATAATTGCGCGCCGAGTCATATTGGCGAAGCTGCGCTGAGAAGGATTGCTAAAAATAGTTTTAGTGAAAAAGAAAATATAATGAGCCGTCAATTTCAAGTCAATTTATATTTCATTGGACTATCCCCATTTTTTCTGAAAAACCATTATGACTGAGTCAGAACTGCTCTGAATTGCAGAAATCCTTAGGAAAATCAATGAAAGCCGCTTTGGCGTAATGCAAAAAACGGGGATAGTCCAAATATATTTCATCCTGTATATATCAGGCGCGGCTGCGTCAAGAACGGTTTCGCGGGAGCTCGACCCTCCATGAATGCCAATATTTTCACGATATTGGAGGGCGGAGCTCCGCGACGCCGCTGGTTTTGGCATGGATGACGCAGCCCTGATATATCAGGGCTGCGTGAAAATGCGTGAATCGTGAAAATGCCTTGCCGGTTATGCGCAAAACCCCTATCATCCGGGCATATAAACGGTCCGTGTCCCATTCCTTCGGAGGGGTGTTATGAAATTGACGTTGAAAAATAAAATTGTTTGGCTCGCTGTGCTGGCGGCGGCTTTGCCCGTGGTTGTGATGTCCCTGCTCATCCTGGCCCAGAAGCAGGGCCTGATGGCAAACATTATCGGCGACATGAACGCAATTTCCCAAAATGACACCGGGCAGATCGCCAAGCTGGTCCATCGGATGTGCGATATGTCCAATCTGCGCACGGAACGGCGTTTGCGCGAGCACATGGAAGCTGCCAGGACCGAGCTTAAAGCGCAGGGGGCGATCACGCTCGACACCAACCAGATTGCCTGGGTCGCGCGCAACCAGTTCACCCAGCAGGCGACCAATGTTCCCTTGCCCGTGATGAAACTGGGCGAGACGCTGCTGGCGCCGAACACCGATTTCAAGGTGCAAAGTCCGGTCGTGGATGTTGTCACCAAATTTTCGCAGTGTTACTGCACCATTTTTCAGCGCATTAACGAGGAAGGCGATATGCTGCGAGTGGCCACGACGGTGCCGGCTCCCGACGGCAAGCGGGCCATCGGCACTTTTATTGCGCACCGCACCGCCCAGGGCGAGGAAACGCCGGTGCTCTCCGCCGTGTTGAAGGGGGAGACCTATGTCGGCCGCGCGCGGGTGCTGGACCAGTGGCATGCCGCCGCCTACGAGCCGATCTGGGATTCGCCTGCGAAAAAACGGGTGGTTGGCATGCTGTATGTGGGCTTCAACCTGGATGATGTCAACCGGGAGCTGCGCGAGGCAATACTTTCCATTGTCGTCGGCAGAACCGGCTATGTCTATGTTCTCGGCGGCAAGGGCGAACAACGCGGGCGTTATATCATTTCCAAGGGCGGCGAAAGCGATGGCAAGGATATCTGGAATTCAACAGATCCGGAAGGCAATTATTTCATCCAGGAAATCATTGCCAAGGGTTTGAAAACCATGGATGGTTCGGTGGCCTATGAGCGCTATCCCTGGCAGAACAAGGGGGAATCGGTGTCGCGCATTAAAGTTGCCGCGATAACTTATTATCCGGAGTGGGACTGGGTCATTGCCGCCGGCATGTATGAAGATGACTACCACGGTGTGCTGGTCAAGCTTGATGCCGCCGTGGATCGTCTCCTGCTGGTCGGCCCTCTGGGCGGCGTCATCGTGATGTTACTGGCCATGGGGCTGGCCCTGTTGATTGGAGCGGCCATCGCCAAGCCGATAAATAAAATTATTGGCGTGGCCAAGATCATTGCCGAAGGCAACCTGGCTGAAGCCGGCCATGCCATCGAGGCTATGCAACCGGCCATGCAGCACAAAACGAAGGATGAACCTTCCCAGTTATTCTCCGCCGTCTCCATCATGACCCAGCGCCTGGCCTCGCTGGTCGGCCAGGTTCAGCGCTCGAGCGTGCAATTGGTGTCCACCGCCACGGAAATTGCCGCCGCCTCTCACCAGCAGGAAGCCTCCGTGACGGAATTCGGCGCATCCACCACGGAAGTGACGGCGGCCGTCAAGGAAATTTCGGCCACCTCGCAGGAACTGGTCCGAACCATGCAGGATGTTAAAACCGCGTCCGCCGAAACGGAAGGCCTGGCCGATACCGGCCGCGTCGGCCTGACGGGCATGGAGAGCTCCATGCGCCAGCTTGCCGAGGCAACCGGCGCCATTTCTGCGCGCCTGGCGGTAATCAACGAAAAGGCCAGCGCCATCAACAGCATGGTGACCACTATCACCAAGGTGGCCGATCAGACGAACCTGTTGTCGCTCAACGCTGCCATTGAGGCGGAAAAGGCCGGAGAATATGGGCTCGGATTCTCGGTTGTGGCGCGCGAGATCCGTCGCCTGGCGGACCAGACCGCCGTGGCGTCCCTGGAAATCGAGCAAACCGTCCGCGAAATGCAGACTTCCGTGACTTCCGGGGTCATGGAAATGGATAAGTTCACGGTCGAAGTTACGCAGGGGGTCAGCGCCGTCAGCGAGATCGGCGTGCAAATGGGCCGGATCATTGAGCAGGTTAAGGTGCTGGCACCACGGTTTGAATCGGTCAACGAAGGCATGCAGGCTCAATCGTCAGGGGCGCG
>JAQUMN010000068.1 GCA_028718125.1 Kiritimatiellia bacterium
GCTCGCGGCTGACAATCGCCAGGCCAAAAGCCATGACCGCCGCAAAGATTACGCCAATGACCGTATCCGTTGAAAGCACACTGCGGCGTTGCAACGCCATGATGCTTAAGCCCACCAGAAGGCCGAATACCGGCATGGTCCAGTAAGGGCTCAGGGAGAAAAGCAATCCCAGTGCCACGCCCGCAAACGCAGAATGGCTGATTGCTTCGGCAAAGAACGCCATGCGGAAATTCACCACCTGCACGCCCATGGCCGCGGCCATCGGCGCGATAAGGAGGAGCCCCACCAGCGCCTGCTGCATAAACTGGGCATGCAAACATTCCAATGGCGCAAAATTGGGAAGCAGATTGAACAATGGCGACAGGTCAATCATGGCGACCCTCCCGACAACAGGATGCCGAACACGACGCCTGTTCTCCCGGCATGGCATGGGCATCGGCCAGACCCATGTGCAAACCAAAGACCTTGGAAAGATTGTCGGGCGTTAAAACCTCCCGTGGCGGGCCTTGCTCTACGGCGCGGCGATTCAGCAGAATAACGTGCGTGGCATGGTGTGTCACGGTTGCCAGATCGTGGCTAACCATTAGTTGGGTGAATCCGCGTTCACGACGCAGTCGTTCCAGCAACTCACACAGGAGATAACCGCCCTGGACATCCACCCCCGCAACCGGCTCGTCAAGCACCAGCAAATCCGGTTCCTGCTGAAGGGCCAGGGCCAGCAATACCCGCTGAAGCTCGCCGCCGGAGAGCGCGCCGATCAGACGCCGCTCCAAAGCATCCGCTTGAACGGCCTCCAGCAAAGAACGCGCATGGTCCCGATGCGACGCCCGAACACCCATCCATAAGGGAAGCCTTTGCGGTCCCATCACCAGAAAATCCATGACCGTCATGGGCAATCCACGATCAAGCTGGAGTCGTTGCGGAACATATCCGATGCGCATCGGACGATTGCCTTGATTGACAGCAACGTCTATTTTTCCCTGATAAGGCACCTGACCCAAAAGCGCCAGGAGCAACGTTGTCTTGCCCGCACCGTTAGGTCCAACAACGGCGGTGCACCCGCCACGGGGCGCCGCAGCGGATACACCGTCAAGAATCAAAACTCCGCCAAGCATCACGGTTACATCTGTAAACACCACCGCGACAGCCTCAGCTGGCCGCGCTTTGGGCTTGTTACTTGGCTCCAAGGACGGCACGCAAAACCTCCATGTTCTTACGCATGATTGTCTCGTAGTAGTCCGGCGGCGCATTCTCTGGCCCGGTCGCCACAGGATCGAGAACGGCGCAGGGGATACCGGTTTCCTTCGCAAGAGTCCCGCCAACCTTGGCAGGATATTGCGGCTCGGTAAAGACAGCGCCGGCTTTGTTAGCTCGCACTGTCTTGACAATATCCAGCATTTCCGCCGCAGAGGGTTCCTGTCCGGCATGCGCCTGAACTACCGCAACAATCTCAAGCCCCGTGTCGCGGGCCAGGTAATCAAACACTCCGTGCTGGGTTACAATCCGGTTGTTCTTTAGCGTTTTGCCAAGCGCGGCGAACTCCTGTGCCAGCTTATTCATGCGTTCCACATAGGCTGCGGCGTTCTTCTTGTAGAGTTCCGCGCCATCCGGATCCACCCTGGCTAAACCCGCGGCGATTGTGCCCGCCAAATGCGCCGCCATACGCGGACTGGCGAACAGGTGCGGATTGGTTCCGCTATGGTGGTGTTCGTGTTCCGTTTCGCCACTCTCGTGCTCATCTTTGTCGGCCTCGTGAGCCTCGTGTTTGGCTTCCCCGTCATGGTCATGGTCGGGATCGTGGTACTGGAGCAGTTCTTTGATGCCGCTGGAACTATCCACTACAACGAGGTCGGCATTGGCCTTTTGTACCGGCGCACCCAGAAACTCCTCCAGGCCGAGACCGTTCACAATCAGCACCCTGGTCCCGCCAAGTTTTTGCATATCCTGCGGTGTCAGCGCATAATTATGCGGACAACCGAGGGAAGCCGGCAGCAGCAATTGCACTTCCACGGCGTCGCTCCCTTGCGCCACATTCCGCGTGATCTGATACATCGGGAACGTTGTGCAGAGGATTTGCTTCCGGGCCGATGTTTCAGTAGCGTTTTCTCCCCATGCAATAGAGAAAGCAAAGAACATTAAAACGATTGAACTGAAAAAATACGATCTCATTTCCGATTCCTTTCTGTTTAGCTGTGTGCAATGTTTCAGCAGGTCGAGAAACTCTGCGCCTGCGCCAGACCAATGCGTTGTTGCATACCCTTGGAATAGGTTTTTATCTGACGCCAACCAGCCTGTTCAAGGCCAACCAGTGTTAGAACGCCAGCGATCCGGCGGGATCGTTCCGCGCGGGGAATTCTAAAAATACGCGCATAGAAACACAGCAGTTCCTCCTCCGTCATAAACTTGCAGCAATACGTCATCTCGGGCAGATAGCCGATACGCTGACGCGCCACGGAATGCCGTGCGTCCACATCGAAAAGACGGACTATCCCCTCCGTGGCCGGCATGAAGCCGAGCAATACATTCATAGATGTGGTTTTGCCCACGCCGTTCGGGCCCAGAAAGCCGAACACTTCGCCCGGCCGCACAACCAGTGTCAGGTTATTCACTGCGGGCTGATTTAGTTGGCCCCTGCCGTGTCTGCCGTACGTGACGCAAAGCTTCCGGATTTCAATCGCCAGGTTCATGGGGTCCTCTTTTTTGCAAACGAATAATTTACTCATTAGGCTTTAATATAATATGAAAAACAATATCCAGTTTAACCTGTATTTCATTTTCCTTGAATGTTTCCGGAAAAGATAAAAAAGGACAGGCTCTTCTAACAGCACCCAAAGCTTCCTTGTCTAATTCTTCAAAACCAGAAGATCGAATAAGTTTTAAATCTTTTATGTGTCCGGATGACAAAACGCTGAAAGCGATCCGTGCCTCTCCTTCATGACCCGCGCGCAGAGCCCAGCGCGGATACTGCTTCTCTTGTTGAATCTCCTGTTTAATGCTGTCTTGATAGCTTAAAAGCGATTTTTTAAACTCTTCATCATTTTTTCCAGACTTTATAGTCGCTTCGGCGGATGATTCTTCTGCTACCGGATCAACAACGTCTTTCTTTTCCGCGACCGGTTTTTCCATTTCTTCTCCCGCCGGCTCGATATCTTCTTCCCCTTCCATCGCCGGCTTCTCTATTTCTTCCGCCACCGGTACCGCCACTTCCTCCTTTGCCGCCACCTGCTTTTCTATTTTCTTCTCTTCTTTGACTTCATACCTTCCGGGAAATATCTCTTCTTCAATTTCAA
Organism: Kiritimatiellia bacterium; assembly: GCA_028718125.1. Classification (GTDB taxonomy): domain Bacteria; phylum Verrucomicrobiota; class Kiritimatiellia; order JAAZAB01; family JAAZAB01; genus VSJD01. Next base: position 3,291 of record JAQUMN010000068.1, read on the forward strand.
ATTCAACCTTGACAGGTCTTTCTTCGTTGGTCGGATGGAGATCAAACACATTCATGCCGATCAGTCCGGCATGCGAGACAAGCGATATAAGTAAAAAAAACTGTATCTCATTTATCGGTTTCATCGGTTGCCGTTTTAGTGGCTATGACAAGGCTGTCGGCGTTCGCCGCTTTGACGATATCCATCACTTTGACCGCTAATCCAAAATAAACCTTTTCGTCAGACTTAATAACCACTGTTTTTGAAGCCGCCGTGCTTAGTCCGGATTTAATCGCTGACGTAAGATTCTCGATCTGAACCTTTGCGTCATTCAAAAAAATATCGCCTTCTTTATCGATAACAACCGTTACTCGCTCGTTTTTTTGCGTCGCGGCATGCACGGTCTTCGGCAGTTTTATCTTAATTCCGGGTTGCATGAGCAAAGGCGTGGAAACCATGAAGATAATGAGCAGCACGAGAACCACGTCCGTGAACGGGGTTATGTTGATCTCGGACATCACCTTGTCGCGTCTGATGGGCTTGCGCATGACTATCCTTTCCGGCTCGGTTGCAACAGGTCAAGCGTTGCCGACGCACAGTACTCCATGTCGACCACGAAGGCATCAACGCGCCGGATAAAATAATTGTACGCGACGACTGCGGGCACCGCGACCATGAGCCCGGCAGCCGTACAGATAAGCGCCTCCGAGACACCGCCAATTACAATGGATATGCCGCCGGATCCAAGCCGCGAAATGTCGTGGAACGAGCGAATGATGCCCAGAACCGTGCCGAACAGGCCGATGTATACCGCGATATTCCCGATAGTCCCGACGATGCTGGTGTACTGTTCCAGTTTCGTGGTCTCAACCATGATCTCGCGCTCCATGGCGCTGGTGATCTCCGTCGCCTGCGATCCATGTTGTTTCAGGCCTTCCCGCACAACCATCGCCACAGGCGAAAGGCTGGCATCACACACCGCCAACGCCACATCAATGCGGTTCTCCGCGACAGCGGCCTTGATCTGCTGCATGAACGCAATGCGTCCGGCGCGCGATTTCCGGTAGTAATTAAAAAGCCGCTCCAGGATAACGCCGACGGAGAGTATGGAACAGCCGAGCAACACATACATGGTAAATCCGCCCATGACAAATATCTGCAAGACACTTTTACCTTCAAACATCTAAGTCCTCCTTCTTGAGTTAAAACATATACGAAAGACTGCCATAAATAAACCGGCCGGGCTCGTTCACGATTTTCACATTCGCCCCACTGGGATCGGTCGGGTCATATTCATAAGAATTTGCCACCGCGTATTTCTTGTTAAACATATTATCAATGCCAACGTTCAAACTCAGCCCGTTTAACAACGATAATTTCCCTTCTTTTTGCGCAAGCTGATACCCCGCCCTGAAGTTAAACACATCCCAACCCCCCAGCGGCGTCTCTCCGGCGTCGCTGTCAATATCTTTGCTCCGCTGTGAATGCACCCACTCGTATATCGCAAAGAATCCGTTTTTGTCATAATTCAAGGCGAGTTTTGTCGTCAGCGGAGGGATTTCCGCGAGGTTTTTATCGCTGTTGCCCGCCGGTTGATCGAGTTTTATTCCGCGCTGACAGGCCACACCGCCTTCAAGGGCAAAACCATGCGTCAGATCATAGGAGGCGGTCGCGTCGCCGCCAAAAAGATAGGCGTCGATATTCGTATACGTTTTAACGCCGCCGCTACTCTGCTGATAAATAAAATCATGCAAATAACTGTAAAATCCCTTGACCTTAAACTTCAACTGCTCCAGGACCTTGGTTTCGAAACCGAGGTCGGCCTCATAGTTGCTCGACGGCTTAAGATCAGGGTTGCCGTAATATCCGGCACCTTCCTGGATATAACGTTCAACCGTCGTAGGCATACGGTTTGCCAGCCCAACGCCTCCAAAAATAGCCGCATCTTCCTGCAGGAAATATTTCAGGAAGATATTTGCGCTGGGCAATACATCCGTCTGCGCGTTACTATCCGTCATCGCCTTGCTGAATGTTAAATCTTCTTCGGCCTTGGAGTGAAAAACATCCGCCCTTAACCCGGCGGTCATGGACAAATTTTCAATGTCCCGCTCCGCTTTAAGGTATGCCCCGAAATTAAGCTCGTTAACGTCCGGGAACAATACGCCGTTTAATGTCGCGCCGGTGAACCGGTTCAACACATCACCATACCAATTGCGGCGATAAAAATCGGTTCCGTATGTAAACATCGCCGCATCGCTGGGTGTTTTGTTTTCAAGCTGAGCGCCGGCAATGGATGATATTGCGTCTATTTTTTTGCTGTTAACAGCTCCAATCCTATATTTACCGGAAGGATAATGCTCGATGCGGTTATAATATGCGGAAAGATTCAATTGTTCGGAAAGAGAACCGAGGTCATCAAAAGTATATTCGGCCTTATTAAGATATGTCTTCTCTTTCTCCGTATCCATTGCAACCCGAGGCGTCAGGACATCCTTGGCGCCGCCGTACGATGACGAAAAATCAATGTTTTGGTTTTCAGCCGGCTCAATGGACACCTTGCCCCAAAAGTCGTTTTTTTGAAACGCATCCAATTTTTTCCCCTCATCATTATACGACGGATTGAAACTGGTTAACTTGTTGCCGGCGCCATCTTCATATTGCCCGGATTTTGAATAATTATACCCGAACAATCCCTGCAACGCATCGCTGCCGCCGGTCAAATACGCGCCTTGGCTTAAATAATCAAAAGAGCCGAACTTGGAAAGCAATTCGCCATGGAAACCCGATTGGGTGTCTTTTGTAATGACATTGATATCGCCACCCAAGGCCCCCGGAATGCTTACGTCATAGGGACCTTCCTCGACTTCTATTCTCTTTATCGTCAACAGGTTGATGTGCGAAAGCGGCGGGTCCTTGCGGCTCCCGCACGATCCTTCGATCAGCGTATCATCCAAAGTAAACCTCAAATTGCTTTTGGTGAACCCCCTTAACCCCACTTCGTTGCCATAGCCGCTCTTGCGAATCATTGAGGCCTCAATCAACTCATCCGATAGTATCTCGGCGACGTCAACGACCTTGTGTGACTTGAGTGTTTTTTGGCTGATTTTTGTCTTTCCCTCGATTGTTAATTTTTCCGGATTATCCTTGTCTTCCGAGACAACCACCTGTCCCAAATCAAAAACCGCCGTTTGAGCAAAAACAAAACTGAAGAACACGGCGCTGATGATCAATAGGGCTGAAATTACGAGAAAGCGGGCTGACATGATTTTCACAGAATCCTCCTTCACCTGAAATGTTGGTCAATGGAGACAATGCGGACCGATAAGCCGGCATTGCCTTAAACCTGAGCAAGCGCGGTATCAGGCAACCGGAGGAGCGCGAGCCTGGGTGGGATCGCGCAAGAGCGAGGAAGTGATGAGCGATTGCGGAAGATCTACGACGCTAACAATGACGGACTCGACAATTGGTTCAATGTGCGTAACCATCGTGATGACCGGGGTGTTGGCGGATTGGCAGATCGGACACTGGGCGGCCTCGTGCGCTCCATGATGGCCGGCGCAATGAGCCCTATGGAAAGAGGGAAGAAGGACTATCCCGCCGACAAACAACAGGAATAGAAATGAAGCTATGGCTTTAGTCAATCCCTTATTCATCTTATCCAACCGATCAGAATTGTCTTCAGAATGCCACCGACAATAAGCGATGTCAAGATTATCACCATTACATTATCACCATTACGGCTTTAAGTACCCTCGTTGACACCTACTCATTGATCATGGCCACGAGTGCGACAATGCAGCGGAATAAAACGAACACTGTCCCCGCGATTGTCGATCGCGCAGGGGACAGCTCAAGAGAAACCAGCATGCCGATCGCAAGCTCCTTGCGCAGAAAACCGCTCAACAAAGCGGGCCAAACCTTGTCGGGCAGGCCTAACCAGGCTTGCATGAACAGCGCAGTTGAGTCGGCCAACATGTCGGTGACACAGATTGCATCGAGGATACCGGTCGCCACCGATCCGAAAGGACCGTCATCGCTTGAACTTCCTGATTTCCTCCTCGACTTCCTTCGCCCCCTCGGCATAGAACTTCGCTTCTTCAGGAGCAAGCTCTTTCAGCAGTCTGAGAAACTCCCCGGCGTGCACGCGCTCCTCGTCGGCCACGTCTTTCAGCACCTCGATGGCCAGTTTATTCCGGGTGGATTCGGCAAGCTGCATGTAAAGTTGAACCGCTTCATACTCTGCCGCGATCATTAACCTTATGGCCCGGATCAACTCTTCATCCGTCAGTTTCCTGCCATGCGCCAACCCCGAGAATGCCGATCCAAATTCCGCCATGACAACCTCCTCTTAACTTGTCTCCCCCCGATTTCCCTCTTTCGTCACGATGTTATTATGGCAACCACCAGCGTATTTACTTTTGCGGGCACTTCTTCAGACACATGAACCAGTCCAGGCACTTCACATCCGGATCCGGCTTCGTCATGCGGTCCTTGGCCACGCCGCACGACCCCGGCGGCGGTACGATCACGTCCTCGCCCGGTTGCCAGTTGGCCGGAGTAGCGATTTTGAACTGATCGGAATACTGCATGGCGGTCAGCAATCGCTTGACCTCTTGCATGTTCCGTCCGTTGGACAGCGGGTAGTATAGGATAGCGCGAACTTTGCCTTCCGGGTCAATAATGAACACCGCACGCACGGCCTGCGTATTGCTCGCGCCGGGTTGGAGCATGCCAAAGGCTTTGGACACTTCCATGGTCAGGTCACTGATGACCGGGAAGTTGACTTCGACATTCTTCATGCCCTTGTACTCGATCTTCTCCTTGATTGTCCTCAGCCACGCGATATGGCTGTAAGTGCTGTCGATCGAGAGACCCAGCAGCTTGCAGTTGAGCGCCTCGAACTCCGGCTGCATCGAAGCAAAGGTCATGAATTCCGTCGTACACACCGGCGTGAAATCAGCCGGATGCGAGAAGAACACCACCCACTTCCCCTTGAAGTCGTCCGGGAAATTCAGCGGTCCCTGAGTCGTCTCGGCCTTGAATGCCGGCGCCTTTTCGCCGATGAGCGGCAGTCTCGTCGTTTGCTCGTTCATTTTGCTTTGTTCCTTTCCTTGGTTTGTTTATCGGAGAACGGCCCCATGGGTTGAAAAGTTTCCGGGGCAAAGAAAGATAATGAGCTTACGCCATGCAACCTCCTGTGTTAGTTGTTCTTGATCCCTTTCGCCTCACCTCGCCCTCATGGGCGGAGTCCTGCGAGGCAACCAGTACATCCTGGCAATTGCCAGAACGCAGAATCACGGTCCAGCCGCACGCGGCAAATCTCCCGGCAAGCTCCTTAAAGCGATAGGGAAAACGTTCGTGGATTCGTTGCTCGTGGCGATGAACCTTATTCATGATGGCAAATCCGCGGCTATTGAAATCCGCCAGCACAATTTTACCGCCCGGCTTTGCGACGCGCAGGATTTCGTCAATAACCCGCCGGACGTTCTCCATATGATGCAGGGCGTTCACCGAGACCACGCTGTCAAAGGAATGATCCGGCCATGGCAAATGCGCAGCATCCGCAATCATGAAGCGGGCGCGCCCCGGAGGCTTCTCGAACGCCATGTTCAAACGCGCGCAGCGCTGCTCGAGGGGGTCAATGTCAACGGTCGTCACCCGCGGGACATTCGCCAGAAGGGCCATCAGAAACCGCCCCTTGCCGGTGCCGATTTCCAGGATTTTACCGGACAGCGGCAGGGCGTGGGACAGGATAAACGCCGCGTTTCGACCCGCGTCGTAGCCGCAGCGGAGAAAAACAGCATTGCGCTCAGCATAGCGGGCGTGGTTGTCAACTATTTCTTGCCGCGATACACGCATTCGGCGCCTCCATGAACTTGGCTGTTGCCCGCGCCACGACTCTACCGGCCTGGAGCAGTTCGGACTCCATCGTGTGTAATGGCGCGCGGGACGTCCTGATCCACGCCCTCACGGTTGCGGTACGATCCGCAACCACCGGGGCGAGAAACCGCACCTTCAATTCACCTGTCAACGCGGCCTTGCCATGCGCAAAAAGGCAATTTGTCATAGCTCCATCAAGGAGCGTTGATATCACACCTCCGTGCATGAGCCCGGTGTAGCCTTGTAGGATCTGACTACACTTGACCGATGCTTCAACACTGCCATCCTCACATGCCTGAAAAAACAGCTTCAGTCCCTGATTATTCCACTCGCCGCACACAATGCAGTGCGGATGGTGAATTTCTTGCAACGTTAGCAGTTCTTTCTGTGCATGCTCAGTGGTCACACACATTATCTCCGGTCTTGAGTGTGCCGTCAAGATAGGCGATTGCCACCTTCTCCGGCTCGTCGCCGGGCGCGCCCACGATGACTTTGATGCCGTTTTCGGCGAACAGACTCTGCGCCCGACTGCCCATGCCGCCGGCGATTATGACATTGGCGCCCTGTTCGTGGAGCCATCTGGGCAATACGCCTGGCTCGTGTGCCGGCGGGGCAAGCAATTGCTTTCCTGTAATCTTTTTTGCCTTTTCGTCCACATCCATCAGGGCGAATTGCTCACAGTGCCCGAAATGCATGCAGAGTTTTCCTTCAGCTAACGGTATCGCGATTTTCATAACCACACCCTCCTTTGTTTTGTTTGTTTTTACTGCTGACCCATCTGCAATCCGTTCCGACAACAACAGCATGGGCGCAATAATCCGTTCGAAAGCCTTGGCTGTCTCTGTCCGGCTATAATGATACACGAACGGCTTGCCTGCATCGCAGGCCTCGCCGACCGCCGGGTCAATCGGGATACTTCCGAGAAACGGAACGCCCATTTCATTGGCCATGCTCTCCCCGCCGCCGGTCTTGAATATGTCCGTTACCTCCCCACACTTTGGACAGACGAAGCCGCTCATGTTCTCGATGACTCCCAGCACAGGCAAGTTCAACTGCCGGCAGAACGTGATGGATTTCCGCACGTCGGCGGTGGCCACGTCCTGTGGGGTGGTGACGATGACCGCGCCGTCGGCATTTTTCACAAGCTGGCAGACCGACAAGGGTTCGTCGCCAGTGCCGGGCGGCGAGTCAATGATGAGATAGTCCAGTTCGCCCCAGTCCACGTCCTGTAAGAACTGCTTGATGACGCCCATCTTCATCGGGCCGCGCCAGATCACGGCATCATCGCGGTTTTCGAGCAAAAAACCGATAGACATGACCTTCAGCCCGGCTTTCTCAACCGGCAGGATGGCGCCATTATCAATCTGCACCTTGGCATCGTCCAGTCCCAGCATCTTGGGGATGCTGGGCCCGTGGATGTCCACGTCCAGCAATCCAACCCTCTTCCCCGCCAAAGCCAAAGAGACGGCAAGGTTGGCCGCGACCGTGCTCTTGCCCACACCGCCCTTGCCGGACAGCACTATGATCTTGTGCCGGATCAGACGCATGCGATCATCCAAAGCCTTCTGTCCAAGGAGGGTATCCAAGCTCTCCTCTGATCCGGTGTTTTCCGCGGTACAGGCCGAGCCTTCGCTGGCACATGTACCGGCAGTCTGTCGTTTGCTCTTATTGCAATCCATGTCTAATTCCTTTCATTTGCATTCAGATGTTTATCGTGGTCCCAACCCCGCAGGGAAAACAACGCCCCGGAAACGCCGTCCAGAGCGCGGCTACAGCCTTTGCGCCGGTGCAGTGCATGGGGTAAAGTCTCTCAATGGAAAATCGCCGCAATGACGCCAGGGTCCATGCAATTCGTTCATCCGAAGCCGAATGCAAATGCATGCCGCCTAGAACGGTATGTAACGGTTGGCCTCCGGTTAAATGGCGGATGAAATCCAGCGTGTTGATCACTCCGGCATGGGCACAGCCGATAACAACAACCGTACCGCCGGGAGTTTTCATAAAAAGGGCTTGATCATCCAAGAATGGATCAGGCTGGCATCCTTCCGCGTCGAGGGTGAATCCCGTTCCGCCTTGTTCTTCAGGATGGACGCGGGGAATTTCCCCAGTCAGGAACAGCCCTGGGGCTATTTCAGTCGGGGTTGTGAAAGTCCGGATATTTTCACTCCGGTGACGGATCGCTTCGAGGCAACTTTGGGGGACGCCGATGTCCTTGACGGCGGATTCCGTCCGGCGATATTTGGGTTGGAACGCGCCAGGATGCGCGCAAACTGTCACCTTGCTCCCCGCGTTGATTAGCACGTCCGCCAATCCGCCGCAATGATCGTAGTGGCCGTGACTCAGGATAACGATGTCAACCGCATCAAGCTCAATCCCTAGTATTTGTGCATTGCCCATAATCAGATGACTCTGGCCCGTATCGAAAAGAATGCATTGGGCCCCCATATCAACCCAGAATGCCAGGCCGTGTTCCGCCATAAGTGTTGGGCGGGACACGCTGTCTTCGACAAGAACCATTATGGAGTTTTGTGATACCATGGTTAATCTTTCACACGCGCCACGATTGTTTCACCGGCCCTGACCGTGTCGCCGCTCTTGCATAGGATTTCAACATCGCCTGCCGGCAGGTACATGTCCAGCCGCGAACCGAATTTCATCATGCCGATACGCTCGCCTAGGGCCACGTCCACCGCCTTGTCGTGAGGCGGCCAGTAGACCACCCGGCGGCAGACCGGACCAACGATCTGGTTCACCAGACAGCGCGTTCCCGTTCCCGTGATGAGGATTTTGTTGTGTTGGTTCACTTCGGATGATTTTTCCTGAAACGTGAAAAAATGCCGGCCCGGGAAATAGCCCAGAAAAGCGGACTGTCCCGCAATGGGCGCCCGATTGACATGCACGTCGAACAGGTTCAGAAAAATGCTGATGCGCACGCAATCGGTTTTGAGAAAAGCATCTTCATGCAAATGCGTTACCGAAACAACCCGGCCATCGGCACCGGCAACGACAGCCGCCGCGTCGGCCGGCGGCGTCCGTTCGGGGTCGCGAAAAAAGAACAACAGATAGGCCATACATACCATTGCCGGCGCCGCGCAGAACCAAAATACGCGACTCGCAGGATATTTTCGCGCCCGCAAAACAAGGGCGAGCAGACCGAAAACCAGGATAACGGCAACGATGAACGGACTTACTTCAGGCCTGATTGGCATAACGACCTCGCGAATAATCTACGGGTTCATGTTACGGGCACGTTTGACCGTATTCAGATAAGCGATAATGCCCTCGGCCAGCGCCTTAGCAATACGGTCGCGATATTTCTGATCCATAAGCTTCTCGCGCTCCTTGCGATTGGAAATAAATCCGCATTCGACCAATGCCGCCGGACAGGGCGCGTTTTTGATCACCTGGAACCGGGATCGGCGGATTCCGCGATCCTCGGCCCTAGTGTATTTCAACAGGCTTTTTTGCAACATGTATCCCAGCGCCATATTGGCGCCATCATGCCGATTGCCGGGATAAACGGAACGGTCACGAGCATTAACCGTCGCGCCGGAGGTAATGGGATAGCCCGCCGGCGGCAGAATGAAGGTTTCGATTCCGGACGATTCGGAATTCGCGGCGGCATTTAAATGGATGCTGACGAACACGTCCGCGCGCACCAGCGTTGCATACCGACAGCGTTCATCGAGTTCCATGTTATTGTCCTGCTTGCGTGTCAGGCGCACATCAATATCATAATGCCGCAATAAGTCGCGGACGGCATTGGCCAACTCCAGCGTTATTTGTTTCTCCTGAATTCCACGCCGCATATTGTTCGCGCCCTTATCCTCGCCGCCATGTCCGGGATCCAGCACAATCACACGGTGGCCTTCCCCCTTCACGGCCTCGGACGGATTCAGCAACGGCGCCAGCATCTTATCGACATCATTTTGAAGTATTGTCCAACGCCCCCAGCTTCGGGCTGGCGGGCCGCTGAGCCAGAAATCCACCTGGTTAAACGAGGCCCGGCGACTGTCGCCCTCCATTTCCAGCGTATTGAACCGTGTCCGCAAGACAAGCTGTCTGCCCCGAGCTTCATACGACGCAAATCCATACCGGTCGGCTACCTTAGACACGGCCACAGAAGGACTTTCGACCCTAGTGCCTGCAGCGCGGCCAAGGGCAGACTCGCAAGCCAGCAGAAGGATGAGCCCCTGCATGAGCATGAGTTCCCTGCCGACTATTCCGAAGGCTATTCGCATACTTTCTCCCACACCGCCCGGATGTCCTCGCCCGCATGGGCCCCAGAAATTTCCACCACGGCCTTGCCCTGGATTTGCGCATCCGTGACGGCACGGTCATATCGAATCCGCCCCACCAGGCGTAAACGTTTTTCCCGCATTTCCGTCTCGATCTGCTCCGTCATGTCCGGATTTAAGTCCCATTTGTTCACACACACGGCGGCGGGAATGTGGAAATGCTCCGTCAACTCGATGACTCGCCACATATCGTGAGCGCCGGAAAGAGTGGGCTCCGTGACGATTAAGGCCATTGAAACTCCCGCAAGAGAGGCGATCACCGGACACCCCACACCAGGCGGGCCGTCAATTAAGATAAGGCCCCGTTGCCTTTCCGCCGCGATCTGCCGAGCCGTTTCCCGAACTTTACTCACCAACTTACCGGAGTTTTCGCCGCCCGGATTCAAACGCGCGTGCACCATGGGCCCGCATCGCGTTTCGGACACGTACCACTCGCCGGCAAGACGTTCCGGAAAATCAATGGCCTTGGCCGGGCAAAGCGCTACGCAGACTCCGCATCCTTCACAGTCGGTCGAATCGATGGTAAACCGGGCTTCGTCGGCGCCGCCATCGGTCTTGCGCACTGCCTCGAACCGGCAGCGAGCCAGGCACGCCCCGCAGCGGATGCAGTCCTCCTGCCGGATCGCCGCTTCGTGTCCGCACCGGAACTCTTCGCGTTGACGAACGGTCGGGCTCAGCACCAGATGCAAATCCGCCGCGTCCACGTCACAGTCGGCGAGTACTGCATTCCCGGCCAGCGCCGCAAAAGAGGCCACTACACTTGTCTTACCCGTTCCGCCCTTGCCACTGATGATGACGATCTCATTCATGGCCGCTTATCCTTCATACCGGTTGAATGGACATGGCCTGCACCGCCATGCTTGACTAACAGGCTCGTGGCAAGTCGCACGCATCCAACGCAAGAAATGCGGGCGGCATGACGGATCTCCAGGCACCTATCCGATCCTGCGGCCGTCACAAACTCATCGCGCAACAGCTGGCGAACTGGCGGATGATCGGTCAATTGGAGCGCGGCATACAGCGCGCCACATAAGCCCTTTTCCGCTTGACCACCACCATGCCGCCTGGCCGCAATAATGTCGTCTTCGCGTATATTGCGGTATTGTTGAAATGCGCGCAGAACACTTTGCGCACAGTTCAAACGTTCTTTTTTGTACGCTATCAGGGCGCGTTCTACCGGCATACTTCTCCCTCTATATGGTTCAATAAATTAGAGAACATCATCCGCCACTCCGGCAGGACTTGCAGTGCCAACTGCCCCCGCGAATAAGCTTCCGCCACCCGGCGGTCGTCGGGAAGCTCCAGCAGAACCGGAATCCTCTCCGCCACGCAGAACTCGCGCACTCGCCGGTCTCCGCTGTCCGCCCGGTTGATCACCACGCCGTGCCGCAGGCCAAGCTGCCGGATCATCTCCACGGCCAACTTTAAGTCGTTGAGCCCAAATGGAGTCGGTTCCGTGACCAGCAAAACGTAGTCTGTGTCCCGCACCGTTGCCACGACCGGACAGGATGTGCCGGGCG
>JAQUMN010000069.1 GCA_028718125.1 Kiritimatiellia bacterium
TGCCCCCGCCATTGCTGCCCGAAGAAACATTGCTGACGATCGTGCAATTCTGAAAAAGGTTAAGGCCTCCGGGCGCATAAGAGAAATCCACCCCTCCGCCGCGCCCGGTCGAGCTGTTGTTGACAATCAGGCAATTGCGCACAATGCAAGATTGTCTATAAAGCCTGACGCCGCCGCCCATGCTCCTGGCCGTATTGTCTTTGATAATACAATTCTCGACTAACCCGGAGCCCTCAAAATACACTCCGCCGCCATTGCCGTTTGCTGCATTGGTCGAGTTGTTCCGGGCAACCGTGCAATTTTTCAATATTCCACCGCCCATAACAACCCCGCCGCCGCCATACTGGCCGCAGATATTATCCACGATTGTACAGTTTGACACCACGCAAGTCACATACACGCCGCCGCCATACGAATCAATATTCCAATTATTACTGATAACGCTATCGCACATTAAGGCCGCAGCGGCCACACCGGTGAAAGACACGGCGCCACCGCGACCCCCGGCGCTGCTGTTGCTGCTGATCACACAGTTGCGAATTACACCCCCGCCGTCACACATAATTGCGCCGCCGCCGCCGTTTTTGCTGTAATTGGCCTCGATCGTGCAGTTGGTCAGCAGGGTGTTTGTATACATATAGACTCCCGCCCCCGAACTCGTGCTGTAATTGCTGATAATCGTGCAATTGGCTATCGTGTAACTGACTCCCGCCCCCGTATTGGGATAACATCGGATCCCCGCCGCCAGGCCGGATGTTCCATAGCCGTTCCTGATTGTGAACCCATCGACTCTGCCCGTGCCGGCCCCGGAAAGGCTGATACAGCCATAAGTTGAAGTACCGTCAATGACCACGTCCGATCGATTGGTGCTGTTGGCGATCAGTGTGATTCCTTTGGCAATGGTAATCGTCTTGCTCAACACATAAACCCCCGTGTTGACCATAACGGTGTCGCTGGCCACGGTTTCCGCGTGTGCGGTTGCCGCGGTGATCGTGTTGGCCGCGGAGCTCCAGCCGTTGGTGTAAGGCGGCACGGGGACGGGGTTGTTAAGGTCGACGTAATGCGTGTCGGCCGCGGCCGCGCCGGCAATCAGGCCGGCAACCAGCGTTATCAGAATCCGATGCATGACTTTTCCTCCCTGTAGATTGCCGCGATACAGCATTAATAACTTATAACCGCCATATCATGAATGCCGAACTCGCGCGTGTCAAAGGTGACGGCTTGATCCTGTTGCCGGAACTTTATTTCGCGCCCATCGTCCGGATAAAACAGTTTGAGTTTATCCACAGCCGGCGGGCGGATGGTTACCCGAAAGCCCTTGACCGAGGCAAGCTTCGGATCGAAGTTCAGGAAATGAATCATCCAGCGCCGGTTCTCCGGCTGGGTCCGGATCGTCACTTCCACCTGGTCCGGGCAGCCTTCCACGGTCACCGGCAACTCCACCCCGTTCTGCTTCAACCCGGATGTGATCAGCGCCGCCATCAGCTCCTGTACGCCGGGCCAGAACTGCCTGTAAAGCGGATGCATCTCCCAGCCGGAACAGGTGTAGGAAAAGCCCGGGTAAATTTCCGACCAGAACAGGCAGGTCCCTTTCCCAAACCGGTTGACCGTGATCGCCGGGCCGCCGTTCGGCCACTGGGCGATGACCGTCGCCTTCCCGGGCATGACCCCGTCATAACCCAGGGCAAAGTCGTATTCACAGGCAAGATCCGCCGCAACGCCGGTGAGCGGAAAATCCGACTTGACCAGCTTTAAGGTTGTCAGCGACTTGACCGGCTTCACTTCGCGCTGCACAAAGTTCCGGATCTTGTCGGGATCAAGTCCTTCGTTGAAGATCTTTTCGCAACTGCGCGCAGAATCGATAAAGCAGTAGCTATCGCTTTTTACCGGATCGGTGATGGCATGGTGAGCGGCGTAATCGACGCCAAACACGTCGGCCAGCCGGTAATTCTTTTCCGGCTCGCCCCATTCGTTGAACAGGGTAGTCGTGCCGCTGGCCAACAGGACGCCGCCGTTACGCACCCATTCGCGCAGCAACTCCACTTCGGCCGGGGCCAGACTCTTGGCGTCCGAAAGCACCACGGCTTTATAGCGCGCCAGTTTCTCCGCTGTCATGGTTTCCGCCCAGATTGAATCCAGCGGGATATGTGCCTGCTGGAAGGCCTGCCAGAGTCCGGCCTGGTGCTGGTAGTAGCGGCGCTCGCGTCCGCTCCGGTCCTCAATCGATTTGGAATAGAACAGCTGGCTGGAGCGGTCGCTGTAAATGAGCGCCACATTGGCGGCCGAGGCGGTCTTCCCCAAGTAGGCGCCGATTTTGCGGGCCTTAAGAAACACGCGCTCGGCGGCCGCCCAGCGGTCCGAATCCCACGACCACAAAGCATAGGAAGCCGACGCCTGTTTGAATATCTGGCCGATATAAAAATTAAAGAACGACTCGCCGTGCATCAGGTGCAGGGCGTATCCGCGTTCCGCCCAGGCCGTATTCGGCGAATACCAGTTGTAAAACTCGCAGAGCACCGGCCGAGTTTCGCCGTCCCGCGCCAGCTCCATCATGAAAGCCAGGTCGCGTCCGTGGGAAGCGTAGGCTTCGGGACCATGCAGGTCGATCACGCCGCCGGCCTTGGGGTAAATTCCAAGCGCATGCGACATGCACCCGGGAGAGCTGATGCTGAAGGCAAAGGTGCAACCCTTGCGTAAGCCGTGCATCCATTCCTGGGCCTCCTGCCAGTCCTCAATCACGCATCGGCCGGCCAGGTCCAGGTATTCCGTCCAGAGCCGCTTGTGCGCCAGGCGCTGGTCGTTGGCGGGCACCTCGATCTTTTCCGCCGCGTCCAGGCCCAGCCTGGCGCGATAATCGGCGCCGTATTTTTCCTTGAGGAACGCCTCGAATTCGGCCGTGGATGGCGTCACGGCCGGATAAACTTCTTCCCGCCACATCCCGCCAAACGCCGGCTGGGCCTGGTGGCGCAGGATTTTGGCTTCACAGCTCGCCTTCTGGATTTTGGAGTTGATCCGGTTGGTTGACGAAACCATGGGCAAATCCATAATCCATTTCATATCGCGTTCGTTTGCCGCCTTCAGACATAGCTCCGTCTGCGCCGGGTCGAGATCATTATCTCCCCACCCGCTCAGGAACGCCGTGGCACCGCCGCTTTGCATGTAATCGATAAACGCTTCGGGATATTTCTTGAACTGGGGGAAAACCTTCAGGGCCAGCGCGGGCCGACCGACAAAGAAATTCAGTTTATCGCGCAACCCGTAGAAATTATCGCGGCCCGTGAGATAGCCGGGCTGCTTGATGCCGCACTGCTTGCGGCCGCCTGCGTTAATCTCCAGGATGGCAGACTGCGCTGCGGCGATGTAATCGATTGAGAGCTCATAACGATATTTGACTTCGGTTTTCCTGCTTTGCGCCACCTGCTCCAGAATGGGCAATGCCGCCTTATCGCCGATATGACCCAGGGCCGTGATCGCTGAGACAACCTTGTCGTTTCCATCCAGATCATTGCGATCGGCCTTTGCCACCACGTCGAGGAGCGCCGGCGTTGCCTGCCCTTCACCCAGCCAGCCCAGGGCCAGGATCGCATTGATGGCCGTGTAATTGTCCGGATGACCGATCAGCTTGACAAGCGTGGCCACTGCCGCTTTGTCGCCGATCTGGCCCAAAGCCTGCGTGGCGCGCCGCCGCGCCCATTGGTCCTTGCCTTCCGCCAGTTTGACAAGTTCCGGCACGGCCGCCGTGGCCTGCAACCAGCCCAGGCCATGGATGGCATTCCGCCGGACTTCCTGGTCCGCATCCGCCAGCAATGTAATCAGGACTTTCTCCCCGCGCGCGTCGCCAATCCGGCCCAATTCCAGGGCCGCCCGCCGTTTCTCCTCCAGGCTGGTTGAAGCGCATTGACTAATCAGGTCCGGCACCATTTTCAGGTCGCGCTCGTGTTCATCCCGCGCCCGGACATCCCGGGCCTGCTTGACTCTCGCCGCGAACTGAGCATGCGCCTTTTCGGCGGCCTGGACCACCGCGTCAATTTCCTTCCTCGGCAGAAGCCGTTCCAGAAGGTCCTGCGCGTAAGCTTTAGGATCGTCCTTGAGAAGCGCCTCGGACGTCATGCCGTTGATCTCCTTGATCCGCGCTTCAACCAGCGCGTTGAAATTCCGGCCAAGTTTTTCGAGCGCGGATTTCAATTGCGCCGCGACCGGATCAAGTTGCTTCCGCTCCGTTTCCGCCAGCCATTGCTTCTGCGCGTCGAGGCGGATGGCCCACATTTCAAGCTCGGTCTGGATCATATCCCGCTCCGCGGGAATGAGTCCCGGGCCGTTATCCGGGCCGCGTTCGTATAAGGTGTAATCCCAGATGCGTTCCTGCCGGAGGAAGGCCAGTTCCGCCGCCGCGCGCGACTGCGCGAGCTCATTGCCCGCCAACGGTTTGGCGGACGCCAGCCAGCGGATGCAGTTAAGGAAAAAAACCTTTTCGTTGCCCTGCAAAGGCTCCTTGCCGCCGCCCAAAAACAAACCTACGGCAACGTAACGTCCGTGCCGGGGTTCGCCGCAGATGCCTACCGGGTCGTCGCTCACGTCCGTCAGGAACGCGGTTCCCTGCGGCCCCACTTTCATGACAATGTGATCCCAGGCCGGGTGGCACCAGGGCGTGGACACCCCTTTCATGAGCGCATGCCCGTCCCTGGCAAAGACATAATTGGCGCTGACCCGGTTGTAGCCGACGCCGACTTCGGGGAACAGCGGACGGTTAATTGTCCGCACATAGCCGCCGCGGAAGGCGCAGGCCAGGATGCCCTTGCCCCGGGCGACGAAATCTACCGCGGCCTTGCGCGCCTCGAAATTCAGGAATTGACTGGCGTTCCAGCCGCCGGGAAAAAACAGCACGTCCAGCTCCTGCAGTTTCGCCGGGTTGCATAAATCCTTGGCCGCGATGTTCGTGGCCGTCATCCCCTCTTGGCGAAGGGTCGCGGTCAGGCCGGTCATGTCGCCGGACCGTCCGTCGATAAAGATGCCCACCCGCGTGGGCGTTTGGCCGCTTGCACTCATTAACCATCCCATGATAACGCCGCCAATCGCCAAATGGGTCCACTTCCGATTCATGGTCTCCGCCTTTCTTTGGGGTTCTTGTTAAATAACCAAAACCATAGTTCAGATTTTGTGTATATGCATTTTGCCTGTTCGAACCTGCGGTCTACAGCTTTCGCGACCCTATGGAACGCCAATGAATTTGTATAATATTACGGACTGTTTCCGGCGATGGATGGGGTCAAATTGCATATGAATATTACGCGCGCTACCCCGGAAACGACGGGATTTTAACGTCCCATGAAAAAGGTCCCGCTCGTGATATTTTCATACGCGCCGATATCCACTCCGCCGCCGTCGCGCCGATTAATGCGGGGACGCCCGTCCAGATCCACGGCATTCATCATCCACTCGCGATAGACGCCCGCATTGATGCACTGCGACCTGGCGGCCAGATGGTAATTCGTGCTGTCCCGATCCGCGAACAGCGGGTTGGCGTCCAGGTTGCCGGAACCATTGTTATTGTCGGTCGGCGCCATGCAGGAATTGGTGAAGGAGTAATTCCCGCCGGCATACCAATTGCTGTAGTTGACGGCATTATTGTAGTAGATGATGGTGTTCTCGATTATGTTTGTGACCCCGGTATATGCCAGCAGGTACATGCCCCCGCCATTGCTGCCCGAAGAAACATTGCTGACGATCGTGCAATTCTGAAAAAGGTTAAGGCCTCCGGGCGCATAAGAGAAATCCACCCCTCCGCCGCGCCCGGTCGAGCTGTTGTTGACAATTAGGCAATTGCGTATAATACAAGATTGTCTATAAAGCCTGACGCCGCCGCCCATGCTCCTGGCCGTATTGTCTTTGATAATACAATTCTCGACTGACCCGGAGCCCTCAAAATACACTCCGCCGCCATAGCCACTCGACGCATTGGTCGAGTTGTTCCGGGCAATCGTGCAATCCTTCACCAATCCATAACCGGCCATACAAACTCCGCCGCCGCCATACTGGCCGCTGACATTATCAACAATCGTGCAATTTGATACCAAGCCCCCGGTCACATACACTCCGCCGCCATAAGAATCAACATTATGGTTATTACTGATTATGCTGTCGGTCATCACGGCCGCCCCGACCCCGGCGGAGACATAGAAATATACGC
Source organism: Kiritimatiellia bacterium (assembly GCA_028718125.1). GTDB lineage: Bacteria > Verrucomicrobiota > Kiritimatiellia > JAAZAB01 > JAAZAB01 > VSJD01. The sequence continues at coordinate 6,188 of JAQUMN010000069.1, forward strand.
CCGCCCCGCGACCTCCGGAAGTGCTGTTGCCGATGATCAGGCAATTGCGAATTATCGCCCCGCCATCGCAGATAACCCCGCCGCCGCCGCTTTTGCCGGAATTAGCCTGAATTGTGCAGTTGGTCAGCAGGGTGTTTGTATACATATAGATTCCCGCCCCCGAACCCGTGCTGTAATTGCTGATAATCGTGCAATTGGCTATCGTGTAACTGACTCCCTCCCCCGTATTGGGATAACATCGGATCCCCGCCGCCAGGCCGGATGTTCCATAGCCGTTCCTGATTGTGAACCCATCGACTCTGCCCGTGCCGGCCCCGGAAAGGCTGATACAGCCATAAGTTGAAGTACCGTCAATGACCACGTCCGATCGATTGGTGCTGTTGGCGATCAGTGTGATTCCTTTGGCAATGGTAATCGTCTTGCCCAACACATAAACCCCCGTGTTGACCATAACGGTGTCGCTGGCCACGGTTTCCGCGTGTGCGGTTGCCGCGGTGATCGTGTTGGCCGCGGAGCTCCAGCCGTTGGTGTAAGGCGGCACAGGGACGGGGTTGTTCAGGTCGACGTAATGCGTGTCGGCCGCGGCTATGCCGCCAATCAGGCCGGCAAACATGGCAATAATCCATCTTTCAGGTATTACTCTGCTTCGCATCACAGCGTCATTCCTTATGATGAGAACGCAAATCTTGCGCTGGTGTCATGGGCGAATATCCACTAAGATTTATTTAACCTTATAAGTTTTACAGGCCGCTGTCAAATATGAGTTTCCATCCCTGAGTTTCCTTCTCTTTACCAGGTGAAGGGCATGAGCACCTTAAGGATTTTAACGGCTAGCGCCGGGTTTCGCGCCCGCAGGACACGCTTAAAATGCGCGGGATCTGCGCTGTTCAGCGCCATCATGTCGTAGTGCATGGGAATCGCAATCTTCGGCGCCACACGCGCCGCCAGGGCCGCAGCTTGGTCGACCGTCAGGTTCCCCCATTTTCCATTGATTGCCACCAGGAGCACTTCGGCGCAGGGAGTCGTCTTCAGAATCAAATCCGACCACGCAGTGTCGCTCGTGTGGCAAAGCGTGCGGCCGTTGGGGAACTGCAGCGCATAACCCGTAGTGTCAATGACGCGTGGCTCGGTTGGCACGGCATAGGTTCCGCTCACCCGGATGCCTTCCACTTCGCGATCCTCCCCCGAGTCTACGCGCACGATGTTCCGCGCCGGGACCCCAAGTTCGTATAGTTTGCGGCAGGCCAATCGCGGGGCCACGAAGGTGGTCCGGCCCTTGTGGCGGTAAGGCCCGACCGTGTCGGGATCGAGATGATCGAGGTGGTCATGGGTCGCCATGAATATATCGGCGAAAAGGTCTTCCGGGCGGATGGGCACAGGCATGATCCTGCCATACTTTTCCTCGGGCCCCGCCGCCGAATCGCTCAGGTACGGGTCGATGACGATCGTTTTGCCGCAGGAGCGGATAATGTAGCCGGCCTGGCCCAGGGCCCAGATGACTGCCCGGGATGCTTCCGTCGGAAAATCAAGGATCCGCTTCATCGCGCCGCGTGTGTGCGAGGCCGGGGCCAGGCCCGGTTCGATTAAAGCTTTATCCGGCGCAACGCCGTTTCGATTGCGTTTTTTCATGTGCCGTAATCGCTGCCAGGTTTGTCATCCCCCGCCCGCTCAGCCCGCAGATTGGAGCGCGGCCCATCCGGGAAATTCAGGGAGGCGTCCCGCCTTGAAGTCCGCATAACTCATGCCGGCCACCCAATAGCGGCGGGTCAAGCGTTCGAACTCGCTCCAGATTTTACCGGCCGCATTCATATCCGGCGCGCACCAGTCCGGCCTGGGACGATAGCCGGCCAGCAATTCCGCCTGCAGTTCGCCAAGCCGCGCAACTTGCGAGGCTGTGATTTGATCGCCCAATTCGCGATTAGGCGTTGTGCCGTGCCGGTCGGGAAAGGTTTGGCCGGCAAATCTTTCTCCCAACTCCGCGGCAACCTTCATTCGGCCCAGATCAACAAGATCCGGGCGAATGGACGCCAGCTGGGATGTTTCCGTGACCCCGGCGTGATCGCCGCGGTAGCGGTCATGCCGGATCAACTCACCATCCGTAACCACAGTTAATCGCAGCGGCGATCGGGTTTGACGCAGATAAAACTCTGCCAGGATGCGCATATCGCGCTCTACCCCGCCATAATGACCGGTCACAAGAATGGCGGCCTGAAAATCGCGCGCATCCACGGCGCGAATCTGGTAGAGCATCATCCGGTAAAAAAGCTCCGGGGGAATACCGCTGGCCAGCGACTGCTTGACGCCCGCATCCACAAACCAGCCGACGCCCTGTCCATCATCATGAAAGCCCGGCAAATCCGTCAAGTGCCAGGCAAAAGGCGGTGCCACGATGCCCCCATAAGTCCTGGCTGCGCGTTCCACCAGGCCTTGCGCTTTGAGCCAGTCCAAGCCCAGCGCGTTGTATGCTCCATGCGGTTCGGCCAGGCCGTAAGCCAGGTAACAGACCGGGGCCGCCTGCCGAATCGCAAGGAACTCGTCCGGAAACATTTCTTCCCAGCGCACTTTCCGTTGGTCGGCATTGGCCATAATGTTTTTCTAAAGATTTGCCCGCGGATTTGATCGAACATTTTTTCCAAGCGCCGCATCATAGACTGCCCGCACGGATACCCCGGCGCGCCCGGCGGCTTTCAGGCAATCATCATATTCCGGCGCCAGCGTAATGTCTGCGCCCTGCCAGCGGCCGATTTTAACGCGCACCGGGCCAAACGGAGTTTCAACGGACTCATGGCGGCGCTCCAGCAGCGTGCGCCGAACGGGATACTCCCGGATACCGAAGGTTGTGCTTTCGCGGAAAATCATGTCCAGCATGGCTTCCCGCTGTTCCGTCCGGCACAAAACCGTAAGCAAAATCCCGGGTCGCTGTTTTTTCATCTGCACCGGCGTCAGGAACACGTCCAGCGCGCCGGCGCCAAGCAGGCGATTCAGCAAGGCGCCGGTCAGTTCCGGAGTCAGGTCGTCCAGATTGCATTCCAGCACCAGACAGGCATCCGTAGCTGGGCTGGCATACGCAGCCGCTGCAATGGATTCGGATTCCATCAGCATGGCGCGCAAAACATTAGGGCGTCCGTTTAATTTCCGGCTCCCGAATCCCTGCCCCACCTTAAGAATGCGGCTGCCGCTGGGGAACGTTTCCATTGTTTTCCAGGTTGCCAAAAGCGCGGCCCCAGTTGGCGTAACCAGCTCAAAAGGCTCATCAGCCGGGGTCACGGGCAATCCTTTAAGCAACTCCACCGTGGCTGGCGCCGGCACCGGCAAAACCCCGTGCGCGCAGGCAACGGTTCCATAACCCATCGGCAGGGGGCCGACAGATACGTCCGCTACTCCCAGCATTTCCAAGCCCAGGCATGCGCCGGCAATATCTACGATGGCATCCACGGCGCCCACCTCGTGGAAGCGCACCTCGTCGGGCGTTGTCCCATGCACCTGCGCTTCCGCTTCCGCCAGGCGCTGGAACACCCGCAGGCTGGCCGCCTTGACCCCGGGTGACAACTGACTGCCTTCGATCAAGACCCGGATTTCCTTCAGCCCGCGATGGGGCGGGTGTGCGGCGGCATGCGAATGAGCTTTGCCCGCGTGGGTATGCTCAGGGGAGGTCGCCTGCACAGTAACCTGCGTGCCGTGCAAGCCCCGGTCGCTGATTAAAGCGGAGATAACCTCGAAAGGCCCGATCGGCAGACCAGCCAGTTGGCGCTGCAAGTCTTCGCGGCTGACGCCAAGATCCAAAAGGACCGCCAAGATCATGTCGCCGCTGGCGCCGCCGACACTGTCAAAATGAAGATGTTTCATAATTCGCCCGGAATTTTAAAGTTTGGACCGGATTCCCGCTTCTCGCCTGGGCGTAGCGCTTCGGCGGAGCCTGGTCGCGGGAACGACCCCGCTTCGCTCGAAGGTTGCGCGGGGCAGGCAGAATGGATGAACCTTGTTTGTCATTCCCAACTCGATCGGGAATCCAGAATTTATATCTGCCGCCTTTGGCGGCCTTCCTAATTAATCAACCATCCACCATCGACCATCACCCATTTTCGTTTTGCGGCGGTTCCCCTACCCGGTTAATCAACGCGGCGGCGACGCCGGCGCCAAAACCATTGTCGATATTAACCACCGTTACGCCCGGCGCGCAGGAATTGAGCATTGCCAGCAAAGCGGCCAGGCCTTTGAAATTGACGCCATACCCGATGCTTGTGGGAACGGCCACTATAGGACGATCCACCAGCCCGCCCACCACCGAAGGCAAGGCGCCTTCCATGCCGGCGACTACAACCGCAGCCCGGGCGCGTTTAAGGGTTTCCACATGGTTCAGGACCCGATGCAGTCCGGCCACGCCAACATCATAAATTCGTTCCACGCGCGAGCCCATGACTTCGGCCGTCAGGGCCGCTTCCTCGGCCACGGGAATATCTGAGGTGCCGGCGCAGACGACCGCCACCAGCCCAACCGGGGCAGCAGGTTTGGACACCTGGATGGTTATGACCCTGGGAAGTTCGTGATAAACCGCCCGGGGATGCTTCTGGCTTACGACGGCAAACTGCTCGGGCGTGGCGCGGGTGGCGAGAACATTTTGCCCGCCGGCGATCAGGGCCGACATGATCCCGACGATTTGATCCGCGGTTTTACCGGGGCAATAAATGACTTCCGCCAAGCCGCGCCGATGCTGGCGGTCAAGATCGACACGCGCAAAGCCCAGGTTGTTTTCCGCGCGCGCGGACAGAATGGCTTCCGCCTCCGCCGCGGAAAGTTCCCCCTGCGCCACTCTCTGGAGCAATTTACCCAGGTTAAAGTCCATGCGTCCTCCCGGCGGGATCATTCTGCGAGTTGCGGAATTTTCACGGCCTTGCCGGATTCAATGGATTGACGGGCGGACGTCATGATCGCCAATCCTTCAAAGGTTGTAAGCATATCCACCGGCGTGGCCCCGCCCTGGAAAAATGTCGAGACCAGGCGCAGGATATCGCGGTAGGCATAGGTGAAATCGCAAACAAACGGGGCAACTTTAGCTGCATTATTCATCAGCCCCTCTATGCGTCCGCCATATGTGTGCCCGCTGCGAATTGTTTCCACCACGCCCTCGCGGCCGGCGCCGTAATCCACGATGCCCAGG
>JAQUMN010000070.1 GCA_028718125.1 Kiritimatiellia bacterium
CGCCAGTTGTTGATAGTTTTTTTCATGCCCGCACACTACCAAGTGTGACCATATCTGTCAGCGAACGTTTGGCGCACACACCGCGAACGTTTGCCGCACAGGGCGAACGTTTGATCGCACCACGACACCGGAATGTCAAGTCTGTGTCATCGGAATGTCAAGTCTGAAGCAGGACTGCGTCAAGAACGGTTTCGCGGGAGCTCCCTCCGTCGCCAGGAGGCTATGGCGGGCAAGCTGATCCTCCATGAATGCCAATATTTTCGCGATATTGGAGGACGGAGTTCCGCGACGCCGCTGGTTTTGGCATGGATGACGCAGCCCTGAAGTCTGAAGGATCCAGGCCCCGACTGCAGATTATTATTTGTTGCTTCCCGAAGCGCTTTTGGTAGGATAAATATGATTTTTATGGAATTGTAATTGCATCATGGAACTTGAACCTATTAGGAACAGTGTACCCGCATCCGTCAGCCTGGTGGTGCCGGTATATCACTCCGAAACGTCTCTGCGGCCGCTGGTCGAACGGCTGACGGCTGTTTTGCAGAAGCGGCCGGCTGAGTTCGAAATCATCCTGGTCAACGACGGCAGCCCTGACCGTTCCTGGTCCCTGATCGAGTGCTTGGCCCGCGGCGATCCTCGCGTCCGGGGCATCAGCCTCATGCGCAATTTCGGCCAGCACAACGCCGTGTTATGCGGTATCCGCGCGGCGCGTCATGATGTGATTGTCACCATGGACGCGGACCTCCAGCATCCACCGGAGGAAATTACCAGCCTGCTGGCCAAACTGGAGGAAGGCTATGACGTCGCCTACGGCGTGCCCGCCGAGGTAAAGCACAGTTTATTCCGTCGCTTGGCTTCGCAAATGATGCGTTTTATCTTTCAACGTACCTTGGGTATTGCCAACGCATCGCAAATCAGCGCATTTCGGGCCTTTCGAACGCAATTGCGCAACGCGTTCGCTGAGTTTCAGGGGCCATTTGTATCTGTTGACGTTCTGCTCACCTGGGGCACGATGCGCTTCACATCCGTCCTGGTGCGGCATGATACGCGCGTTCACGGACGCTCCAGCTATTCACTGACTAAGTTGCTGGCTTATTGCTTCGACGTTATTACCGGCTTTTCGACGCTGCCGCTTCGATTGGCCAGTTGGATCGGATTCTTTTTCACGATCTTCGGGATCGGCGTCCTGGTTTACGTCGTCGGCCGCTATCTGATTCATGGTTACAGCGTATCCGGTTTCCCGTTTCTTGCTTCTATTATCGCCATTTTTTCCGGCGCCCAGCTTTTTGCTCTGGGAATCATCGGCGAGTATATTTCCCGAATGCATTTCCGGCTCATGGACCGCCCAACGTATGCCGTACGGCAGACGACGGAGCACGGCGTAAAAGAAGTTGAAAAGCGATGACTGATCCAATTTCTAGAACCATGACTTCATGAAATTCAGTCTGACATGGTCATCCTTCCCGCCGCGCACCGGCGCACCGCCTTTTGCTCATTTCGTAATTCCAGCCGTCGCGGCATCACCAGCGATTCGACCGTTAACAACCGCCTTACGCCCGCTGAAAAAACGGGCTTTACATCGCGCACCGCAGCGACTAAGTTTCATCTCCTTCGGCGTTCTTGCGCCAACATCCGTGTAAACATACAGGGGAGCCATGCCAATACCATTCCGCATTCTATTGGTCAACGCGGTTGGAACGCATTCGTGGATGGAACGCCGCCAGCCATCGATGCTGGGGCTCGGCTATCTCATGTCCAGCGTCCGCCACGCCATTCCTGACACAACGTTCGAGTTCCGGGTCGTTGACGAAAATGTCCGGCAGGCAGCGGATCAGTTCAAACCCCAGCTGGTCGGCATCAGTTTCGTCTCCCAAAATGTGAATATTGCATTGCGCTATGCCGAAGAATTCGAACGCCGGCGCATTCCCGTCGTCATGGGCGGCGTACACATTTCGGTCATACCCCGTTGCCTGCCGAAAAGCGCGATGGCCGCCTGCCGGGGCGAGGGCGAGCAAACTTTTGTCGAGCTGGTCAAGGCCGCCATGGGCGGGAATGCAAGCGGCCAAAACTTGAAAACGATCCAGGGCATCGCCTACTGGGAAGGTGATACGCTTGTTCAGAACGAAGACCGGTCCTGCCTGGCCGATCTCGATTCCCTGCCGTTCCCGGATCGCAGCCTGTTCCCGATTTATTCGCACACCCCCATTTTTACATCGCGCGGATGCCCTTATCGGTGCACGTTCTGCTCCACGGCGCGTTTCTGGGATAAAGTCCGCTTTAATTCCGCCGGCTATATCGCCGATGAGATTGACCTGCTGGTTCGGCAATACGGCGCGAAGTTTATTTCGTTTTACGACGACTTGTTTATCGCAAAGATCGACCGAATCGAGGCCCTGATCCGCCTGCTGGAAAAACGCCGGCTCCTCAACAAAATCGGGTTCAGCTGCAATTGCCGCGCCAACCTGGTGAATCATGACTTGGCCGCCATGCTGGTGCGTCTGGGCGTTAAATATGTGACGATGGGCCTGGAATCCGGCGACGAACAAACGCTGCGCTATCTGAAAGGCGACAATGTTACCGTCGCCCAGAACCGGGATGCGATCCGCATTCTCAGGGAACACGGCCTGCGGACTAACGCATACATCATTATCGGGGCGCCCCGGGAAACCGGCGCTCAAATCATGAACACCTACAATTTTATCCGGCAATACAAGCCGGACCTTGTGGAGGTGAATATATTGGCGCCATTTCCCGGAACACCGGTCTGGGACTACGCCAAATCCCGGAACCTGGTATCGGAGGAATCTTTTGACTGGAACAAACTAAATAACTGCATTTATAACAATACGGATAATTTTGTCCTGCTTTCCGAGGTTTTGGACCGCGCCACATTAATTCGTTATTATAAAAAACTGCGGCGCCTGCAATTCCGGCGGAACCTGTGCGGCATTTACCGCCATCCCCTGCTCATTGATATTGCCCGGATGCTGATTAATATTATTCCGCAATATTGCCGCCAGTGGTTGCACCTTCCTTCGCGATCCCAATCTCTGGCCGCAAAAAAAGCTGGCGCATGATGTTGCATGACTCGTCAATCTAAAATCATAAAACCAGCACTCAGCACTCTGCATTCCGCAATGACCTGGTCTGGCTATGCCATTCCCTTCAACCGGCCCTGCTTTGTCGGCAACGAGCAGGTTTACATGGCTAAGGCCATTGCCAACGGCCAGATTTCCGGCGACGGCGAGTTTACACGCCGATGCCATGCATTCCTTGAAAAAGAAATTGGCGTAACCAAGGCCCTCTTGACTACCTCCTGCACTCACGCATTGGAAATGGCCGCCCTCCTGCTTGATATCCGGCCGGGAGATGAAGTAATCGTGCCGTCTTTCACCTTCGTTTCCACTGTCAATGCCTTTGTGCTCCGCGGCGCCCGCCCGGTGTTTATCGACATCCGGCCGGACACGCTTAACCTGGATGAATCGCGCCTGGAACGGCTGATCTCGCCGCACACCAAAGTCATAGTTCCCGTCCATTATGCCGGCGTGGGCTGTGAGATGGATGCTATTCTGGCTGTCGCCGGCCGACACGGCATCCCCGTGGTCGAGGACAATGCTCACGGCCTGCTGGGCCGCTATAAAGGCCGCCGGCTGGGAAGCTTCGGATGCCTGGCCACCCAGAGTTTTCATGAAACCAAAAACTTTACTTGTGGCGAAGGCGGCGCTCTGCTGATTAACGACTTCCGCTATGTCGAGCGAGCCGAAATTCTGAGGGAAAAAGGCACTAACCGCAGCCAGGTGTTCCGTGGTCAGGCAGATAAATATTCCTGGATTGACGTTGGTTCCAGCTATCTGCCCTCCGACCTGTTGGCGGCTTTCTTGCTGGCCCAGTTCGAAGCCAGGGATTATATTCAGGCCCAACGCCGGCGCCTCTGGGAATTTTACGCCACACACCTTTGCGACTGGGCCCTCCAACACGACATTAGCCTGCCGTCTATTCCAGCTCACTGTGAACAGCCTTATCACATGTTTTACCTGCTCATGCCGTCCCTGGCTGCGCGGCAGGCGCTGATTGACCGGCTGAAAGCCCGGCGCATATTGGCTGTCTTTCATTACCTGCCCCTGCACCTCTCGGCCATGGGACGACGATTCGGCGGCCAGTTGGGAGATTGCCCGGTCACGGAATCGATCAGCGACCGGCTGGTGCGCCTGCCTTTTTATATCGGGCTGAGCAAAGCGGATCAGGCCAGCGTAGTGGCCGCCATCACCGATCTGAAATAGGCTCGGATTTCCTGATCCCGGGCTGGAATTAGCTTCTTCATCAGGAACTACGATAAAAACAAGCCGGTTTTGTCGTATGTGTAATTCATTGATTACATGAATGATATAGCCAACAATAAAACCTTTGGTTTCTGCGTCAGCGATATATCGGACGGAGCGCAGCGCGACTTGCCTCGGCGAAGCGCTCCGGCGGAGCCGGGAGCATCGGACTTAATTCCTTGCGAGCGCGGCAAATCTTTCGACTTTGATCGAGACCTTGAGCCTGTCGAAACAGCCCGCAGGCGGCCCAAGATCGCTGACGCTTTTGCGAACTGAATTCGCCACATTGCCGTGAGAGAATGAATATAATTGGGGCGCCACGCCGCTTGCGGAGCGCAAGCGTAGTGACACGGCGGGCATAGCCCGCGTTAGGGGAAATAATTCCCGGTGTAATCCGACATGAACCTGAAACCAGCCAATCTGAAGCAGCTTGGGCAGATCATCCTGATTCTTCTGCCGTTCGCCTTCCTGCTAGCCTGTATCTTTCGGTTCGCAATCGACATGCCTTACATGGACGAATGGGACTGGGTCCCCTTCCTGCAAAAATTCTTTGAAGGCTCATTGACCCTGGGCGACCTGTTTGATCAGCACAACGAATGCCGGATCTTTTTCCCGCGGCTGGTTGTGATTCCGCTGGCCTATTTCACGGGCTGGAACATCAACGCCGAAGTCACCGCCATTGTGCTCATTTCCGGACTGATGTTTCTGCTCCTGGCAAGCCAAGCCGTGCGCATATGCCGGGAATGCATCGGCGGGCATCCTGCCTGGCTTACGGTGGTTATCGCTTTCATGTTCTTTTCCGTGATGCAATACGAAAACTGGACGTTCGGATTTACGCTGGTCGGCTTTATGAACATTGCCGCCGCGATCATCGGATTGATGCTCCTCGCTCACCCCGTGTTTTCCTGGCCGCGCTTTCTGGGCGCCCTGCTGGCCGGCGCAGTGGCCATGTATTCTTTTTCCAACGGCATCATTTTCTGGGTCGTGGGACCACTGACGCTGCTGGCCGTCTTGCGCGAAGATCGTAAATATCGAATCGCGCCATGGGTAGCCTGGGTATGTTCGGCAGCCGTCCTGGTGGCGCTCTTTCTATACAAATACGAAAAACCGCCCTGGTCGCCATCCGTTCTATATTTTTTCTACCATGCCGATGTCTTTTTGGGCTACTTTTTTGCGGTTCTGGGCGGGGCCATCGCCAATACCCCGCAGCTGCCGGTCTGGGTGCCTGTCACGCTCGGCGCGATCGGATGCATCCTGTTTTGCGCGGCCAGCCTGATATGCATATCGCGGGGAGCACAAACAGCCCGGGCAATATCCTTCTGGGTGTCCCTCGGGAGCTATGGCGCGCTGAGCTGCATGGCTGTCGCCTTTGCTCGGTCTGCCAACGGCATTCCCCACGCGCTGGAAGGCCGGTACATCATCCTGTCGAATCTGTTCTGGATTGCCACATTGGTGATGACCGTCGTCGCATTCGAATTCGCCTGGCGCGCGAGTGCTTTGCGGGGCTTTCGCAGCTATTTGATCGCTCTCAAGGCGGCGCTTGTTATCGGCATGCTCGTTTGCGCCGGTCTATTTACGATGTCCTCGGTAAACTCACTGGCGCTCTGGCAGTCAAAATACGACTCCCTGATTGTCGTCCGCGATGAACTCTTGTGCTTCGCTCCGGACCAGTCCCTGCTGGCGCGGACTTTCCTGGATCCGGTCAAGCTGAAACGGCGGATGGAGTTCCTGACCCGGCGAGGGCTCTCCGCATTTCGCGAAAAGAAATTATTCCGGGATTACAAAGTGATTCCGGTCCAGGCGGGCTGCATCGAAACCGGCAGGTCCAATTCTCCGCCGGCAACAGGATTTCAGCCAAACCTGTTTTACTTCTCCGGCCGCGCGTACAACCCGGGAATGCATCAGCCCGCCCGGGGGGTTTTGTTCGTGAACACCCAGGATGTGGTCGTGGCCCGAGCCCACGTGAGTGCCGCCGCGGATTTCTCGCAGTCATCCTGGAAGATCGCGCTTTCCGCCGTTAAATTTCCCGCGGGGACTTCCCGGCTGCAGCTATATGCCGTGCTCCGGGACGGCGATCTCCTTGCGCCGATCGGCGCCCTGGATTTTGATATTACGCCGCCCGTAGATTCCAATACGCTGGCGCCTATCGCTTTTGCGGATCGTGGCGCAGATGTTGTCGGCTACACCGATCGCATGCGATTGGCGGATGACCAGGTCTATGCTATCGGCTGGGTAAGAAATCCTGCAACCGGGAAGCCCGGGCGCTGGATTATTGTGACCGACGAGGCGACAAATATTCTGGAGTATACCGAGGTGGCGGAAAATCGCGAAGATGTCGCCCGGCAATTTAGAAGTACCGGAATACTCAGGTCCGGCTGGCGTCTCGCATTCCATCAATCCCGGCTTGCCCCGGGGCTGCATCGCTTGACCGCCTGGCTCTTTCTGCCGGAAGAGCATAAAGCCTTGAAACTGCCGAACGACTTCCAGATAACCATTCCCCGCCCTGCTGAAGCCCAACAGGCTCAATGTAAGGAAGAATAGCCTCTTATCCAAATTAACAGCAACATGTTGTAAGTTTGAGGGAAAATTAGTTGCATATTAATAATACCTACGGCAAAACGCAAGTTGAAGTCGTTTGATTTGGTCACTTGGGTATCATATCCGCCAGCAGGTTTCCCTTGTGATTAATGGCGTCAGGATATTCCTTACGGATCTCGTCGAAAAGTGCGGCTGTCTCAACTTTCTTCCCGCTCTCCTGGTAGAAAGTCGCCAGATAGAACCGGGCATAGGCGCCAACTTGGACGCCATCGCCGTACCAGCAGTCGCTAAAGTCAGCGATTGCCCTTTTAAGATATTGCTCTTTCTCCTCGCCTGTCGCCATCTGCCCGAGATAGAGAAGGGCGCAACCCGTCCGGTTGGCCTTGGCATATTTGTCGATCAGTTTCTTCAAACTCTCTTTGGCTTCGGCGCTATTCCATTGCTTGTTGGCAATCTGGTAAAGGATCTCAATCTCCCTCCGCTCCTCTGGAGTATACGTTGTCCGGTCCTGCTCTACTCGCGCCTCGAACCGCTTGCGCAGATTTGCGGATCGGCTCCTGGCCTGCATTTCGCTCTCCATGGGAAGCACCAGTTTTTCCAATTGCTTCACGCGGTTTTCAAGTTGCTGCACTTTCTCCGTGAGTTCCTGAATCCGCGCGCCCTGCGCTTCATCTCCCAAGAGCACTGCGCCCTGCATCGCAAACACGATAATTGCTACGGCTACACCTGTGCGTCCATTCATGTTCCTTTGTCCTCCTTCTTGTTTGATCGTCGATATCAGGGCCACGCATGTCTTTAGTATTTAATTATCGTTCCGATTTCTTTGCGTAGCGGAGCAACTATAGCTGGAGACTCATCCGCAAGCCCACATACGCCGATTGATCTCCCACCACTGTGACCACCTTGTTGTCATCCCTGTCGCGGATCATCATCTGCTGATACACGTAGCAGCCTCCCTCCAAGGCCACTTCCAGTATGCGGAAAAAGTGCCTGGTCAGTTCTATCCCCAGCGGGAACCGCTGGTCGTAATACTTGCCACCCGGCGCCGGCGGATCGTCATCCAGCCGGTACTGCCGGTATTCCCACCGGGCCAGGGCAGTCAGTTTTGTCGTCGGCGAAAGCGTGGTAATAAAACCAAGCCCCGGCCCCTGCGCGGTCAGACGATAGCGTTCGCTGATTTTCCAGTCGAACCCCGGGAGCGGAAACGCAAGAAATGATCCCTCAAACCCGAACCCCACGAGCGATAACGACCATTTAAAGTCCGGGCTGACGATACGACTGACGCCTGCCAGCGCAGCGGGATTGAACGCCTCCCACAAGTCCGCCTTGCTCTCGCCGGCCAAGGACGCACTCCCGCCCGCCTGCCAGCCCCATTTCTCGTTGATGGGACCCATAACCATAAGACCGAGCCGAAGTGTTACGGCATCTTGCATAAATCCGCTCTTGCCGAAGATTGTATCGTCACGCTGGTTGAACGAGTAGGCGGAATATTCGGCATCCACGTCGCCCATCAGCATCAGGCCGGGACGAATGCTCCGGCGCACAATCGCGCCCAGCCGAACGCGCTGAACAGTGACATCACTGCCGTCGTTGTAATGCGAGGAGGGGTCCAGGCGGTAGCCGATGCGTAGTTCGATACCGCGCCCCATGGGTCGTTGACCCAGGGGTGATTGCCCCATTGTCAGCATTTTGGCCGATGAAACTAATCCTGATGCTGGCGACGCATTGGTTGGCTGGGCTGGACCAGTTGCCGCTTCACTCGCACCATGTGCAAAGCGGCTGACCGCCAGCACCAGGGCTACCCCTGTCATCCATGCATAACGCATCATACCCTCGCCCCGGCGGCCATGGTAATTGTGCGTTCGTTAAGGGCCGCCCCGGTTTCAAAATAAATATGCATAGTGTTGCCCGGGAGCCAGTTGCCGGAGCGTTCGGCCCATTCAATCACTATGACGCCCTCTGTCTCAAGATAATTTTCGAAATCAATGCCCAGCAATTCCTGCGGGTTTTGAAGCCGGTAAAGATCCATGTGAACCAACGGACACCGGCCGCTGTATTCGTTTACAATCGTATAGGTGGGGCTGGTCACGGCATGCCGGACGCCCAGCCCCCGGGCTAAGCCCTGGACAAAGCACGTCTTACCGCTGCCCAGTTCCCCGTGCAGGGCCAGCACGGCGCCGGGCTTAAGTTTCGCGGCCAGGTCAGCTGCCAAAGCCTGGGTCTCTTCGGGACTATTAGAAACTACCGTTCGTGTCTTCATCAAGGTAAAAGGCTTTGCCCACGAAACATTTAGTGCGGTAAATTCGCAACAAAAAAAACCAACAACGGATGGACACTGATCCCGACCTCGCAGAGAATCGGGACGGTTAAAGAAAAAATGATCTTCCGTTCAGGCGAATTTGTCTTCGGCACGAAAAAAAACAATGGGGCCTTTTCTTTTCTGTCAATATCAGTGTCAATCCGTGTTCATCCGTGGTAAAAAGCGCTTTGTTTTGTTATTCCGGTTTCGGACATGCGCAACGTGCACTACCTGTATAGTTACCTGAAATGCTCATAACCGGCGGCTTTCATCCGTGTCCGCTGCCCTCGCGCATCCACGCACTCGATGATATCACGGTGTCCTGTAATCCGGCCGATATACGCACATGGCGTCCTGAACTTTTCAGGCCAAGCCCGGATTAGAGCCGCTGCGTTGGCCGGCGCCACCGTGAACAACAATTCATAGTCCTCGCCATCGCAAAAGGCATGCCGTAGAGCCGTACGCCGTAATGCCGATTTCCTGATCGCCGGCGCCAGGGGAATTTTACTCAGAACCAGTTCGGCCCCCACGCGGCTCTGTTTGATCAAATGCCGAAGATCGGTTGCCAATCCATCGCTGAGATCAATCATGGCGGTGGCCCTACCCCGGCCTTGGAGCCAACGGCCTTCTGCCAGACGCGGCTGAAACGCCAGGTGCTTTCCACGGCGACTGCCGCCAAGTGCGCCGGTAACGAACAGATAATCACCAAGGCGCGCGCCTGACCGTAAGATGGCCTGCCCCCGCGGCACGCGGCCCACGCCAAACACATGCGCTTCCAGGCGCGGCCCGCGCGTTACGTCGCCGCCGACAATGGCCACCCGCCATCGGCGGGCCAGCTTGCGCAGTCCGGCATAAACACCCATCACCCGCGCAACGGGCATGGCAGAGGGCACCACGAGATTAACGAGTGCCCAGAGCGGCTCCCCACCCATAGCGGCGATATCGCTCAGCACCCGCCCCAGCGCCTTATGACCAACCGCCGCGTCAAGCGTTGTCCGGGTAAAATGCACACCCTCGACCACGGGATCAGATTTAAGCAGGTAGTCATATCGCGCATTAGCCGCCGGTCGCACTACGGCGCAATCATCACCCGGCCCGACAACGACATCACCGCGCTCCTGCAGGGCACAAACCAGGCGTTGTATCATGGCCTGTTCGCCGATGGCACCCACAATTTGCCTCGTCGAGGCCTTTGGCGCCAAGTGGACTTTTGCTTTACGACGCGGTGGGATGAGTTTCATCATTGCCAATCATCGCCTGCCTTTCGTTAACTGGCTGCCTGCCATCCAATTAAGCCAGCCTGGTTACGCCGCAATCACTCGCGGCGCGTGCTAAACTTTGACAATATATCGGCCACACAATGCGCTTGTTTACTTTATATGTAAGGGTAACGGCTCAGGAAGATTTCTGACAGCCTTTACAGGATTAACAGGATTTTGGCAAGCTGGCAGTTTATTCAGGCCTAATATTATGTCGGGCCTAATATTATTGACTTACATTCGGGAATAAATTAAATCTCATTTGCCATGCACTATGATGATGCCTTTATGCATGCGTAGTTAATGCGCCAAAAGAGCTTTGATAGAAAGGATCCAGCGTATGAAGAAGATCTGTTTATATGTTCTGTCCGGGCTGATCGTTTTCCCGCAGTTGATCAGCGCCTTTAGCGTCGGCATTTATAATGGCGATAGCCGTGCGGCGTTCACGAACGACATGGCTGCGGCGCTGAAGGGCACGGGCATGACAACCGGCGTATTCGACAAGAAGGCCGTCACTAACGGCATGATCGAGCAGTATGACGTGCTGATTTTCAGCGGCGGGTGGAACGCCTACGCGTGGGCGGGCTACGATGCGCGCCTGCGCCTGGCGGATTATGTCCAGCGCGGCCATGGGGTCTTGTTGACGGGCTTTCGCACGGGCAGTGTACGCAGTGCCAACCGGCCGGTGTTCCCTGAAATCGCGCAGTCCTACAACAAGGGCAACAACAACGGCGTGGTCGTGGCTGATCGGAAGCACCCGATTACGATGGATCTGCCGGAAAAGTTTTTGCATGCGCCGTGGGATCATCTGCTCATGCTGGCCGGCCCCGCGGGTTCGGTGCTGATGCAGGATAATGCCGGCCAGCC
>JAQUMN010000071.1 GCA_028718125.1 Kiritimatiellia bacterium
TCCGCTTTCAGACCAGGAGATTATGGATCGGTTCAAGGGCGAAGGCTTGCAGGTGGCGCGCCGCACGGTGGCCAAGTACCGCCTGGTTCTTAAAATACCGCCTTCGCACCTGCGCAAGCAGCCCTGATAGGCGATGGGGTTGGCCGTGCGGAGCGGTCCGTGATCCTTCTGATCAGGGCTGGTATGCCATTCTGCTGCGCCAATGGCTGCGCAGGACACGCGCGAAGCCCGACATGCCTTTGCGAAGCTCGTTGAGAGCGTAGCCAGGAGGGCGAAGCATCAAAGGAGTCGTTTGGCGGAAAATGCTTTTCCCGAACGAGATTTCAGGTAAGACTCGAAGTCAAGTGCGCGGGATTTATCTTCAAACGCACAGTAGAAAACCAGTTTCCACGGGCGATACCTGGCCGTGGAAACATTATCTCCTTCATTGTGTTTTTTGACCCGTGCATCCACTTTTTCCGTTAAACCCGCGTAGGTTTGATCGAGGTAATTGATACAGCGCAGGATGTAGACAAAATACATAGCCCGTGCTTCGTTTCCCAGGGGTCAACTACGCAGGGCACGCTTCGCCCTTTCGGCTCCGCCGTGGCTGCGCCACGCGTAGCCCGATGGGCAAAGCGTGGCGGGAGAGACGGGGCTCGAACCCGCAACCTTCGGCGTGACAAGCCGATGCTCTAACCAATTGCGCTACTCCCCCCTGCCAAAGAGGACCATACCATACTGGTTTGCCGGGGCGGTGCAAGCTAAAAATCGGCTTGGGAGCGGGCGCGTCCTGTTATTATCAACTGAACCGGAACCATGCAATGGTCAGGTCAGCATAACCGGTTCCGGTATCCAGCTGACTTCCTTGTAGACGCCGTCGGCCTTGGCCTCGATTTCCATGATTCTTTTGGCCGCGTCCCGGACGATGTCTTCGATAATTCTTCGGCCGAGCTCGGGACTGGCCGATTCCGGATGACCCATGACGCCGACTTTGATCTCGGGCCGCTGACCTTGGCGCGCCACCACCATTGCGTCATCCACGATTTTCTCGGCATGCTGGTAGTTATCCGGGTGCTCGACCTGCATGCTGAGCCATGGTTCCGGATCCAGCGCCAGGTCCTGCATGCGCACCCAGTCCGGCGCCAGGGCCATGACCATGGAAGTTTCCAGCCATCCTGCATGCCAGTCGTGCTCCCGGATGGCCTTGCGCCATCCATCCTGCTTGGCCCCGAGTTTCCACACCGGCATGAGCGCGATCATGACGCCGGCAAAAGCGGGGTTCGTGCGCAAAAGCAATTTCAGCGCGATATCCAGCGCCCGGTTGTTCTCGCTGCCGCCATGGCAGAGAAACAGGTAAAAATTCCGGAAGCCCTGCGACACCAGCGACAACAAGGTGTCGCTGATCACCAGGGACATGACTGCCGGTGAAATATTGATCGTGCCGGGCAGCCCGCCGCCGGAATACGACGAATAGATGACCGGCGCCACAAGAATGCCCGTGCGGTTGCCGATCAGTCGCCCGATGCCTTCCGCAATCAAGGCGTCCGTTTTCAGCGGCAGGTGATAACCGTGCTGCTCGATAATGCCGATCGGCACAATGATCGAATGTTTTTTTTCCAGGTATTCGCGCACGAGTTTCACCGTCATGCGTTCCATGACCGGAAACGGGTCGTCAGGCGACAAATGTTTCTCATTCTTTTTCATTGCGACCTTCCTTTCTCGGCTGGTTTTTCCAATGCGTTCACGCTCCTTTTAAAATAGGCGCCGCCGATTAATGGCCTAATAACCGGTCGCATTGCCGTTCAGGAACCGGCCCACTTCGTTGCGCAGGCGCAATAAATCCACGGGACCGATGCTGTAACGACGGCGCGGGGATTTGTCGCAAGTAACCAGCCCGCCTATCTCGCTTCGCACCCGGGCGACCATTTCGCTTGCTCGCCGGTCATGGGCCGCGCGCCGCGAAAGTTCGGATAACAACTGATGGTCCTGGCAGCCGTGCCGGATCACTTCCATGCGCAGCGATCCGATGGGGCCGTCTGGGCCCGGATAGAAAAGTTGGCCATCGCCCGAGCCCGCCGAGTTGTGCGGATTCACATTCCAATTGCTGAACGGATAGCTCAACGTGCGTTGTTCGTCCACGTTATGGTAGCCGTACGATGTATAATTCCAGGTGTTGCTGTTCCAGTACCCGAACCCGGGCACGTCGTACCGCCAAGTCAACCAATAGAGCGCCCGGTGATTCACGGCCGGTTCGTCAATCCAGAACGAGAGAAAGGAGCTGCTCCAATTGCTGGTGTACCAGAAGTATTTCCTGCCCGAGTCGCGCACACGCCGTACGAGATCCTCGGTATAGCCGCACATATGCCCGATGATAATGTCAATGGGCAGCTTCTCTTCCAGCGTTCGATCAATAATGGCTGTGTGCCCAATAGCGGTAAGTTGGCGAACGGCGGGCGCCGCCTGTTTCAAACGTTCCGAAAGCAGTTTCATGTTCGCGAAGTGCCACGACGGATCGCGCGGCTCATCCCAGACATAGGCAAACCAGCGTTTGGCCGTCGCGGGAGAAAGTTTTTTATGTAAATCGGCGCTGACCTCAACCAGAAAGCGGACAAACTCCTCGTCAAAATACACCTTTTCGCCCAGTGCGCGGAAACGCTCGATGAACGGATAGATATCGAACAATACTTTCGGATCATACCAGATCGGCGTGCTCCAGAGGTTGCCGGCAAGTCCCAGACGCTCCATCAAATCGAGCACCTTGCGCGTCCGCGCCAGATTGCATACATATCTTTCTTCTTTCTGCTCCACGTCCACCAGTCCCGAATCCCAGAGAAAATGCGTATAAAAAAACGCATTGATTTTATGGCTTTGGAGGTAGCGCATGTAACGAGCGAATGGTTCCCAGCCCGTGCCATCGAGCCGGCCATAAAGCTTGTGAAATCCGCTCACTTTATCGGCTAACGAAAAATCAAGCGCGTGGAAAATATCCATCTGGCGGGGAAGGATGATTTTCCAGACCTGTATATCTATCGGGATTGCCGCCAAGGTGTTGCCGCCACTGCGTATGAACACCGTGCCTTGGTATGTTCCTTCGGCTTCTTCGGGAATAACGACGTTGATCCAGAAAGGGCGGTACGCGTTAAGCGGGAGCTCAATGGGCTCATTTGGAAAAAGAGGGTCGGGATACCAGCCCGGACCGCGAAGGGTGGCATATTTCGTTTTCTGGGTTTGCACAAAACCGATACGATAGACCTCGCTGGCAAGCGATCGTTCGCCCTGACGTGGAGATTCAACTTCAACCGCGACCGACTTGAGATTCCGCGCCGGCGCTCCGAGCACGACCTGGAACGAGACCACCTCGCCGCGCGCCGCCTCAAGCCGGACCCCATTTTCGGCGGGCGCAAGCTCGTTGCCGAAAACCTTTCCGTCGGGAAAAACTTTGGTCAGCGCGTCAGCCACGCTAATCGCGCAGTCCGTGGCAGAACCTGAAGAAGAATACGGAGCATGCCGCTGTGTGCCGGCATTCATCCGGTTGTCGGCAGCAATCCTGCCTTTCGTTCTTGAGGCGGCGCAAGGCGTGTTTTTCATGGCGCTTGTTTTCAGCCTTTCAATTAAGTGATTTGCACGCCGTTTATGCCAGCGTGGCCTCATCCCGCAGGTCGTCGAGGCCGGAGTGGCCGAGAATAATCGTCGTTTGCGGGCCCTGCTCCGCGGCGTAGGCAATCTGCAAAGGCGCGCTGTAGGGGGGGGTGCCGTCATGAAACAACACCGGCATTCCCAGTTCGCCGGCTTTGCTTAAAACAGGAACAACGTTCGGATACGTCATTGAAAAAGCCTGCAGCCAGGGATGCTCGTTGTCTCCCCTGGATTTCGGACTCCAACCGCCCAAAAGGCACATTTTACCGTTGTAGACCAACGCGCCCGCCCCGTCCCGTGGCGCAAACGCGGCTTTCCGATTCACGAGAACCCATCGATAGTTCATATCTTGTTTCCCCGCCGTGCCCGCGCTGCCGCCGGCAGCCGTCCGCAAACGCATCTCGGTTGCCTGGGGGAGTGGATTGTTTCATTAGATGGACCATTTTCTTGTTGGATTACCTGTTGTTTTTATCGCGCAATTGGTCAATAACACGGGCGCTTGCTAAAATCCTACGTGCTGAGCATATATTTATGGGCGCCGGATTTGATCATAACATAAAGCCAGGATCGGCCGAATTCGCTTTTCGCCGCACAGCGCCCCTGCAAAGGTTGATTATCTTCCATAATCACGGGTTGCGCGGCAGCAGCAAATGCAATTTTAACGATCATGCCGGCCGGATATTCGCAGGCAGTATCAAAACACACCTTATTGCGGCCAAGCTCCGTAATCTGCACGGTTGAGCGGCGCCTGATCTTCCACCAGTTTGCCAGCGCGTCAGTTCCCATGTGCAGCACCGTTGCTTTTTGACGCGCAATGTAATGCAGGATCTCGTCAATCGCCTCGCGACAGCGGGGAAAGCTGGCAATATAGATGGCATGATAGAAGCAGTTAAAGGTCAGGTGATAATGTAAAGCCAGATCAATTGCCGCATGTAATTCCCCGGGATGGAATGAATCGCGGTCGCGGATAGAACCGCGATGGCCGAGTTCATAACCGGTAATCGGTTCCTCAAGAAGCGGCAGGCGGGCGTTCCTTTTGGTAAAATCACCGAAAAACGCGAAAGGAAATGCCGTTCCAAACCCGAAGCCCATAAAGGGGGCGTTGGCGTCGGGCGCCGCAAGATGAACGTTTTTACCGATAAAGCTATTGTCCGCCACGGTATGACAACCGGCCATCCATTCGGCGGTATCGGTCCAGCCGTGCCAGGCGCAGCAATGGATCACCGAGGAAATCGGCGCGCGCCCATACCATTCCTGGAAAAGGGCGTTTTGGCGTTTCAGGTCGGCTTCCGATTGCTTTTTGTCCGCCGGCTGCGGGAAATTATAATGAACGGAAATTTCATGCCCATTTTTGACGATATGCGCGGCGTCTTCCGGCGTAAGATTAAATGCGTTTTTGCTGAATAACACGTTGGCATGCCAGGGTAATCCGCGGCTTTGCATCCAGTCGGAAGCGGCCGCGATTTCATTGCTTGAGGGGGCGCCGCAACAGTCCCCGCCCCAGAAAAAAAGGGCGTCCGGTATTTTATCGGCCTGCGGCGGCAAAGGGGCGATGAACGGCAGGGGCAGGCAGCTTAACATAGCCTGGAGGATCATGATTATTTCGTCGGCGTAAAGAACCTGATTGGATTGCTCCCCGATGATTTGCAGATTACACGTTCGCAAATATGCCTGCCCCGCGGGAGCAACCGCTTGGGGCGAACCCTGGTGCAGGAGCCAGACAGTACGGGCCGCGTCAAAACAAAAATAGCCCGCATAGCCTTGATGATAGTGATTCCAGGCCACAGCGGTATATTCAGCGGGAAGTTCGTTGTTTTTGAAATAAAAGGCCCATGGCGCCCCCGCTGCACATTTCGCCAGTTGGACCGGGGAACAAATCAGCAGTTTTTGATGCGGCGCAAGCGGCGAATGAATCGCGCCGATGGGCGAATCCGGCAACGGCATGAAAAAACCATTGAGATCATATTGATTTTCGGCTTGAGGAATTGTTCCCACGGTTTCAATGCCGAATACGGAATCCAGTCCGGTAATTCCAAAACCAAGCAGAATGCCGCCCTGCCGCACCCATTGTTCAACGGCTGAACGCAACCCGGGCGTAAGCAAACCGCCCGACTGGCTTCCGATAAAGAGCGCGCGGATACTTTGATCCGACAAGGCCGCTTCAATCTCGTTCAGCCTGATTTTCCGGGAAGTCAATCCCAGCTGGCTGGTTATTTCTTCAAAATACACGTCCCAATAATTTTGCTGGCGGCGGTTAAGGCGCTCGCGCAATTCATCGTCGCAAATATAGGCGATCATATTTACAGCCCTCCATTAGCGGGACTATTTCCTTGTTGATCGTGCTGCCGCAGACGGAAATCGGGGACGGCAATCAGTGCGCCGCCCTGTCGCGCCGATTCCACGGCCAGGATTGCCGGGGCCGCCGTTTCGACGGCCGTATATACGTCCATCGGCAGGGGCGTATTATCCAAAATCGAGCGGATAAAAGTATCCACCGGTTTAAAATCCGCCCCGCCATGTCCGCTCTTCGCCTGCAACGTGCCGGCCGCCAATGGCGCCGGCGACCAATCCATTTCCTGGTAAATTGTCATACCCTGTTTCCAGAGCCTGAACCCGTCCGTTTTGTGGCGTGGAGATGAAGCGCTTGCTTTTGTTCCGCGCAGTTCGTACCAGTGGGCTGAAAGCGGGCCTCGGGGCACATGCGGCAGGCTGAATCCGGCGCCGACCAGCAAAACCGTATCATTGGCCGTGCGCATCAATGCATACTGGATATCGCTCCAGGCAAGATATTCTTCCGGATAGGTATAACTGTGTTTTTTAGTGCCCAGGCAGGAAACGGATACCACGCGGTCGCCGAGGATTTTTAAGAGCGGGCTGAGCGTATGCGGCAGGTAATAGAT
The DNA here is from genome assembly GCA_028718125.1 of Kiritimatiellia bacterium. Classification (GTDB taxonomy): domain Bacteria; phylum Verrucomicrobiota; class Kiritimatiellia; order JAAZAB01; family JAAZAB01; genus VSJD01. Next base: position 6,519 of record JAQUMN010000071.1, read on the forward strand.
CGGGTCGGCCAGAACTTTGCTCCTCCAGCGCGGTTCAACTTCCCGGTCCGCCGGGCGCTGTAAGCTGGTAACGCGCTCACCGGTCTTAACATCCGTCCACAAATCCCAGTTGTTCGCGTAATGAATATATTCGCCCTGGGCAAGGCAGATATGGCCAAACTCGCCCTGATCGTGCATTTTTTTCCATGCGTCAATGAATCCCCAATACCGCGTCTGCTCCATGAGCTGGTATTTCATGCCGGTCTTTTCTACGGTCTGGATAAGCTGGCGGCATTCTTCCAAAGTAAAGGCCGCCGGAACTTCCGTGCAGACATGTTTGCCGGCCAGCATAGCCCGGCAGGCCATATCTGCTTGGATCATGGGGTCGCACGCCAGAAAGACGGCATCGATCTCCGCCTCGCGGAGCATGCGCTCATAATCGGTAAACAATGCGGCCACGGGAAGTTCCAGCGTCTTGCCGGCCTGTTCAACAATAGCAGGGAACCGGTCCATCAAGGTGGTTATTCGGCAATCAGGATGCGCTTTAAACAACCTGGTAACGCCAATGCCCCTTGATCCGCACCCGACAAGTCCCAGGCGAACGTTTTTCATCTCAGCGCTCCTTTTCTAATTTGGCAATTACATTGCGGATTTTTTCCGCTTCTCTTTTCGCCGTTTCTTCGGTTTCCAGTACGTATCCCATGACAATGCGGGGAATTATATTTTCAGCCACCGGACACGTTCCGGGTGTATAGCGGCCGCTGTGGCCCTTGTTTTCCGGGCAATGGAACGCGTGCGCCAGCCTTTTTTCGATTAAAGGATGCCGGTAGGCCGGTCTTTGCGTGTAACCGATGCTGACCGAGGCAATATTGGCGCGCGCCATCGCTGTTTTGAAATCATTCAGGCCGATGCCGTATCCTTCCCCGCAAAATGTGGCCGCCCAATGATAAAAGGTGTGAACGGCTCCCGCCGGTCCGCGCTGAAGTCGCAGCCATTTGCAGCCGGCCACGGCCTGGTCATAATACCCGGCGTTTTTTGTGAGCAATTTGATGGTTTTCGGCAGTGTGTGCAACTGGGCCAGGCCGATCGCCGCGGTCTGCTCGGTTATCCGGTAATTATAGTCCAGGCTGTAAGCAACAGAAAGAAACGTGGGCGCGCCGGCGTGTTTGCCGAGTTCCTTGCACAATTTTCCGTCGTTGGTGACAGCCATGCCACCGTCGCCGAGGGACAGCTGTTTACTGGACTGAAAACTGAAACAGCCGATGTCTCCCCAGTTGCCCGTGCATTTTCCTTTATAGGTAGCCAAAACCGCTTCGGCGCAGTCCTCAATGACAAGCAATTTATGTTTGCGGGCCATAGTCGTTATTCTATCCATCTCGGCCGGCAAGCCCCAGGCATGGGTGACGATGATGGCCTTTGTTCTTTCGGTAACGGCCGGTTCGATTAAGTCCGGATTCATATTGTGGGTGATGGGGTCAATATCAATGAAAACTGGAATGGCATTCGTGTAAAGGACCGCCAGGGCGCCGAAAATAAATTCCGAATCGCAGATGACTTCATCACCGGCGCCCGCCCCGGCGCAAATCAAGGCCGCGTGCAGGGCGCTCATGCAGGTGTTCATTGCCACGGCATGGCGGCTCCCGTTCAGCTGCGCAAAGCCCTTTTCAAAGCGCGGGGTAAACGTCCCGCCGGCCAGTGAAGAAAGCTTGCCGGATGCCAGCACTTCGGCAAGGTACTTTCTCTCCCTGGCGCCGTAGTTGCGGATGGAAGCCATTTTCTTTTCTCTTTCCAGAAAGCTTTTTTTCTTCATGTAATTTTCCCCGGGAATTTTTTTACGGCTACGGGTTGATTCTTTTTGGCCGACTCGATTGCCGCCAGGCAAACCGCGACAGTCTCGGCCCCGTCGGCGGCATTGACCGCAGGCTCCCGGTCTTCTTCAATCGCCTTCAGAAGCTCATCTATTTCGCGGTCATAATACTGATACTCCGCCTTGGTTGGCAGCGGCAGGTTGATAAAATCCTCCAGCGCGGGAATATTTTCCGTGAACAGCCGGTTATTAATCAGCGTGCCCTTTGTTCCATAAACGCCCAGGTTCAGGGCGTACGGTCTTCGGCATCCTACGCTGATCTGGACTTTGCCGACGGCGCCATCGGCGAATTTCAATGAAATGAGCATGTGGTCGGCGGGAAAGGGCGCATCCGCCAGGGCCAGCTTGTTCGTTGCCGCATACACTTCCCGCACCTCGCCGACGATCCAGCGCAGAAGGTCGATCGGGTGGCAGCCGCCGCCGAGAATCATATCTCCGGCCGTTTGCGGATTGACCCGCCAGCCGTGCAAAAAAGGACGGATGTCATGGATATAATCGCTTTCGGCAAAGAAGGGCTTGCCCACTGCGCCGGAATCCACGATCTTTTTCAATGAAAGGAACAAAGGCGTAAACCTGAGCACCTGGCCGGTAAGGAACTTGACTTTCTTTTGCCGGACCGCTGCTAAGATTTTTTCGCATTCGGCAAGGCTGGTGGCCAAAGGCTTTTCGCAAAGCACATGTTTCCCCGCCAGCGCGGCGCAAACCGCCTGCTCGCAATGGAGATAATCCGGAGTGCAGATGGAGATCAGATCAATCTTGGGATGTTTGATTATTTCGCGGTAGTCCCGGTTGCCTTCAAGTTGATGCTGGCGGCAAACAGCGGCCAGGGTTTCCGCGGATGCATCCGATACCATCAACACTTCCACTGCGGGATTTTTCAGATATGCATCCAAATGCTGTTTCCCGGCATACCCCAATCCTATTACGCCAACATTGATTTTTTTCATGTTTTGGTTGCGCTTTTAATAAAGAATAAAATTCACGGCCGTTTTTATTCCCGCACCTTGACCACCTTTCGTTTGCGGATTGCCTCGTAAATGGCCAGGACGACGGCGACGGAGTGGCGTCCATCGGCCAAGGTGACGGGCGGCGCCGTATTGTCCATTATGCAGCGACTGAAAATATCGATCATTTGACCGTAGAGTCCGATGCCCTCAAGGCGATATTCCTGCCGTTGCACGGTTAGATTGCGCACCTGGTTGGCGCTGTAATCCACAGCATCGGATTGCAGGATGCTGAACATTTTGCCGGTGGGATCCTGGCCGATCGTGCCCTGGCCGATGAGCGATCCCTTGGTCCCATACAATTCCAGGCTGTTCTGGGCGGCCGCGTCGGGAATATTGAAATAGTTGTCAATCATACCATGGGCCCCGTTGCCGAACCGGACCAGGATGGTGGAGGTGTCCTCGATCGGCGTGGGGTAGGCGTGAGTCCGCAAATCCTGGAAGCCCGTGACTTCCACGATCCTGGTCGCCATGATCCACTCAAGGATATCCAGGCAGTGCGTGCCCATGTCAATCAGCGCGCCCCCGTGGCTGATCGCGATATCCTGGCGCCACGCGCCGGGAATCGGCGGATACCAGCAGGTCAGTTCGGCGCGTCCCATGACCATCTTTCCGAGGGCTCCCGACTGGACCAGTTCGCGCGCTTTCTTGTGATACACATTATTGCGCATGCAAAAGCCCAGCATGAACTTTATATTTGCCTTTCGGCAGGCCGCTTCCATGCGATCCACTTCCCGGAGCGAGATGGCGATCGGCTTTTCGCACAGAATGTGCTTGCCGGCTTTCGCGGACTGGATGACCTGGCGGGCATGGATGTTCTGCGGCGTGGCAATATAGACCGCATCCACCGGCTGTTTGAGCAATTCCTTTTCCGTGGCGCACCAGTGCGGGATGCCGAACTGCTGAGCCACGGCCCGGGCGCGCTCAGCGGAAGCGTCCATGACCGACACCAATTCCGCATTCGACACCATTTTCTTGAACTCCGGGATCGTGCGCCGCGCGGCAATGCCCCCGCAGCCGATGACGCCCCACCTGATTTTTGTCGGCACGGTGTATACCTCCCTGTTACGTCAATTGCAAAAACAGCCACAAAGAGGCGCAAAATTCACAAACAAGATAGTCAAAGAATCATGATTTAATAATGTATCCTGTTTAATATCATGCTCTTTTGCTTTGTTATTTTATCTTGTGTTCCTTGTGCATTTTTGTGGCAAAATAAAGTTTTTAAACCGGCGTTGTTGTCAGCGCAGCCCTTTCCCGCGCACTTTTTCCGCCGCGCGGCGAATGCCGCGCACCATATCGTTCAGTTCGCGGTTGGTCAGCATCGGATGCATGGGCAGGTTGGTCTCGCGGTGATAGAAGAAGCGCTCGGCCTCCGGGCATTGATGGCCCTTGTGGCCCAGCTTGCGGAAGCCGGTGAAGTCATAGGTCGGCTGGTAGTGCTGTATGCCCTGAATTCCTTCCTCATAATACAAGACCCGCATAAAGGCGTCGCGGCTGGAGCCCAGCGCCTCCTCTTCCACGCAGAGCG
>JAQUMN010000072.1 GCA_028718125.1 Kiritimatiellia bacterium
AGGCCACGCGCATGCTGACCTCGCCCTGCGCGTCCTTCCCGATGGTCACGGCCTGGATGGCATACTCCAGCAGTTTGCCCTGCGTCCCCGTAATCCGGTCAATGGTTTTGAGCGCGGCATCCACCGGGCCGTCGCCGCAGGCGGCGTCCTGGATAACGTCCTTGCCCTTGCCTTTGCGCAGGCGCACCGTGGCGGTGGGGATGGTGGACGTGCCCGTGGAAACGTGGAGATAATCCAGTTGATACATGTCGCCACCCGCCAGGTCGCCTTCCATTTCGTCGCGAGCAATGGTCATAATGTCGTCGTCATAAACAATTTTTTTCTTATCCGCCAGGTCAATGAACCGGCGGTAGGCGCGATCGAGCTCTTCGGCCTTCAGCGCAAAGCCCATTTTGCTCAGCCGGTCGGCGAACGCGTGCCGCCCGGAATGCTTGCCCAGCACCAGTTCGGAGCCGTCAATGCCGATATCCTGCGGGCGCATAATTTCATAAGTCGAACGCTCCTTGAGAATGCCGTCCTGGTGAATTCCGGCCTCATGGGCGAACGCGTTGGCGCCAACAATCGCCTTGTTCCGCTGGACGACCATGCCGGTCAGGCGGCTGACCAGCCGGCTGGAGCGATAGAGTTCCTGCGTGCGAATATCCGTGGTCAGGCCGAGAATATCACGGCGCGTATGCAGGGCCATCACGAGTTCCTCCATTGCGCAGTTTCCCGCCCGCTCGCCGATGCCGTTAATCGTGCATTCCACGCCGCGGGCGCCGGAAGCAAGCGCCGCAATCGTATTGGCCACCGCCAGCCCCAGGTCGTTGTGACAATGGACGTTAATGACCGCCTGCCCGATATTGGGCACATGCTCGAACAGGTAGGCAATCAGCGCGCCGAATTCCGCCGGCACGGTATAGCCCACCGTGTCCGGGATATTGACCGTTGAAGCGCCTGCATCAATAACGGCGCGCACCACCTCGGCCAGGTAATCGCTCTCCGTGCGGGTAGCATCCTCCGGGCTGAATTCCACGTCGTCGCAAAGCGTGCGCGCATAGCGCACCGCCGCTGCGGCCTGCTTGAGGATCTCGGCCTTATCCTTGCGGAGCTTGAACTCGCGGTGGATTTTGGATGTTGCCAGGAACACGTGAATCCGGCTGCGCTTGCCGGCCGGAGCCACGGCCTCCGCACAGCGCTCGATATCCTTGTTCAGACAGCGCGCCAACCCGGCGATGCGCGGGCCCTTGATGATCTCGGCGACCGCTTTGACCGCCTGAAAATCGTCGGGCGAGGCAATGGGAAATCCCGCCTCGATAACGTCAACATTGAGACGCGCCAGCTGCTGGGCAATCTCGAGTTTTTCGCGGTGATTCAGGCTGGCACCCGGGCATTGCTCACCGTCCCGCAAAGTTGTGTCAAAAATTATTACGCGGTCTTGTTTTGCAGTTTTCATTGCTTTGCTCTCTGATATTCGGTCCTGGTTCTTCGTTCTTCGCCGCACTAAGTCCAAAGTTGAAGTTATATCTCGTCAGCCATCGTCACCTGCCATCCGTCGTCCGCCGCCTGTCGTCAGTTCTCCGTCCTCAGCCTTCCGCCTTGCCCATGGCAATCACACCCGTACGGGAGACATCCACAATGCCGTGCGGCTTGATCAGTTCCAGAAAATTATCGACCGCATCTGTCGCACCCACCATCTGGATGATCATGGCCTTGTTTTGCACGGCAACTATCTCGGCGCGACACAGCGCGGCCAGCTCGATCACGGCCGAACGGTTTTTCGTGGAGGAAAACACCTTGACCAGGGCCAGCTCCCGGTCGATATATTTCCTCTCGGTCAGGTCAAAGACCTTGATGACGTCCACCAGCTTGTTGAGCTGCTTGGTCACCTGCTCCAGAACGCGATCATCGCCCGGCACGGTCATGGTGATCCGGGAAGTTGTAACGTCCTGGGTCGGGGCCACGTTAAGGCTGTCGATGTTGTATCCGCGGCCGGAAATCAGCCCGATTACCCGGGCCAGTACGCCCGGTCTGTTTTCAACCATTATTGAAATGACATGTTTCATGACATCTGTTCCTCATTCCGAATTCTACACTCTGCATGCGACATTCTGCATTTCTTCTTCAAGCCATGCTCTGGATCATTTCCGTGAGCGAGGCGCCGGCGGGCACCATTGGGAACACATTGGCCTCCGGCTCCACAAGGCATTCCACCACGGCGGGTCCATCGGCCTCAAATGCTTTGGCCAGCATCGGCACCACGGCGGCTCGCGTTTTCGCCCGCAGGCCCAGGGCGCCGTGCGCCTCGGCCAGCTTGACGAAATCAGGCAGGTAGGGTGTGCCCGGGCGGTCCTTGATTTTCTCATTCTTGCCCCGGGCGGTCTGCCCCAGGCAGGTGGCCGAATATTGCCGCTTGTAGAACATTTCCTGCCACTGGCGCACCATGCCCAGGTAGCCATTATTGAGGATCACCACCTTGATCGGCACCTTGTGCTCCACGGCGACAACGAGCTCCTGAAAATTCATCTGGGCGCTGCCGTCGCCGGAGATATCCACGACTATCTTGTCGGGACGCCCGAACTGCGCGCCAATGGCCGCCGGCAGGCCGAATCCCATCGTCCCGAGGCCGCCCGACGAAATGAACGTGCGCGGCTTGGTGTATTTATAATACTGGGCAGACCACATCTGGTGCTGGCCCACTTCAGTCACGATGATGGCATCGCCCTTGGTCAGGGCATAAATTTGCTCAATGACATACTGGGGCATCAGTTTGCTCTCGTCCTGGTCATATACAAACGGGTGCTTCTGTTTCCATTCCTGAATTTGGGCAAGCCATTCGGCGCGCTCCTTGCTTTCCACCAGCGGGAGGAGAACCTTCAGCACCTGCTTCACATCGCCAACCACCGGGATATCCACGGGCACGCTTTTGGAAATCGCCGAGGGATCAATATCAATATGCGCAATCTTCGCATGCGGCGCGAATTCGGCGATTTTGCCGGTCACCCGATCATCGAAGCGGGCCCCGACGGACACGAGCAAATCGCAATGATGCGTGGCGTAATTGGCTGTTACACTCCCATGCATTCCGAGCATGCGCAGGGCCAGGGCATCGGTTTCGGGAAAGGCGCCCAATCCCAGCAACGTCGTCGTGACCGGGATTTTGGCCTTGCGCGCAAGCTGGGTAACTTCCGCGGCGGCATTGGCGGCGATCGCGCCGCCTCCCACGTAGAGCAGCGGCTTTTTGGCCTTATTGATCGCCTCCGCCAGCTTTTCGATCTGACGGGGATGGCCTTCCGTGGTCGGGTTATAACTGCGGATCTTGACCTCATTGGGCGAAGGCGCAGCCGTGGATCCGCGCTGCACGTCCTTGGGAATATCCACAAGCACGGGGCCCGGTTTGCCGGTGCTGGCAATATAGAAGGCTTCGGCGATAATCCGCGGCAAATCATCCACATTACGCACCAGATAATTATGCTTGGTCACCGGCCGCGTAATGCCGGTTGTATCGGCCTCCTGGAACGCATCATTGCCGATCATATGGGTCGGCACCTGCCCGGAGATACACACAAGGGGGATAGAATCCATATACGCCGTCCCCAGGCCGGTCACGGCATTCGTGGCCCCGGGCCCTGAAGTCACCAGGCAGCACCCCACCCTGCCGGTTGCCCGGGCATAGCCATCGGCCATGTGCGTGGCCCCCTGCTCATGGCGGGCGAGAACGAATTCAAACGCGGCATTATACAGGCCGTTAAAGATATCCAGCACGGAGCCGCCGGGCAACCCGAAGATGATTTGCACGCCGGCCTTCTTTAATCCGTCCATTAAACATTCCACACCTGTACGCATATTCGTTTCTCCTGTTTTCCACCGTCGCAACCATGTATCATAGCGCATCACAACAAAAAACCCACCGTTTTTTCACGGCGGGTTCTGGACAACCTGACAACGGGCGGGATGAGGTTACCCGCGGCCGTTGGCCACCGTGAAGGCGCGGCCTTCAACCAGGCGCAATACCAAAGCCCGGAGAAGCCCGACAACCGCCAAGATGGCTATATAATTACTCATGCGGAAGAATGTAGGTATTTATCATGGGGGTGTCAACCATTATTTAATATTTTTTAGGGCGCGCACTTACGGCCGCCGGGACCAGGGCTGAGGAGGGCTGTAGGGTGCAGACTAGACTGTAAGCTTGAATATATGTATCGATTTCTCGTCTGATTTACAACGGTCCACGGTCCTCAGTCAATGGCCTAAGCAGGGCCCTAGTCATTCATGCTGAAACCAGCGGCGTCGCAGCGCTCCGCCCTCCAAAACCGCGAAAGAATTGGCATTCGTGCCAGGGACAGCCTGCCCGCCATAGTCCGGCAGTTGCCGGACGAAGGAGGGAACTCCCGCGTGACCGTTCTTGACGCAGCCCTGACTGAAAATCTGTTGACACCTGTCTGCCGGGGAAATAATATAAAGAAGGAATGTAAATGCGCATATATGATCGGCAAGTGATTATGACAAAGAACGAAAGCCTGATTTACGATCCCGCGACCATTATTAACAAACTGTTCCTGGCGCTCCAGAATGTCCGTTTTTATCCGCCGGCCCATTCGCTGGTGCAGGAAAGCGTCACGGAGTTGCACAAGCTGCTGCAGACAGCGCTAGCGTCGGGAAAGGAACTGTCGTTCGGGTTCGTGGAATCGAAACTCATGGTCAATGGCCAGCCGGTCGCCGCCGATCCTTCGCAGCTCAAAAGCCTGGCCCGGCACTTCGAAATTCTGCAAATCGGCAGCGTTGCGCTTCAGCATGGGCTTGCGTTTGCCGAACTGCGTTCGTTTCTCGAAGCCCTGGCGGTTAAGCCGGAGAAGTTGAATGAAGCCGGCGGCTTGAAAAAAGTCATGGCCGACCGCGCCTTGAATCACGTTCGAGTCGACGGCGCGCGCTACGGCCGCATTACCAGGCAGGAGCTGGCGGCGGATGTCGACTATCTCAAGGCCTTGCGCATGTCCAGCCAGCAGATTCCTTCCCCTGCGGCACCCGCCGCGCCCGCGGCTGCCGAGCCGCCGGTCAGGCAGCCGTCCCCCGAGGAACTGAAGGAGCTCTACGCCATTCGCGACCGGTTCCAGGCCGAGCTGGACCGCAAGGTCAATGACGCCACGCGTAAATACCAGGTCGAGAACAAGCGCCTGTCGTTCGAAAAGGGCACGATGGATTCGATCATGCGCAACGTGGGCGAAGGCGTGGTGGTGATCGGCAACGACGGCAACATTATAATGGCCAATCCCGCCGCTGAAAAGCTATTGAGCAAGCAGGGCAAGGCCATCGTCGGTCAAGCCCTGAAAGATTCCCTGCGGGAGGAACATTCGCTGGTCCTTTCCGGCGGCAGCCCGGACGCCATCAAGGAAATCGAGGTGGCCGGCAAAGACGAGGAAACGCGTCGCGTGCTCCGTTCTTCCAATGCCGTTGTAGAAGACCTGGATGGCCGGACCATCGGCATGGTGTCGGTCCTCTCGGACATCACCAAGATGAAGGAAGTGGAACAGCTGAAATCCGATTTTGTGGCCAACGTGTCCCACGAGCTCCGCTCGCCGCTAGTCGCCATCCAGAAGAACCTGGGCCTCATCCTGGACCAGACCGCCGGCGTGATCAACGATAACCAGAAGGAATTCCTGTCGCTGGCCAAGAACAACGTCGAACGCCTGACCAGGCTGATCAACGACCTGCTGGACCTCTCGAAAATTGAAGCCGGCAAACTGGAGCTTAAGAAGGCCAAGACGGATATCAAGGCGCTGGTCCGTAATGCCGTCATGGCTTTTACCGGCTGGTTTCGCGAAAAGGGCATCACGGCCCACATGGATTTTGCGGAGGCGCCGCTGGAACTGGAACTGGATGCCGATAAGATCTCTCAGGTGCTGAACAACCTGCTCAGCAACGCCTTGAAATTCACGCCGCCAAAGGGTGAAATCCGTATTTCCCTGAACGCAGCCGATGGCCTGGTTGCGGTTGCGGTGACCGACACCGGCGTCGGGATTGCCCCCGGGGACATCCGGCGGATTTTCAACAAATTCGAGCAAGTCAGCGCCAATCAGCCGATCGGCGCAACCGGCACGGGGCTGGGCCTGCCCCTGACCAAGGAGATCGTGGAAAAGCACGGGGGCTCGATACGAGTCACGAGTGAAATCGGCAAAGGCAGCACGTTTACTTTCAGCCTGCCTGCTTAGCATAACAGTATAAGGAGACGCCATGGAACCAAAGGACATCAAGATTTTACTGGTGGACGACGAGGATGGATTCCGGCGTCCGATGGAATTCTGGCTGAAGGCCAAGGGCTACCAGGTGACCGGCGTAGACAACGGCCTCACCGCGCTGGCCGAGATCGAACGAGAGCGGCCCTCGATCGTGTACCTGGATATGCGGATGCCCGGCATGAACGGCATCGAAACCCTCACCCGAATCCGCGCAAAGGACAAAGCGCTTCCGGTGATCATGATCACGTCCTATGGCACGCCGGACGACATGAAGCAAGCCGAGGCCTTGGGCGTTTCCGGCTTTTTCAGGAAGGACGAAGATTTTACCAGCGCCGCCAAGCTCATTGTTGTTGCGATGGCAACCAGCAACATCGTCTAAGATTACATCCCGCCCGGACGGGTACCCGGCAACAACCGCGCTTGATCCGGTTATGCCAATATTGCATATTGCCCGATCCACGAGTTTGTCAGACAAAGAATTCTCCATGAACTTACAGCGAATCAACGAACTGATGCAAGTGCATCGTGACGGCCTGCTGAAAGATGTAATCCCGTTTTGGATAGACCGCATCCGGGACCCGGAATACGGCGGCTATCTCCACTATCTCGACCGCGACGGATCGGTGTATCACACGGATAAATCCGTCTGGATCCAGGGCCGGATCGCATGGCTGTTCGCCCTGCTTTATAACGATGTGGAGCAGCGTCCCGAATGGCTGTCAATGTCCCGGCAGGGAATCGAGTTTGTTGAGCAACACTGCTTTGACACGGATGGCCGGATGTTTTTTGAAGTTACCCGCGACGGGCGTCCCCTGCGCCGCCGCCGCTACCTTTTCTCGGAAAACTTCGGCGTGATTGCCTTCGCCGAATACGGCCGGGCCGCTGGCGATCAGCGGCGGGTAGAGAAAGCCCGGGAACTATACCGCCTCCTGATCAAGCACGTCCGCAACCCGCACCTGCTGCCGCCAAAGGTCATTCCCGGGACCCGCGCCTCCAAGGCGCACTCCCTGACGATGATTCTCATCGTCACGACCCAGGAACTGCGTAAAACCGGCGGCGATCCGCTGTATGACGAGGTCATTGATGCGAGTCTGACGTCGATTTTCCGGGAATTCATGCATCCCGAAAAAAAGGCCCTGCTGGAAACGGTCGGTCCACGCGGGGAATTCCTGGACATCCCCGAAGGCCGCTGCATTATTCCGGGGCACGCCATTGAAACCGCCTGGTTCATCATGGAAGAATACCGCCATAGTCGAAACCCGGTCCTGCTGGAACAGGCCTGCCGCATCCTGGATTGGTCGTTGGCCTGGGGATGGGACAAGGAATTCGGCGGGCTGCTTTACTTCGTGGATATCGAAGGCCGGCCCTGCGATCAGTATGAGCACGACATGAAACTCTGGTGGCCGCACAACGAAGCAATTTACGCCTGCCTGCTGGCTTATCACCTGACCGGCCGCCGGGAGTATGCCGACTGGTTCGAACGCCTGCATGCCTGGGCCTTCGCCCATTTTCCCGATCAGCAATACGGTGAATGGTTCAAATACCTGCATCGCGACGGCACGGTTGCAAACCAGGCCAAGGGCAACCGCTGGGCGTCTCCCTTTCACCTGGCCCGCATGCATTTAAAATGCTGGAAGCTGCTGGAAGTCATGGCCGGGGATGCCGCCGGGATGGAACCTTCAACCGGCGGACGGCAATCTGCGGGGCGTTAATACCCGGCATCCGCATAAAATCACGGATGCTTATTCCACGCCGTCAAAGCAATAGGTGCACAATTTTTCCTTGGGCAGGCCGATCGCCGCCACCAGGTCATCCAGCGCCTGGTATTTCAGGGTCGTCAAGCCCAGGCGGAGTTGGATCCTCTCAACCATGGCGACATATTTCGGCGAACCCACTACGGTATATTCCTTCAGCTGGCTGTTTTCGACATGCCCTTCCAATTCCGTAATGGCCTTGCGGGCGGCCAGATCCTGTTCGGACCGCGAGCGCGAGAAATTCAAAAACTTGCAGCCGAAAATCAGCGGCGGACAGGCCGGGCGCATATGGACCTCGCGCGCGCCGCTGTCATACAATCGCTGGATAGTGTCCTTGAGCTGGGTGCCGCGCACGATGGAATCCTCACAAAACAGCAGGCGCTGGCCCTGGATTACGTCCTTGACCGGGATCAGCTTCATCCGCGCCACCAGTTCGCGGATTGACTGTTCCTGGGGCATAAAACTGCGCGGCCAGGTGGGCGTGTATTTGACGAATGGGCGGCAATACGGGATCTTGGCCGCGTCGGCATACCCTATCGCATGGCCGGTGCCGGAATCCGGGATCCCGGCGACATAATCGGGCTTAATGGTGTCACAGCGCGCCAGGCAGGCGCCGCACCGGTTGCGGACCTGCTCCACGTTAATGCCTTCGTAACTGGACGCCGGATAGCCGTAATACACCCACATAAACGAGCAGATCTGCAGGCGCTTGCCCGGCGGCTGGAGTGTCTCGACCCGGTCGGCAGTCAGCCGGACAATTTCACCCGGCCCCAGGATTTTGGTAATTTCATATCCCAGGTTGGGAAACGCGCAGGTTTCCAGGGTCACGGCGATGGAATCCGCCTTTTCGCCCACGATCATAGGCGTGCGCCCCAGGCGGTCGCGCGCGGCATAAATGCCTTCGCTGGTCAGGAGCAGAAGGGAACAGGATCCCTCGATGGTCTTTTGAACGAGGCGAATGCCCTCCAGGAACGTCTCGCCCTGGTTGATCAGCATAGCCACGAGTTCAGTCGGGTTGATTTCATTGGCGCCGTATTCGGCGAAATGGACGGAGCGCTTCTGGAAAGCCTGCTGGGCCAGCGCCTCGACATTCAGGATCTTGCCTACGGTCACGATGCCATAGACACCCATGTGCGAGCCGATAATGAGCGGCTGATCCTCATGGTCGCTGATCGCGCCGATGCCGCTGACGCCGTGCATCCTGGTGACGTCGGTTTCGAATTTGGACCGGAACTGGGTATTGGTAATGTCATGAATAAAACGCGTAAAGCCCTCGGTATTGCGCACGGCCAGCCCGCCGCGCCGCGTGCCCAGGTGCGAATGATAGTCGGTTCCAAAAAAAAGATCGTTGACACAATCAGCCTTGGAAACAACGCCGAAAAAGCCGCCCATAAATAATTTCTCCCGATTGTTCCGGACGCTTGAGAATTCATGTTTGCCGGAAAGCCCGCGTGCAATCCGTCAGCTGACGGATAAGTGCGCAAGCCGGCAAACAGGGCGCATAATAGGATGATCGCGGCGTTAGTCAAGATTCTTTAATCAGCATGTCGTGTGATTTTCAAACGTTCGTATTTTGTGCGCCAAACGTTCGCCTGTGTGCGCCAAACGTTCGTATTGGCATGGATTAGATACTCCAAGTTTGCCGAGAACCTTCCAATCGTCTTATGACGAT
>JAQUMN010000073.1 GCA_028718125.1 Kiritimatiellia bacterium
AGGCATCCTGCCGATGTGCTCGGCCAATCGTTCGCCTGCGAATGCGGCAAAACGCATTCGGTGCCCGTCCGCGCCGTCGTTTACTGCGCAACGGCTGTTCAACAGTTGCCTTCCTTGCTGGATCGTCACCTTCCCAGCCGACGTCTGAACCTCGTGGCTGACGAACGGACTTATCCCCTGATCGGCCGCGAATGCGAAACTATCCTGAATCGGTCCGGCCGGATTATTAAAGCCCTGATTGTGCCGGACACGCCGCATGGCGGCCCCATCTGCGACGACATCACCCGGGATGCCCTGTGTTCCCGGCTGGCGCCTTGCGACGGGTTCCTTGCCGTCGGCAGCGGCACGATCAGCGACCTGACCAAGTGGCTGGCCTGCGACGTAAAACTGCCGTATGCCATGGTTGCCACTGCGGCCTCCATGAACGGCTACGCCTCGAACAACATTGCGCCATCCATTCGCGGCGTGAAGCGCGTGCTCAGCGGAACGGCGCCGCGCGTCATTGCAGCCGTTCCCGCTGTAATTCAGGAGGCCCCCGCCAGGTTGACCGCCGCCGGTTTCGGCGATGTCCTGGCCAAGCCGGTCAGCATGACCGACTGGAAGCTCAACCAGTTGCTGTTTGAGGAGTATTACTGCCCCGTCTGCGCGCAGCTGATCCGCGAACTGGAACCGGCCTATATGGCGCACCCGGAAGCGATCCGCGCGCGGGAGCCCCATGCGATCGAGGCGCTCATCCAGGCCCTGGTTTATTCCGGGGTTTCCATGACCATGGCCGGCACTTCTTCGCCGGCCTCCGGCGGCGAACACATGATTTCCCACGTCCTGGACATGACCTCCGCCATTCACGGCGTGCCGCACGACTACCACGGACGCCAGGTGGGCCTGGGCACGATTTTCGCCTGCGCGCTGTACGAGCGCGTCCTGGCGCTCGATGCGCCGCGCTTCCAACTCCGCGCCGAACCCACCGATGCGGCCTACTGGCAAACGCTGACCTCCATCGTGGAGGAAGAGCATACGCTTAAACGCCGCAAAGCGGAACGCGCCGTAAAACGCCTGTGCACGGAGCCGGGCCTGTGGGATAATCTGCGCGGCGTGCTGAAACCAATGACACGGCCCGCGGCCGCCATCAAGCAGTTATTGCGCGCGGCGGGCGCCGCCCACCGCCTGGAGGATATCGGCTGTAGCCGCGACCGGTTCCTGGCCGCCGCGCTCCACGCCCACCAGATGCGTGCGCGCTACACCATCATTGACGTCGCCCGGGCCGCCGGCGTCCTGCCGAATGCCGCCGGGGATATTGTGGACGAATATCTTGCTTGAATTTGGCGCAAGGCGGGCAAGCCGGAGCACCCGCGCCCGATCATAGGCGGCGAAGCACCGTGACACAGTTGGTGACGCCCACCCCGCCGATGTTTAACGTGGCGCCAATTTCCGGCTGACCCTTGCCGTACGCCACCCCGATCGGGTCGCCGGCCAGCTGCTTATATAGCATTGCATGCATGGAAATCCCCGTTGCGCCAACCGGATGCCCCTTGGCTTTAAGCCCGCCGGAAAGATTGACGGCGCAGGCATCCTCGGAAGTGAAGCGGCCCTCCAGATAATCGTACCCCGCCCGCCCATCCGGCGACAACCCCAATGCTTCCACGCACAGTAATTGGCTGATCGTAAAGCAGTCGTGAACCTCGGCAACCTGAACATCATGGGACGTAATGCCGGCTTCCCGGAAAGCCGTGTTGACCGCTTGTTTCGCCGCCGCCAGTTCATGCATGTTGGCGTGCGCGCCGATCGGCATGCGGTCTACCGCGTGACCGATCCCGGCAATTTCAACCGTTTTACGCTTCTCCGCCTGCGCCAGCGCCGTCGGCGCCAGCACAACCGCCGCGGCCCCGTCTGAAATCAGGGAACAATCGTGCAGACGCAACGGCGTGGAAATTACCGGGTTTTTTTCCGCCGGCAATTGCAGGATCGCGTCGGCGCTGAATAATTTATATTTATCCGACGGACCGCCGGCGCCGAAATGAGCCAGCGGATTCCGGACGCCGTTTTTGTAGGCCAACGCCGCGACGGTCGCCAGCATCCTGATCAACACTTCGTCTGAGATGTGATAATGCGCCTGGTAGGCTTTGGCATATGCGGCGAACAAATCCGGGAAAGTCATTCCCCGGCCGCCTTCCGCCGGCCAATATGAACAGCAGGCCAGTGCGTGCGTCACGCCCGCGGTGTTCAGCAAGGACATTTTTTCCACGCCGATCGCCAATACCCTTTTGAACCTGCCCGACTCAATGCCATAGACCGCATTGTAGAGCGCGACGGAAGATGAGGCGCAGGCCGCCTCGGTCCGGGTTATCGGTATGAAGCGGAAATGTTCCGGATCAATCTCGACCGCCGCCGGCGCCAGGTGCTCCTGATTGGCAAAGAGCCCCGGGGCGCACGCGCCGACCCATACGGCGTCAATATCCTGCGGCAACAGGCCGGCATCCCGGATGGCGCCGCGTCCCGCTTCGACGATCAGATCATAGATGGACATCAAATCCGTTATTTCGCCGGTTTCCTTGTTCTTTTTTACAAACGCCCCGAATCTGGTATTGTATGCTCCGATCAGGCTGACTTTGCTCATGGGATTCTTCCGTTTGTTGTTTGGCATCCTGCCGGTTGTTCAGTTGCGCTTCAAAGCCTGTTCCGCCTCGGCTAGGCTTTCGAAAATATGCGGGGCGACGGCGCGTTTGTCCAAGGCATCGCCCAGTTTCATGCGCAGGAATGCGCTCGTGGTATAACGGGTCACATTCTGGTAATATTTTGACACCAGGTAATGCACCATGCCGGCATATTCGTCGATCAACTCGGGGGCAATCGAAAAATTGTCGTAATTGGCGATTGTAAAAACCTTTTTCCCCAGCGGCATGCAGATTTTTTCCACCGATTCCTTGATCCGTTGAATCTGGTCCGGGGCGCGTATCGCCAGCCCTTCGAAATTGACGAAGAGAATATTTTTTTTCGCCTGGTACAGGAAGCGCTTCTCCAGCGGCATGGCGAGCAAATCCTGGAGCAGGTTCATCTGCGCTTCGGCAAAAATCCGGGCATCCATCAGCCGCGGCGGACCTTTCAACGCCGGCCTGAATTCCATCTGGGCGAATATGTGCTTTTCCAGATCGATGCCGGGGGCGATTTCGATCAACTCCATCCCGTCGCTTGTCAATTTAAAGACGCAACGTTCGGTTATATAAAACACCGGCCTGCCGTCTTTCAGGGCAACCTGGCCGCTGAAGGTCACATGCTCGACCTGCCTCACGAATTTTTTGGACTTGCCCTCCCGATCGATGCATAACCGCCCGTCATGGATAGATACCGCCAGCCCGCCGGCCGTAAAAGTGCCCACAAAAACAACGACCTTGGAATTCTGGCTGATATTGATGAAACCGCCGCAGCCGGCCAGGCGTGTTCCAAACTTGCTCACGTTTAAGTTGCCCTGCTGATCGGCCTGCGCCAGGCCCAGCACGCAGATATCAAGGCCGCCACCGTCATAAAAATCGAATTGGTTAGGCTGATCGATAACGGCTTCCGTGTTGATTGCGGCCCCGAAGCTCAGGCCCCCGGCGGGAATGCCGCCGAAAACGCCCGCCTCCGTGGTCATGGTCAGATAATTGAGCATTTGTTCTTCGGCCGCAACGTTGGCCACGCCTTCCGGCATGCCGATGCCGAGATTGACAATCGAGTTCGGCGTCAGTTCGAACAAAGCCCTGCGGGCGATGATTTTCCTTTCGTCCAGGGCCATGGGCAGGATGGTCGTCAACGGGGCGCGAATCTCGCCGCTGTATGCCGGGTTGTATCTTTCCGCAAAGGTTTGCCAATGATTTTCCGCGTCTTTGACCGGCACGACGCAATCCACCATGACCCCCGGGATCTTGACCTGCCTTGGATGCAAAGAGCCTCGCGCGGCAATGCGCTCAACCTGCACGATCACAAAACCGCCGGAATTTCTCACGGCCGTGGCAATTGACAGAACTTCGATGGTCAGCGCCTCCCGCTCCATGGTGATATTGCCATCCGCGTCGGCAGTCGTGCCCCGCAAAATTGCGATGGTAATCGGAAAAGTTTTATAGGCCAGATATTCCCGGCCGTCAAAATTGACCAACTCAACCAGGTCTTCCGCGGCGCGGGAATTTATCCTGCCGCCGCCGTGGCGCGGATCAATATACGTGCCCAGCCCCACGTGCGTGATTGTACGGGGCTTATGCGCGGCTATGTCCCGGTACATGTGGGTGATCACGCCTTGCGGAAAATTATAACCTTCGATTTTGTTTTCAAGGGCAAGCTTCTGCATTTTCGGCACAAGCCCCCAGTGGCCGCCGATGACCCGCTTGACCAAGCCCTCGTGCGCCAGGTGATTCAGCCCGCGATCTTTGCCGTCGCCCTGGCCGGCCGCATAAATCAGCGTCAAATCCCGGGGCTGGCCGGTTTCCAGAAAGTTTTTTTCAAGGGCGATCGCAATTTCCTCGGCAAACCCGATGCCGACAAAACCGCCGCTCGCCACCGTGTCGCCGGTTTTAATCAATTGGATGGCCTGCTCAACGGTCACGATTTTACCGCGTTTCATGTGCGCCGACAGATCCGATAAAATCGGATGAACGACTTCCTGATTCCCCATTTGCTCCTCCTGTCCTGACAACCCGCCAACAGCCGGCTTAGCCCCTGGAGCCAAGCCGCAATCCGCCGTGGATAAAATAAACATCCCCCGTTAACGCCTCGTTGCGATATAATTCTCCGATCAGCGAAGCAACTTCATCCGCTCCGATCAGCCGGCCGATCGGCACGTTTTCAAGGATCTTTTCCAAAGCCTTGGGGTTCATGCTCCTGGCCATGGGCGTTTCGCAGTATCCGGGCGCCACGGCAACGCACCGAATCCGCCCGCCCAGGCCGCGCCGGAACAATTCCGCAGTGATAACCTTGGGGAAAACGGACATTGCGGCCTTGGTCGACGAATAGTTGACCTGTCCGGCGGTGCCCAGCGAGCCGGTTGAGGAAGCCAGGCAAATCAAGCCTTTGTTCTTGTTGTTGATCATGCGTTCCAGGCATTCCCGCACGGTCAGAAACACGCCGGTTAAATTGATGTCGATTACTTTTTGAAAATCTTCCAGCGACATTTTGCGGGTGACCTTGCCGGTTTCCCTGTCCGGTGAAACCAGCAGGCAATCGCGGAAGATGCCGGCAAAAGGCGCAACGAGATTGATCTGCCCGAATTTTCCGATCGCAAAATCGGCCAGCCGGCCGTTGTCTTCTTCTTTGGTCACATCGCACACAAACGCCGCCGTCTCGCCGCCAAGGACCGCTTGCGCCTTGTGCAACGACTCCTCGGAGATATCCGCAAGCACGACCCGGCCTCCCTGAGCAAGCCAGTACCTGGACAGCGCCATGCCGATGCCGCCGCTCCCGCCGGTAATAACCGCCACTGATCCCTTAATCTCCAGCATAGTTCATCCTCCAATTAAAACTTGCCGCTGTTACATATGGCGATCAACACAAATTTAAATATATTCCGCTGAATCTTGCAACGCAAGTATTATAGCGCCGGCTCATTTTCCGCGTTTCTTTTCCTTCAAATACCCTCCCTGACCGCTCAGGGGAGTTCATCCCGGAAACACGATCACGCCGAATTGCCTGCCATGCCCCCCTGAAATCCGCGCGCGTTACCATCATTGACCCGTCCCTGAAGGCAAGCGTTAAATGCTCCACCAGTGTGGCGGGCAGATGGCAGGCAAATTGAACGCCCGCTGATCCTCCGGCAGCATTGCCAGTAATTCTTTCGCTTTCTTGCCGATTGCCGCAACCGCCAGTTCAACATTGCGCCTGCCGACTTCAACGGAAGCATGTAACCGCGGGTCCAAACCGCCGATCCCGTCGGGCGGCTTCATCGCGGGGGCCAGCGGACCGGCGCCCAACTCCGCCATATCCACAAGCTCGGGATAGAAGAACATCATGTTCGATGTCTCCCACTTGGCTGCGTGATCGGAACTGGATTCCTCGCACCGGCTCAACGTCATCTCCCATAATCCAATGCCTGTGATCGTGCCGTCGGCGATCACCGGCTCCAGCGCACGGTTGATCCACGTTATCTGTTGTGGCACGTTGTGCCCCGATACGCCGATGATTACCCGTGTTCCCATTGCCTTGATGCGGTTAAACAGCGCGGTGAGCATGGCGATTTTCCAGTTGTCTTCTCCCGGATGCAGAGCTTCGCTCCCTTCGACGTAACGGGTATACGGAAAATAGACAGGAGGATACACGACCCCGCCGAACTGTTCCGCGCACTTGACCAGGATGGCGTGCGCCTTCAGGGCGTCGTTCCCCAAGGGAAGATGCCTTCCGTGCCATTCGATCAGGCCAAAGGGCACGTAGATCACGGGAAACCGGCGTAACGCATCCTCCAATTGACGCGGGCGCATGAATTGCATTTGGACTTTCACTGACAAGCGGTTATCCATTGGCTTCCCCTTCCTTTCACCGGACAAGCAAACTTTCTTCATCGCATATCCCGAGGGCAACTCGAGGCCGGGCAGCATCACATCATGGATAGGGCGTCAACGTCAACGGCGATCCGCACGCCGGGCGGGCAACGCAACGCTTTCAGCGTTTCCTTGAGCGGAAGGATCATGGCCTTGACCGAAGTCGAACGCATGATGACCTGAAACCGGTAATGGCCCTTGGCGCGGCTCAAGGGCGCCGGAATGGGACCGGCCAGGATAACTGCTTTAGGCAATGCCGGCGCAAGCCGGCCGGCAAGCGCCTGCGCGAAGCGTTCCACGGCTTCCGCGCGCAGACTTTCCAGCGTGATGCAAATCAGATGCGCAAACGGCGGATACAGCAGTTCCTTGCGTGACTCCAGCTCCTGATCGCAAAAGCCCTGGTAATCCAGACGGCGCGCGGCCTGGATGGCCGGGTTAAATGGCGTAAAGGTCTGCACAATCACTTCGCCCGGCACGTCGCCGCGCCCGGCGCGCCCGGCCACCTGGAGCAGCAACTGAAACGTTCGTTCCGCCGCGCGGAAGTCCGGCATGTGCAGGCTTAGATCTGCGTTCATCACGCCCACCAGGGTTACGCCCGGAAAATGCAGCCCCTTGGCAATCATTTGCGTACCGATCAGGACATCAATCTTCCCGGCCTTGAAATCGCCCAGGATGCGGCCGTAAGCATGCTTGTGGGTGGTGGTATCGGCGTCCATGCGCTCGATCCGCGCCTTGGGAAACAGCGTGCGCATGATGGCCTCGACGCGCTGGGTGCCGATACCGCTGAACTTGAGCGTGGGCAGGCCGCAAGTTGGGCAGCGATTGGGCGTACGTTGAACTCGTCCGCAAATGTGGCAGCGGATTTCGTTACAGCCCTTGTGCCAGGTCATTTTTACGGCACATTGGGTGCAGACGGCCACGTAGCCGCAGGCCGGGCACAACACCGAAGTGGAAAACCCCCGCCGGTTTAAAAAGAGCATGGTCTGCTCGGCCTGGTCGAGCCGTTTGCGTATGGCTTCCACCAGGTCGCGGGAAAAAACGTCCATCCGCCCGGACTGTTCCGCTTCCACGCGCATATCCACAATGCGCATGCAGGGCATCTGGCGGTGGTCAACGCGATGCGTCAGCTCGGAGAGCGCGTATTTGCCGTTGCGCACATTGCAGAAAGACTCCAGCGCCGGCGAAGCCGATCCCAGCAGGACGGCGCACGGCTCCAGATGCCCGCGCATGACGGCCACGTCGCGCGCGTTATAACGCGGCGCCTCGGCCTGCTTATAACTGGGCTCGTGCTCCTCATCCACCACGATCAGGCCCAGGCGATCCACCGGCGCAAAGAGAGCCGACCGCGCGCCCACCACGATCCGCGCCTTGCCTTCATAAATGCGATACCACTCGTCGTGCCGTTCGCCATCGGATAAATGACTGTGCAACACGGCAATTGTCTCGCCGAACCGGCTGCGGAACCGTTCCACCGTCTGCGGCGTAAGCGATATTTCGGGCACCAGCACGATGGCCCCGCGGCCCTGGTCAAGGCCATAGCGGATGGCTTGCAGGTAAACCTCCGTTTTGCCCGAGCCGGTAACGCCATGCAGGAGCACGACAGGAGGCTTGAGCGTATCCATGGATTGCTTGACCAGGCTCAGCGCCGCGGCCTGCTCGGGGAACAGCGCCAGGGGCGCAGTCGGCAGAATCACCTGGTCGGCCAGCGGATCGCGCATGGCGGTCTCGCGGGTGAGAATGGCCATTTTTTTTTCCGCCAGGCTTTTAACGACGGACGGCGTAGTGCCGGCCGCGCGGACCAGGACGGTCAGCGGCTGTGCGCCATCACGTTGTAAAATTTCCAGGACCGCCGCCTGCTTGGGCGCACGCTGACGCAGCGCCTTCAGTGCGGCGGCGTCCGGCGCCGGACTGGCCAACGTTACAAGCGTTTGTTCGATAAACCCGGCGCCCTTGCGCCGGACGGCGCAGGGCAGAACGGTGCGAATGGCCTGCTCGATGGTGGCGGCGTAATAGTCCCCGATCCAGCGAGCCAGTTTGAGCATCGTCTCGTTGATGAGCGGCTTGGGGCTGATGAGCGCCGTGATGGCTTTCAGATCTTGACGGTCGGAATGATCGGCGAAGCCAACCACGTAGCCGCGGGCCGTGGAATGCCCGAACGGCACGTGCACGCGCGAGCCTAAGCGCACGGTTGCGCTGAGCGCCTCGGGCACCTGGTAATCGAATTCGCGATCCAGGGCAATTTCAACCACAACTTTGGCAATCTTGGGCATAAGAGAAACAGAAAGAGTAACTACTCACCACGGATTACCCCGCCTGGGGCGGGGCGAGCACGGATGCTTGTCACGCCAAAGGCGTGAGCACGCACGAAAACGAGCAATTGTCATTCCCGCGGAAGCGGGAATCCAGAAAATTCGAGACTGGATTCCCATTTTCATGGAAATGACATAAATCAGTGTTATCCGTGGTATCCGTGGCTCCGCCTGTGCGGATCCGCCGGGGCGGAAAAAAATCCGCCCGGCGCCTTCCCTTTCTAATCGCATTCCGCTATTCCCCGATGATTTTGATGAGCACCCGCTTGCGGCGCAAGCCGTCGAACTCGCCGTAGAAGATCTGCTCCCAGGGACCGAAATCCAGTTTGCCCTCCGTCACGGCCACGACCACTTCGCGGCCCATGACGGAACGTTTGAGATGCGCATCGGCGTTGTCCTCGGCGCCGTTATGGCGGTATTGCGCATGCGGTTTTTCCGGCGCCAGGTTTTCCAGCCACTTTTCCATGTCCGCGTGCAGGCCGCTTTCATCGTCGTTGATGAATACGC
>JAQUMN010000074.1 GCA_028718125.1 Kiritimatiellia bacterium
TCCGCGAGAAGCTTCTGCCGGAACAGGAGTTGAAGGCGCTCGCCGGCCGCGCGGACAAAACAATTGCCCAACTCCGGCCGATCGTCAAGCAGGCCAAGGCTTCGCAGGCGGCGCAAGAGCACAAACGGGACCTGGATGCCATTCCGGGCCTGATCGAGAAGTGCGCATCGCCCGAGGCGACGGTCCGGCGCGAGGCTGTGCAGGAATTGGGCCGGATCGGCAACGCCAAAGCCGCCCCTACCCTGGTCAAAGCGCTGAAGGATGCCGATACAGAGGTTCGGGTGAACGCGATCCTGGGGCTGGGTTGGATGCAATCCAGCGAGGCAGTCCCGGCCCTGGTTGAAATAGCGGGCGGGGACGATCTGCGCCTGCGCCGGCGCGCAGTGCAGGCCTTGGGCCAGATCGGCGACCCGCGCGCCATACCGGCGCTGAACGCCAGCATCAGTCACCGCGATTATTTCGTGTCGGAGAACGCGATCCTGGCCCTGGGCTGGCTTAAGGCCAAGACGGCGGCGCCGGAACTGCTGAAGATCGTAACATCATTTGATGCGCAGAATGCGGAACAGCGCGGTTTGATGCTGGCGGCCATCCGGGCGTTGGGACACATCGGCGATGCGGCGGCCTTGCCGGCGCTGGAGAAGTTGGCGAAAGAAGCGGATGATTTTCCGCTTTCGCGCCGGGGTAACAAAAAGATCAGTAACATCTACTCAACCGCGCAAAGCCTGGGCCTGCAGGGGCACGCCGAACTGGCGGTTACGGAAATCAAGGCCGGAGGTCGAGGCGCGACCGGAATCAAGCAGGCTGATTTCCTGGCCGCCACGGACAATTTCTACGGCATGACCCGCAGGTTCAATGCGTTGGCGGGACGCACGGACAGCCTGCGCGGCACTAATTTCAAGGCCGACCCGGCAGCGCTCTGGCCTTACTTGTGGGAGGCCGGCCTGACCGGAATCCACCAAGCCTGGGCCGAGCAGGATTCCGACCCGGTGGAATACTTCAAGCTGATCGAAGCCGCGAATGAGTTCGACCTGCGGTGGATCGAAGTTCTGCCGCACGACGGCAATACTTTTGGTCCAAAAAGACGCTATGCAGATCTCCGTCAGCATGGCGTCGAAAAGGCCGGCGCCGAAACGGTGCTGTTGAAACACGCGGACATACCCGCGCTCAAAGGGTTCTGGGGCGAAGAAACCTATCCCGAGGTCAAACTGACTGCGGCGGAATTCGAGGCCTGGCTGACGGCCAGGCACGGTGCCGACTTCCGCAGCAAACTCGGATTGGCTAAGGATTACAGCCTGGCGGGCGTGCCGGTAAAGAAGGTCTCCGGCTATGCCGGGCCGCTGGTGACTCTGCCGGGACCGCTCAACACGGAATACCAGCAGTGTTGCGCGGATAAATTGCTGGAGCACTGGCGGGAAAGCCAGGAGTGGCTGCACGGCATGCGCAAGGGTTGCGCGTTCACGTTCAGTGTTTCAACTGTTGCGACGCTGAAGTTCCCGGGATTGACGGCCAGGGGCGGCGACGCCATTTTCGTCAACGGCCCGGAGAATTATCAGTGTTTCGGCCGCTACAACTCCTACTTCATGGAGATGTATAAGGACGGCCGAGCGCGGCCGGTCATGAGCGAGTTTTACAACTGGTACAGCCCTTCGCCGGCACAGGACGTGCGCGGGTTCGCCCAGCACCTGATGCACGGCGAATGTTTTTATAATTTTTGCCTGGACCACGTGTTCGAGCAGCCTTCCAGCGACCTTTGGAGCTGGGATGCATCCCGCTGGGAAAATCTGTCAAAGATCTTCCAGAAGGCCCGCAAGATACGGGAATACCTGGACGTGCCGGCCTCGGCCGCAAACGTCGGGTTGCTTTATGAAGACCTGTCGTTCCTGGCGCTGGATCCCAATATCATGTCGACCCTGTCCCCGCGCTGGTACCAGCATCAGGGAGCGCTGTGGACGGCGCTGAACCAGTCGCAAATCCCGACGGACATCATCTGGCTGGGAACCCTTACACCGGAGAAAATGAAACGTTATCGCGTCCTGGTCCTGGCCGACGCAAAAATCGTAACCCCGGAGCAGGCCCAAAAGCTGAGCGAATGGGTCAACCAGGGCGGCACTTTGATCGCTTGCGGAGCCACGTCGCTGTTCAGCCAGCGGGCGGAACTGCAAAAAGATTACCAGCTGGCAGAACTTTTTGGCGTGAACTACCTGGGGCAGGCCGGCGTTTCCGATCCGGAAAAGATCGATACTTACTGCTATAAATCCGGCGGGGCGACCTCCTGCAAGGTCGTATCCGGCCTCGACCCGCAAAACAGCGGCACGCATGTCCACCGCGACATCAAGCCGGTGAAATCCCTTGGGACTTACACGGTCGCCGCCAGGGAAACCGGGTACCTGCCCGGCATCAAGCCGGGGACGGAGTGCGAATACGATCTGCCGCTGGGCTACGACCAGGTAAAGGAAAGCACTGCTGAGGTCCTGGGGCGTTTTGCCGGCAGCGATCCGGCCCTGACGGTCAACAAGTTCGGTCTGGGGCTGTGTTATTTCTGGACCCCTAATTACCCGGGATTGTGCCACGTGACGTCCGACTGGGAGATGCAGGCCAACCGCCTGGACTTCTGGCCGAACGTGCGCGAACTGCTGGCCGCCATGGTAAAGGGCGGCCTCGCGCATGGGAAACAGGCCCTGCCAGTAGAGATAGAGGGCGTCTCCAAGGAAATCGAAGTGACCGTGCGGCAGCAACCCGAAAAGTCCTGCTGGATGGTCCACCTGCTCAATTACGATCCCAAGGTGGACCTGGTAAAAAGCCCACACCTGAGCGTGAATGCGCCGGAAGGCCGCACCGTGAAACGGATGTTTTACCCCGATACCGGCACGGAGGTTAAGTTTACTCCGTCGGCAACCGGCGTCACGGCCCTGCTCCGCAATTTCGATGTTCACGATATGGTCGTGATCGAGTGGGACCGCTGAAGTCTGGGCAGAGATCCCTCGCCTGGCTCGGGATGACATTATCGCATTGGATACAGCGGGCGCGCCCGCCCAAATCACGTTCCGGAACATCGAGCTGCGAACTAGTCAACGCTGTTTTGCGCGTATTCTCGCACGTGATCGTTTCCCCCGGCTCCAAACACACCTCCGCCGGCAGTTTACCGGAGTAGCGCGGATTCAAAACCGGCTTGCGCCGCATCGGACGGATGCCGTCGTTATGCAGCACCAGCCGGAGGATTTT
Source organism: Kiritimatiellia bacterium (assembly GCA_028718125.1). Taxonomy (GTDB): domain Bacteria; phylum Verrucomicrobiota; class Kiritimatiellia; order JAAZAB01; family JAAZAB01; genus VSJD01. Next base: position 3,223 of record JAQUMN010000074.1, read on the forward strand.
TGATTGCCTGATCCCGCATGCCTTTTTGCAGGCAACCGAAGGATTTCCGTCCCCATCCCCAGTGACTGAAGATCAGGGACTGCCAGCTGTAATTCCAGGGCCAATTGCGCATGTTGGCCACGTAAGAGTCCGTGTCGCTCCCAAACGGCAGACTTCAACAATATGCAGCCTGCGCCTCGGGCTCACCAATGGCATCCTGTTCCCCATACCTTGAATTGACCGGATGATGCTAATATTTGACAAGATCGTCAAGGTCGGATTGGGCCACACAGTCTATTGTTTTCGTCAAGTTCAAAGCAATAATGTGCCTGATCCAAGAAGCATAATATGAATACAATTAAGTTGAGTCGGCGCGAATTCAAAAACAAAGTGTTGGCCTGCTGGATCGGAAAAACCATCGGCGGCACGCTGGGCGGCCCCTGGGAGTGCCTGCGGCACGCACACGATCTGACGTATTATCAACCCATACCCAACAAGGCTGCGCCCAACGATGACCTGGACCTGCAACTGGTATGGCTGAAGATGCTGGAAGATCAGGGCATTGACCCGTCGGTGCGGACCTTTGCCGAATACTGGAGCAGCTACTGCAAAAGCTATCCCTGGAATGAATATGGCTTCTTCATGCGGAATTTCAACCGCGGCCTTCGTCCGCCCGTGGCTGGGTGCTTCGAAAATTATTTTGTCGACGAGATGGGGTCGCCGATCCGCAGTGAAATCTGGGCTTGCCTGCACCCCGGCGATCCTCAGGCCGCCGCGCGCATGGCCTGGAAGGATTCGGCCATTGACCACGCCGGAGGCGAGGGCACGTATGGCGAAATGTTCTGGGCCGCGGTCGAAGCCGCCGCCTTTGCCGAGAAAGATCCAACGACCTTGATTCAACTCGGGTTGGCCATGATCCCGATCTCCAGCCACCTGGCGCGCGCCATTCGCGAGGCAGTCTGGTGCTTCAATAACCAGCTCAGTTGGGGTCAGGCCCGCGAAAGAATCCAGGCCCAGTTCGGCCATATCCAGCCGTGCAATGCCATCCCTAACCACGGGTTTACGATCATCGGGTGGCTGTATGGCAAGGATTTCGGCGACAGGCTCTGCAAAGCGGTCAACTGTGGCTATGACACCGACTGTACCGGCGGTACGCTGGGAGCGGTGCTGGGCATTCTGGGCGGCACGGCCGGCATTCCCGATCTCTGGCGCAAGCCCATTGGCGACCAGATTGTGCTGCACAAGTTCACGGGTCCCTGCAATCCGCCCAAAACGGTGCAGGAGCTGACCGAGCGCACGATGGCGCTCGCAGAAAAGGCAATGGCTTCCAAGCACGGCCTTCAATTTGCCGATAAAACCGAATTGCCGCCCGACCTGCGGACGCGCTTGTTCAGCGCCGACCTTGCCCAGGAAGCTCTCAAGCAGGATCCGCAGGCCGGAGTGGAACTGGCGGACGGCGAGGAAATCTGGCTGCACTATGGCGGCGAGCCGGTTCTCCGGCCGGGTATCGGGCGCAAGGTCGTGGTGACGACCTACCAATCATCAGAACCGCAAGTCGATCTCCAGGTCCCAAAAGGATGGACCTGCGAGCGGCTGGGCCGGAACGCTTTCCGGCTGCAATGCAACGGCCCGGTGGGTGATCGCAACGAACTCGCCGTTACGGCGGAGGGCAAACGGGCAATGTTTATGATGCTGGGACCCGGCGAAGCCCGGGGCGTCAGCGCCGGCGCCCAAGTGGAGCGTTGCCCAAAATGCTTGGCACGCAAAGAGGCGTGCATCTGCGGTTAAAAAATCATTATTATGACCGCCATGCAATTGTCCGCCAAAAAAGGCGCTATGACATGAAGAAAAGAACGGCGATAAGGGTATTGATTGTTTTGTCTCTGGCCGCAGCTGCGGGCGGCGAATTGTCGGCGAAAACAGTCGATTTGCAGCAAGGCGATGAAGCGCTTTGGCAACGCGAGGTCCTGCCGCTGCCGCAAGAAATCAGGATTGCGAAAGTTCAGCGGCTCAAGCCCGGCGAAGTTGCCATTCGCGGCCAAGCAGGCGCGTCGGGCCTGGAACAAGTGTCGATCTCAAATGTGGTTAACCTGTTCCGGCAAAAAACCGGCGTAGCGCCGGAAGGTAAACAGTTTGAGATCGTTATCGGCGTAATGGATGCGAACGGCAAGGTGGCGGGGGTTGACGTCCCACAGGGCGCCAGGCTCAAGGATGTTCCTAACCGCGATCAGGCCTATGTGATTCAACCGGCGGGGAGCAACATGCTGGTTGTGGCGGCGGTGGCGCCCCGCGGCCTGTATTACGGCACGCGGACACTATGCCAATGGCTTGAGTTCCATTTGAGCCGGGAGACGGCGGAAATCCCGCTGGCCTGCGTCGTCGACTGGCCGGATTTGGAGGAACGCGGGTTCTGGCACATGCCTTCCTACAATATACCCTGGTTGGCTTCACTGAAGATGAATCGCTTCTATGAAGACAATTTGTTCGCCGTGGATAAAACCGGGATTCATCCATATAACCTTTACTACAATTGGCCCGCCGTGGCCGATGAAAATCCTGAAAAGCATCGTCAGGCATGCGCCGCATTTAACGTGTCTTATGAAAAGGCGCGGCAATACGCGGCCGAACTCGTTCCCGGTCCAACGCACATGGATTTTTGGGCGCACAAGTGTGCCGGATACAAGGAAGCTTACCCCGGGTTGCTCGGCCAGGGAGAATCGGCACATAATACTGATGCCCAGTGGAAGCGTCGCGTGCCTTGCGCGACTAATCCTGATCTGGTGAAGGTTCTGACGATCATCATGACCAATATGGCGGCGCAAAAGGCGTCGGAAGTGATGGCGTGGATGAGTGAATACGCGGGACAGTGCGAATGCGCGGAGTGCATGAAGGAAGGCCAATTCCGCGCTGAGGTCCGCGCCGCCGTGGAAGCATGGAAAGAGGCGAAGAAAACATACCCGGATTTGAAATTGAGTGTCTTCTTCGGCATCGGCGGTTTTGGGCCCAACAGCCCCAAAAGATATCCCGACGCACAGATCAAGGACATTGTTACTTCGTTGCCGCCGGAAGTGACCATGCGGGCCTCGATGGGCTGCGATGGCCCGGACGGGAATTTGCTGAAGAAATTCGCCGCCCAAGGGAAGCGGATCGCGCGATTTAATGTCACCAGCTACCTATCTATGATACCCACCAGAAGATTCTCTTCCGAAGATGTCCGTGAGCGGATGCGGGAGATCGCCGCAGACAAATACATCGGCGCGTGGCAGTTTACTCGTGGCGGATACATCACGGACAACGACGGCTACCGGAAAACGTTCAGTTTCCGGCTGAGCGCGTTGGCGGAATATTCCTGGAACGCCAACGGTCGGAACGAGAAACAGTTTGCCGAAGCCTGGGCTACCCGGCAAGGGTATAAAAATCCGGAGAAAATATTAACATTGTTGGAAGCCCTGATGATTCCCCAGGTCGCCCGGGAACTCGATTGTTGGACCGGAAAAGTGTTCGCGTCCACCTGGCTGGGAAATCTGCCGACGATGGCGGCGGAAAAGAAATGGGACAATGCCTTTTTCACTGCAGAAGCGGCCGAACAGGGGGTAAAAAAAAGCGAAGAAGCCGTGGCTTTGGCCGTAAGCATGGGCGCGGAGGATTTGGCGGCGGAAGCACGAAGGCTGGCGGCGTATTGCCGGTTGGAGCTGGCGGGTCATTACTTGGTTACGGCGCTTCAAAATGGCGCACCCGGAGACGCGGCGGCAGCGGCGTTGCGGCAATGGCAAGAAGCATGGAATCAATACATTGAATCACGGAAAAAGGTGCTGGCTTTGGGAATATCCCTCGGCAACGCGGAAAGATTGGAAAAGCGCCA
>JAQUMN010000075.1 GCA_028718125.1 Kiritimatiellia bacterium
CAACGTATACTACCCCTACCCTGCGCGCCAGGACGTGGAATTCAAGGCGGCTGCCGGCGGCGGGATTACGTTCACGGTGCGGGATTTCGACATTCACGAAATGGTCGTCATTGAAGAGAAGTAGATTTAAATAAATTAACCCGGGGATGGCATAATGGCACAAACAAGTCGGTTAATGGAAACAGTCGCTGCCGCCACATTGGTCCTGTTGGCCCTGTCAGGCGCCGGCATTGCCGGCATCGACGAGAGTTTTGACGGCGCGGCGCTGGCGCCGGAATGGCAGCTGGTTGCCGCGTCCCCGGGAACGGGCGGGCAAGGAACGCTCGTGCCCAGCCTTGCGGACGGCAAGCTGCAGTCCCAGTTCACCATCCCGAAGGATCAGGCCGTCTGGCACGGCTCGTATTTGTTCCGCGACGTGATTTGGGACGGCGATTTCAGTATTGAGGCACGGCTCATCTGGAAAATACCGGCACGGTGCCTGCCGCAGATGGCGCTGATCCTCCAGGACGACAAGGGCAAGACAGCGGCCAGCATGGGCATCGTGAAATCGAGCCTGCGGGGCGGGATGTATCCGCGCGTTGCCGCGGCAGGCAATTCGCTGTCGGCAAGTTCCCCCGTGCCGCTTGCTGACACGGTGGATGTCCGGATTGAGCGGATCAACGGCATGATCTACTGTTTCTGGAACACGTCGCTGGTCTTCCAGACTGAAAGCCGGACGCCGGTCCGCAAGGCGGGCTTGTCATTCCTGGTCTTCGGCGGCCGTGTGCAGCCGACCGACGTGCTGGCGGTTGATTACATCAGGGAGCCGCCCCCTGCGAAGGCGCCGCCGGTCATGCTCCAGGCCGGAGCCGGCGACAATATTGTCACTAATGGCGATTTTGAAGGCGGGCTCGGGCACGGGACGATGCCCAAGGGGTATACGTCTTGGAGTTCGTTAGGTTGGCCGAAGAAGTCCTTCCTGGATGACAAGGTTAAACATTCGGGCAAGTACAGCCTGGCAATGGGCTTGGCGCCGGACAACAGCAATCAAAAGCTGTGTCAGCATCTGGCGACGTTCGTGCCGAACCAGTTATATCGGCTTTCGTTCTGGGCCAGGACCGATAACACACGTGCGGAGCAGCAGCAAGTCGCCGCCGGCGTTGCGATGGTTATGGTCAAAAACGGCAATTATTATCTGGTATCAGAGACAGTTACCGACAGCGAGTGGCGGTTTTACACGTCTGATTTCATCTCGCCCCTGGACAACAGTTACAAGCTGGCGCTGGAATTATCGGTACAGCCGCGGGCCATGCGCAGCGGCATGGTCTGGTTTGATGACGTGGCTATCGTGCCGACCACTCCCGGGCAGGTCAAGCTGGTCAAAGAGATCGGAAATCGGCTGGCGAATGTTCAACGACAGGCGGTGAAAATCAATGACCTGGAAGTCGAAATGCATCAGCTCATTGACCTGATCGGATTCGACGTTGGCGATCTTAAAACCCACGCCATTTTGAGCGAAGCTGAAGCCGCGGCAATCACGAACAGGCTGGGCCCGGTGCTGGCCCAAATCGACACCGGGGCATCTGAAGCCCGGGCCAGGATCAACGAATACGAAAAGGCCGTGCTTTTGTGCCGGAATAAGCCCGCAGTGTCTGACCAGGATCTTTCCGGGGCCAAGGCGATCGACGCACAGGCCTGCCAAATCGTTGATGATTTTGCCCGATTCAAATCGACGATCGCGGAACGGATTGCGCCGGTTAAGGCGGAGCTTGCCGGGCCGGCCAAACTGCTGGGCACAAAACTTGAACAGCAACGCTTGAAGCGCCAATCGCAAGCCGCGGCGGAAGTTCAATCCACGCGCGAGGGCGACAATCTGAAAAACATGTTGGCAGACCTGGCATCGACCAATGACGCTACACGCGCCCGGGCGGCACTGGAAGCGGGGCGGGTGGAAGCGGAGAAGGCGGTTCCCGCCCTGATCAAGGCGATGTCGGATGCATCGTATGACGTTCGGCGCAATGCTATTTATGCGCTGAGTTGGATCCGGGCCAAAGACGCGGTACCGGAGTTGATGAAGCTCGCGGCCGATACGAAGGCTGATAAATGGACACGGCGGCGCGCAACGCAGGCGCTGGGCCAGATCGGCGACGGCGAGGCGCTGTCAGTGCTGGTTGAACTGCTGAATGACAACGACCCGGCGGTAAAGGAAAACGCGATCCATGCGCTCGGATGGCTGCGAGACCCCCGCGCGGTCAAGCCGCTGGTTGAACTGTATGAGACGGAGAAGAGCCGGCCTGACGACGATTCTGCAACGGGGCCGTTCCAGATTTGCGGCGACATCATGCATGCGCTTGGTTACATCGGGGATAAGAGCGCGCTGAAAATAATGCTCGCGGCCGCCGACCCGGACAATAATCACGAGCGGCGGATCGCCAGGGAAGCGGCGTTTGCACTGGGCATGATGGGGGATGCCTCGGGCCTGCCGGTGCTGGAAAAGCTATCCAAGAACAAGGATATTGCCATGCAGGGGACAGCGCTTCTGTCGCAGTATTATCTGAACCAGCCGAAAGACACGGCGCCCGGAATCCGGCAGCACGAATTCCTGTCGCACCGGGACAATTTTTACTGGAATACCGAGAACTTCCAGCGCGCCATCGGGCGTTGGGCATGTTACCGGAGCATCCCAAAGGATTTCGGCGTAATGGCCCGCTATGCTGAAAAGGCCAACATCAACATGGTGTTCTGCGAGCGCTATCCGGTGCAAATTGAGCCGGCGATCATGGCCGATCTCGGCAACGAGATCGATAAAGCCATGAAGCTGTATACGGAAAAGAACATCAAAGTCGCCCCGTATTTCGAGTATTGGAGCGGGTTGACCAAAACAATGGGGAGCACGCTGGTGGCCTACTACGGACGATTCCCGTCGTTTTTCGGCGTCTGGAAGGAAGAAGGGATCGGCCGGCCGCTTCACCCGCTATCGACGTTTAAGAACCACCTGCAGGCCAGGTATACATCCGCGCAGCTGCAGGAGCTGGGAATCAGTTTGAAGGACGCGGAAAATTACACTAAATCCCGGTGGGACACGGACCGAACCTCCGTCGAGTCCAGCCGGACGGCGTTATGGACGGAATTTTATGAGTTTAATGAAGCCCAGGTAATGGAAAATTGCCGCGAGGTGACCGAGTGGCTGCACGGGTTGCGGAAGAGCACTGCGATGCTGATATATTTTTCGTCGGCGAATTTCGCCGGCAGCCAATCGCTGCGGACATATGCGGACTTGAGTAGCACGGTGGACATGAATGGCATCGAGCCGTCGTATTGCCCGTTATCATACGACAACTCGTTTATGGCTGAGATGGCCCGCGACGGCGAGGTGCGGCCGATAGGCATGGAAGTGTATGCGCACCGGAGTAATCCGCCGGTGAAGACGTACGAAGCGGGAATCTGGTCGGCGGCGCTGCATGCGCAACAGTATTATGCCTGGAGCTGGGGCCAGGTGTTCAAGTATCCCGGCGGCGGCAATCTGGGCGCCAGTTACGAGATGTGGCAGAGCGGCATGTGGGGCGCACTGGAGCGTGCGTTTGCCGACATGGCCATGGTCTCGCCATACATGATCGATACGGACTCGCCGCACCAGGTGGGCCTGGTCATTTCCGGCCGGAACAACGGCGTGGTTTATCGTTCCGAACACGCCGGCACCAGCGCAGGATACACGCGGTACTTTGCGAGTCTTGTCGGGATCTGGGAAGCGCTGGCCCAAAGCCACATCCAGGCCGATGCAATCTGGGCGGAAACCTTGACTGCGGGAAAGCTGGAACGGTATGCGGTGTTGGTCCTGCCCGATGCGAAGTCTTTGGCGGAAAATGAAGAAGAGCTCTTGCGCCAATGGGTGCGCGCGGGCGGACACCTGATCACGACCGGCGGCACATCCCGTTTCGACGCCTGGGGCCGGCCGCGCCGGAACTATGGGCTTGGCGATGTTTTTGGGGCGAATTTCGTCAATGAGGTTGTTCGCGCATCGACAAACACGGTGAAGATCGGCAAGGCCGATGCGTCGTTAGGGACGATGAAGGCGGGCGACGAGATTTCATTGTCAACGGCAACGGGGTACGACCTGGTCAAGCCGACGACTGCGACGGTACTGGCTTCATGGGACAACGGTGATCCGGGTATTCTGAAGAATGTATTCGGCAAGGGAACGGTCGTTATGGTTACTTCCATCTATCCGGGAAGCCGGTGCGCCTGGCGGGAATTACGGGTATTCCCGTTGTGGCGCGATTTCGAGCCCGGCGTCCGCGAATTTTTCGATCAGTCCGTTGGGTCGGCTTTGGAAAGCAGCAACACCGCAAGATCGCTGGCGGTCGAAAACTGCCCTGCGACCGTCGAGGTCGTCGTACGCACACAGGCGGGCAATAACCGGCTTGTTGTGCACCTGCTGAACTACAAGTCCTATCAAAACGAGGCGATCACAGGCGTGAAGGTCAACGTGCGGATGCCCGCCCCGGTGGTGAAAGCGTTTTATCCCAAGGATGGCCAGGTGGCGCCTTGCACCGCCAACGGCGAATATGCAACCTTCCGGGTTCGTGATTTCAGTATTCACGAGATGATCGTGCTGGAATACTGAGACATTTCAAGGCCGGTGTCGTCCAGAAACAGATGGATGGCGCCCTGCACAAAACAGACCTGAAAGCCAAGCTGAGCGCCTATATTTAAAAGCGAGCTGAGCTACTTTGCGGGACTCAGAGATTTTAACGCCGATTGCCGTTCTGCCGAACGGCAGCTACAACTGAAGCCCCCGTACTTAATCCTGGTGCCTGACGTCTTTACCCCTGTACGCAATTAATTCATTCCTAATTAATGATTAATATGCTTGACAACATTCAAATAAAAGCATATTTTATGATTAATTAACAATCAAACAGCCGCTATATATGGTTACAACGACAAACAAACAAGGCAATAAGGCGTCGTTTTATAAATCACTACTAATTGCACATGTTCGGCGTTATGGCGCCGTTTCCAGGACACAACTGGGACAATCGACCCGCATTCGCATGCCGGTTGTTACCGTCTTGATCAGGGATTTGATCGCACGGGGAATTCTGGTTGAGTCCGGGCGAAGTGTAGCGGGGCTCGGCCGCAAGCAGATCTTATTAAGCTTGAATAGACGCCACGGTTTTGTGGTCGGTGTTGAATTCGAACCCGATCACATGATGACGGTTGTTGTGGATGTATGCGGCAATGTCGTTACCAGGCTAAATGCGCCCATGCCGGCACAAAAAACGCGCGATGCCATCGTGCGCGCCCTGATAGCTGCGGTGGAAGGCGCCATCCGAAAATCGGGTTATGCGCCATCCGCGCTTAAAGGAATTGGGGTCGCGGATCCGGGGATTGTTGACTCCAGGGAAGGCGTTGCGCTGCTGTGTTCGCTGATACCGGAATGGCTGAATATGCCCGTGCGCCGTCTGCTTGAATCCCGTTTTGCGGTTCCGGTTTGGCTGGACGAAAACACGCGCTCCAAAACGCTTTGTGAACATCGCTGCGGCGCAGGGCAGGGCGCGCGCAACATGCTGTATATTGATATCGGCTGCGGCATCGGGTGCGGCATCATAATGGATGGCCAACTCTATCGGGGACACACGGAGATGGCGGGCGAGTTGGGACATACACGCGTTTTGGAAAACGGGCCGATCTGCAACTGCGGCAGCACGGGCTGCCTGGAAACGGTGGCCTCGTACCCGGCGATTATCCGCCAGGTTCGCAAAGCCTTGCAGGACGGCACCCAATCCATGGTTACCGAACTGGCCGGCCATCGTCTGGAAGCCATTTCCATGACCCACATTTTTGAGGCGGCCTCGCATGGCGACAAGCTGGCGCTGGGACTTCTGGAGCGCGCTGTTTACTATCTGGGTTATGCTATTGCCAACGCGGTTAATCTGTTCAATCCGGAGGCGGTTTTGATTAACTCCCGCCAGGCCGCCGCCGAGGATTTGATTGTGGCGCCGATCCGGCAGATCGTTGCTCGGCATGCCATGCGGCTATCCGGCAAAACTCTGAAAATCCACGTGGCCCGGATCGGCGAGGAAGCCGGCGCGTGGGGCGCGGCCATGCTTATACTGGATCGCTTGTTCGACGGCGCCGCAGGAGCGGCCGAAAGCGTAATTACCGACAGACACGCATAACGCAACAACACACAGGAGGATCAAGCAATGGGTGAAGCCAAAAACATCACGGCCGGTTACGATTTTGGCGACGGCGTTCCCATCAAGGTCCGCTACATTTTTCGCGGGACGCCCTACGGCAAGGAGGAACTGGCGGCCGTCAAGGAAGCGTTTAAGGGCGGCACGCTGACCATGGGGCCGCAGGTCGAGGCCTTCGAAAAGGAATTTGCGCGCTACGTGGGCTGCAAGCACGCTTTCGCAACAAGCAATTGCACAACCGCGATGCACATCGTGACCCAGATGCTGGATCTGGGACCGGGTGACGAAGTGATTACGACCCCCAACACGTTCATTGCCACCAACCTGGTGCTCGTCAAGGAAGGCGCACGCCCGGTCTTCGCCGACATTGATCCGCGGACACACAATATCGATCCGGCGTCTATCGAAAGGAAAATCACCAAACGCACGAAGGCGATCTACGTGGTGCATTATGGCGGGCAATGCTGCGACATGGACGCGATCATGCGCCTGTCGCGGAAGCACAAACTGCCGGTCATGGAGGATTGCGCCCACGCCCACGGCGCACGGTTCAAGGGACGCCATGCGGGGACTTTCGGCGTGGCAGGCTGCTTCTCTTTCCATTCGCTGAAGAACATCACGACCTGCGGCGAGGGCG
>JAQUMN010000076.1 GCA_028718125.1 Kiritimatiellia bacterium
AAGCTATTTTCCTGAAGAATTATAGCCATCCATTAACGAAGCTGAATTATAAACGGAAGGCGCCCTTTGTCAAAGAAAAAAAACGAGATTTTGCCCGCGAACACATGGCTGCGTCATTCTCGTAAAAAGGATGTTTTCAGACGGCTCGACGAGACCCGCCGTCGTCCAGCAATTTCCGGACTATGGCGGGCAGGCAGCCTCATCCTGCCATTTCCGAAGAAATCGCGCCGGGCAGGGCGAACCGCCCCTGGTGAGCCGCGAGAATGGCGCCGCCGTACCCGCGAACATGATTAGCCGCAAAGGTTGAATATTCCGTTGCTACCGCCTCGGTTTGGCTGGCCTCCGCCAGTCTGTCGTCTACCGCTCGGTTCTCAGTCTTTCAGCCATTTTATGGAGCGCACGAACATTTCGCCGGTATAGGGATCGCGCCAGACAATGGCCGCGGCGCGCTGGCGGACCGGGTTGCGCGGGATATTGCCACCCGAGGCCACATGGGCCTCGATAATGATCGTGAACAGGTTCTGGCGCAGGTTCAGAAGGCCGCACGTGTTGCGAAAAACGGCTTCTCTTTTCAGCTCGTCATTCGCCGCGGATGCGGGGAAGGCCGTAAAATTCAGGCCGATGTCGGAAAGATTGGTATAAACATTGGATTGGATATTAACAACAATAGCAGAGACTTCTGCCGCCGACAATTTTGCGGGGACAGGATCGGTCTGCAATGGATATTCGTCCATCGGCATGTCTGTAAATACGGCCCCCATGGCGGCCGCCTCGCGCGTATTGGGATTAATCCTTCCGCGCCAAACCGCATTGGTGACAAAGTCCGCGGAATTGGTGTCGACGGCAAAATAATCCATCACCCGGCGCATATCATTGGTGCCGTATAATTTGATCGTCTTCCATGTGTCGTAAGCCAGGCAACCCAATTCGCCTACCGATTTAATCGCATGGTCGCCCAGATCGGCATAAACATACATCCGCGAATCCTTGTCACAGTCCGAATACATGCTCCAATATGCTATTGTGGCGTTATTGGTCATACGCAGGCTGACATTAGTCGAAGCCGAACTCCATTGTTTGTCATCTTTCATATTCCAATTAAACCTTGGATCAATACATTCAAACGATTTTTTATTTTGACCCAATGGTATAAAGATCGGATCGTTGGAAACCAATATTTTGTCCAGAACATTATTGTTGCGATCGCGAACTTGCACGGTATTAATTGTAATTTTATACGGAATCCCCGACGTTGGGTCGGAAGTAGACCAATAATAAGACAAAAAACACGGAAGGGAACTAAGATCAGGCAGGCCATCGCCATCGGCATAAGTATTCAAATTCCGCTTAACATTAGTAGAATAACCGGAACCTTCCACCGTATAATCCACGTAAAACTTATGCTCGTGACATGCGAAATTGAAATTTACGAAAGGATACCAGAATTCAAACTCAACCGTGTTTTGTACAATGGGGCCTACGATTTCCCCGCGAAATGCAATTTCATTAATCATCGGCACGGCTTCCACGCTTCTTGTGTAATCTGGACTACTATTGGACACCCCCCCCGGTATTGAATCGCCGCCAACATAATCCAGGAGATTGGTAAACAACACCCCCGCTTGGATATCGGTGAAGCCGGCATTTGTGAAAGCCGCCATGATGTGCGTTCCTCGTAGCGCAAGGGCGCTCACATCCCCCGCCAGATTCACCGGGGCGCGATTCGTGAGCCGGCCGGCATCCCAATACCCGGGCAAGGCATATGAATAGACCATGAAATTAGAGGGATATTGGCTGAAACAGCCGCCGTTCAACGCGGCCAATTCGGGAAGCGTTTCATAGCGGTAATGCGTGGTGTTGCGCATGACTATAAAGTTGTTTGCACTACTGAATTCCGGCATATTGTTGATCGCAATTTCCATTGGATTGGTGCCCAAACCCCTTTCCGCCGGCCAGCGCCCAACGAAATTGGCGTCCAGCAGGCCGGAGCAGTTCAGGATCAGGTATTTAACACGGCCCAGGCGGTTTGATTCGGTCATAACGCCATTGTTAGAAATGATACTATCCACCGACAGCCAGTGGTTGGCTGCACCAAGACAATCGGCGTTGGTGGCTGCGGCCCAGAGAGCGCGCGGCACGAAATTGGTGGCCTCATTCGCTTTCGGTGAGGTGTTGGTTGCGAACACCAGGTATAAATTAGGCGATGTATTGGCGTAAGCATTGGTATATGAATTGGTCACGGTCCAGGGCGGATAGACCAACCCGCCACCAGCGCTCCCCAGCCCGTTGGCGCCCAGCTTCACGGCCAGGTCATCCAGCGCCCGGGCCAAGCCCACGTGCACCAGCTGGCGGGCGCGAACGCTATCGGCATAATTCCCCGCCGCCATGCGCTCCGTGCGCATCGCGACGGCAAACGCCACCGCAAAAATCAGCATCACCGAGAGAATCCCCAGGACCATGACCAGGGCGATTCCGCTTCTTGAGGAAGGCTGTAGGCTGTAGGATGGAGACTGTAGGTCGGACGACGGCCAATGAACGACGGACGGTAGGTGGTGGACCGTAGACTTCATAATGACTTTTGTGTGATTCCGCATCTCATTTTACTCCATCTTCATTCCCACAGTCAACGGACTACGGTCCACGGGCCTCTTTCAGCCTTCTTTAAATCTTCCTATAGTCCACAGTCTACGGCCTACAGCCCATCTTCTACCGCGCCCCATATCCTACCCGGTTCGGAAAATAAACCCGCGTGGAATAGAGCTTGGCGTTGCGGGCTTCGAATGAAGTTGTATCGATTCCCTTGTTTTTCAGATCGTTGTATTTTCTCATGTCATCGTCGCTGAGCATTTCAAGCGCGATGTCTACGCACATTGGAAGCTGGTAGTGCGTTGCATTGGGCGCAATGGTTCCATTCGTTAGAGCGGCTTCATTTGTGTAAACGAAATATTGAACATCCAAAACATTGGTTATTAAATAATCTCCGAAGTTTTCCTGTGGCCCTCGATCAGAATACCAAGACTCATTGGCATAACAATCCAACGAAGCGGTTTTTCGACAATATCGCAGCTTATTGTTTTCGATCCAAAAATAACTTCCCATTAATGAACGATATGTATTTTCCCCGTCTTTTTTAGGGTCCTGAACCATCGTTAAGAATCGTAAATCGTCAAGCGATTGCTGCCGGAACGTAAAATAATTCGCTCCTCCGCCCCCCACCTTGTCAATTGGCCCGGCGACGGCGGATTCCAGTTCACGGGCCATGTAATCCAGGGCGGCGCGGGCGGCGGTGTTCATGTCGGCCTTCTGAGTGCCGATGTTCCAGGCGGCGGAACTGCTCTGAAAAATATTGGCGACCATCAGCACAAGGACCGCCAGGACCGTCATGGCCACGAGGACCTCGATCAATGTAAAAGCAGACTGTAGGCCGTAGGCTGTTGACTGTGGGCTGAAGCGGGCCGTAGACCGTAGACCGTGGACCGTGGAAAAAAGAGGACGGAGGCTGAAGCGGACCAAAGACCGGAGGCCGCCGGTGGAAGCGGGCCGTAGACTATGGATTGTGGACTTCATAATGATTATGGATTTCGCAAGGCACAAATCAAGGCATTTAACTGCTTGGACGTTTTTTCGGAAAGCAATTTGATTTCGTCTGCCTGTTTTAGAAATCCCAACCGTTCGGCCACGGATATTTGATACTGAAGTTCTCGCGCCGATCCATAGGCCATGTCCATAAAATGCAGGTAATCGGCTTCCGAATGTCGGGCGCATCCTTCGACAATATTCGATGGAGTGGATAACGCCGAACGTCGCATTTGTGAAGTTAATCCGAACATTTCTTCTTTTGGAAAAGCCCGCGTTTTAACATAGACCATAAGAACCTATTGATCGGCTTCATGGAATACATCCAATTTTGTATGATCTCGCATCTCCTTCTCCCTCTTTCTTCCTACAGCCCACAGCCTTCAGTCTACAGCCCTCCTCACGGCCTAAATCTGAAAAACTCCGCATAGAAAACACTGGGAGAGTTGGTGGTGCCAAATTCGTCCGGCCAGACAAAAAGAGTCGCCGCTTTGATCAGGCCGTTGGTGGTCAAAACCAGCCGGTAGCGGAGAACGTGGTCTTCAAAGTTCTTATACATGTAACTATTCGTCGTTACGTTTGTGCCGGTGAAATAGGCGCCGGGGGGTGCCGGGTTCCACATATTGGCGGCCGCCGCGGGCAATTGAGCCTCCGCCAAGGTGGCCCAATTTGTCTCGGCCTTTGCATGCAGGCCGGCAAAGACCTCCTCGGCGAATAAGGCGGTGCGGGTATCCGCGATTGAGCGGATATTCTGGTCCAACCCCACGGGGAACATGCTCATGATGCTGAGGATGCCGATCACCATGACCAGCAGAGCCAGGGTGACCTCGACGAGGCTGAAGCCCGAAGACAGACGACGGACGACGGACGCCAGTCCGGAAAAGCATGAAGGCGGACAGGGACGTTCAGTGTTTGAAACTGCCGCCCAAACACTAACATATTGTTTAATCTTGACTAATACATCAATGGTCATAATTGATCTCAATACATGCTTGTCCAAAACAACAATTTCAGAATGGTAAAAACGTTAATAACACAGCACACTTTTCAAGTTGTCGATTTACGAAACCTCATCCTCTCCCTCGGGAGAGGAAAGAGGTGAGGGGGCACATTTGCCAGTATTCCCCTCATCCTAACCCTCTCCCAAGGGAGAGGGAATATTATTTTGGACATCAATGATCTCAATACTACAACAGGCTCATGCCGTCTGTCGTCCTCTTCAACATCACTCTACTTTAATCCCGCCCGTCAGGCCGTTAATGGAGATTGTTTTTTGTCTACTCGTTTCAAGGGGCTTATTCTTGTCCGCCAACACGATTTTTTTAGTTTCACTCCCGCCGGCCAGTCCGCCATCCGTCTTGAACACCAGGCTCGTCACATTTGGGCTCTTGTCGTTAAACGTCACATCCAGCGGAAGGTCCGTGATGCTTTGGACCAGGACGCCTTCACTGATCGCGTAATAGCAGGCGTGATTGTTGGTGGCCTCTTGCAATACATTGTTGGTTGTATAGACCATTCCGGTGGTAGAGGCAAAAAATGTGATTTGCTCCCGGTGCGTGATGGCCCACTGGCGCGACAGGGCGATCGTGGAGCTGACGTTGTTGACGGCAGTGCGCATGCCGGAGCCGCGTCCCATGCCGATAAAGGACGGCAGGGAAACGGACATGATGATCGCCGCGACGACCATGACCAGAAGGAGCTCAATCAGGGTGAAGCCCGGTGCCAGACGCCTGACACCAGACGCCGGAAGCCAGCCCTGATCAGAAGGACGACAGCCCCTCCTTCGCCATAGTGCTACGAAGGGCAGGCGACAGACCGAAAAAGATGGAAGACCCGTTTTTCGGGTTTCGTTAATATCAGTTAATAATATATTCATTTCGCGTTTTTTTCGCGTGATTCCTCAATAAGAAGGCGGACCAGTCGCGGGCAATATTCCGCCCCCTTATCCAACTATCGTCCTTCCGCAGACCGCCATCCGATTTCCACGCGCTACCACATTTCCGACCACGTATTCAACGGCAAATTGTTGGAACTGCCGCCCATCGAGGCCACGCCGACAGACGTTGGGGCATCAAAAGTATTGGTGAACAAAATATTGGTTTCGCCGATCAGGCGTCCCGAAGTGTTGGAAGCCGCGTATGACCACAAGAAGTTGGTCGGAATGTATAACTTATTATCTTCATTTTCATCCATGCAGATCAGATAGGGAATGCCCCAGGGATCGAGGTAATTGCCCGCATAATCCGGGTTGTTCGAGGACACCTGCAGGGGAAGGAATATCTTGTTCTTGGGGTTCAACTTCCGACCAAATAACGGATGCGTGACATTCGAGCCGAGCAGCGTCTGGATCACGATCCAATTGTTGATGACATAGGAGGTATCCTGCGTCGCCTGGATCTGGGCCGGCCACCTGCCGTATTCCTGGCGATACTCCCTGATGGCCACGAGAATCGTGCGCGCCTCCGCGGCCGCCTGCTTTTCCCTGGCCCGCGAGCGCGCTCC
>JAQUMN010000077.1 GCA_028718125.1 Kiritimatiellia bacterium
AAGGGCGGACGTTGTGAAAAGTGCCGCGGGGACGGCATCCTGCGGATCGAGATGCATTTCCTGCCGGACGTCTATGTCACCTGCGAGCAGTGCCGCGGCCTGCGCTATAACAGCGAAACACTGGAAGTCCGCTATGCCGGGAAGTTCATTGCCGAGGTGCTGGCCATGACCATTGATGAAGCCCTGGATTTTTTCAGCCGCGTCCCGGCCCTCAAGCAGAAATTCAAGACGCTTTCGGAAGTCGGGCTTGGGTATGTCCAGCTGGGACAATCCGCCACCACGCTCTCCGGCGGGGAAGCCCAGCGGCTGAAACTCTCTGCCGAGCTCAGCCGCAAGGCCACCGGGCGAACCATGTATCTGCTGGATGAGCCCACCACAGGCCTGCACTTTGCCGATATCCAGAAACTGCTCGACGTGCTCCACCGCTTGCGCGATGCCGGCAATACAGTCATGGTCATCGAACACAATGTCGAGGTGATCAAGACTGCCGATTACATCATCGACCTGGGGCCGGAAGGCGGCGACAGCGGCGGTGAGGTCGTTGCCGCGGGCACGCCGGAAGAAGTTGCCGCCTGCGAACGCTCATATACCGGCCAGCTTTTACGGAAGGTGCTGGCGCAGGCCGGGCGGCCAAAAGCCTAAAGAAATAAGGCTGTCATTCCCGCGGAAGCGGGAATCCAGAACCAGAAGAAATGTCTGGATTCCCATTTTCATGGGAATGACAGTAAAAGAGATTACGCCGCAGGTAATTTTGCCTCCCAATCCGGATCGGCAGGCCTAATTCATCCGGGGAACGCGTCGCGCCGCAGGCGCGCAGGCACGGCAGCGTTGTAGGCGTTGAAGAACGCGGCCACGTCATTTGCCCCGGACCAGCCCGCCGAGGCCAGCGATAATCCCACGCGCCGCAAGTCCCTGGCCGCCCGCCGGCGGGTAATCCAGCCGCGCCAGCTAACGCCATCCAGGTCCACGACCCATAACTGACGGGGGTCCGTGATCGCACACAACACGTTCTCATGCTTCAGGTCGCGGTTGAAAAAACCGCTGCGGTGAAAGGCGGCGGTCAATTGACCGTAAGCATGCATGACGCTCGCGCGCATTGCGGAGTCGCTCGCCTGACGCTGCAGCCACGCTGTCAGCGGTTCGGTTTTTTTCAGTTCGGCCGTAATGCCATGATCGGCCCGCCGCAAACCGAAGCGGCGATCCACGGCCCAGGCGATGGGTGCCGGCGTGGGAATGCCGCGATCCGCCAAGCGGCGGCCCATCAGGAAAGAGCGCCGTGTGCGGGAGGGGCGCAGTCCGAAGCGCCAGCCGCGTAAGCCATCAACGGGCCGGTATTCTTTCAGGATCATTCCTGCCTGTGCGGTCACGCGGCAGCCTGCATAGGCCTTCAGCACGCGGGGCGCCTCGCTGGACGAAGTTTTTGCCCGGGCCTGAGAATCCAGCCAGCACGCAAACCGGCTTTCCTCGCCCGGCAAGACATGCCACAGCCGCCCGCGCGGCCGTTGCCGTTGGCGCAATGGCCGGCCGCAATTTGACTTGTGCATCACAGTCCAGACCAGCAATCCGATCAGCATAACCGTGGCCAGGATTGAGTCCGTGAAATCATTGCGTTTTCCCAACCAGGGGACCAGGAGCGCCGGCGGATAGAACATCGTGATAAACCCGTGCGTTTTTATCATCCAGACCCAGCCCACATGCGCGCCGACGCTTACCCAGATGGTCTTCGTGCGGATCACAAACGCGCACAAAACAATACCCAGCAGGCCCAGGTTGATGAATTTGATTGCCAAGTCGGGGGCTTTCCAAAACATCGTAAATGTGGAAACAAACACGGTCTGGGTCACGGACAGGAAAGAGGCGCCGATAAACGCTTCTTGGGATGGTTCGATAAAATGGGCCACGGCAAAGACCAGGCTGGATAACAAGGCTGCCGGCCATGCGCGCCAGATACGGGCCAGCACACGAAACAGGATGCCGCGCACCACGGTCTCCTCGAAAAAACCCACCACCAGCGCCGATAACAGGAATGCCCCAACCTTGACCAGAAGTGATGCAGGGCTGATGGTGATATACAGGCGATGGATGCCGGCCAGAGTAGTAATGGCGCCCACTATGCCCATGGTCAGGGTGCCCAGGATAAGGCCGTTCAGCAGGCCGGCATGCCAGGAGCGCCATGACCAGTCGGGGTCGGTCGTCTTGAATCCGCAATCCTTCCACCCGCGCCACCCGGCGCGCCACAGGAACATCGTCAGGAAGACGATGGAAAATCCCAGCAGGCAGCGGCGCATGACTTTGGGGCCGCCTTCTTCGATCAGGTAGGCGCCGGCAACTCCGCCCCAGGCATGGGCGCCGTTCATGATCAGCACGCTCAGCGCCGATGCCAGCCAGATTCCCGCGGTCAGGAACAGTACGACCAGGGCAAGCACTTGCCAGAAAGAAATAACGGGTTTGGAGGGGGTGTTCATGGGGCGTAATGACAGGGGAGGTGTTCGGTGTTCAGATGTTCAGTGTTCGGCATTTTTAAATACTGCCTGGATTCGATAAATCGCCGGAAAGTCACATGTCCGAGAAAGACAACCCACTGGCGAGTAGGGCAAGTCGAATCTTAAATCCCGAACCCCGAACACTGAACACCTGAGTCTCAGATGGGCCGGAAAGCCAGCGTGGCGTTGTGGCCGCCGAAGCCCAGAGAATTGCTCAGGGCCAGTCTGACTTTCTTCTCGCGTGCCGTGTTGGGAATGTAATCCAGGTCGCATTCCGGATCGGGGGAGGTGTAATTGATGGTCGGCGGCACGGCGCCATGCTTGATTGCCAGGGCGCAGATGGCGGCTTCCACGGCGCCGGCGGCGCCAAGCAGATGGCCGGTCATGGATTTGGTCGAGCTGATCATGACTCGGCGGGCATTCTTCTCGCCCAGGGCCCGTTTAATGGCCCGCGTTTCGCAGCGGTCGTTGAGCATTGTGCTGGTGCCATGGGCGTTGATATAATCAACGTCATCGGCATTGGCGCCAGAATCCTGAATGGCACGCTGCATGGCGCGCGCGGCGCCATCGCCATTCTCTTCCGGCGCGGTTTCGTGGAACGCGTCGCACGTGGCGCCATAGCCGGAAAGTTGGCAATAGATCGGCGCATTCCGCTTGCGGGCGTGCTCCAATTCCTCGAGCACCAAAATGCCGGCGCCCTCGCCGATAACGAAGCCGTCGCGCTCCTTGTCGAAGGGGCGGCTGGCTTTGGTGGGATCTTCATTGCGCGTGCTCAACGCGCGCAGGGCGCAGAAGCCGGCAAACGCCAGGGAGCAGACGCCGGCATCGGAGCCGCCGGAAATCATCACATCCGCGTCGCCATATTGAATGAGCCGCATGGCGTCGCCCAGCGCGTGGCTGGCCGAGGCACAGGCGGAAACAACCGCATAATTCGGCCCCTTAAGCTGAAACTCGATGGCAATCAGGCCGGCGGCCATGTTGCAAATCATTTGCGTAATCATGAACGGGCTGCAACGCTCCGGGCCTTTTTCCATCAGAATCCGGTGTTGAGTCTGCAGCGATTGCAGGCCGCCGATGCCGGAGGCCACAATTGCGCCCATGCGGCAGGGATCTTCCTTGGCCGGGTCAAGGCCGGCATCCTTGACCGCCATTTTGGCGGCACCCATGGCATAATGGCAATACAAGTCCGCGCGCCGCTGGGCTTTCTTGCTCAGGAAGTCGTCCGGATTGAATTCAACGACTTCGCCGGCAATCTGGGAGGTATGGGGTGACGGGTCAAACTGTTGTACGCGCCGGATGCCGGAAACGCCCGCCACGTTGCGTTCCCAGAAACGTTGGACATCGCAGCCTAGGGGTGTAACTACCCCGACTCCGGTAATAACTACTTTCCGCATATTCGTAGCACCTTAATGCCTTGGGAGCCACCACAAAAAACAAGAAAACATCAGCAAGGACTTTTTACCACGAAACACACGGAATACACGAAATGGATGAAGATCAGATTCTTTTTCATTACCAAAAGAAACATGCACGATTTGCTTGCTAAACTTTCGTGTGTTTAGTGTGTTTCGTGGTAAAAATCATTGGGTTGCGGGTCATGCTATAAGCAGGTGATAAAAAGGCCGAGGCGGTCTTCCCGGTCCCTCGGCCTTTAAGTCCATAGCCCCTTATTCGCCAAACCCTTTTTCCTTCAGATAATTCACGACAGCGCCGACGGTAGTCAGCTTTTCGGCTTCTTCATCCGGAATCTCGGCGCCGAACTCCTCTTCGAAAGCCATGACCAGCTCGACGGTGTCCAGGGAATCTGCCCCCAGGTCTTCAATAAAGGACGCTTCCGGCGTCACCTGCTCCTGGTTCACGCCCAGTTGTTCCACGATTATGTCTCGAACTTTTTCCTCAAGTGCCATTGTTTTAACCTCCTACCTTGTTGTTACATCACCATGCCGCCACTGATGCTTAACACCTGGCCCGTCATATAGGCGGACGCAGGACTAGCCAGAAACAGAACCACGTTAGCCACATCATCGGGCAAACCAAAACGTGCCATCGGAATGGCAGCCAGCATTTTTTCCTTCACTGCTTCCGGCAGCGCCGCGGTCATCTTGGTCTCGATAAAGCCCGGCGCCACGGCATTGACCCGAATGTTACGGGATGCCAGCTCCCTGGCCGCCGACTTGGTCAACGCAATGACCCCGGCCTTGGAAGCGGCATAATTACACTGGCCGGCATTACCAATCAAGCCGATAATAGAGGCCAGATTAACTATAATTCCGAATTTCTGCTTTATCATGCCTCGTGACACTGCCTTTGTAAACAAAAAAGTGCCCTTCAGGTTTACGGCGAGGACCTGGTCCCAATCCTCTTCCGACATCCGCACCAGGAACCCGTCGCGCGTGACGCCAGCGTTGTTGACCAGAATATCCAGCCGGCCGAAGGCTTTCAGCGCCTCATCCACCGTCTGTTGGACGCTCTTGGCCTGGCTGACATCCGTGGCCAGCGGTAAGGCCTTGCGGCCCATGGCCACGATGGCCTGCTCAGTTTCCGTCAGCCAATCCCGGTTCAAGTCGCACACAACCACATTGGCGCCTTCGACAGCCAGTTTTTCGGCAATTGCCCGGCCAATTCCGCGCGCCGCGCCCGTTACTAACGCTGTTTTTCCGTCAAATAGTCCCATAGCAAATCCTTATGCCGTTGCTTGATTATCAGACTGATACGATGAAGCGGGTTATTAATTAACAAAAAACAAAGGGGGTGTCTATACCAAAAAAAACCGCACAATAAAGTGTGTTTTTTTGTCGATGGTCAATGGAAAATGGTTAATGGTACGATAATGTAAAGCCGTGTCGTTCGGTCAGGCCACATCAACCATTCACCATTGACCATTTTCCATCTTTGCGCCTATGCGCCGGTCGGGGTCGCCCAGATTGCGCTGATTTGGTCAGAATAAGTCAGGCTGACCTGGACATGCTCTAGCCCCCTGCGGCGCAGGACTTCGCAGGTCGGTTCGAGCGCCAACTCCGGGCGGTTGCAGTCCAGGCTGAGGTGGCATAGAAAAACCTGGTTGAGGTCATCGCCGGCGATTTCGGCGATCAGTTCCGCCGCGTGCTGGTTGGAGAGATGGCCCTGCCGGCCGGCAATGCGCTGTTTGAGATACCACGGCCGCTGGGCGTCGGTCAACAGAC
>JAQUMN010000078.1 GCA_028718125.1 Kiritimatiellia bacterium
GGTCGGAAATATTGCGCGCGTTACATTCCCGGCAAGGCCGCTGAAATCGGAGATAAAGGGCGCCGGTAAATCGTTCCTGGTGGTTTTAACGGCCGCTGGAAAAGCGTTCAACAAGCTATTCGAGAAAACTCACGGCTGGAAACTCCGCGATGATTTCCGCCAGCGTGCCGAAGATCTGCTCGGTCAACATGACGCAACCAAACTCATAAAATTGGTGACGAGCAAATCCGCAACCCAGGTGAGTTACGAGATCAAAGAGAATCCCGCGTGAGTATCAATTTTTACCAAATACATCCGGGGGAAGTGAAATCCGACGATTCGCTTGCGAAGCGTTTAACTCAACGCTTCCTGCACCTCATTGGACGCAAACAATACTATGTTGGAGTGGACTTGGCAAAATCCGGCCGTGATTTCTCAATGATGGTGTACGGGGAATACGACCGAAAAACAGGAAAGTTCATTATCCTGAAACTGAAAAGGATTTAAAGTCATGTCTTTTTCCCCGGGTCAACAAGGTAAATACCGCCCCCTGGTCGCCCGCGCCTGGCAGGCCCATTGCCTGCGGACCAACCAGAACCCGGATGTGGATTCCGCGCATGAGACCTGGTATCGCCTGCAGCTGAATGAATGCGGGTTTCGCACAACCATCCAGGCCAATCAGATTGAGGACTATGACACGATCATGTTGCATTTCGCCACTCTCGCCGGGGATCTTCAAGCGGTAGAATATTTTTCAAATGCCTCGGAACGCCGGCACCGGTACCTGATCAACCGCGAAATCGAGATTGGCCACGTGACGGAAGCCTACGTCCAAGGCATTGCCCGCAACATGGGTTTCCGTGATAACCTCGACGAGTGCCCCGCCGACCACCTCCATCGCATCTGGATCGCCCTGGTGCGCCACAATAAACGCCACGTTGCCGCGCCCTGCGTAGCCCTTGGGGCGAAGCAGGGTAGCCGCCCCGCTCCGTCGGGGCGTCCGCCTCGTTCCCGGAGTCCGAGAGTCAACGCGCCATTGCCGTTTTAATAAGGAGAAAAGTAATGGATGATGAATTGGAAATGGAAGGAATGGAGCCGACGGAGCAGGCAAAGAAGGCAATCGTCCACACACTGAATCAGATCCGCAATAAGCCCGAGGTCGGTTACTACCTGGGAGAACTGACGGAAACGTTCAGTCTGTTGACCGAGGCGGCATCTACGCTCTTTGGCGAGCCCGTTGCCAAGGTACGCGAGTTCTACCGACCGCAACACCCGATGAAGCCCTGAGTCCGAGAGTCAACGCGCCATTGCCGTTTTAAGCATTGGAGAATGCCATGCCCTGCACGCCATTTCGCCAAAAAATGAAAGATGGCACGGTGGTTTCTGGCTTCGTCTGCACGCGGGGCGTGCGCATGTTGCCGTGCATTGTCTGCGGGAAGCCGCACACGAAATTGTGCGACGGCCCGCCATCACCGAACATAAAATCGAAGGATGGGACATGCTCCGCTCCGCTGTGCGACGAACACGCCTTCCGTGTAGCTCCAGACCGCGACTACTGTCCGAAGCATAAGCCAAACACCACCGCGTCATCCAAAGGAGCGAAGCAGTGAAGAAAATATTAGAGCTCATTCGGATAGCGGTAGTAGTTCTATTTGTAATCGCCGCGATAATAGGAGTTGGGTGGTTGAAATATTGGGGATGGGAAGTCAACCATCCGGGTGTTCCGTGGTGGGGATTTTTCCTAAATTAACGTCATGTTGGGAAAAGAAAGGATCAATTATGAGTAAGTTTAAACCCGGCTGGGGATCAACGCCTATCAGCAAAAAATGGCACTGGTTCGACAATGACGGAATGAGCCTGTGTCGCAAGATCGGTTTTTACCGTGGAAATACGAAAGAAGGAAACGACAGCAGCGCGGACAATTGCGCTCGGTGTCGAAAGTTGCTGGAGAAATCGCGTAGTTCTAACAACGTAATACGAGCAACCGGAACCCCATGAACCTCACCCATACAATCGAAATCGCGGAGCCTGTTGTTGGATGCGACTTTTCCAATGCACGGCTGGTTGCACGCTACGGATC
Source organism: Kiritimatiellia bacterium (assembly GCA_028718125.1). Classification (GTDB taxonomy): domain Bacteria; phylum Verrucomicrobiota; class Kiritimatiellia; order JAAZAB01; family JAAZAB01; genus VSJD01. The sequence goes on from JAQUMN010000078.1 coordinate 2,060, forward strand.
ATGGTTCGCCGTTCAGGTTGCGTTTTACGACTTCCTGTTCGAGTCGAGCATGAAATATAGCGCGCGCCAGTGTAACGAAATTATTCAGGAGGATTTTGCCGAGAATTCTGATCCATACAAACGCGCAAAACGCGCCGTGGAATTGAAGTATCCCACGATGAGCAGGGCATGGACAGCGTTTCTATCAGCTAACACCCCAAGGAAAAAATAATGGCCCATAATTGCCCAGAATGCGGAAGCCTTTGTTTTTGCAACGGTGACATTGACGATTGCTGTTTGGACGATCCAAATTCCGTGAACCGTTGTACTCACTGCCCAGACGACGCCGAGGATATGCAGGATGAGGACGAAGAAGATGACGGCTTTATAGAAGATTTACGACGCGAAAGCGAAACATCATGAACCAGACAATATTTGATTTTACTCCGAAAGCAGGAGAAATCTGGGTCGCGTGGGGAGAGATTGTGATGATCACTCGCGTAGGTTCGGAAAATTGGAATGGAATAATGCCAGACTGTCTGGAGTTTATTGGTTTGGGTTATGCCGAGTATGACGGGCCCGGCCGCTGGTGGGAAGTTGATTACGATGCTCCGTCATACGCTTTTGAGCGCAACCGTATGGACGACGGCCCGAGACGATACGACAAATGCTATTTCAAGTCTTGGACCGGAAAGGGAGTATTTTTTTGCACAGCGGATGGCCACAAAGCAATGATTCTGCTTTCCCGCTGGCGCAAAGAAATTAACGCGTTACACACCAGAAAAGAAAAACACCCAGGTCGGGTTTTTTCGCGGGATAAGGTTGAGGAAATTGAAACCCGATTAAAGCGTTTGTTTTCTAAACAAATAGCGCCCGAAGGATTTTTATGAACATTCCACAGGCAACCGAAATCGCCGAGCGCATCCGCGCCGAACTCTCACCGCACTGCGAGCGGATCGAGATCGCCGGCAGCATCCGTCGGCGCAAGCCCGAGGTAGGAGATATCGAGATCGTCTGCATTCCCAGGACCTATGAGATCGGTTTGTTGTTCGGGGAATTAATTGTACGTGATCAGGGTTTCTGTTCACAAGTGGAACGTTGGCCTATGAACAAGGGTCTTGCAAGCGGTAAATACACCCAGCGCCTGCTCCCGGAAGGCATTTATCTCGATCTTTTCATGGCACGGCCGGAAAACTGGGGCCTGATCTTCGCCATCCGTACCGGCAGCGTCGCCTATTCCCACCACATCCTTGCCGGACGTTGGGTTCATCTCGGCTATAACTCCATACATGGCATGCTGCATAAAGGCTTACAAGAAATCCCCGTCCGCGAAGAGCGTGAACTGTTTGATCTGATCGGTCTTCCCTGGGCCGAACCTTGGGAGAGGAATCTATGATGTCCAATGCCAATGATAAATACGCATTAATTTTGAAAAAATTAAAAAGAGAATGGAAACTCAAAAGAAGCGGACTAAGAAATTGCAAGCATGACTGGAGCGCATGGGGCTATTCAGGAAATAAACACACTTGCGACAAATGTGGGGCTATTGAAGTTTGGAACATGGAGGGGTGGCAACGAGTCCTTTTGAGCTCGGTAAAGTCGGGTTGGTTCTATGTAGATGACGGGATACTCATGCAAGTAACCTCATAAAGTCATGTTCTACTTTTTCATATTCATAGACTGGATGGTTTTCGACGCATACAGCGGGTTTACGTTTATCATTCTATGGCTCTGCTACGCTGCATGCGCACCGAGCCGATCGCCTAATAGTGTCGGTGCGCAAGCGCCGTCCTCTGGAACAGGAGACTCTCCATGATGCGTATTGGAACGAAGAGCGTTTTGTTCGGGGTTCATCAGTTTGCGGTGCATCCATTGATTGTGGCGCTGGCATGGTGGCGTCTATATGGATTCCCCTGGGACCTGCGTTTATGGGTGGCATTCTTCCTGCATGACATTGGGTACTTCGGCAAACCAAACATGGATGGTCCAGAGGGAGAAACCCACCCCGAATTTGGTGCGCGTGTGTTGTCGTGCATCTGTGGGCCGGCATGGGGCGATTTTGCTTTGCTGCATTCTCGGTTCTACTCTAAGAAACTGGGGCGTTCGTTCTCGCGCCTGTGCGTGGCTGATAAACTCGCAATCTCCTTGACGCCGCGCTGGTTGTATTTAGTGCAGGCGAGAAGCACTGGTGAGTTAGCCGAATATATGCGCGGTACAGCGGCGCGGACTCCTGCAGAAAGTCGTGCGCCCTACGAATGGCTGACTGATGTGCAGAGGTACTGCCGTGCGTGGGCGTTTGAGCATCGCGATGGCAAGAAGGACCTGTGGACAGGTACGAAACGCGACCTGGCGCGGTATGGTGTGTAGAATCATGGACCTGACCCCACAAATCGAAGCGTACCTCCTGGAGCGCCGGGATTGGGTCAAATCCCGCGAACTTTGCGAGCGCTTCGGCGTTTCTGATCGCCAGCTGAGGGCCATCGACGATCGGCCCGGTCTCTGCAGCCGCATCGCAATAAGCGGGACAAAGGGGTTTAAGCATTTATCCCTGGCTACGCCGAAGGAAGAACAAGACCACTATGCCCGCCAGCGAAAACACAGCATCATGCAACTGGTCAACCTGCGAATTAACCACCGTCTATATAAGCGTCTTACCCGCCAGATCCAGCGCCCCGCCATAGTCTTTGAGCGCGATTCCGGACAACTCCTCATGGCCGGAATAAAATGAAGGAAGGAGGTATGCCTATAAGATAGTGCCGGAGAATAAGCAAAGGGATTACACCCCTCAGCCGAATCCGCCTGACAGCGGACCCACCTTGCCAGGGCTACGCTCCAGCTGGCTCGCCAGCAACAGCCCGGTATAATAGTTAAAGGATCGTGCCATGAACAGCCCTATTGCTTATTTCGGCGGCAAATGCCGCCTCTCAAAACGTATCGTCCCGATGATTCCCAAGGACCACGTCTGCTATTGCGAGCCGTTCTGCGGCGCCGCGTGGATCCTGTTCAAAAAACGGCCCAGCCAGACTGAGGTGATCAACGATATAGACAGCGAGCTGATGAACTTCTGGAGAATCCTCCAGTGCCATCTCCAGCCATTTCTTGATTATTTCAAGTATGCGGTCATTTCCCGCGAATT
>JAQUMN010000079.1 GCA_028718125.1 Kiritimatiellia bacterium
CCGCCGCCGGGAATGGATCGCGCCGGTAGAGCTGCTGCAGGCGGTTCATCACTGCATCCAGCGCCCGCGCCTGCCGGTAATACAGCCGGGCCGAAAGGAACAAGCCCGCGCCGGTGGCAATCAACAGGAGCACCGTGACGCCCAGGCAGAGCATGAACACCATGTGTTTTTTAATAAAGGCTAAGTTCATATGCAAAAAAGTAATTAGTGATCAGTAATCAGTTATCAGTTCGGCGTCCGTCATCTGGCGGCTTTCTCCGTCACAGCGGATTCTTCAGCCCGATTTCCATCGTGAACTGCCGGGCATAATCATCCAGGTTTGGCAGAGGCGCCAGCAGAATTTCGGTGCTCTCGGAAAATAATGGCGACTGCCGCAGCCGGTCCCGGAACTGGGCAATGGAGCGGTCGGTGGCCTTGTCGGAAAAAATCAGGCCCTTGATCTGGATATGCGTCCATTTCGGGGCGTCGGCCGCTTGCCCCACAGCGGCCGCCACCCGCTGCCCACGTTCCGCCGCCCGCCCTCCCGCCGCCGCCCCGGCGTCTTCGCTGCTCACCGCCTTGGTCTCCGGCTCAAAGGACACCAGCCACATGCCGTCCAACATGCAGTCATGAATGCCTTTGAGCACATCCAGCCACTGTGTCCGCAAAAAGGTCATATCGGCAAGCGTTTCCGCCTTGGCGGTCAACTCGGCCTGGCGGGCCTCAATCGGCTGTAATTGAGCTTCGACCGCTTCCAATTGGGATACCTGCGCGCGGACGGCGCCCTGGCGCACGGCAATCCGCTGGGTCATGGTGTGGAAAAAGAACCACCAGCAGAGCACGATCAGCACGGCTGCAATTCCCGCGGCCACCAGGAACGGCTCTTTGCGCTGGAAGATTTTGTCCGCCAGGATATTGGACGGCAGGAGATTGACCTCCAGCGGACAGGGCCCGGCGTACCGCAGGCCGACCCCGACGGCTTCGCCCATGACATGCGCACAAGACCCGATAACCTCCTCTGAAATGCTCTCGTTGACGATGATATTCCGGAAGGGGTTCAGGTACTCCACATCCATCTTCAGCTTTTCCTTGAAGAACTCGTCCGTGCGGGCAATGACGGAGGTGCCGCCGGCCAGGAGCATGCGGTTGGGATTGGCGCCGCCCTGCTGGGTGCGGTAGAAATTGATGGAGCGTTCCACCTCGACATGCAGGCGGGTCATGACGCCGCGCACGGTCTTGGACACTTTCGACAGGACCTTGTCGGAGTAATCCTCGTAGGATCCCCCGAAGGCCACCGAGGCGTGGGCAAATTTAAGCTCCTCGGCATCCTTGAAGGACATGCTGAATTCCTTCATCAACTGCTGGGTAATGACATTACCCGTGCCGACGAGCGGCAGGTTGCGCTGGTAAAACCGGCCCTCCTCCATGAAAACCAGGTTGGTCGAACGAGCGCCGATATCCACAACGAGCGTACAGCCTTTGAGTTCCCCGTAGTTATAGCGCACGGCATTGTAAAGGGCCATTTGGGCGACATCAACGACCTCAATATCCAGGCCCACCGCCTCGACGCAGTCAGTCAGGTTTTGCACGATTTCCTTCTTGATGACCACGAGCAACACGTTAAGCTCGTTTTCCGAGGAGCTCATCAACTGGTAGTCCCACACCACTTCGTCCATGGGGAAGGGAACGTTCTGCTGGGCTTCGTAGAGGATGGTCTGGTAAAGTTTATTGCGCTTGACCGGCGGGAGCTTGACCATGGGCATGAAGGCCGATTGCCCCGTCACGGAAAGCACCACCGGGCCGGGGCGGATGGCTTTTTCTTTCAGGACAGTCTGGATGGCCTCGATGATCGCCATGGTGGGATCGGCATCATTGCCCGGCTCGATGCCCATGGGGCACACGGCCAGATTGGTGAGTTCGATGCCCGCCTTGCCGATCACGAATTCCGCCAGCTTGAGCTGGGCGGCTCCGATATCCATGGCAATCACGCGTTTGGATCTGAAAAGGCTCATATGAAGAAGATATTCGTTAATCGGATGAATCGTTGATTCGTGAAATCGTCACTGGTTACCGGTTATCCCAATCAACGAATGATCGAATCGTTTTTTCACAGGCTTTAGTTTACTTCGGCTTGATCGCCTGGTAATTATCAATCGCCACAAGTGCAAAAGGCGTCTGGTCGCGGTTCAGGAGCACGCCGTCCTTGGTTTTAGGGACCATGGTCCAGGGACGCTGATCATCCGGCATCTGCGCCATGGCCACCTGCTCCCCGCGGAGAAAAATCTTAACCCCCGCCCACTCCACGTTGCCATAACGTTCCAGCGTGGTTGGACGCAAAAAAACCGTGCTCGTATGGCGTTTGCCCTTGGGAATGTCAACATAAGTCACGTTGCCGGGGAACATGATAAGGGTACTGGTCTTGGCATGTTTCACCAGGACCATGTAGCGGAACTCCAGTTCGTCGATCCATTCGACATCGGTGTCGTATTGGACCGAGATACGGGCCCACTCTTTGGCCTGGGCCTGCGGCTCGGTGGCGTCGTTCGTGAATTCCGGGGTTCTGACCTTGGCGTTCGGCCCGGTGGCTTCCATCTTCCGGATTGTCACGCCGGCCTTGCCCGCCGAGCTGTATGACGCAACGGGTCCGGCGCCGGGCGCCACCACCCGCCGCGCCTGGGCGGAGGCTTGGGAAGCGCTGAACAAGCATACGAGCAATATACTCAAGCCTGTGGCCATTTTCATAAATGATAGCCTCCCTGCTAGAATTTCGGATTTATGCTTTTTTCGATTTATGATTGAAAAAACTCGAAAACAGGCTTGGTTTGTAAAGCTATTTTCCTGAAGAATTATAGCCATCCATTAACGAAGCTGAATTATAAACGGAAGGCGCCCTTTGTCAAAGAAAAAAAACGAGATTTTGCCCGCGAACACACGGCTGCGTCATTCTCGTAAAAAAGATGTTTTCAGACGGCTCGGCGAGACCCGCCGTCGTCCAGCAATTGCCGGACTATGGCGGGCAGGCAGCCTCGCCATGCCATTTCCGAAGAAATCGCGCCGGGTAGGGCGAACCGTCCCTGGTGAGCCGCGAGAATGGCACCGCCGTACCCGCGAACATGATTAGCCGCAAAGGTTGAATATTCCGTTGCTACCGCCTCGGTTTGGCTGGCCTGACGCCAGTCTGTCGTCTACCGCTCGGTTCTCAGTCTTTCAGCCATTTTATGGAGCGCACGAACATTTGGCCGGTATAGGGATCGCGCCAGACAATGGCCGCGGCGCGCTGGCGGACCGGGTTGCGCGGGATATTGCCACCCGAGGCCACATGGGCCTCGATGATGATCGTGAACAGGTTCTGGCGCAGATTCAGAAGGCCGCACGTGTTGCGAAAAACGGCTTCCTTTTTCAGCTCGTTATTCGCCGCGGATGCGGGGAAGGCCGTAAAATTCAGGCCGATATCGGAAAGATTGGTATAAACATCGGATTGGATATTAACAACAATAGCAGAGACTTCTGCCGGCGACAATGGGTCAGCCGATTGCAATGGATATTCGTTCACCGGCATGGCCGTAAATCCGGCCTCAATGGCGGCCGCCTCGCGCGTATTGGGATTGATCCTTCCGCGCCAAATCGCATTGGTGACAAAGTCCGCGGAATTGGTGTCGATGGCAAAATAATCCATCACCCGGCGCATATTATTGGTGCCGTATAATTTGATCGTCTTCCATGTGTCGTAAGCCAGGCAACCCAATTCGCCTACCGATTCAATCGCATGGTCGCCCAGATCGGCATAAACATACATTCGCGAATCCTGGTCACAGTCCGGATGCAAGCCCCAATATGCTATTGTGGCGTTATTGGTCATATGCAGGCTATTTGTCGAAGGCGGAGCCCATTGACTGGGATCACTCAAATTCCAATTAAACCTTGGATCAATACATTCAAACGATTTTTTATTTTCACCCAATGGTATCGGGAACGGATCGTTGGAAACCAATATTTTGTCCAGAACATTATTGTTGCGATCGCGAACTTCCACGGTATTAATTGTAATTTTATACGGAATCCCTGACGTTGAAATACTACTAGGAGATGAAAAATACAAAAAACACGGAAGGGCCGCAACATCATACAGGGCGTCGCCATCGGGATTAGTATTCAAATAACACTTAACATTAGTAGAATAACCGTAACCGTCCACCGTATAATCCACGTAAAACTTATGCTTGGAACATGCGTAACTGTAATTTACGAAAGGATACCAGAATTCAAACTCAACCGTGTGTTGTACATTGGGGCCTACGATTTCCCCGCGAAATGCAATTTCGTTAATCATCGGCACGGCTTCCACGCTTCTTGTGTAATCCGGACTACTATTGGACACCCCCCCCGGTATTGAATTTTCGTCAACATAATCCAGGAGATTGGTAAACAATACCCCCGCCCGGAAGTCATCGAAGCCGGCATTAGTGAAAGCCGCCATGATATGCGGCCCTCGTAGCGCCAGGGCGTTCACATCCCCCGCCAGATTCACCGGGGCGCGATTCGTGAGCCGGCCGGCATCCCAATACCCGGGCAAGGCATATGAATAGACCATGAAATTAGAGGGATACTGGTTGAAACGGCCGCCGTTCAACGCGGCCAATTCGGGAAGCGTTTCATAGCGGTAATGCGTGGTGTTGCGCATGACTATAAAGTTGTCTGCACTCTTGAATTCCGGCATATTGTTGATCGCAATTTCCATCGGATTGGTGCCCAGGCCCCTGGCCGCCGGCCAGCGCCCAACGAAATTTGCGTCCAGCAGGCCGGAGCAGTTCAGGATCAGGTATTTAACACGGCCCAGGCGGTTTGACTCGGTCATAACGCCATTGTTAGAAATGATACTATCCACCGGCAGCCAGTGGTTGGCTGCACCAAGACAATCGGCGTTGGTGGCTACGGCCCAGAGAGCGCGCGGCACGAAATTGGTGGCCTCATTCGCCTTCGTTGAGCCGTTGGTTGCGAACACCAGGTATAAATTAGGCGATGTATTGGCGTAAGCATTGGTATATGAATTGGTCACGGTCCAGGGCGGATAGACCAACCCGCCACCAGCGCTCCCCAGCCCGTTGGTGCCCAGCTGCACGGCCAGGTCATCCAGCGCCCGGGCCAGGCCCACATGCACCAGCTGGCGG
>JAQUMN010000080.1 GCA_028718125.1 Kiritimatiellia bacterium
GGCGGCATCGAGGGCGGCGGGATCCTGTGACTGGATAAATTTGCCGAGGCCGAGGGCCATTTCGGTTTGCATCCGGATGATGAGGTTCAGGCGGGCATCGGAGGAGAGGTCTTTGATGGTGCCGGCTACGCCCGGTTCGGCATAAGGATCGTAGGAGATTACCTTCAGGGATTCCTTGAGTTTTAAACGCATCGTCGCGGGATCCATGTAGGAGCCGGGGATGTAGGCGCCTTTCTCGTCGTGGCGGCCACCGGAGAGGAGCTGGTCGGTCAGATCGAGGATGCGTTGAAGGTGGCCAGCATTGGCGGTGCGGGCGGAGAACTCGGCGAGCTGGCGGATCTGGGCAGGGAGCTCGGCGAGCTGGGCGGAGGAAGCGGAAGTCGGGAGGGCAACCTTCTGGCGGAGGGCCTCCAGGGCTTCCTTGAACGGCATGGGGGATGAGAAGAGCATGGTTAAAGGGTTTCCGATCGGCGACCGAAGATGCCGCTGCAGGCGGCCCATAAGACGAGAATCACGCCGACGCTGGCGGCGCACGCCAGAGCCAGGAGCGAGCGAAAGAAAATCTGCCATTTAGTTTCGCGGTTCATTATTCTGCTTTTTTCGCAGATTGACCCTGCGCCCGACCGCCGCCTGTAAATGATTGTTATACGCACCCCACAATGCTTCAAAATCGCCGCCGGCCTCGACTGCCCGGATCACCGCCTGGCGTTCAGCCCAAAGCACTGTGCCCCTGGCCGGAATAATTCTCCGGCCTGCATCATCGTAATAGTCAGGTAGTTTGCTGTAACGGGCTTCCCACAATTTTAACGCCGCAAGACTTGCGTCGTCCATCGGGACCAGTTCTACCGGCACCGACGTGACAGTTAATTTCGACACCGGTATTTCCTCAACGACTAGTTCCGTCCGGGCAATAGGATCGGCAAGGTCTGGATCACCTGGCTTCCGTGAGCGTTCGTATTGGTCCACGATTATTTGTCTTAAGGTCGCGGCGGAAGGATTGTTACTCAACGCTTCAGATGTCTGTTTTAGCTCCGCTGCCGGGGCTTTGCGCCAATCAACCTTGTCGTATACCTGCTTGGCCCGCGTCCAATCGTTCGATTTCGCGGCCGTCGCGATGTCGTCAACCGGGCTGACGCGCTCCGCTGCGTGGACGCCGACGGCGCACAACAACACCAGACTTATGCTCGCCAGCAACTTCATTAATCCCTCCGTTTGATTTCGGACTTTACCTTTCCGAGAAGTTCAGTGCTCGGCCCGATCTCCTTGGGGGCCACCAGCATTTCCTGCAGGAAACTGCTGTACCTCTCGCGGGTGGCTAGGCGCGGGGAGACCTTCTGAAACATTTTAGTGGCATAGGAATTTGTACCAGCGCCGAATCGCCATGCCGATTCGGTCGCAAGGACCATGTAGACCTCGTTGGCATCTGCTAATTTACCCTGCTTCTCAAGACAGGCTGCCATCAACTCTCTAGCCCCTTGAATGGTGTCTGCCGGAGCCTTCGGATAATCCGCAACAACTTTCTGAAGTGTCGTTACAGCGTCGCCATATTTGCCCTGCAATTTCTGCACCGATCCTACGCTGAGAAGAATCTTAGCCTTCGTTGCATCGGGCAAGGTCGGGAAATTAACCAGCACCTGTTCATATTCCGACTGTTGTTTTGCAACGTCGCCCTGAATAGAACGCGCAGCTTCATACGCGCACAACGCCCGCATAGTTACTGCCGCCTCCGTATAATCGGCAACCTTCAAGAACGATTTGCGGGCCGCTTGCATCTTTGACACAAACACGGCGTTCCAATCCTTTGCGCGTGGACGTGCGAATGCGGCCATTCCCTCTGCTCGCAGGCCATAGGCAATCAGCATCTGAGCCTCCGCCAGATATTTCTGCGGCACTGTTTGATTGTCGCGGATAAAGTCCTCAAACGCGACTTTGCTGACATCGTATTTTGCCTGACGGTATTTTGTCATGGCTGCGTCGAGTGACGCTTGCACGGCGGGTGCAAGATCGTTCGTTGCCGCCATGCCGTTCAGACTGACAACCAACAGACCAACCATCAAACTGATCACTACTTTTTTCATCTGACTACCTCCTGTTTTGTTACGGTACTATTCGTTCTACTTCCCAAGAATCCGGGCGGACCGGATTCCAGCGTTGTTTCGTTGCGTCAATATTCTGTTCAAAGCCAATATCGTCCACGCGCACCCAGGACCAGATCAGATGGGTGTTTGTCGCATACATCCAGTTCGACCAGGTGCAATCGTGGGACGGGAAAAAATACACGTACCCCACGACGGAGTTTGAGCTGGCCAGATGCATTGAGACGGGGATGTCGTTGGACTTTAGCAGCCACTGACGCACGTCAGCCGAGTAATCATCGGTGAAATACACATGGGCATTGATATCGGTGTTCGTGCCGGGTTGATTCGTCCAGGATTTGAAATAATAAACCAAGTTCGTAAAATTATTTGTGGTGGCCTTAATCTCAAAATCCGTCCAGTTGCCGTCCACGTTGCCAAGGTCGAGCTTAAATACCGGATAAGTTCCCTGAACGGCTGTTCCTGAAAGAGATTCCGCTACAAACCACGCCGTGGTGGTAGCCGGATCGAACTGCCAGACATATTTGCCGGCGGCCGGGGGAGCGTTAGTGATTGTCCAGAGCACACCGTCGACGTCCATGATCTGGTTGGTTGGGCCGCCTGAGCTGGCCCCGGAGTTTGTCCCATGTGTGATCGTGAGAGTATTGTTTGCAAACGAGGCTGTACTGGTCGGGCCATATTGATTCACAAGGTTGGTCATCGCCTTTGAGTACTGAGCATCGTTCGTCGGCACGGCTCCTATTTGAGCGGGTGTCGGGAAATTGGTGTTCACCCATACTCGAAGTTTGCGAGTAACGGGATCAACCGTGACCTGCCAAACCGAACCTGTGGTGATCATATCGCCGTTCGTTATAGCCGCCTGATAAACGGGATCGTTCGTATCAACCGACACAGAAGGCCAATTCGTGCGAGCCGTTCCACCGAGACTGATCTGTGGGACAGAGAGGGGAACATTAAGAGTGACACCATTGGTAGTAACCGTTATTGGCGTTGTGCCGGAGTTATCGCTCGCCACGACGAAGTGACCGGAATAATCCACCCCAGAGCGCCATGTGGTCGTGTTGGTAGAATAATAAACAGTCACCCGCGCATTTCGGGCCAGTATGGTGTCGCCCCCGTAATTGGGTTGACTGATCCAAAACTCGACTCCGAAGTTGGTGCTATTCACATTAGAGACGGACAATGATCCGAATCCCCACGTGGAATTAGGCCCTCCAAAGCTATTGGTCGTCCACGTAGCCGTCCCATTGGTGCTTTCTGTCGCCGAAGAAATTCCGCCGTAATACAATCTCGCAATCAGATAATCTTTGGCCGCGAAAGAGAATTCCGCATTGCCTTTTACCCCGGTGATAATGGCATTAGAAGGGATATTAAATCCAAAGCCCGTCAATCTCATCACATAGGAATGCATCTCAGTGGGGTTGCCGGCCAAATACACATATGCGTTACTGACATTGGAATACATGTTGGTCAGATCGTGCCAGGCATCAACCACAACTCCTCCGGTAAAATACTGATAACTATTTGTGCAACCGTTCTCCGAACTCAGCAGATTCGTCCCTCCTATGATCGAATACCAAATCATTGCCCGATCCGTCCCGCGAAGGTTCAGCAGTTCATAGGAATTTGTGAATCCGTCTCCAATACATACCTGCGGCGAGAAACAATAAGCGCCGTTGGATAGACTCAAATAAATCGGCCAGTTCGTTCGGGTGACGCCGCCCAGGCTGATGCTAGACACGTTCGCAAGGCTGCGATTTGCCATGTTGACGGTCTGGGTGGCTGGGTATGCGGACCATCTTTCCGCAACGTTGGTCAGGCCGGAGCCGTTGCCGATATATGCGCCGTTAGAAACAGATTTACCGGCAAGATTGACATTCGAGACAGCGGGATATTGAGCCCACTTCTCGGCGAGATTGGTTATGCCCACACCGTTACCATAGAATATGCCGTTGGAGACTATGCCGATAAATGTCCCATTAGAAACGGAGTGGCCGGCAAGATCGACATTCGTGGAGGCGGGCGCGGAAGCCCACGTGGCGGATGTGTCCGGCCAGGTCAGGCGCATGATGCCGCCCAGCTCGATGCCTCCAACGTTGTATAGGGCGTAACCGTCAATATCCACATCCTGATTGGCGGGATAAATAGACCAGTCAGACGCATCCACGGATGACCAGGTTGTGCGAGTAACGCCGCCCAAGGTAAGGCCATGAGATGCAAGATTAACGTCTTGTGTGGCGGGGTAGCCTGACCA
>JAQUMN010000081.1 GCA_028718125.1 Kiritimatiellia bacterium
GGTCTTGGATCATGACCGGTTCTGACAATCAACAATTCCTAATGCGCATTATGAACCATTAAAAACAAGAAGATGTTAAGAGAAGCAGGGATTCACCATTGAGACACAGAGGCACGCAACGATTGGTCGGAAGCGAACACGTGAGGAGAAGGTCTCTCTCCAGTGTCTCTGTGGTGAGGCTTTTTCCTATGAATGCCAAACGTCTATTTCTTCAGCACCTTGCGGACGGCTTCCAACTGGCCGGCGCTGCCCAGGTACCGGTTCTTTTCGGCGATGTATTTGGCGAATTCAGCCATGAACACCTTTCCCGGAGGCCGCAAATCGAAATTCTCCGGGTGTTCCTTGAAATGTTCGCGATGCACGCGGCACCAGACCAGGCGGCCATCGGTGTCGATATTAACCTTGGTCACGCCCAGTTTGGCCGCCTTAAGGAACTGGCCGGCGTCTACGCCCTTGGCGTTCTTCATCGCGCCGCCGGCGGCGTTGATCCGGTCCACTTCGTCCTTGGGCACGGAACTGGAGCCGTGCATCACGAGCGGGAATCCCGGCATGAGCTTCTGGATGGCCGCGATGATCTCGAAGTGCAGGCCCTGCGAGCCGGCAAATTTGTAGGCGCCGTGGCTCGTGCCGATGGCGCAGGCCAGGCTGTCGCACCCGGAGCGCTTGACGAAATCCGCGGCTTGCGCCGGGTCGGTCAGGTGGACCTGGTCTTCGGCGACGGAGATATGCTCCTCGACGCCGCCTAACTGGCCAAGCTCCGCCTCGACCATGATGTCTTTCTTGTGGGCGGCGGCGACCACGCGCCGGGTGATGGCGATGTTTTCTTCATAGGGCTTCATGCTGGCGTCAATCATGACGGAGCTGTAAAACCCGCTCTGGATGCAGTCCATGCAGGCTTCCTCGTCGCCATGGTCCAGGTGCACGGCGAAAATCGCGTCCGGAAAAATCTGGTCCGCCGCGCGGATCATGGCTTCAAGCATGCGCTTGTCGGCGTATAACCGGGCGCCTTTGGAAATCTGGACCATAAACGGGGCCTGGCTGTCCAGGTTGCCCCGGAACAGGCCCATGATTTGTTCCAGGTTGTTGATATTGTAGGCGCCGACGGCGTATTTGCCGTAGGCATGCTTGAACAATTCTTTGGTATTAACAATCATGACGACCTCTCCTTGATTAAGATTCTTAACATGACGCGGCTGTCACGCGGCATGCATGCGCATGATGCGACGTGAAACCTTCTCTATATAAAGGTTTCCGGGCCGGCGTCAATCTTTTTTTCGCATTTTGTCGTTGCTTTTTACCGACAAACGCTCATAATATAAAACATTAACAGGAGTTATGGCCATGGCGGATAACATGCTCAATGAGCCGTTTCCGGCAACAGATATTGTCTTCCGGTGCGGGGTCTGCGGCAAAGGCCTGGTGATCAACGCGCTGGGCGCGGGGCTTGAGATCACCTGCCCCAACTGCGGCGCCGAAATGCAGGTGCCCCAGTCCGGCAATGCGGATGGCGCCAACCCGGAGGACGAGCAATCCACAGTTGAGGCGGGCGCAGACGAGGAAAAGGCGGACTGGGAATTCCCCGAGATTTCCGATGTGCTGGCCGATGCGCATGAACAGATCAACGCACTCAAAACGGAAAACGACGAATTGCAATTCCGGCGCCGGTTTCTGGAAAAGCGCCATGCCCTTGTTTCCCAGGACATGCAGGCGCTCCGGCAGGAAATCAGCGTGATCCGCAAAGCGATGGATCGTGCGGAAGCGATCCTGAAAACCATGGAAGACCCGCCCGCCAGCGACACCCAGCCGATAGCCTGAAGCGGACCGTGGATAGAAGAAGACGGCAGACGCCGGACCGGAGAAGACAGAAGAAGACGACAGACGGCGGATGGCGGACGACCGATGGAATAAGGCAAAATAAGGCTAAAGCGGACCGTAGACTGTAGACCGTGGGCAGAAGGCTGTTTATTTATGAAGAGCGGTAATGTTAATTGTTGCTGACCGCTGATTTTTGCATCTATATTCTGCCTTCGGCCTTTTCCAGTAATGGCGCGAGATATGACTTCAATTCGGCTTCCAGGTCGCGCTCCTGGTAGCGGGCGAGGCGCTCTTTCTGGCCGCGCACAACGGCCTCGCGGACCGGCCCGCGGCGCGTGAGGATTCCCATCATTTCGGCGATGTAATCCCAGCGTTTTTCCCGGACCAGGACCCCGGCGCCGTCAAGCGTCTCCGGCACGGCGCCGGCGGCATAAGCCATGATCGGCAGGTTGTGCGCCATGCTTTCGATGAGCGGGATGCAAAAGCCCTCGTGCTCGCTCATGCAGAGGAACAGGTGGGCAGTCTCGTAATAGGCGGCCAGTTCGCCCTGCGGCACGGAGCCGGTAAAAATAACATGGTTAAGGTGGAGGTTGCGGGCATAGACGGACAGCAGGGCCTGGTAGCGCTCCAGACCCGCGAACGAGCCCACGTGAATAAAACGCGCGTTCGGCTCCACGGTTTTCTGGAAATAATTAAACGCGAGGAGCGCATCCTCGATGCGTTTGTTCGGCGCGCAGCGCCCCACGAAAAGGATGTTGACCAGGCCATCCCTGAGCGCGCGGAGCACGCTGCGGTCGGCGCGCGCGTTGATCGCGCCAAAATTCAGCACGAGCGGCATCACATGCACGTCGGGGTATCCCATGGCAGTCAGTTCCCCGGCATTGAACTGGCTGTCGGCCATATTAACGGCGGCCGTTTTTGACAGGGTACGGGCCTGGTCCCGGCCCCAGGCCAGGTCGTGCGCGAGCTCTTCCTGCAGGCCCCGAAAAAAAATAGCGGGGGTAATATTGTGGTAGCGCAGGGCTTTGCGGCAGGCCAGGCCCGCGAAAATTTCATTTACGGCCGATCCGATCGAGAGATGCAGGAGCGCGATATCATCCGGAGCAATTAATTCGGCGGTCCGGGCGGCATCGCGGGCTTCATGGCGCAAGGCCGGGCCCGTGTGGCTTGTCTCGCAGAAAATCTCGGAGGTATAACCCCAGCGGCGGAACATTATGCGCAGGATCAGCGCCTCGTTGCTGATGGCGTCGCCGACGGTGAACCCGGCGACGAATTGGTGAATGCCGCGATGGTTCATGATTACATGTCGCGAATGATGTCCGTAATCCAATGTTCTTGCGTATTCCACCTGTAAAACGCTTCCCCTCCACATCGTGCCTATATCAAATGCAGGCGTACGGTCAAGCCCGGCGGGAGGCAAACTGCTGCAAGGCGTCCTGAAATTTACGGTTGATGGCGCTCCAGGCGTATTCGCGTAGAACATAGGCCCGGCCGGCTGCGCCCATGGAGCGGCGCAGATCTTCCTGCTGAAGCAATACGAGCAATTCTTCCTCGAATTCCGGATATATCCGGAACCACATTCCCCCGTTGCTTTTCCGGCAATGATCCTGATTGACCAGGCAGCGGGCGTGTACCAGCACGGGCGTACGGGCCATCCATGATTCCAGGGTGACAATGCCGAGGCTTTCGTTAATGGATGGATGGCAGAACGCCGCCGCGCCTGCCAAAGCCTCGTGTTTTTCCTCTTCCGAGAGGAACCCGACATCCAGCAGGTGCGGACGCAATTCGGCGTGCGGCGATATTTCCCCTGTGCCGGCCATCACCAGCTTGATGTCCTTCCCCGTGCGCCGGCGAAAGAGCGTGACATAATCCAGCAGGAGCGGGGTGCCCTTGCCTTCTTCGCGCCTTCCGGCATAAATTACGTAGGGCGCCGTAAGGCCGTGTTTGCGGGCGAAGGCATCGGGCGCGGCCTCGAACGGAGTGAGGCCCATGCCCACGACCGCGCCGGAGGATTCCGGCAAGTCATACAGCCGGCGGGCCAGCGCGCGTTCAGGCTCGGAATTGAACAGGCAGCCGGCGACGCTCCGGAACATCTCGCGGAAGGCGCGGGTATAGGCGAAGCCTTCATCATGCAGGCAGGGCACCAGGAGCGTTTTGGCGGGAGCCAGGCGGCTGGCGAAATACACCAGCCCGAACAGATAAGGCCCCATCACGATCCAATCGAACTCGTCGCCATGGGCCTGCAGATAATCGCACAGCGCGCGACTGTTGACGCTGTTCCTCAGCCAGGTCTGCTCATCGGCCTCCGTGAAATTACTCCGGCGGCTGATGTCTTCCTGGACGCGCAGAAACGCGGCGATATCGCGGCCGGCATCCACGGG
>JAQUMN010000082.1 GCA_028718125.1 Kiritimatiellia bacterium
CGATCCAATTGTTGGTGACATAGGTGGTGTCCTGCGTCGCCTGGATCTGGGCAGGCCACTTGCCGTATTCCTGGCGATACTCCTTGATGGCCACGAGAATCGTGCGCGCCTCCGCGGCCGCCTGCTTTTCCCTGGCCCGCGAGCGCGCCCCGAATACCACCGGGTACAGCAAGCCCGCCAGGACCGCAATGATCCCGATCACGACCATCACTTCTATCATGGTGAAACCTGATGCCGGACGCCTGATATCAGACGCCCGAAGCCGGCCATGACCAGAAGGACGACGGATGGCGGAAGACAGACGCCGGTTCAGCGAGGACAAAACAGAAAAACCAATAAATAAAATATTCATTTTCGCGTCATTTCACGCCTGTCCCGCCGACATTCCTATGCCCGCCGAAGCGGGCTTCGCGTAGGGGGATGTTTCCTACGTAGGCGGACAAGTCACGGGCAATATTCCGTTCTCCATCGCCTGTCTTCCTTCTTCTCCGGTCAGGCATCTGGCGACTGGTATCCGGTGTCCGTCATCTGGCTAGTCCCAGCTCTTAACATCGTCCGGAGTATTATTCGAGCGGTCGGCGCCGGGTGACCAGACCAGCACCGAGCGGGTAATGCCATCAATCTTGTTGTCGTAGTCAGCATCCACCCGGAAGTGATATGCCCGCCACGTATTCTGATCCGAGGGATTCGACCAGGAATCCAAAGCGTCCCCCGCGGAATTGGTGGTCTCAAATTCGTAAAAGACGATCTTATCCTTGTTATAAGTGCTTGCAACTCCCTTCAGAATATCAACAACATTGTTATCAATCTCCTGATCCGACTCATTCCAGGTCGCCGGCCAAGTCCGGTACTGGTCTAGGTAGGCCTTGAAGGCTGTTTCCAGATTTTTGACGCTGGCCTTGGCCTTGGTATATTGGGCCTTTTCCCGGATCGAATTATAGGTGGGCACAATAATGCCCAGCAGAATGGCGATGATCGAAATTACCACCAGCAGTTCCATCAGGGTGAAGCCTGGAGCCTGACGACAGACGACGGACGACGGACGACGGACCCGAGAAGGCGGAAGATGGAAGACGCGCGTTCGTGGTTCGCTCGCCTGGGCGCAACGCTTCAGCGACGCCCGGTCGTTCTT
Source organism: Kiritimatiellia bacterium (assembly GCA_028718125.1). GTDB lineage: Bacteria > Verrucomicrobiota > Kiritimatiellia > JAAZAB01 > JAAZAB01 > VSJD01. Next base: position 1,133 of record JAQUMN010000082.1, read on the forward strand.
TGTTCTTAGTTGGGCATTCATAAATCAACTGGTTAAAATATGGCCGTAACCCTTGCTTGCCGGCGCCATTCTATCATTAATGCTGCCACTACTTCAGGACATAATTTATGCCGTCAACGCACTCATATCTCCACTGTTGGCCCGTCACCGGGTCAATGGCCTTGTTCCGTTTTACAAGATCACCATATATGGATACAATCAGCTTGCTCTTTGTTCCCCCGCCCTTCGTCCGCCGCGTTACATACCTTTTATAAACGTCCTTCTCGGTATTTACCATTTTAACCACGCCCACCAGCGGAAACTCCATAAACGGCCGTGCGCCCTTGTCCAATTGCTTGAGCATCAAAGGATAGGTCAGGCAGTAGTCGATCTGGCCTACCGGGTTTCCATCGATATCACGTATAGTTTCCAGCGTGTTGGTGCCGTCAAAGGTTACATTCGTTGATGGGCAGTTCGATTCGACAAAGTCATAGGTCGTATAATTTTGGGGATAGTGGCGGAGGACATCGGCGCGAGGCGCCGGCGGCGTAATCGGATATTCGCCATAGGTGGCCCGGTACTCATCCAGGGCGCTGCGGATTTTGGCCAGCATGACTTTCTGGCGGGCCTCGTTGGCGCGCCCAACGGCATATTTGGATAGGGGGAGCGTGATGCCCATGAGGATCGCAATGACCACGATAACCACCAGGAGCTCGATGAGGGTGAAGCCCGATGCCAGACGGCGGCCTACCCGCCGACTTGTCCGCCGAAGCTCTTTGAGCGAAGGGGGAAGCCCCCGGGGCGAAGGCGGGACTACGAACGACGGACGACAGCCCTGCTCAGATGGACAATGGATGCAAGACTTCATGAGTAATTCTCCATTTTCGCCTTCCTTTCGCACCTGGAACGCCATAGCTTCTGAGCGAAGCGGAATGTTTCGCCGGTAATATTCCGTCCTCCCTCTTCTCTGGTCCACAGTCTACAGCCTGTTTATATCCCCTTGGAAAAATTCGTGTACGAAATGGTATTGGAGGAAACCCAGCCGATATGGCCATCCATGGCCACGAAATTGGCGCCATACTCATTGCCGACGCGATGATAGAAGCCCACCTCCGTCAGCCACCAGGCGTTGGTCCACTTTTTTGTGACGCCGCATTGAATGCTTTCGTCGGGACTGGTAAAGCGATATACATTCGAGTAACTAAGATTCGCCCCCCAGCCTTCCTTGGCATTCCAATCAATATAAGCAATGGCTTTTTCCGGGATGAGACTTTTCTTAATAGGGCTGTTCCTATTATAATAAACCGGATTGATGGCATAAGTGGTGAAGTTTGCCAGGACCAGATTATCGGGCGTGGTCGAGGCTTCTTGAAAATCAGCCTGATTATATACATCACCACTCGCATCTTGAATTTCGGTATATCCCTTGAAATTCGGCGAATCAGGGTCGAAGAAATTACCTTCCTTTTTTATCATCTGGAGCACGACCGGACAAATCCGGACCGACGCCTGCCCGGCCGAGAGCGAATCGACGCTCACGGCCTGGGGATTAATGGTGCCGTCGGCAAGAGTAAGATTGTCGGGAAGATACGGTATGATCGAGCTAAAGGTCGGCGGGCCAACAAGGCCGATCTTATTAACTGAATCCCGCGTCCTTATATCTGCATATTTTGTTTGATCCAAGCCTTTGCCATAAGCACCTCCCGCAGCTGTATCCAGGGTTGCGGCAAACATATATTGATTCATGGTAATGCCGTATTGGCGGAGATTGTTCTGGCACTGGACGGACCAGGCCTTTTCGCGCATGGTGCGGATATTGGGGACCAACAGCATCAGCAGGAGCGAAATAATGGCCACAACGACCATTAATTCCACGAGCGTAAAGGCTGATACCAGACGACGGACGACAGACGACGGATGACAGACCGGAAAAGACGAAAAATGGAAGCCTGAAGACAGACGACGGATGGCGGAAGACGGATACGTTATGTAAACGTTTCCGGCTTCTTGATCATGTTCCCCAACATGTTGCCGATCGTTGCGCATTGCTTCTCCATGTCATCGGTCTTAGCCTTGGTAGCATAACCATATTTAAGCGTCCGCCCAAGCCAATGCCGCGTCTCCTGCAACTCTCCGTCGGCATCCGTCAATTTGCTTACAAAATGCGCTGAGTATCTTCGCTTGGCCCTAGCTTCAGCAATGTTCGCCCCGATAGATCGCGACGACCGTCTGATTTGATTAATCAAGGCATATTTTTCTTCTCTCGGCCACCTCTTTGTTTCTTCAAAAACCATCTCGTCTAAGCGGCAAACTTCTTGATATACTCGCAATTTCGTAAAGCTGTTTATCCTCTCCGACATCCCTCTTCCTTTATCTCCTGTCAGTCGTCCCACTTCTCCGGTCTGCCGTCTGTCATCCGTCATCTGTCGTCACTCTTCAGGCCTACGGCCAACAGGGCTGGTAGCCGGCGCCGGGCCAGGCCAGGATATCCATCTGCTGGTAGTTCGCGATGGAACGCCACAGGAGCCACAGGCCGAAGGATTCACCATACACGGCCGGATCGGCCCTGCCATCCCCATCGAAGTCGCCGGGCACGGCCACCGTTCCGCTGTTGCCCAGGCCCGAGGAGCCGGCCTGGCTGTACCCGCTGGCAGAGAGCCATAACAGCCACGTTCCGGTTTCGGCCTGGAAGACGGCCAGATCCATACGCCCGTCGCAGTCGTAGTCGGCCGCCACAGGGCGATAGCCGGCCCCGCCCAGGCCTGAAGATCCGACCATCGCATAACTTGCGCCGGAAAGCCAGATCAGCCATGTGCCCGTGGACTCCTGGTAAACCGCCGGATCAGCCCGGCCGTCACCGTCGTAATCCCCCTGCACCGGCTGGAAGCCTGCCCCGCCCAAGCCCCCGGAGCCGGCCAGCGCAT
>JAQUMN010000083.1 GCA_028718125.1 Kiritimatiellia bacterium
GCGAACGGTGACGTGGTAAATTGCACCCTCAAATTGAACTCGCAGCCTTCTTGCCATATGCCCACGAGAATAGGGCGTGATACGAATAAACGCAAGCTAAATATCAATTGTCAAGGGCTGACCCTGACGCTCACCCACCTGACGCCTACTCACTAGAATGTCAATTATCAAGGGCTGGCCCTGACGCCTACTTAGATTCACCTCTGCAGAATGCCTGGACGATTAATCAGCCCGCCGCTTCTATTTTGGCCTTCATCTTCCGAAACCGTGGGATTGTTCGTGGCGGAATTTCTATTTTCGGATTTTTCTTCGACTTTTTTTACCGCTTTAACGCCGGTGCGGACGGCCATCACTGTGCAGCCGGTCAGGATGCCGCAGGTCAAGCCACACATCGCCCCGATCATAGCCCCATGCATTGCATTCTTCATACACTATTCTCCGATTTTGGTTAGTCATTATTTTATTACGACTATGGTTCACACTGAAGACATGGCGTCTGCCCTTAGATTAAAGACGAAGGATTTACTTATCGACTCCACGGCAAGGCCTTTTCCTAAGACGGGGATCCTTTGGTCCCTTTCGAGGGCGGACTCAATCCTTGCTATGTCTTTAAGTCTTCGATCGCATTTATAAAGAGTATTATTGGCAAATGAACCGTATTATCAATCTTTGTTTTTGATTCGCTTCGTTGGGGATGGACAAACCCGGACTCATGCTCTATGATTGCCTTAATTTTGCATCCTGAATGCAACTCCTAAGCGCATTATGAATGCCATTCGACTGGAACACGTTACCAAGGCCTACAAGCTCTACCATCATCCGGGTGATCGGCTGAAGGAAGCCCTGCATCCCGGCCGCAAAAAATATCATCAGGATTTCTGCGCCCTGCGGGATATCAGCCTGGCCATCCAACCGGGTGAAACCATCGGCATCATCGGCCGCAACGGCTCGGGAAAATCCACCTTGCTGAAACTGATTGCGGGCATCCTGACGCCAACCGCCGGGACAGTGGAGGCGTGGGGCAAAGTGGCTGCCCTGCTGGAGCTGGGCGCCGGGTTCAATCTGGAACTGACTGGCCTGGAAAATTTCTATTTCAACGGACTCCTGCTGGGACACACCCGCCGGGAAATGGAAGCGCGGCGCGAGGCCGTAATCGCTTTCGCGGATATCGGCGATTACATGGATCAGCCGGTCAAGCACTATTCCAGCGGCATGTTCGTTCGCCTGGCCTTTGCCGTGGCCATTCAAGTGGACCCCGATATTTTGATCGTTGACGAAGCCCTGGCGGTGGGCGACCTGAATTTCCAGGCACGCTGTTTCCGCAAGCTGAACGAGTTCCGCGCCAACGGTAAAACCGTCCTGCTCGTGACGCATGCGCTGGATAGCGTCTTGCGGTATTGCTCCCGAGCCATGGTCCTGGACAAAGGCCGTATGGTCGTTGCAGCCGATTCCAAGAAAGCCGTGGATGTCTACAAGCAGTTGATGGCCAATTGCTACGATGCCGTGCCCGTAGCCGGGTCAGCGCCCGTAGCCGGACTGGCACCGGACGATCAAGCTCCCTTGCCCGTCAATCCGGACGCTTTGGTCTATGGTGAAGGGCACGCTGAAATTGTGGAATACGATCTATTTGACGAGCATAACCGCCCTACCCGACTGCTCCAGCATGGCCGGCCGTTTTCGATCCACATGAAAGTCCAGTTCCGCGCGGCGGTGCGTGAACCCATCTTTGCCTTCACGATCAAGGACCTGAAGGGAATGGAACTGACCGGCACCAACACGCAATTCAAGCACGTGCCAACCGGCTCCTATGACAAGTGGGATAGCGTAAGCGTGGAATTTGCCCAGACGTTAAACGCACAGTCCGGCCGGTATGCCTTGTCGCTGGGATGTACCGGTTACGAAGGCGATACCATGGTTGTCTATCACCGGCTCTATGATATCCTGTTGTTCGAAACCACGTCGTCCATGCCGATGGTCGGCTGCTATGATTTGGACAGCAAAATCAGAATTCAGCGGGCGTGAGGGTCCTGACGCCGGATGCCAGACGACGGACACCAGACCGGCAAACTTAAAAACGAAGAAGCAAACCCCAATGTCAGAGGACGGCCTGCCCGCCGTAGCTCCAGGAGCGAAGGCGGGAGGACAGGTCGCAATATATGCCAACGCTCAATCTTAAATATTATAAAGGGCCGGATGCCTATTCGGACGGGGCCGTTGAGGACGAACTCCTGAGCCTTGTGGAAAAGCCGCAGGAGTTCACGCACGTCCTGGCGCGCGATGACCGCTGGCCCTTGCTTTACCATCTCTCCCCGGAACGCCGCAATCTGCTGGAATGGTATGCGTTCCGGCCCGATGCAGCGCTCCTGGAAATTGGCGCCGGCTGCGGCGCGCTGACCGGCTTGTTTTGCGAAAAGACGGCCCGCGTAACCGCAGTGGAATTATCCGCAAAACGGAGCCGGATTATCGAGCGGCGCCATGTCGATAAATCGAACCTGGAGATCATGGCCGGCAATTTCGCGGACATGGCTTTCGAGCGTTCATTCGATTACGTCACCCTGATCGGTGTGCTGGAATATACCCGCGCGTTCATTCACACGCCGGATCCATATAAAGACCTGTTGGGCCGGATCGCGGCGGTTCTCAAGCCGGGCGGCGTGTTGTTCGTGGCCGTTGAAAACAAACTGGGCTTGAAATACTTTGCGGGCGCCCGCGACGATCATACCGGCCGCCAGTTTGACGGAATCGAGGGGTACCCCGCTTCCATCGCGGGCAAGCCCGACGGCGGCGCAGAAACGTTTTCGCGCGATGAACTGAGCCGCCTGTTGCGCGCCGGCGGATTTGCCGACCAGACGTTTTATTATCCGTATCCGGATTACAAATTGCCCAGGGAAATATTCAGCGACGCTTGGCTGCCGGCGGCCAACCATGCGCTGGCGGATGCGCCGAATTACGACCAGGAACGGCTAAAGCTATTCGACGAACAGCGGGCCTGGGCCACCATCATCCGCGACGGTAAATTTTCCCAGTTTGCGAACTCGTTTTTAGTCCTGGCAGCGCAGACGGACGACAGACGACGGACAACAGCCTGAACGCGGAGGGCAGGCGACGGACATCTGCCCATGGCATGAAACCGCAAAGAACGCAGAGAACGCAAAAAGAAATCCGAGGCCAACCATGAATTTGTTTATTACCCATCAAATCAAGGCCTCCATCGAGGTCAAGCAGGCGATCCTGGCTGACACGGCCATAATCGGGACCCTTCGGCAGGTGGCGGCAGCAGCCATCAAGGCTTATCGTAGCGGTCACAAGCTCTTGCTGGCCGGCAACGGCGGCAGCGCCGGCGATGCCCAGCACATCGCCGGCGAAATGGTCAACCGGTTCCGGTTCGACCGCCCGGCACTCCCGGCCGTGGCGCTTTCCACCGATACGTCCGTGTTGACCGCCATCGGCAATGACAGCAGTTTCGAGCAGGTATTTGCCCGCCAGGTCGAGGCGCTGGGCATGGCCGGTGACATGTTTATCGGCATTTCGACTTCGGGCAAATCGCCAAATATCATTCGCGCGCTCCAAGTTTGCGCAAAGAAAGGGATTCTCCGTGTTGGCTTTACCGGCCAGGGCGGCGGTGAGATGGCCTCGTGTTGTGATTATTGCCTGGCCGTGCCGTCTCGCGAGACACCCCGCATCCAGGAGGCGCACATCATGATTGCCCACATATTCTGCGCCCTCGTGGAAGAGGCCTTGTTCGGCAAGGGCTTTGGCGCATAGACGTGTTTGAACAAAATGTAGCCGCCTTCCATGAGAAGGCTTGTCAAGAAGCGACTGACGTGGCGGTCGCTGGTTTTCGATCCTGAGGCATGTCATGCTTCCATTCGCACTCTATAATGGGTCATTTATTATAACCCGGTGCA
>JAQUMN010000084.1 GCA_028718125.1 Kiritimatiellia bacterium
TGCAACGATCGCTGACGGCCGGGAAAATATCCTTCAGAGCGTTCAGCACATAATTGGCATTGAGCACCGCATGGTCGCTGACCGCGCGCAGGCCCTCGCGGCCCATGAGGAGCAGATACGCATAGGTGCGCACCAGCACGCCAAAATTGCCGTAGAACGGCGCCACGTAGCCGATGCTCTTGGGATAATCGTAATCCAGACTGTAGGTGCCGTCCCTGGTCTTGACCACCCGCGAAATCGGCAGGAACGGCCGCAGGCGCTCCACGACGCCCACCGGTCCGGCGCCGGGCCCGCCCCCGCCGTGCGGCGAGGCAAAGCTCTTGTGCGGGTTCAAGTGGCAAACATCGAAACCCATCTCCGCCGGCTTGCAGCGACCCATGATGGCGTTAAAATTTGCGCCATCGTAATACATGAGCCCGTCCACGGCATGAATCAAATCGGCGATCCGGCGCACGTCGGGCTCAAAAAGCCCCAGAGTGTTGGGATTGGTCATCATCATGCCGGCCGTATCGGCGTTGATAAAACTTTTCAATTTTTCCACGTCCACCGTGCCCTGCGCCGTGGAGGGCGCCGCCACCACCTGGAACCCGGCCAGCGCCGCGCTGGCCGGATTGGTGCCGTGCGCGGAATCGGGGATCAGGATATTTTTTTTGGCGTTGCCGCGGTCGCGGTGATAGGCCGCGATCAGCATGGCGCCGGTCAATTCCCCATGCGCGCCCGCCAGCGGCTGGAGCGTGAATTCCGCCATGCCGGTAAGCTCGGCCAGGAAACGCTCGGTTTCGTAAAGCAGGCGCAGGGCGCCCTGGGTCAACTGCCCGCCGCCGCGCAGTTGGGGCCAGAGCGGATGAATCCCGACAAAGCCGGGGTGCTGGGCTGCCACCTCGCAGGCCTTGGGATTGTATTTCATGGTGCAGGAGCCCAGCGGGTAGAACTGGGTATCCACCGAAAAGTTGAGCCGCGACAGATTGGTGAAATGCCGCACCACTTCGATTTCAGGCACTTCCGGCAATTCCGCCGGCTTCGCGCGCAGAAACCGTTTTTGGATCAGTTCCCGCCCCGGAACGGTGCGGCGCGGCGCGCGCACCGCCCGCCGCCCCGCCGCGCTTTTTTCGTAAATAAGTTTCATAATATCCCGATAAATCAGGCTGTAGACTGTAGGCTGTGGACTGTAGACTTCATCATGACTTTGGGTGCCGCAAGGAACGAATCAACGCATTTAACTGCTTAGCTGTCTGTTCGGAAAGCAATTTGATTTCGTCAACCTGCTTTAGATAATCCAACCGTTCGGCCACGGATATTTGGTATTGAAGTTCCCGCGCCGATCCATAGGCCATGTCCAGGAAACGCAGGTAGTCGGATTCCGTATCCCGGGCACAACCTTCAACAATATTCGACGGGATGGATAATGCCGACCGTCGTATTTGCGAAGTTAAGCCGAACATTTCATCTTTCGGAAAAGCCCGTGTTTTCACATAGGCCAAAACAACCAACTGATCGGCAACATGAAACACGTCTAATTTCGTATGATCCCGCACTTCCACTTCCTTTTTCTTCCCACGGTCCACAGCCTACAGTCTACAGCCTTTTTTCAGAGCGCCGCTTCCAACGCGGCGGCCAGGCAGTCAATTTCCTCCTTGGTGCGCTTCTCGGTAAAGGCCACCAGCAGGACCGACTCCATCCCGCGATAATAGCGCCCTGCCGGGAACCCGGCGGCAATACCCTTGTCGATCAGCGCGCTGATTACGTCAGCCGCGTTGGCGGGGAGGGAGAGCGCAAACTCGTTAAAGAAGTTGGCCTGGAAGGCCGGCTTGACGCCGGGAATGGCCGTCAGCTTTTGCCAGCCGTAGGAGGCGTTGGCCGCGCACAGCTCGGCGACCTCCACCAGGCCGGTTTTGCCCATAAGGCTCAGGTAAATCAGCGCGCGCAAGGCGCACAAGGCCTCGGCCGTGCAGATATTAGAGGTGGCTTTCTCGCGGCGGATATGCTGCTCGCGCGCCTGGAGGGTCAGCACGAAGCCGCGCCGCCCCCGGGCATCCTGCGTGGCGCCGACCAGCCGGCCGGGCATTCTATGCGCGTAGGATTTGCGCGTGGTCATGAACCCCAGGTACGCGCCACCGAAGGAAAGCGGCAGGCCCAGGCTCTGGCCTTCGCCGGTGACAATGTCCGCGCCCATGGCGCCGGGCGTCTTGACGATGCCCAGGGCCAGGGGATACACGGACACGATCCCCAGCGCGCCGGAACGATGGGCCGTCGCAATCAGGTCGCTCAAATCGTCCAGGCACCCGAAAAAATTGGGGTTTTGCACGATGACCGCCGCAACGTCGCTGTTCAATTGCGCCTGGAAGGCGGCGCGGTCAGTCAGGCCGTCGCGCAGGGGGATCTCCACGAACTCGAACTCAAGGTTGGCCGAATAGCATTTAAGCATCGTCCGGTAAATCGGGTTGACGCCCTCGTCAATCAGGACGCGGCGGCGGCGCGTGATGCGGAAAGCCATCATCGTGGCCTCGAAGAGCGCCGTGCCGCCGTCGTAGAGCGAGGCATTGGCAACCTCCATCTCCGTCAGCCGCGTCATGGCGGTCTGATATTCATAGATGGCCTGCAGGGTGCCTTGCGCAACTTCCGGCTGATAGGGCGTGTAGGCAGTGTAGAACTCGGCGCGCCCGGCAAGGGCATCCACGGCAGCGGGAATAAAATGATCATAAAATCCGCCGCCGCAGAAATTCACCAAGTTGCGCGCATTTGCGTCCGCCAATTCAGCCAGCCTCCGGGTCATTTCCATTTCCGAGAGACCCGCCGGCAGATTGAAGGCAGCCGTTTGCAGCTCTTGCGGGATCGTCGCGAACAATTCGTCAACCCCCGTCAGCCCCAGTTTTGCCAGCATCTCCCGATCATCGGCGGCGCTATTGGCCTGAAATGCCATTGGAATAGTCATATCAAATTTGTTCTAAATAAGATGTTGCCCGCAAAACACGTTAAAAGAACGCTAAAAAAAATCAGGGGATCATTCTGTATACTTTGATTACAATGATATCAATTCATCATTGCTCTTCCTGTTCGCGTCCCTTTCGCGCGGTTCGCGGGCAATGTCTTTAACCGCCGTCGTCTGTCATCTGTCGCCCGTCCTCAAGCGCGCCGCGCGGTCCCCTTTTTATACAAGGGCAGGGTTTCCACCCGGGCGTTCAGGGATTTGCCGCGGACGGTAATGGACAGGGCCGTTCCCGGGCTGCTCACGGCCTGGTCCACGTAAGCCAGCGCCACGGCCACGTTCAGGCTGGGCGCAAACAGGCCGCTGGTCACTTCCCCCACACCGATCCCGTCTTTCGTAACCTGGTCGCCCGGGCGCGCCGCCATGCGGCCTTCCAGCATAAGGCCCACCAGCATACGATACGCATTGGTTTCCAATTCGCGCCGCACCGCTTCCCGCCCGATAAACGGCTTGGCCATGTCCATGAACCGACCCCGGCCGGCGCCCGACGGCCGCCATTCCGGGCGCAGTTCGTGGCCATACAGGGGATAGCCCATTTCCACGCGCAAGGTGTCCCGCGCGCCCAGGCCGGCAGGCAGAATCTGGCCGGACTTCAGCAGGAGATGCCAAAAACGGGGAACTTCGTTCGCGGGCACATAAAGCTCATAGCCAAATTCGCCGGTATAGCCGGTGCGGCTCAACAGGCACGGCGTATCCTGGATGGTCACTTCCTGGAAATGAAAATAGCCCAGGGACGGCAGGGCCTGGCCTA
>JAQUMN010000085.1 GCA_028718125.1 Kiritimatiellia bacterium
CGGTCAGCGACCATGCGGGGCTCAATGCCAATTATGTGCTGAACGCTCTGAAGGATATTTTCCCGGCCGTCAGCGATCGTTGCATGCATGAATGCGTGCTGAGCGCCAAGCCGTTAGTTGCCGGCGGACCTGCCGTTGCAGGCGGGGTGCGGGCCATGGATATCGCCAAGGGCCTGATCGATCGCGGTTTCCATCCGCCCACCGTTTATTTCCCGATGATTGTGCCGGAAGCCATGATGATCGAACCCACGGAAACGGAGACCCGCGAAACGCTGGACGCCTTTATCCAGGCCATGCGGGAACTGGAGCAGACCGCCCGCACTAATCCCGCAGCCTTGCATGCCGCGCCCATCACGACGACCGTGGGGCGGCTGGATGAAGTGGCCGCCGCCCGGAGCATGAATTTGGCGTTCGAAGCGCCTTGAAGAGGACGACAGACTACGGGACGCTGAATAAGCAAACGAGGAACAAAGAATTCGGAACCAAGAACGCGCGGTAAATTTGTGTTAAGGAATTTTCCGCCGGAGGCGGATCAGCCTCCGGTGGACAAAGTTTGGACTGGATTCCCGCTTTCGCGGGAATGACCCCGTTTCGCTCGGAGGCTGCGCGGGGCAGGCAGAATAGATGGAAATTGTTTGTCATTCCCGATCCAATCGGGAATCCAGGATTTTGGTTGCCGCCTTGGCGGCCTAATTAAATTGAATTCCCGCTCGACATTGATGACGCCATTGTGTATTATATCGGCAAAAAGAGAGGGCTTATGGCTTCAAGAATAAAGCATGGTTTTTTATTCGTGCTGGGCGGCTTGATCTTTGCCTCGATCGCATGTGCTGAGGCGAGTACGCAATCCGCAATCCACAATCCGCAATCTGCAATATCCCTTCGCGTGCCCTTCATCCGGAATCAGGGGCAGATCGCCGATTCCCGGATGCTGTTCTATGCCCGTACCTTCGGCGGAACGGTCTATGTGACGGCCGGGGGCGACCTGGTATATGCGCTGCCAAAGGGAGAAGGAAACATCCAGCATCCAACATCCAACGCCCAACGTCGAATGGAAGATCAGACGGCAGAGGGCGGATTTCAATCAGCAATCAGCAATCATAAATCGGAAATTCCGCGGATGGCGGTGATCCGCGAGACGCTGGTGGACGCCGACTTGACTGCGCTGCCGACGGGCGCGGAGCGCTCCGGGGCCATTATCAATTCATTTATCGGCAACGATCCCTGCCGCTGGCAGGCCAATATACCCTCGTTTACCGGCGTGCAGTTCGGCGAAATTTATGAAGGCATTTCCCTGGAAGTGCGCGCCGCCGGCGACAACGTCGAAAAGATTTTCACCGTCGCGCCCGGCGCGGACCCCGCCCGGATTGCCCTGCGCCTGGCCGGCGCCGAGGGCGTGCGCATTACGCCGGAAGGCGAACTGGAAGCGCGCACGGCCCTGGGTCCCGTGCGGTTCACTGCGCCCGTGGCTTACCAGAAGAACGCGGCCGGCGAGCGCCAGGGCGTGAGCGTGGCTTACGCGCTCGAAGGCGACCAGGTCGGTTTTTGCCTGGGCGCGTTCGATGCCGCGCGCCCTCTGGTGATTGATCCCCTGCTGGCCTCCACGTTTATCGGCGGGATGAACGGCGAAAACGTCGTCCGCGCCATGGCCCTGGATAGCCGGACCAATGTGCTCGTGGCCGGCTACACGGCGGCGAATGATTTCCCGGCCACCAACGGCTACGAAACCTCTTATCAAGGCGGAAGCTGCGACGGCTTCATTGCCAAGTTCGATCCACAGCTCACCAACCTGCTGGCCGCCACCTACCTGGGCGGCTCGGGCGAAGATAAAATCATGGCCATGGCCGTGAATACCAATAACGGCGATATCTACGTTGTCGGCTATACGGCCTCGGCCGATTTTCCCGTGCCGGGAGCCGTCGATCCCGTCTACGGCGGGAACAATGACGCCTTTGTGTCGGTGCTCAGCAGCGACCTGACAGCGTTGACGGCCTCAACTTACCTGGGCGGGGCGAATGTGGATCAGGCCAATGCCCTGACGCTCAATATGGCCGGCGAAGTTTATGTGGCGGGTTACACGGCCTCGTGCGATTTTCCAACCAATAATACCGCCGGCGCCACGTACCAGAACACTTGCAAGGGGTCCAACGATGCGTTCGTGACCAAATTCAACTCCGCGTTAAGTGCCAGACCGGCTTCCACGTATGTCGGCGGCAGCAGCAACGACCAGGCCTTCGGCCTGGCCGTTGACACGAACGGTTTAGTCTATATCGCGGGCGCCACGGCCTCCGCCAACTTCCCCGCGCTCAAAGGTTATAAAATGACACGCAGCGGAGCCAGCGATGCGTTTGTCGCCAAGCTATACGGAGCGCTGACCAACATGGCGGCCGCCACCTACCTGGGCGGCGCGAGCAACGAGTGCGCCAACGGGATTGCCGTGGCGCCCTTCACCAATATCGTGTGCGTTGTGGGTTACACGGATTCCGCGAACTTCCCCGTGATCAGCGGGTCGCAAGCGACAATAGGCGGACTCAAGGACGCGTTCCTGACCCGGTTTAATATGGCGCTCTCCAATGTCCTGGCTTCAACCTATTTGGGCGGCGCGGACGATGACCAGGCCATGGCGGTGCTGACCTCGGCCACGAGCAATACGCCGCTCCGGATTTATGTGGCCGGCCGGACGGCTTCCGCCGATTTCCCCGTGACGCCGAACGCCTACAACACCGCCGCCAACGGCAACCTCGATGCGTTTGTTTCGTATTTTGGCGCCGGCGCCGCGTTGCAGGCCTCAACCTACCTGGGCGGGATAACCAACGACACTGCCTATGCCATGGCGTTGCAGGCCGATCGATATTCCCTTTTTGTGGCCGGCGCCACCGCGTCCACAAACTTCCCCGCGACACTGCGCGCTTATAATTACGACCGCGCCGGCCAGACGAATGATTACGGCTTTGTGACCAAATTAGGTTCCGGCCTGGCCTATGGCACAATAAAATGGCAGGTTAAACTTTCGGGGATATCGGCCCTGGCCGGCTCGCCAAGCCTGGGTTGGGATGGCAGCGTGTATTTCGGGGCCGGCACTAACCTTTATGCGTTTGATGCGCAAGGGCGCCGGCGCTGGGTGACGGAGTGCGCGGGCCTGCTGGTCGATGAGGCCGGAAGCGCGACGCCGCCGTTTACTACTTACGGCCTGGGATCCATTCCCGCCGTTTCCACGAATGGAACCATCTATGTGACGATAGACTTGCCGGGTTCCCTGCAGGCGATCAGTCCTACGGGCGGGGTCAAATGGACCAACAGCGTCGATAGCGCGTCAGAGTTCAGTTCTCCGGCGATCGGCAGTGACGGCACTGTTTATTTTGGGAGTTTTGGGGGTAGATTTTATGCCGTGCGCGATAACGGTGACACTTTCTCCAATCTATGGAACATAGACCTGG
>JAQUMN010000086.1 GCA_028718125.1 Kiritimatiellia bacterium
GGGCCGGGGCGGAAGCCGACAAACTCTGCGTCGACAAGCCTCCGGCCAGGCCCGAGGGCTTTTTGCTCGACGCCGGTCAACTTGAGGGCAAACCGGCCGCGGTGGTTAAAGGCCACGACAGCCTCGGCCTGCTCTGGGGCATCACGGCGCTGAACCAGATGATCACCAGGCAGGACGGCAAGACCGTTTTGAAAAAGACGGCCGCGCGGGACTACCCGGACAATCCCGGCAAGCGGGGGTATGATGCCGTAAACGGAGACGCCAAGCTGGCGTGGTTTGCCGTGCAGTGCCTGCGCCCGAACAGGGTAGCCTATCGTACGGGGAACAGCATAATTACGCGTAAGCCGCCTTTATACTGGCGTGGCGACAAGGGCGTGGCGGAGTGGCGGGATCAGGTCAGGAAAGTAGCGGCCATACTTACGCCGCTGGGCATCCCATGGCATGACGGGGTTTCGCCCATCGGCGGCGGGGAGTGGAATATCCGCAGCAAGAACGAGGATGACTTTCAGATCCTGCTGAAACTGGCCCGCATCTGCGCCGAGAACGGCGGCGATTTCAGCCTGTTTTACGACGATGCCCGGTTCCCAATCCATAAGGACGATGTCCGCGACTTCGGTTCGGCGCGCGAGGCGGACACCTACTTCCTCAAGCGGTTCATCGAGGCGATGAAAAAGGACTATCCGAATTTCAAGCTGATCTGGTGTCCGCCGTTCTACTGGGGACCGCTCAGCGATGTCAGCAGGATATACGGCGAATCCCGCGACGAATACCTGAAGGCGGTCGGCGAACGCCTGCCGCCTGATGTTCTGACCATCTGGACCGGGCCGCGAGTGAAGTCGGGGGAGGAAAAGCCGGAATATGTGCAATGGATCACGGGGCTGATCAAGCGCCCGCCGGTGTTTTATCAGAACACTTTTGGTATCCAGCATGGCGGGCGTTGGCTGCCTTACGACACCGATCCGATAGAAGCCTGGCCGAAATGGTATGGCGCCGATTTTCTCAATGGCATCGCGTTGAGCTTTCACAACGAGTCGCTATGCATCCTGAACATGACGCGGTTCGACTATTTTTGGAACATGCAGGCGTATGATCCGAAAGAATCCGTGGCGGAGGCGGGCTGGAAGGTGGTGGGGCCGGACCTGTATCCGAAGTTCGTGGAGTTCTACAAGGCGCTGGCGGCCATGGATGAATATGGTTGGGAGCCGACAGCCCACGCCGCCAAGAACCTGGAGGAGGTCAAGGCAAAGACCGGGCAAGTTCAAAAGCTCAATGACGAATTGATGGCGCAGCGCCCGGAAGTTGTCGCCGCATTTACCCGGGTCAGCTACTTCATGAAATGGCGCGCGGGCTACCTGAAGAAAATGCTGGCCGACCCGAACTTCAAGGAGCTGATGGAAACCGCCGAACGGGCCAAGGAGTTGGCGGCCAGGGAGACCGGGGCCGACCCGAAGTTAGACATCATCCTGACGCCGGGCGACTTCCAAGCGAAGCGCCCACCTTCATTTTTTCAACGTAGCGCCGCCACCGGGCGCCGGTTCGTGAATTGGATCAACGGGGCGAAGTCCGCCGTCCCTGCGATGGAGGCAACCTTCCAGCTCTCCTATCCGCTGACCGGGGACTCGGAACTGGTGATTGCCGGGCTCGACCACAATGTTAAGCCGCCCTGCCGCATCCGCATCCGGATGAACGGCAGCACCGTCTTCGAGGGGCCCAATCCTTTCGCCCAGGACAAATGGACCACGCATTCCTTCAAGGTGCGCGGGGCATTCCTGCGCGACGGCGTGCCCAACACGCTGAAAATCGAGAGCCTCGAGGACGCGGACTCCATAGCCGGAGCGCCCTGGTTCATGCTCAGCTATGCGGTGCTGCGCCCGGAACGCAAAGGCCAGGCCCTGCCGGAAGCTGCGGCCCTACCCGCCGTGGCACCGGCTGCCCCACCCTCGTCGCCAGCCACGAAGGCGGCCGTCAGCGTGATTGAGGCTTTACCGGCCGCGGCTTTTATCGCCGTCGGCGATTTGGATGGCGACGCCAAGCCTGACCTCGTGGCCGCCGAGCGGATCGACCCGAAAAAGGGCGCGGCAAAAACGCCGCCGGCCGGCCGGCTGCATATCTTCCACCAGAAGGCGGACGGCTTCGCCATGCCGCCGGACAGGACGATAGCCTTGCCATCACCGCCCACCGGCCTCGCACTGGGCGACTTCGACCTGGACGGCACGAACGACCTGGCGGTCGCACTGAGGAGCATGCGCAGCTTTTCACTTTTTCTCGGCCGTGAACATCTCGGCAAGGACCGCCGCTGTGACTACGGCAACGACGCCGCCGCACAAGGCTTGTCAGCCGGCCGCCTGAGCGGCGCGGGACTAGCCGACTTCATGACCGGGGCGGCGCGGCGCACACTGGGCAAAAACGATCAATTCACGGCCAGCTATGTGGTGGGGCCCGAGCGGCTCGACAATTGGTTTTCCACGCTGGCGGACCTCGATGGCGACGGCTGGGACGACATTATTTTCACGACATGGATCAAGGACGCCCCAAAAGGCAAGAACAACCTTGTCCGCGCCTACATTGGCCCCTTCAGCAAGACGGGGGATTTCGGCCCGTCGGCCGCCAGGGAATTCACGCAGCTGATTTCACCGTTCGCCGACAGCCCCGAAAATGTCCTGGGCAAGGTCATGGCCGGAGATGTGAACGGCGATTCGCAGAAAGACCTGCTCGTGGGGGCGCGCTCCAAGGGCCAGGCGCAGACGCTCGTGTACCTCCAAAACAGCCCGCGCGGCTTTACCGACTGGGCGGGGCCGTCGCTGGTTCTCGAGGGTGTCACGCCTCTACACGCCGGCGATTTGAACGGCGACGGCCTCTGCGACATCATCTTCCTGAACGCCGATGGCAAGGGTGTCTCAATCTGGCTCCAGCAGCGGGGTGTCCCGCTGACATCCGGGTGGAAGGCGGCAAGCATACCGGTTGCTCCGCCGAAGCCGGCGGCAGGCGCCGCTGCCATGGGCGACATTGACGGCGACGGCAATCAGGAGGCGTTTATCGTGCTGTCCGGCGGCGGGGTCGCCATCGTCCGCCTGGTGAAACGGTGACAGGATGGCGGCCCATGTCCCTTATGTCCTTTGGGTTTTTTGTGTCCTTTAAGCAATCAAAGCCGGAAGAAGCGCAGATGAGCAGAACAAAAATCGTAGTGGCAATGACGGCAATGCTGGCGGGATGTGTCATGGGGATGACGGCCGGAGACTTGAACGGCGACGGCGCCGCCGACCTCGTCCTCATCCTGCAGGATCAAAGCGTGGTGGTGTTCCCGGCTCTTAAATCAGCCTTGGGCGTTCCGTAGTAATAATATGCCAAAC
>JAQUMN010000087.1 GCA_028718125.1 Kiritimatiellia bacterium
AATCTACTTCTCTTCAATGACGACCATTTCGTGAATGTCGAAATCCCGCACCGTGAACGTAATCCCGCCGCCGGCAGCCGCCTTGAATTCCACGTCCTGGCGCGCAGGGTAGGGGTAGTATACGTTGACTTCGGCGGGGCTCCACGGGCAGCGCACCTCGACCTGCACGCCGCTATTGGTTACGCGCTTCGGCCCGAAGTCGAACAGGTGCACCATCCAGCGTTTCTTGTTATCCTGCGTGCGCACGGACAGTTCGACGTTCTCCCGGCAGTTCGTTGCGCGCGCCGGCAGCGCCGCGCCATTCGCCATCGCGGCGCCCTTGACTGCCCCGGCGATCAGCTCCTTTGCGCCGGGCCAGAACGCCATGTCGAGGTTATGAACGGTCGCCCCGAGCGTCGTAGCGCTCAGGCCGGGGTAGATCGCGGAAAGGAACACGCTCTTGCCCTTGCCGAAGTCGTTGACCACGATCGCCGGTTCGCCCCCTTCCTTCCACGTTGCCACGACCGTGCCCTTCGTCGGCTTGACCACATCGTAACCCGCCGCCATGTCATACTCGACCACGTCGCCGGCTTTCATGCCCGCCAGCAGGGGCGTCGCCGCGGTAATTTGCAAAGCGCCGACCTTCGCCGGCTTAACGTCCCTGTCGGCATACTTGTAAATTTGCTCCATATCCAATGCCGTGCCGGGCGCGGTCTGGACATATTTGACCCCGAATACATCCCCCAGGGCGTAGTCGCTCTGCCTGGTGTTCCACTCATCGAACAACGTCGTTGTGCCCGAGGCGATCAAAACGCCTCCGGCGTTCACCCAGTTGCTAATCATATCGCTCTGCTGCTTCGTCAGGCTCTTACCGTCGATCAGCAGGGCGGTTTTGTACCGGCCAAGCTTTGCTTCGGTGAGCGTGTCGCACCAGATCACGTCGAACGGGATTTGCGACTTCAGCAGCGCGCTATAGACGCCCAGCTGGTTCTGGAAATAACGCCGGCCGCGCCCCCCGCCGAACGCCGCGGTGCCGTAGATCAGGTCCGACGTCCTGCCTGAATAAAGCAAAGCCACGTTCTTGGGCGAATCCGTGCCCGCCAGGTAGTCGCTGAGCTGCTTGCCCTTGCTGAACGCGCGCTTTGACACTTCCCAGCGCCCCGGCGCCCAGCCCCACATGATCGCATTGGCCCGGTCGGCGGGATGCTTGAACACCTGCGACCATTGCCAGACAAAATAGCATTCGCCGTGAAAGTAGCTGGCGGCATAGCCCTTCTCGATCCAGTCATTATCGGGCGCTTGCGCCTGGTAGAATTCGACCATGACCGGGCGGACCTTCCCGTCGCGGGCCATGTCGGCCTGGAGCATGCACGCGGTCGAGTGCGACGCGTAACTTTCCGGACCATGCACATCGATGACGTTGCCCAGCGACGGATAAAACGCGAAATAATTCGCGTGTCCGCGTGGAAACGTGCCTTCGCTGGTGCTGAAGGTTACGAACGTCCCCTTCCGGAACGCGTGAATCCATTCCGCGCCTTCCTGCCAGTTTTCCATCAGGGTTCCGCAGGTGAAGTCCATGAACTCCGCCCACACGAAGTCATGGCTGTTCTCTTTCGCGATCTTTACCTGCGCCAGGTCGCTGATGCCGTGCCCGGCCAGTTTCTGTTTCCCGTATTTTGCCATCAGGAAATCCCTGAAGGCCGGCAAGTAATTCTTATACGGATCATCGCCCGGCTCTTTAATCAGGCGATGACTTTCTTCCTTCCAGAACCCGGCGAAGGCGGGGGCGTCCGACCACCTGGCCATGGATTCGTAGCACCCCTGCTTGTTAATGGCCATGTTCTCGTTCGTGGCGGCCAAGTCGCCGAGCCATTTGAGATCGCGATCGGCCAGGGCGTCCAAGTACTTGCGGAACTCCGTATCGCCGAGCTTCTGGAATGCCGCCTCGCGTCCGCCGGTGATCGTGCCCGTGCCGGCGCCATCTTCCATGTATAACGCCGTAGGCTCCGCCTCGCGCGGCGGGTTGCCGAAATAAACGAAGTGCCGGCCGTACAAGGCGTGATACCGGTTGTTCATCCAGTAGAAATTGCCGCTCAGCTTCATGAAGTCAGGCTGCTTTACGCCGCCAGCCTTGATCCACTGCAGCGCAAATCCGGCATTCTCGGCCACGAACGCGTCGGCGTCCTTGCTCAGCTGCTCGAGCTTCGCGACGGCGCTCTTGTCGCCGATCAGGCCCAGGGCCTGGGTGGCCCGGCGGCGAATCCATTTGTTTTTGGAGTCCGCCGCCTTGATCAAGGCCGGCCCCGCATCTTTCGCCTGCATCCAGCCCAGCGCATAAATCGCGTTGCGCGCCACTTCATAGGCTTTGTCATCTATGGCCGTAATCAACGCCGCCGCCGCGCGCTCATCGCCAATCCGCCCCAGTTCCATCGCCGCCCTGGCCCGGACCTCGGATGAGATGTCCTGCAGGCTCGCGATCAGGCCTGGCACTGCTGCCGCGTCGCGTTTAAGTTCATCCGCCGCAGCCTGTTGCTTTTGGGCCTGCCGGCGCTGGTCATACTTGGCCGCGATGGCCGTGACGTCTTTCTGCAATGCCTCGATTTTCACGGGGTCAGTCAGCTTGGCCTTCAAGGCCTCTTCCTGGAAATCAGCCGGCAGCGACTTCAACTGCTCAAGGCCCAGTGCATTGATCCGCGCCGTAATGTCCGCCACCAGCGACTGATAACTGGTTTCAAGCTGCGCGGCCAAGGCCGCCTGGCGCTGTTTAAGCGCCGTCAGCTCCGCCTTTTCAGCTGCCGATGAAGCGTACTTGGTGAAATCATCCAGCTTAAAGCCGAGCACATCCAGCGGCGCCTCGTATTCGATTTTCAACCCCGGGATGATGCCCGGATTACGGTCGAAGCCGCGATCCAGATGCGTGTAGTCCCACACCTTTTCCCGCCGCAGCACCTTCAGTTCGACCGCTTTATCTATTTGACCGCCGTCAGCGGCCTTCTTCGGCCCCGCTTCACCAAGCCATTTGACGATATTGACGAAAAGCTTTGCCGTTGCACCCTCATCCTTCGGGAAATCGAAACCGCATAACGCTGCGCGTCCGGCGCCCAGCGTGCCCACCACAAGCAAAGGCTGGCCGGCATTATCCTGCATCAGCACCGAACCCGCGGGGCCGGCCAGCATGAGCAGATGATCCCACGGCGCATGCAAAAACTTTTCCGGCAGATCCATCGTAATCGGGTGCTTCCGATCAGCCA
>JAQUMN010000088.1 GCA_028718125.1 Kiritimatiellia bacterium
CTGGGGAAAGCAATATCCGCAGGTGGATTATTGAAAACGATTGGCTTGAAGCAATAATCGCGCTCCCAGACCAGCTTTTTTACAACACCGGCATTTATACTTACATATGGATTGTGACCAATAAAAAAGCAACGGAAAGAAAAGGCAAGGTTCAATTAATCAATGCCACCGCCTTTTTCCAGAAGATGAGGAAAAGCCTTGGGCAAAAACGTAATGAACTATCTGAGAAGCATATTCAAGATATAACCAAGATCTTTGGTGAATTTCAAGAGAATGAGTACTGCAAGATATTTGATAACGAAGACTTCGGGTACCGCAAAATAACGGTTGAACGTCCGTTAAAACTCAGCTTTCAAGTGTTACCAGAGCGGATAGAAGCGTTAAAAGAAGCAACAGCTTTCCAGAATTTAGCCAAAACGAAAAAGAGGGGGGAAGCTGGCCAGGCTGAAATTGAAAAAGGGAAAGAGCTGCAAAACGAGATTTTACAGAGTTTGAGCAGCATGGATTCGACTAGGATATATAAAAACCGAAAAGAATTTGATACAGCTCTTACAAATGCATGTAGAAGCTTTGGCATTGTATTAACATCAGCTCTTAAAAAAGCAATAATAGATGCCTTATCAGAAAGGGATGAAACAGCTGAACCATGTACAGATTCCAAAGGCAGGCCAGAACCTGACCACGAACTGCGTGATTACGAAAACATTCCGCTCAAAGAAGATATTCATGATTATTTCAAACGTGAAGTTTTGCCCCACGTACCAGATGCCTGGATTGATGAGGATAAGACCAAAATAGGTTATGAGATACCTTTCACACGGCATTTTTATAAATACACTCCGCCACGCCCCCTAGAGGAAATTGAAGCCGATATAAAAGAAGTGGAGACGGAAATCATAAGGATGATTAACGAGGTAACTGGTTGATAGAGTATATATCCGCTGGGATTACGCTAATATCTGTGGCCGCAGCAGTCTGTTTTGGACTGAGAGGCCACCAGCTACATAAGAAAAACATGGACCTGCAACAACGTCTTGTTGAAATTGAAGAAATAAGAGAGCAAGAGCGGAATAAAACAATAAAGAAAGCACAATTATCGGCTCGCATTGAAGAATTTGGACAAAACAGTCACAGACTATTAATAACAAATTCGGGAAATGCTGAAGCCCGAAATATTCATTTTATAATGGATGGAGAACCATTTGTGAAGCATCAAGCCGCTTTCAGTGGGGAACGCGAGCTAAGTTGTATTGGTGCACATTCCTCAGCAACTATGCTTCTTGCTTTAACAATGCGATGCGCGCCACCATTTGAGTTGGAAATATTTTGGGATGATGACTCTGGTGAAGCGGGGAATTACAGAACAACTTTAACATTTTAAAGAGAGCATAGATTGTTTTTCACAATATCAAATAAAATACTCGCCCCGGGGGATCGTTCGACACCTTGGCTTTTACAATATTCTAAACATCTCAATTATAAACCTATTAAATACTTATGCTCCATAAATAATTCCTCATTGCCAGAAACAACGCCGCCTGACTACCAATTTAAATATATCGACATTAATAGTGTGGATTCCAAAGGAAGAAGGGTATCCTCAGAATCTTTGTTTTTTCGAGACGCCCCTTCTCGAGCAAGGCGCATAGTTAGAAATGAAGACGTTATTATTTCAACTGTTAGAACTTACCTTAAAGCAATAAGCTACATTGAAGAGGTAGAAAATAAGCTGGTTTGCTCCACTGGTTTCGCTGTGATGACACCAGGCTCAGAAGTTTTTCCTAAATTTCTCTTTTATTGGGCTTGCTCTGATTGGTTTGTTAACGAAATTGTTGCTAGATCCGTAGGCGTTAGCTACCCAGCGATTAATGCTATAGAAATCGGAAACCTCCCCTTTCCTGTGATTAATGTTAAAGAACAACAAGCCATCGCAGATTACCTTGATCAAGAAACCACCAAGATCGACCAATTGGTAGAAAAGAAGAAAAGATTAATCGAGCTTCTGGAAGAACAACGGACTGCCATAATAACCCATGCTGTAACTAAAGGGCTCAACCCTGGTGTTGAAATGAAAGATAGTGGGGTTGAGTGGTTGGGTGAGATACCGGCACATTGGGATGTAAAAAGACTCAAATATGTTCTGTTAAAAAATGGTGGAGGGGTATGGGGTGATGATGACGATGGTAATGGAATGATAGTATTGCGCTCTACTGAGCAAACAATTGATGGAAAATGGAACATCGAAACGCCAGCTAAAAGGCTCTTAACTGCGACAGAACAATACAAATATAAACTTGCACAAGGAGATCTATTACTCACAAAATCCAGTGGGAGTGAATTGCATATTGGTAAAACCACGATAGTTACCAAGGAAATAGCAGGCATGGCTTGCTGCTTTTCTAATTTCATGCAGCGCATCAGGCCAATTAACTGTGCATCATCCAAATATATTTATTACATCTTAAATAGTATACTTGGCAGGGAACAAATGGTTTATCTGTCAAACACTACAACTGGTTTGGCTAACCTGAATGGTAATATCATCGGTTCGATTTTTACTGCCATGCCCTCTTTAGAAGAACAACAAGCCATCGCAGATTATTTAGATAAGGAAACAACCCGCATTGATAACCTAATCAATAAAATCCACCAGGCTATTGAAAAGCTTCAGGAATACAGGTCTGCGCTCATCACTACAGCAGTAACCGGAAAAATAGATGTAAGGCAACACGTGTCTTAGGGGGTTCTTATGCCAGTTGACCACAAGGAAATAGCATTTGAAAGCGCAATCGAAAGCTCACTGCTTAACGAGGGCGGCTATTGCAAAGCAAGCCCGAATAATTTTGACCGTGAGCGCGCTCTAGACCCCTCCATTCTTTTTCCCTTCGTTAAAGAAACCCAACCAAAGCAATGGGATTACCTGGAAAAAACTATCAAAGAAAATGCCGAAGATGTTTTCCTTGACAGCCTGTGCAAGGCTATGGATTCGCAGGGCAGCCTGGATATACTTCGCCATGGTTTTAAATGCTACGGTAAGAGCTTCCGCATAGCTTACTTTGCTCCGGCTTCCAGTATGAACCCGGAGCTCAAGAAAAATTACGAGGCTAACCGGCTTTCCCTGACCAGGCAATTGCATTACAGCACAAGCAGTGAACAGTCTA
>JAQUMN010000089.1 GCA_028718125.1 Kiritimatiellia bacterium
GACTCTGTGTTCATAAACTTTTGCCTGTTGCGCCTGCCAGCGCGCGCAGGCTATCTCGCGTTTATGTTTCTGGCCATAATTGATGGTGATGGCGCAGATGGATTCGCATTTCAAGTTATGCTTAAGGTGATTAAGCAACGTGGTTGAATCAAGCCCGCCGCTTAATAGAATGACAACTTTCCCTTTCATTTTCCACGATCGGCCTTCGGCCAGATTTGTTTGTGAACCTGAAGATTTAAGCGCACTGGCAGGCAATCTTTAATAATCCAGGAGGCTAAAGTCTGCGGTTTTAAAAAACCCGCCGCCGGACTGAAATTAACCGCGCGGCAACGCTCGGTCAGGCCGTATTTTTTCGTAACCTTTCGCGCCCATTCATAATCTTTGCGGCCGCAGAGCACGAATTTAACTTCATCATGGTAACGCAATAAACGCAAATTATGCCGGCAATTTTTATCGGCATAACCGCTTCCCGGGCATTTAACGTCCAATATGGTCATGACCCCCTCGGGAACCACGGAAATATCAAAACTGCCGTTTGTTGCCAGCATGGTTCTTCCGCGCTTAACAAGCAATTTTAGCAGGTCAACCACATCCGATTGCAGCAAAGGCTCGCCGCCGGTGACATTAACCAGGGGCATTTCGCTCGCCTTAAAATCAGCCGCCAATTTGTCAATGGCGCAGGGGCGGCCGGGACGATAGGCATAACGGGTGTCACAATAACGGCAACGCAGGTTGCAGCCGGAGAGACGTATAAAAAAACATGGCCAGCCGGACCAGGTCGTCTCCCCCTGAATTGAAATAAAAGTTTCGCACACGCGGAGAGTTTTTTTCATTTCTTCGCCGCCTCACAATCTGGGGCCATAGCAGGCCGACGTGCCGGCGGATTCGCTCACGCGCACGCGATGCAGGCAATATTTAGAGGACTTTAAATCAGGAGCGAGTTCGTTAAAAATGAGCCGGGCGATATTTTCCGCGGTCGGATTTGTTTTTTTGAAGATCGGCAGGTCGTTCAAATTCCGGTGGTCAAACCTGCCCAGCACGCCCTGAAGCGCTTCTTTCACTTCCTTGAAATCAACCAGCATACCCAACCGGTTTGGTTTGGCCCCCCGCAGAAAAATCGCTACCTCCCAATTATGCCCGTGGAGGTTCACGCAGGGGCCTTGATATCCGGCCAGACGGTGCGCCCCGCAAAAATGAGATTTTATGCTGATTTCAAACATGTTGAAAATAATATACCGGAATAACAGTTTAAGATAAAGCATAAATAATCTGTCGCGGTGCGATCAAACTTTTCCTCTGTGCGCTAAACCTTTCCACCCGTGCGTTAAACTTTTCCTACCGGTGAAGTTGGTTATTTTGACTCATTTTTGGGGGCTTGCGCGAGGATCGGACCGGCGGCACGGCGAGAATGGGCGTAAAATGCTCGTCGGAGCCGGTGCCGCTGCAGCCGATCGCCGCGCGGGGTGGATAGAAGGATTCCCGGCATAATGATGACAAGGTCGCGGCAGACGATATAATGAAGGGATGAAAAAAACTACGTTCAATTAATGGGCCGTCATGGTGCCGGACACATCCGGTATCTGATGGGTAAACTTCGAGTTTCGGAATTAAACACACGGCATGTGGCCGAAGAACTGGGGGTGACAAAGCAACGGATCAGGCAACTGTATAGAGAGTATTTGGAGTTCTGTGCCCATGGTAAAGAGTCGGAATGGGAACCTGGCAAATCAGGTGGTTATCGTGGTCGAGTTATTCCGGAAACGGTCGCAGGTTTATGGCGGAAGATGTTGGGGGCGAAACCGCCGGCGCCATATGCTTTTATAGCTTCCGAAGCGTTGAGGCTGTATCAGTTCAGGGTTGATCGGGCGACGGCGCGTCGGTGGGCGTTTAAGACTGGGTATGCACATGCCGATCCGCCCAAGAAGCCAGCAGCGGCCGTGCGGCGCTGGCAGTGTTCCGAAGTGGGGGCATTATGGCAACTGGATGCGACCCCGCATCGTTGGTTTGGTGCTGAGACGGATTTATATCCATTGCTGGACATGGTGGATGATTGCAGCCGAGTGATCGTTGGCGCCCGGCTTTACCCGCAGGAATGCTTGATGGCCTATGTGGATTTTCTTTCGCGGTCCTTTGAAGAATACGGTTTGCCATTGGCGCTTTACGTTGACTTCCATAGTTTCTTTTTTTCGAAGATTCCGGAAACTTTGACTTATTTGGGAGAGGCGCTTCGTCGTTATGACATTTCGTTGAAATATGCACCCACGCCGCAAGCGAAAGGGAAAATAGAACGGCAGCATCAGTTCTGGCAAAACCGCTTGCCAAGTTACTTTTCAGCGGAAGGGATTGACCAAATCGCACCTGCCAATCGGCATCTTGATCCATTGCGTCACCATCACAATATACAGGAGTTTCATCGTGAATTGAACATGATTCCCTATGAGGCATGGAGCAGAGCGAAGCGGGAAAAACGTTATGTGTTACGCCCATTCCAGGCCGATCCATGGTGGAAATATGTCTGGTCGGTACGCCAGCGAGTTCGGGTTGGCATTGATGGCAGTGTCAGCGCGGGTTCTGTCAGGCTCAAAATAGCTGGTCACTACAATTCGTGGGTATTGCGATGCGACCATCCCGACGGGTCAATGACCTTCCTGGCCAACGAACCAGGCTCTGGCGGCAAGCCCATTATTTTGCTTAAATACCAAGGATCCAAGCCATTATGGGCTATCTAATCCTGGGAAAAGTTTAACGCACGCCGCGGAAAGGTTTAGCGCACAAAAAAGGAAAACTTTGATTGCAACACGACATAAAGCATAAATAATCTTTACCTTTATTTAGATAATATTATAATTTAAAAAAGGTTGAAAAGTGAGCAAATTGTCATTAGTAGGCATGGTTCTGATGCTGGCATTTATGAAAGCAAGCAGCGCCGGGGAAGACATGCAAAGCCGGAACCGCGACGATTGGCCGGCCGAACGCGAGGCGATGGTCGGCACGCTGCGCGTTTATGGCATTAAGGACGCACGGGTGCTCGCGGCCATGCGGAAAATCCGCCGGCATATGTTTATACCGGAAAATTACCGCAACCGCCGCGATGCTTACGGCGATTATCCCTGTCCAATCGGGCAGGGACAGACC
>JAQUMN010000090.1 GCA_028718125.1 Kiritimatiellia bacterium
TATTAGGGGGCGGGAGGGGGAAGGAAATCCTTGCCCTGAATCAACCCAAACGATAGAGTGTCAACCAGCCCAAAGGTGGTACACTTTCTGAGTGCCGGAGTGGTACACTTTCCGAATGCCGCCGCCACACGCCGAGTCCGTACCCAGCCTGCGCTGGCGAGATCGTGCCGCATTGTCAGGGGCGGATGGCTTTCGATGCGTTCGATTTCTTCCATCAATCGCCGAATTTGTCGTTCAAGTGTATGCTGTTCCTCGGCCAGCCGCTGCAGCGAACTGACGTCCGAGACCGGCAGAGGGGTCCGGTCTACGAGCACCGTCAATGCACGGAGTTCGTCCAAGTCCCCGGAATTGTACGCCGCCTGTACTCTCCGCCAGAGGCGTTTGTGCTCTTCGGTCAGGTTGGGGTTCAGGTCGGGATGCAGTTTTTTCGCGAGGCGGTAGTAGAGCGTCTTCAACTCGCGGTCGTCTGCCGGGGAAAGCAGATACCGCAGGCGTTCTTCCGCAGCCTCGATGCGTTCGGCTTCCGCCTGAAGTTTGCGTTCCCAGGCTTGGAATTCCTCCTCCAACTGCGCCTCTATGGCCGTCAGATCAGGCCAACAGCCCCGATTAAGGCTTGCCTGGATTAGTTCAGCCTTGCGTTTAAGCCGCGCGGCCTGACATTGCAAGCGGAACTGTTTCAATTCCCAGACCCCGATCTTGGTCTGGTACAGCGCCATCAGGTTGGGTTTGACGGTGTGAACCAGGTCGTGGGACTCGGTAAGCAGATGGATGAGTTCCTCACGTAACAGTGTGTTTTCGTAGCGCAACCGTGAGACTTCGGGATGGAGATGCACGCTAAGTGTGTTAGTCATGTGATATTTCCTTTCTTTCTTATTGTTTTGCCTGTTCTAAGTCCGCCCGGATGCTGCGCCAGTGGTACTGAACGGGGCGTGGTTCGCCCCGTAAGAAGGCCTGGAAGATGCGCAGGGCGTCACCGAAACGCAGTCTTTCATGCCGGAACTCTTCAATTTTGACTGCCTGTAGCTCGCTGTCGATACATCGCGATTCAAGAACGGTTCGTGATCCTCGGCGAGAGTTGCGTGCTTGGATGCAGCCGGCGCGCCAGTGGTCGTAGTCCGTGAAGTCGGTGAAGCTGTGATTCTCCCGCCATTCGACGCAGAATCCGTTGCGATGAGCGATGCACTGCACAAAATGGTTCATGCGATTCGTAAGAACGACATAGGGATTCGTTTGTTCGTGGTGGAGACGTCCGAGCAACAGTGGGATGTCTTCTGTGGCGATGTCAAACAGCTCTCCATCTGGGTCTTCTCCGAACTCAAATGAATTCAGCTTGGGCAACATACACTTCATGATGCTTCCGTGTTCCTCGCTGAAACCGCTCAACCTGTGTGGGTACACGAGATCAACGAACTGCTTCCTGAATGCGCCATACTTCGGGATGGCCGGACACCGGAGAAAAACGAAACTAGCGCGATCAGGCGAGTCACCGCGATACACCTGCCAGTCCCATTCCTCGCCCAAGGCCTGACGCCGCAACGCTATTGCCTCCAACTCGTTTAGTAACGGACGGGCATCGAAGGGTTCCAACGCCGGATGCATTCTACCGCAAATCAGCTCAGAGAAGACTTCACCTGGGCGGCCGGCTAAGTCGTTGTCTGCCCATTTCCACAGGTAATACGAAGAGATGGTCATTTAGTCGTTCTCCTTTTATTCCGGCGAGCGTCCTCCTTCTCCAGTTCCGGTCGTATGTCATGCCAGTAATAGCGTGATGGCTTGGGCTCGCCGCGCAGGAAGGTCTGGAAGATTCGTACAGTTTCGGCAAATGTGAGCAGGTCGCGATGAGCCTGCTTTGGGAGCCACGCTCGCCAATGAGCAAAGTCGTTCCAGTTGTTTGTGTCATAGTTCTCCCGCCACTCGACGAAAAAGCGCCGTTTCTTAGCCAAACATTGCACAAAATAATGACGGCGATCCTCAAGAACAGCGAACGGATCACGCATAGCGCCATCGATATGACGCAGAAGCGGCGGCACCTCGTCTGCGGTGAGTTCGTAATACCGTTCCCGGCTATCCTGGCCAAACAGGAGGCAGTTAGTTTTCGGCTGCAGAGTGGGGATAATATGGCCGGACTCTTCATCGTAGCCGCTGATCTCTAGCCCGTTCATCGCTTTGGCAAAAGACCTGACTCGGGCTTCGTAGTCGTTCAGGTGGGGGCCGGAGAGGAATACGAACAGCGTGGCCATGGGATTGCGGCCCGGGTGGACTTGCCAGTTCCAATCTTCGCCGAGAGCGCGGCGACTGTCTGCGAACGTCTCCAAACACCGGAGCAGCCGGCGGGCATCGAAAGCTTGCAGGGCGGGATGCAACTTGCCCCGCACCAATGCCGAGAACACTTGGTCAGGCTTGCCGGGCAGATCATTGTCCGCCCACTTCCAGAGGTAGTAGGACGATATCATAGCGGTGGGTGATCCTCCTTGGGTTGATGGCGCTCGCGTGACGTATGTTCCGGGTTTTTCAGGTCCGGAGTGATGTCGCGCCAAAGGTAGCCTTCGGGACGGGCCGAACCTGCAAGAAACGCTGTCCAGAGACACTGCGCATCGGCCATTCCGAGGATTTCATTGCTGAACAGATCCTTCCTGCTCCCAAGGCGAGCATGACGCTGCCGAGCTACCGGTCTGCCGGCCACCCAGATCCGGTGGAGATTGAAGTCCTGCTCCGGCAGGATTTGCCACTCAGCAGCAAACCGACGTGCGTTCACCCAGACCTGAAACATGTTTCCGTGCCTGTCATAGCAGGCAAGTGCGGTCAGATGAGCACTGCCGTCAAGAGTGTCGAGCAACACTGGGATGTCGGAGGGCAGGACGTCCACGAGTTGCCGACCCTGACTTGGTAACTCGACAATGTTGCGCTTTGGAAGCCCCACCAGACGATTGGCGCCTTCGTCGTAGAGGGTCAAGCCGGTTTTCCACACCGCCCAAAGCAGCTTATCGATAAGCCATGGCGAACTCGATGCATGGTCGCAAACGCAGACGAATGAGGCTTTGCCAGGGCTGACTTCATTAGCCTCAAAGAATAACTCGCCCATTTCGGTCCGGCGCTGGTCGGCCACCTCGGCCA
>JAQUMN010000091.1 GCA_028718125.1 Kiritimatiellia bacterium
GCACCCCTTTTCAGGTCAACTCATTCTCTTGGGAGAAATATTGATTGTAGCCGGGCTGTGGTTATCCTATGGCCGTTTAAGGGCCGCGGGGAAACATGAAATGCCGCCGGAATAGGCGCTGAGTTTTAGACGGATGTTAGCCAGGATATTTCACAAGCGCTCATCCGTTCCTGAAATATGTGGGCTAATATTGACAGATTATTCTCAAAAAGGCAGACTCTTCAGACAGAACTATGACAATTCGCCCCAACAGTTGGTTAGTCCCATTCGCATTGGCCGTCATTATCGCGGCTTATTTGATTATCCTTTTCTATCGCGGGTTCAATGATCCCGACGAGGGGCGTTATTCCGAGATACCGCGGGAAATGGTGGCCAGCGGCAATTGGATGGAAATGCGCATGCTCGGTTTCCGCTATTATGAGAAACCGCCGCTGGCATATTGGCTGGTTGCTCCCGCCATAAAAATATTCGGCGCGCATGACTGGTCAGCCCGGATTCCCCTGCTGTTTTCAGGTTTAATCGGTTTTTTTATTCTGGCGGTCGCCGCGGTCAGAAAATTCGGCGCCCGGCACGGCTTATCATCCGTTGTGGTGATGGCTTCCATGGTTGGATTTATCGCCGGGAATGGACTGCTCATGACGGATTCATTTTTAATGGTCCTGTTTTCCGCGACTTGTTTGTGTTTTTATTCAGCATTTGAAAACAATGTGGCCCCCCGCGACCATCTTCAATTCCTGATGTTGGGCGTGGTCCTTGCGGTCCTGGGTTTTCTGACCAAAGGAGCGGTGGCCATTGTCCTGCCGGCGGGCATTGTCTTCCTCTGGCTCTTATGGGAAAAGCGATTGGCCTTGCTAAGGCCTTCTTCCATTGGGTTGGCTGTTTTGTTCGGCGCATTATTGATCCTGCCGGTCTTATGGCTGATTGAACGGCATAACCCGGGTTTTACACGGCACTTTATTTACGAGGAACACATCGCCCGTTTTCAAGGCACGCGCGCAACCCAACTGCATCCCGAGCCATTCTGGTTTTTTCTTCTGGTTCTGCCACTGCTGCTTTTGCCATGGACATTGTTTCTCTTCAGGGCGGTCAGAAACATCTGGCGGCAAAAAGCGTTCGCGCATGATTCGTTTTCCCGTTTCCTGTTCGTATGGGCGGCGGTTGTGATCTGCTTTTTCTCGGCCAGCACCGGCAAATTGATGTCGTATATTTTGCCGGCGCTTCCGCCGCTCGGGCTCCTGATCGGCCGCTGGGGATTGAGCGAAGAAAAAGCGGACGGATCAAAGTGGGATAAATGGCTTTGGAACACCGGCGTAGCGGGTTTTGTTATAGTGACATTGACGGTTGTGGTTGCCTGGAATTTATCGTATTTCCATTTCCGGCCGGAGAAAATATATCCGATAACCGGCCTTAGCGTAATCGCCTTGTTGCCCGCCGGCGCGGCTTTGCTCTATTTTATTTTGTCAAAATCCGGGAATGTTTTCGGGAAGTTGTTGCTTTTCAATTCCGGCATTATGTTGACCGCCGCCTTGTTGCTTTCGCCGCTGGCGGGGAAAGACTTCAATGTTTTAGCGCACATTAATTCATCTTATGTTTATAAGAGCCTGGCGCGGCATCTTCAGCCGGAAGACCGAATCATCGTGTTCTGGTCATACCGGCCGGCTTTGCCGTTTTATACGCAGAGGTTTTACACGCCTTACGAGGAGGAAAACGAGCTCTTCTACGGCATGAAGATGGAGCCGGCGCTCCCGGGCGATTTAAATAGCGCCGCGGATGTGCGTAAATTCTGCGCGCAGTCGTCCGGACGCGTTTTTGCGATAGTTGAGCCGCAGGATTTAAAAAAGAAATTCCTGCCGCTGAACCTGTCTTACCGCGCGACAAGCCTGCCGCGCGACCCGGATACGATCATTTATGAGCTGATCCGGCCGGAGAATAACTGAAATATCCGCGTGGGTCGCCACGCCACCGTTGAAGGTTAAAATACTGTTCATGGCAGAAGTAGACAAAATAAGAAAAGAATCCTGTCATTCCGAGCTTCGCGATGAATCGCATGGGGATTTGCCAGTTCGGCGATCCTTCGCTTTGCTCAGGATGACACATGGTTTTGCGCATCTATTTGTGCGACACGGCACTGATATTTAAACTTTAAATGAAGACACAAAACTTCAAGATCATAGCATGCAATGTGTTATGTCGCGAGTATTGCCACTATGCCGCGCTGTCAAAAAACAGGTTCGGATTTCATTTCCTGGAATATGGACTACACGGCGATCCCAATAAGTTGCGGGTTGAACTGCAGCGCGCGGTTGACGGCACGCCCGACACTTTTGATGCGATCCTGTTGGGATATGGATTGTGCAGCAAGGGGGTTGAAGGAATATCCGCCCGGAAGACGCGTCTGGTCATTATCAAAGGACATGATTGCATAACCTGTTTCCTGGGCTCAAAAGCGAGATACCAGGAGTATTTTTCCGCGAATCCGGGCACCTATTGGTATTCCCCCGGATGGATTGAGAACCATCTCCCGCCGGGCAAGGATAGATATGAAAAGACATATCAGGATTACCTGCAGAAATACGGGGAAGATAATGCCCGCTACTTGATAGAGATGGAGCAGGATTGGTTCCGCAAATATTCCGTCGCGGCTTATGTTGATCTTGGCGTTGGCGATAATGACGCCTATGCTGAATATACCCGGAAGTGCGCCGATTGGCTTGGCTGGAAGTATGAC
>JAQUMN010000092.1 GCA_028718125.1 Kiritimatiellia bacterium
ATAACTCTTTATTTCCGGCCGTCTCTTCATTCCACGGATGATATCGCTTGGCTTCCCGGAGATTCCCATCACGAAACGCTGGAATTAATGCTTGATCCTTCTGCCAATAATGACTATATGGGCAAGGGAATCGACATTACGATTACCGCGGAAATGCGTCAGATGACCGATATGACCGGCGCGCCCAACTGGTAGGCGCTGGCTGGTTAAGTCTTCTTAGCGCCGCCAAACTTGATTGGCGGCGCGATAAAGGATGTAACCCTTTGCCGATATGCCCGCTTTAAACAAGATAATAAAAACCGCCGCGTCATTTATTTTCATGGTTTTCTTAAGCTTGGCCTTGCTGGCGCTGGTTTCGGTTGTTCCGTTGCCCGGCAATTATAAGATATATACCGTATTGTCCGGATCGATGGAACCGGCTTTAAAAGTTGGCAGTGTTATCGTTACCGTTCCCGATTCCAATTATAAAGTGGGCGACATTATTACTTATAAACCGTCTTCTTATTCAAAAACAACCGTTACTCACCGAATTTCAGCGATCAAGAATGATGGCGATATAATCGCCTATGCCGCCAAAGGCGATGCCAATAACGCCGCCGATTCCCAGCTTGTTGTGCCTGCCATGATAACGGGAAAAACCGTCTTTACCATTCCCTACGCCGGGTATCTGCTGGTTGCTTTGAGGCGGCCTTACGTTGTGTTGACGTTTATCTGGACCCTTGCCGCCATGATCATCGGTTCTGAAATTAAAAAAATCCACCTCGCGTTAAAAAAACAAGTTAAGGCTGGCTGTAATTATGAAAAATAAGCGCGCCATAATTTTTAAGGTGCTTAACAAGATTGCGGCCTTGTCGTTGATTGTTTTGCTTTGCCTTCCGCCGCTGGCGGTTCCGTTTCAAACATTCGCGATGTTTGTTTCTAACGCCGAGTCAGGCGGAAATCGATTTACGGCCGGCAAGCTTAGCATTGAAGCTGCGGCGAGCACGGCAGGTTTTGTTCCAGAAGCGATCAAAACCGGAGAAACGGCTTATCGTTCCATTACGGTATCAAACAATGGCAGTCTGCCGTTTTGGTATCGAACTTCGGTCGAGAAAATCGATGGGAATACCGGGGCGTGCGAAAGCTTGCGTCTTGTGGCGCGGCTTAACGGTATGCTGGTTTACGATGGAAATTTGCTGGAAAATGCCACTTCCACTGAGTTTAGCGGAAGCTCCCAAATTGGCGATTCATCCGCGGTTGATCAATGGCGGTTTGAAACATATTTTACCCGATCGGTCTCGAATGTTCCTTATGACGGCCAATGTTCGTTCAAATTCGTTTTCCTTGCCGGACAGATCGGGATAAGCGATTCGGCTGCCGGGTTTTCGGACAATACAGAAATTTTAAACAATATCTTTCTTAACCGGGCGGCAACGCCCAACGTCGATGTTATTTATCCCGACGGCGGGCAGCTTTGGTATGTGGTTGCTCCGCAATGCCCGAATAATCCTTCTTGCAGCCTTTGGTGTTCTACCCGCAATCCCGACCCGATGAACGGCGATTGCCAGTATAAGATCCGGTGGACCGCCCATAATCCTTATGGCGCCGACAGCGATTTGCGTATCGATCTCTATTATTCGAACAACAGCGGCAGAACTTGGCTTGCCCCCTTTGCTACAAATGAGCCAAACGACGGGGAATATTTATGGATGGTACCTTATGATACGGCCTACGTATCCCATACCGCTCGAATTAAAGTGGTAGCTTACAGCCCAAATAATCCGGCGTTTACCGACTGGGCGATGAGCGAGCGCGATTTTTGCCCGCCAATGCTGTCCATGGAAGACTTGATGAACCAAATAGCGGCCGAAGCGGAAACGCCGGGCGGCGGAAGCAGCGGTAAACCGCAGGCTGAATCGGATGCCAGCGTTTCTCCGTCGGAAATTTCGCCTATGACCGCCGAAGAGATCAACTCGGCCATCGATCAAATCCGCGACGCCACCAGCACGGAAGCGGCCGATGATGGCGTGTCCGGCGGCGCGGGCAAAAGCATCGAGATCAAGCCTTTTGCGGCGCCCGGCAATAGCGGCGCCGGGCCGACTATTGAAACCATCGCCGGTCCGCCGGCCATCATACCGTTGCCTTCAAACGAAGAAAGCGCCACGTCCACGGACACCGAATGATTCGCATCCGCAATAAAAACGTTTTAGTTAAAAAGTTTTTGCGGCCATATTTCGTCAAATTCATGCTTATTTTGTCCATCCAAAAACCATTATCTGACCTATGTCAAATTGACAAAATAGGCTAGCGTCATTGTCATTGATCGCTGTGGATAACCTGTGGATAACTTTTGTTGACCTCTGATTGTTTTTGTTGCTAAGATTCCCAAGTCAGCAGCTTGACACCGACCGTGGAAGCCTTACTATCAGAGTACGGCCACCGATTTTGAAAGCACTAAATCTATTTGAGGATGAGGACAAATAGATAACGATCGCGATGAATTATTTTCCCGCCAAACAGTGTCAAAAAAAATGGAGTACAAATCCGTCTTTCTCGGTGGGGAAGTTGGACTTGGACTCCGTTTTTTTAAATCGGTTTCGTGGTTAAA